>CAVPKV010000068.1:0-142757 GCA_963705785.1 uncultured Solirubrobacterales bacterium | reverse complement strand
GCAGTTACTCGGGCCTGCTGCTCACCCGGCTGGCGCTGGGCGCCGTGGCGGCGACGGCCGGGCCGGCGATCGCGTCGCTGACCGGCGACTACTTCCCGGCCAAGACGCGGCCGGGTGTACGCGTACATCCTGGGCGGCGAGGTCCGGAACGGCTGTGGGATTTATCGTGAGCGGTTCGGTGGCCAGCCTGATCGACTGGCGGGTGGCGTTTATCCTCCTGGCCATTCCCGGCTTCTTCCTGGCCCGGGAGCTCTGGCGGACGGTGCCCGAGCCGCTCCGAGGCGGGCAGAGCCGGCTTGAGCCGGGGTGGTCGATCTCGGACAGGCCGTCGACGCGGCCCGTCGCCGAGCGGACGCTCGCCGCCGAGGACCCCGACGATCAAGCCGAGGAGGTCCACGAGGACGAGCTGGCCCGAGAGGCCGCGGAGCGCTGGGCGCGCGGCCGAATCGCAGGCTGTGCTCGACCAGGACCCCAGCACATGGGGCTGATACAGGCCGTCAAATACCTGCTCTCGATTCCCAGCAACGTCCTGATGATCGTCGGCTCATCGCTGGGGTACTTCTTCTTCTCCGGACTTCAGACGTTCGTGCTGAAGTTCGTGGTCAGCCACTACGGGGTCGGCCAGGCCACGGCCGAACTCGCCCTGGCCCTGCTCGTCGGAGGCGCTCTGGTGGGCACGCTGGTCAGCGGGCGCGTACCGACATGATGCTCCGCCGGGGGAACCTGTCCGCCCGGGTGGTGGTCCCGGCGGTCTGTTACCTGGCCGCAGCCGCCCTCCTGATCCCGGGCTTCGTGTCCAGCAGTCTCACCCCCGCGCTGTGGTTTGACGTGGCCGGCGCCGCGCTGATCTCGGCCGCCAACCCGCCGCTGCAGGCCGCGCGTCTGGACATCGTCCCCGCCGGGCTGTGGGGACGGGCCGAGAGCGTGCGCACGTTCGTCCGCTCGGTGGCCCAGGGCGTGGCTCCGCTTCTGTTCGGAGGTCTCAGCCAACTGGTGGCCGGTTTCGCCGTTCACGGGGCTCCGATCGGGACCAGGCATGTGTTCAAGACCGCGGTCAAACCGGGAACCGGCCTGGGTTTGGAGGTCACCTTCCTGGTCATGCTCGTCTCGCTGGTGGCGGCGGGTGTGGTCCTGTACCGGGCCCGCGTGAGCTATCCCGGCGACGTGGCCACGGCCGCGGCTTCACGCCAGGCGGCCCGGCGCCCGGCCGCGGCGGACCCGCAGCCCGGATCGCCGGACGGGGGCCCCCCTACGGACGGCGCGCCCACGCGGCCGTATCCGCTGGCCAGGCGCCAGGGTGGCGCCTGGCCCCGCCGGCCCGGGCGAGAATCCAAACCCGCCGGGCTGAAAAGAGTCCGACGGGTCCCCCGAAAGGGCGTAGAGTCGCTACCGTCCTGGCTGTTTGACACGCTTGCGAGCGCTTCTGACTGCCCAGCAGGCTCGCCGAGCACGGCCGAGGACACCGCGCGCCGGTAGGGGCCATGGACGTTCCCGTGGCTGCCAGGGTGCACAACCAAATGACCACCGCTAGCGATATCGCTTCCGACTTCTCCTCGTTCGCGATCGGGTTTGACCACCGCGATCGTGAGCGCCTGCACGAGCTGATCGACCAGATCCTGGACTCCGAGCGCTGGACCGAGGCCGAGCTCGTGCGCCGGTTCGAATCGACCTGGGAAGAGTGGAACGACGCCCCGGCCGTGGCCCTGTCCAGTTGGGCCGGCGGGGCCTTGGCGGCGCTCTCGTTCGCAGAGGTCGCAGGCGCCACCGTGCTGTGCCCGTCCAACACCTTCATGGCCACGCCGTTGGCCGCGCTCCACGCCGGCGCCACCGTCGAGTTCGTCGACTGCAACCGGCACGACCTGTGCATGTCGCTGGACCACTTCCAGGCTCAGGCCGAGCGGCATCGGCCCCGCGCCGCCATCCTGGTCCACATCGGCGGGCACATCGCCTTTGAGGCCGAGCAGATCGCCGCCTATTGCCGGGACAACGACATCTTCCTGATCGAGGACTGCGCCCACGCCCACGGCGCGTCGTGGCACGGGCGCCATGCCGGCACCTGGGGCGATGCTGGGATCTATTCCCTGTACGCCACCAAGACGATCTCGACCGGGGAGGGGGGCGTGCTTGTCTCCCGGCGCCCAGAGGTGGTCGAGCACGCGCGGGCGTTTCGCAACTACGGCAAGCCCGACTACGCGGTGCCCGGCCTGAACTTCCGCATGAGCGAATTCGCCGCCGCGCTCGGCCTGGTCCAGATCGAGCGGCTCCAGGAAATCGTGGCCTGGAAGAACGAGGTCGCCCGGGCCCAACTCGACCCGGCGTATCCGTCCCGCCTGGCTCTGCCTGAGGGCATGGTCTCGGGCCTCTACAAGTACATCGTGTTCGACTGGCTCGAGCGTTCCACGGGACGCGTCTACGACGAGCCTTGCCACCGGATCATGGGGCATGATGTACCCCTGCCGAACACCGATTGGGTAGCTCGCAACCACTCATGCGTTCCCCTCTACTACCGCCCCGCGCCCTCGGAGAGGTGAGGTCGTGAGAGTCCTCGTCACCGGTGGCTCCGGCTTCATCGGCTCGCACGTGGTGGATCGGCTGCTGGCCCACGGCCACCAGCCGGTGATCTACGACCTCCGGCCCTCCCCGTGGCACCAGCCCGGCACGGTGGACACGGTGCTGGGGTCGATCACCGACCGGGAGGCCCTGGAGCGGGCCCTACACAGCTGTGACGCGGTCGCCCACCTGGCCGCCGTGGCCGACGTCAACGACGTCCATGCCTCCCCCGAAGACGCCGAGCAGGTCAACGCCCGGGGTACGGTGGCCGTGCTGGAGGCGGCCCGGCGCGCCGCCGTCAAGAGGATCGTCTACGCCTCGACGATCTGGGTGTACTCAGACTGCGTTCCCGGACGAGGTCGACGAGGACACGCTGCTCCCCGCTCCGAGCCATCTGTACACGAGCACAAAGCTGGCCGGCGAGCTCTACTGCAAGGCCTACCAGGAGCTCTACGGAATCGACTTTCACGATCCTCCGCTTTGGAATCCCCTATGGCCCTCGCGCCCGCGAGGCGGCGGTGATCCCGGCGTTCGTCGGCAAGGCGCTGCGTGGCGAGCCGCTGACGCTGGCGGGCGACGGCAGCCAGTCCCGGCGCTTCGTGTACGTGGAGGACCTGGCCGAGGGCGTTGCCGTGTCGTTGGCGGACGTGCGCCACGAACCGGGTCTACAACCTGGCCAGCGACGAAAGCGTGACGATCAAGCAGATCGCTGAGAACGTCAAGTACGATCATGGGCGAGGTCGAAATCGTCTACACCGAGGCCCGGGCGGGTGACTTCGGCGGCAAGGTGGTGAGCAGCGAGCGGGCCGGCGCGAGCTGAGCTGGACCGCGGCCACTCCGTTCCCCGAGGGCGTGCGCAAGTACGTCGACTGGCGGCTGGAGCCGGAAAAACACAAGGCCGAATTCGAGGGAGCGGGCCATGATCCCGGCCGGGGAGCCGGATGCCGAGGCCAAGCCGCGTCAGATTCTGATCATCTCCGCCGACATCGGCGAGGGGCACGATCTGCCCGCTCGGGCGGTGGCCCGCGAGCTCAAGGACGAGGACCCGGACGCGCAGATCTCGATCGTCAATGGCCTGCCGGCCATGGGCGTGGTCCTGACCAAGACGCTGCGGGAGAACTCGGCCTTCATGTTCCGTTGGGTGCCCTGGCTGTTCGACCTCCAATACAGGCTGTTCATGAACTTCTGGCCGGCGCGCTGGCTGTCCTCCCGGCTGCTGTGGATGTTCGGCCGCCGCGGCCTGATGAGGCTGATCCGGGCGCACGACCCGGACCTGATCCTGTCCACATATCCCGGAGTCACCTCACTGCTCGGTCAGCTTCGTCGTCGCGGGCGCCTGGACGTTCCGTGCTACTCCTCGATCACCGACCTGGCCGGGCTGCACTTCTGGGCCCACCCCGGAATCGACCTCCACTTCATCACCCATCCCGAGTCCGCCGAGGAGGTCGAACGGATCGCCGGGCGTGGGAGCGTCGTCTGGGCCAAGCCGCCCACGTCGCCGGCCTTCCTGGCCGCCCGCTCGCGGGCCGACGCCAGGCGGGCCCTGGGACTGCCCGCCGAGGGCAAGGTGATCGCCGTCTCCGGCGGCGGGTGGGGAGTGGGAGACCTCCTGGGGGCGACCCGAGCAGCGCTTGAGGTCCCAGACGCCGTCGTCCTGTGCCTGTGCGGTCGCAACGACCAGCTCCGGGCCCGTGTGGCCAAGCGCTTGGGAGACGAGCCCCGGCTGCGGCTGATGGGCTTCACCGACCGGATGGGCGACGTCCTGGCGGCCAGCGACGCGCTGATCCATTCCAGCGCCGGATTGACCGTGCTGGAGGCCATCATCCGGGGTTGCCCGGTGATCTCCTACGGCTTCGGGTACGGGCACGTCCAGGCCAGCAACCGGGCGCTCGTGCGGTTCGGGCTGGCCCAGGTGGCCCGCTCTGAGGACGACCTGGCTCCCGCGCTCCAGCGGGCGCTGGCCCATCGCCCAGAGCCCGATCCGTCCTTCGCCCGCCGCCCGTCCACGGCCTCGCTGATGCTGTCAAACGAGCGGCGCGTAATCCCGATGCACCGCTGGCGCCTTCGGCTGGGACGGGCGCTGACCGGTACCACGGCGGCGGTCCTGGTGGCCGCCTGGACCCTGACCTCCGGGGCCTCCTACAGCCTGGTGTCCCACCTCGCCCACATGCGGCCCGTCACCTCGGTGACGACAAGCCGACCGGAGGTCGGGCTGCTCGTCGATGCGCCGGCGACCGAGATCCCGGCGCTGGCCTCCACGCTGCGCCGGCGAGGCGTCGACGCCTCATTCGCCGTCAATCGGGCCCCGACCGCGTCCGAGCTGAGGGTCCTGTACCCAGGCGACCAGGCCATCCCCCGCCTCGGAGGCGGCGGTCTGTGGCGCTGGCTGGAGACCGGCGACCAGCTCCACCGGCTGACGGCGCCGCTCGGCGTGTATCGCCAGCACGACTTCATCTACGCCTCGAGCGGGCCCAGCATCGGTCAGTGGGTGCTGGCCCACGGCGCTGGTGGGCGTCTGGTCGGCGGCGCATTGCGCCTGGCCCACTCCAGGGACGTGATCGGCAGGCTCCGGACGGGCGAGGTGATTGAGATCAACGCCTCCACCGCGAGCGACGTCCTGCGGATCATGAATCGTCTCTGCCCGTTGCTCCAATCCGAGCACCTTCACGCCGTCTCACTCGGCCGGCTCTTGCACGACGCCGGCGTGAACGTCTGAGGCCGCTCCGCGACGGACCGCCGCGAACCTAGGGCTGCCGGATCCAGCTGTCGCGCGGGTTGCGCAGCGCCGTCAGGTGGGGCTCGATTTGGTCACGCAGATGCTCGAACTGCGGGGTCAGCGAGAGCTTGGTCCCCAGCTCGTCAGCCGGCTCGTCGACGTCGAAGCCGGGGCCGATTGTGGCGATCTCAAACAGCACGCCTGAGGGCTCGCGGAAGTAGATACTGCGGAAGTAGAACCGGTCGATGATCGGCGTCGGGTGGCCGCCGTGGGCGATCACGGTCTCGCGCCAGGCCTCGTGCTCTTCGGGCGGTGAGGCGAAAGCGACGTGGTGGACGGTGCCCGCACCCTGAAGACCCGTCGCCTCCGGCGCCGGCTCGAGCAGGTACGACCCTCCCCGGTGCTCGCCGCGGACCTCGAACGACCGGATCTTCCCGCCCGGGCCGACGTCCTGCGGATCTGAGAAGTTGAGGCCTTCGCGGAGCAGCGGGAGGCTGCGGTCGGGGTCGCCCGCGTACGCCCGCACGGCATGGAGCCCCTGGAGGGCGAGCTCGGACGGGATCTCGGGGTGCTTGGCGATCAGCGGTGCGTCGGGCACATGCTCCTCGCGCAGCTCGAGCGTCAGGCCCTCGGGGTCGTCGAACACGATCGCGTCCTCGTGGTCCTGAACGGTCAGGCCGGGTGTCCCAGCCGCTCGATCCAGAAATCGAGCGCCTCCCGGCTGGCCACGCGGAAGACGACGCGGTGGATCATCCCGGCCCCGGCCCGGCCCCGGGCGATTCCGGGGTACTCGAAGAACGTGATGTCAGATCCCGGGTCGCCGGTCTCGTCGGCGTAGAACAGGTGGTAGACCGACGTGTCGTCCTGGTTGACCGACTTCTTGACCAGCCGCAGGCCGAGCACGCCGGCGTAGAAGTCGAGGTTGCTCTGGGCGTCCGCCGTGATCGCGGTCACGTGATGGATGCCGTCGAGCTCCACGGCGGTTCTCAGCGCGCGGCGGGGGGTTGGAAACTCACCAGTGCACGCCCCGCGTCGCCCGGACGAAGGCCCGCTGCTCGGGCGAGGGCTCGTCCTCGGTCTTGGGCTTCGCCCCGTCGCCCCCTCCCTCAGGAAACATGTTGTACGCCTGGCTGGCCACCAGGTCCTGCGCTCCCGGCGCGATCGCGTACGTGAGCTGGCCGAGGTTCCCCAAGGTCGTGGCCATCCGCTTGGGGCGCTTGCGGATCGCATCCGTGATCATTCCGGCGGCCTCGTCCGGAGTCAGCGTCGGGAAGCGGTCGTAGTGCTTGGTTGGCGCGATCATCGGCGTCCGGACCAGCGGCATGTAGATCGTGGTCACGTGCACCCCATCTGAGATCACCTCCGAGGCCATCGAACGCGAGAAAGCATCCAGCGCCGCCTTGGAGGCGACGTAGGCGGCGAACCGGGGCGTGTTGACCTGCAGGCCGATCGTCGAGATGTTGATGATGTGCCCACGCTTGCGGGCCCGCATCAATGGCAGCACGTCCAGGATCAGCTTCACCGGACCGAAGTAGTTGAGCTGCATCGTCCGCTGGTAGTCGTGAAACCGGTCATAGCTCCTGTCCACCGAGCGCCGGATCGACTTGCCGGCGTTGTTGATCAGGATGTCCACGGCCTCGTGTTGCTCGATGACCTCGCTCGCCATCCGATCGATGTCGTCCACGTCGCTCAGGTCGCAGGGATGCGAGTAGGCCACTCCACCAAGCTGATCGATCTCGTCGGCCAGCTCGTCGAGCTTCTCCTTGGTCCGGGCCACCAGCAGGACGATCCCCCCAGCCTCGCCGACCTTCAGCGCGGCGGCCCGGCCGATGCCCGACGAGGCGCCGGTGATGAGCACCACGCGCCCGCTGACCGCGTCGTCCAGCGACGGCGCCAACACGCCTCCGCCAATCGGGATCCGCCGCCCGAACGCCTGAAGGGTCCGGAAGCCCTCCGCGGCCAGATCGAGCGGGTTCGGCGGCGCCATCTCAAGGCCACCGTATCACCATGGGCCGGGCGCGAAGCGCCGGTGGCGACCCCGTTTCTGCTGGCGGCACCGGGTACCGTGAGGCCATCAAAGAGGTCCGCCTAGCACCTGATCCGGGGCCCATCGAGTGGGCGTCGTTCGCGGCCTGCGTGGCCACCGTGCTCGAGCTGCCGCTGGACGCCGTTCCCCGGCCGTCGCGACACGAGGACCCGGCGCTGAGCCTGACCATCTCCCGGTGGCTGGGTGGGTTCGGCCTCGGGATCGTGGCGATCGCCGATCCCGCGCACGTTCTCCTGGCCCGGGCCATGGATCGCCCGGGTCCGCGTCCCGGGGGCGACCGAGCGCAGGTGCGTGGTCATGTTCGGGATCCCATCGGGCGTTGTTTGGGACCCGCTCCAAGGTGATCCTGGCCGGGTCGCCTCGGCCGCGGCCCGAGTCGATCCGGAATGGATTGAGGACGGGTTTCTGATCGCCGCGGCGGATATCGCGCTGGCTCGACCCAAGGCGCTGGCGGTACCGGTGAGCGCTGGCAGGATCGAGGGCATCTTCGTCTCGCCCTCGGCCGGGGAGCCGACGCGATCGCTGGAACGCGTCTGGGCGCTGGCCGGACGCGGGCTCCAGGATGACCGACACGTAACCGGCCGCGGGACCTTTCCTTCCGGCCTTCCGGGAAGCGCCCTGACGCTGATTGAGGCCGAGGTCTGCCAGTCCTTCGATCCTCCATTGGCCGCGGACGAGCACCGGCGCAATCTCGTCACCCGCGGCATTGACCTGAACGCACTGGTCGGGGTCGACTTCACGATCGGCGCGTTGCCGTGTCGGGGGATGCGGCTGTGCGAGCCCTGCACCGTGGCCCAGCGCTACGCCTCCCGTCCGGTGCTCCGGGCCCTGGTCCATCGAGGCGGTCTACGGGCGGACATCCTCCAGGACGGCCAGATCGCGGTCGGCGACGAGCTCCGGGCCGGGCGGGCCTGACGATGGCGATGAATCCCAGCGACCTCTACGGCCTGCCGTTCGAGCGGTTCACCGGGGAGCGCAACGCGCTGGCCAAGGAGCTTCGCGGATCTGGGGAGCGCGAGGAGGCGGCTCGGGTGGCGAAGCTGCGCAAGCCGTCGGTGGCTGCGTGGGCGGTCAACCAGCTCGTCCGGACACAGAGGCGCGAGATCGACGCGATGTTCAAGGCCGGCGATGCGCTGGTGCGAGTCCAGGCCGACCTGCTGGCCGGGGGTGGAGATCCTGGGTCTCTCCGCCAGGCCGTGGAGGCGGAGCGGGCCGCCGTCGACGCACTCGTGGACCGCGCCCGGGGTCTGCTGAGCGCGGGCGGTGTCGAGCTGTCGGCGGCCCGGCTGGAGGAGGTGAGGGAGACGCTTCACGCCGCGACCCTGGACGAGGACGCCCGGGCCCAGGTCAGCGCCGGCTGCCTGGAGCGCGAGCTCCGTCAGGTCGGCCTGGGTTCGCTGGGCGCCGGGTCGGCCGCTCCATCCAGGTCGGCCGGGAAGGTCGATCCGAAGAAGCGGGCCGCCGAGGCGGCCGCTGCTCGCAAGGCGGCAGCTCAGGCAGAGCTGCGCCGAAACGCGTCAGCCGGGCTCCGCGACGCTGAGGCGGCGCTGTCGGAGGCCCAACGGGCGCTTGATCACGCAGTGCGTGAACGCGACCGGGCCCAGCGAGCACTCGACGATCTGACCAAGGCGATTGATGCTCCCGCGGAACAATCGATGTCACAGGTGGCCCGATTCGGCAACTAAGAGCAGATGAGTCCGGCACCGCGCCCCGAGCTGACGAGGACCGATCGGAACCGTGCTCAGTCTGTGAGCCATGGGCGCAGCGCCTCGAACCTGACGGTCATCGACTCGAGTTCGGGTGCGGGACTGGTCGAGTTCGAGCAGGTATACCGCGGCCAGGTTGACGTGGTGATGGCCTACTTCGCCCGCCGCTGCGCCGAGCCCCAGACGGTGGCCGATCTGACCTCGGAGACGTTCGTCAGGGCGGCTGCGGGATTGCCAGCTTTGACCCGGCCCGGGGCTCGCCTCGGGCCTGGGTGTTTGGTATCGCCGCCCGCGTATACGCGGGGTACTGCGAGCAGATCGCCGGCGGCCGAGCGGCCGTCGCCCGCTTGGCGGGCCGCCGGCCGTTGGACACCGACGAGGTGGAGGAGCTAGCCGCCAGGATCGATGCCGAGCGGGACGGTCGCAGGTTGATGGAACGCTGCTCGCGACTGCCCGAGCTCGAACGGATCGCGGTTGAGCTGGTCGATGTGGCCGGATTCACACCCAAGGAGGCCGCTGCCGCGCTGGAGGTCTCCGGCGTCGCGCTTCGCCAGCGTCTGTCCCGGGCTCGGGCCCGGCTGAGAAGGGAGAATTGATGATGAGCCGCTTCAAGGACCGCCTGTGGTCGGACCTCGTCCGAGCACATGGGGCCGATCTGAGCCAGTTGCCACTTCCCCCCGCCAGGTCCCGGCGCCGACCTCGGATGGTCGTCGGGACTGGGCTTGGGCTGGCGGCCGCAGGGACGGCCGCGGCCCTGCTTGTGGGCACCGCTGGCACCTCACCCGCCTTCGCCGTGACAAAGAACAACGACGGCTCGATCACCGTCTCGATCCGACGCTTCGCCGGGATCCCGCCAGGCAAATGCCAGGCTGGCCTCGCTCGGGTATCGGGCCCGGGTCGTCCAGGTTATGTCCGGCTGCCCGAACCGGCGTTGGGCCAGGCTCAGGGGCGCGCCGCCCCCAGGGGTCAGGGTGTACGCCGTCAGAGATCGAGGGCCAGATGCTCGCGCGCGCGCGGTTCGACCCCGTCAGATTCCGGCAATCCAGTTCTGGTGATCCCGACCGGCGGCTGGGCCAGGCGGTCGCTGTCCGTCCGCCTCGCCTGGTTCGCGGCCAGGCTCCGCCCTGCCTCCCGCCCCATCCCCGACCGCGCTTGCCCGGTGCAACGGCAGGTGCTCGCAGGTCGCCCGGCAGTGCTCTTTGCTTGCCCGCTCCGTTCGGGCAGGTGCCTGCCCCGTGCGCGATCAGGCCGGCCTGGGGACGCAGGTCGCGCCACGGACACATCGTCCGCCGCCAATCTGCGGCAAACCCACAGCGTCTGCGGGCATCGGAGGCCGAGGTCCCAGTCTCGGTGAACTGTCCTGGCCTGCGCCATGCCCGCGGGTATAGGTGAGGCCGCACTCACCACGGTAGAGCGCTTGACGCCAGCCGATCGGCGTGCGAACATATGTTCGTCATGCCGATCGTCTGTGCTCTGCTCCCGCGCTTTAACTCATCGTTGCCCCAGGCAGTCGGACGGAGCTGCTCCAGGCTCCGGCGGCGCTGGCTCCTGAGCCCGGCGGGACGCAGATGGTGGGGGAGGTCTCGCTGGCCGCCGAGGCCTTTGGCGTCCACCCCGGTATGCGCCTGGGCGAGGCGCTGGCCCGCTGCCCGCGGTTGACGCTGGTCCCGCCGGATCCCGGTGGCGTGGCCGATGGCTGGGAGCGGGTACTCGTCCGGCTCGAGTCGATCGGGGCAGCGGTCGAGCCCGAGCGTCCCGGTCTGGCCTGCTCTGAGGCCCGCGGCCTGCTGCGGCTGTACGGAGGAATCGAGGGAGTGCTGAAGGCGGCTCGCCGCGCTCTGCCGCCCGGCCGGCACGCTACGGAGTGGCCCGCTCCCGCTTCGCCGCCGTGGCCGCGGCCACCCGAGCCCGGGTGCGCCGGCCGGTGATCGTCTCCGGCGGCCAGGCCGAGGCCAGGCCTTCCTGGCCTCCATGCCAGTGGCCCTGCTGAGGGCTCGTCCCGCGCTGGCCAGCCTGCCCGAGGCATGGAGCGACTGGGTATCCGGACGCTGGGCGAGCTGACCCAGGTGCCGACCGCTGCGCTGGCTGATCGCTTCGGCTCAGAGGGCCTGCTCGCCCACCAGCTGGCCATCGGTGGCGACGGAGTGCTCCGCCCCCGGGCCGCTGCCGAGCTGGTGCGCGAATCGCTCGAACTGCCCGAGGCGGCCTCGGGCCCGCAGCTCGAGAGCGCGCTGGAGCTGTTGATTGACCGGCTGCTGGCCCGTCGCGAGCGGCGGGGCCGCACCCTGCGAGCCGTTGTCCTCTGCGCCGTCCTGGTCGAGCAGGGCGGGCACCTGGCGGGAGCAGGTGGTGTTCCGGGAGGCGCTGGCCGACCGGATCCGGATCCGCCTGGCCACGGCACCGCGGCTGGACGCCGATCCCCGCTCCGGCCGAGCAGCTGCGCCTGTCGGTGGAGCGCTTCGGTCCACCCGCCAGCGATCAGCGAGGGCTGCTGGATGAGCCCGCGGCGGCCCGGAAGGCTCGCCTGCGGGAGGCCATCCGCCAGGTTCGCGCGGTGGCCGGAGCCGACGGCGCGCTGCGCGTCCTCCAGGTCGACCCTGACTCCCGCCTTCCGGAGCGCCGGATGGTGCTGACGCCGTTTGAGGGATGAGCTCCCCGTCCGGTCACGCGCCACGATGAGCTCCCCCCGTCGCCTGGCTATTCCCCGACGCGTGGCGGTGGACGCGGCCGAGGACGGACGGCCGCTGCAGGTGGCCGACCAGCCGGTGGAGAGCGTGCGGGAGTCCTGGCTGGTCGAGGACCGGTGGTGGACCGACCGCCCTGTGCGCCGGCACTACTGGGAGGTGGTCACGGCCAGCGGACGCAATGAGGTCGTGTTCTGCGATCTGGCCAGCGGGAGGTGGTGGCGCCAGCGGTGAGAGCCCGAGACCTGAACTCGGGGCGGTGACCACTTCCGCACCCGACCTCGACCCAGGACCGATCGCGATCGGCACCTGGAGCGGCGGCCGCTTCATGCACTTCGGGGAGCCGCTTGACGACCAGCGCTTCCTGTCGCCTGATCGCTCCCGACGAGACCATCCGCACGGTCATCACCGCCGACGTCTATGGCCACGGCGCCGCCGACGAGATGCTCGGCCGAGCCCTCGCCGGAAGCCCGCGGGACGAGATCTGCGTGGTGGGCGCGGTGGGGCACGATTTCTACGCAGGGCAGCGCGACGGCCCCCGGGGCTTTCCCCGCTTCACCGACCCCGGCTCGCGGAGTGCCGATACGCCGACTACCTGCGGATGGCCACCGAGCGGAGCCTTGAGCGGTGCGGGATCGACAGCTTCGATCTCCTGCTCCTCCACAACCCGGACCGCATCGGCTACACCAGCGAGGCCGTCTGGGAGGGGATGGCCTCGCTCGGGAGTCTGGGCTGACCCGCCTGATCGGCGTCGCCCCCGGCCCGGCCAACGGCTTCACGCTCGACCTGATCGCACTGCCTGGAGCGGTTCGGCCCGCTGATCGACTGGGCGATGATCATCCTCGGCCCGCTCGAGCCGTGGCCGGGCGAGCTCTGCCTGGACGCCGCTGCGACGGCCGGGGTCGACGTGATCACGCGTGTGGTCGACTATGGCGGGCTGCTGTTCGATGACCTTCCGCCGGACCATCAGTTCGCCGCCGGCGACCACCGCGGCTTCCGGCCGGCGGCTGGGTCTAGGACGGGCGCCGCCGCATGGACGCGATGCGGCCGGTCGCCCAGCGGCGGGCCTGACGCATGATCCAGCTGGCCTGCCAGTGGAATCTGGCCCACGAGGCCGTGGCCTGCGTCGTGCCCACGCTGATCCAGGAGGCCGGGCCGGGGGCCCGGCCGGTGGAGGAGAAGCGAGCAGAGCTGGCGGCGCTGCCTGCCGAGCTCCGGTGACCCCCGCGGACGTGGAGCAGATCAGGTCCCTCGGGGACAACACCGGCTGCATGGCCCTGAAGGGCGCCAGTGCGGAGCACGAGGGCCAGCCGCGGCCCGATCGCTGGGCCCTGGACACGCAGCTCGAGCACGTGGCCAGCCGCTGGGGCATCGACCCGCAGCGCGACCTGAGCCAGCGAGCGGTGGCGGCGAGGCCGGATGAGCCCCGCGCTGACGGGCGGCTGTGGCTGCGGCGCGGTCAGGTTTGAGATCGCCGAGCCCTGGTCTCGGCCCGGTATTGCCACTGCACCCGCTGCCAGCACCGGACCGGGACCGCCGCCTCGGCCAGCGGGGCGGTCGTGCCCGGGCTCGTTCAGGGTCGTCCTGGGCGAGGACCGGCTGCGAGCCTGGAAGCCTGAGGGGGGGGCCGAGAAGTGGTTCTGCGGCGACTGCGGCTCGGCGCTCTTCACCCGCCACCCCGACGACCCCGAGGCGATCGGGGTTCGCCTGGGGGCGATCGACGGCGACCCCGGGGTCCGTCCCAGCGCGCGCCAGTTCGTGGCCTACGCAGCGCCTGGGAGCAGATCCCGGACGACGGGCTCCCGCGCTACCCCGAGCGCCGGCCGCGCGACCTGACTAGGTTCTCCTGCTCGGCCCGCACCCACTCGCAGCCCGCGGACAGGTCCTCGACGCCCATCGCGGCGGCCACGTTGAGCCACATCCCGTAGCGGAAGAACTCGTCGATCCGCTCGGGTTCGGCCTCGGAGAGCTGAGCCACGTGCTGGATCAACCTGGCGTACACCTGACGGACCCGGTCGCGGATGACCGGATCATCACAGGCGGCATACGCCTGGTGCTGGAGCATCAGGTAGTCGCGGTTCTCACTCAGCAGCTCCGGTAGGCGATGCCCATGGCCCTGAGCATGTCCACGTCCGGCGGCGCCGTGGCCGGGTCGTACTCCTCGGCCGCCGCGGTGAAGACCTCGGCCGTCCTGTCGAAGCCGCGCTCCACCGCGGCCAGAAACAGCTCTCGCTTGCTCCCGAACAGGGCGAACACGTAGGGCTGGGCCACCCCGACGCTCCGAGCTATCCGGTCAACCGGCGTGCCGTGCAGGCCGCCGCGCGCGAACTCGTGCACGGCGCTCTCGATCAGCGCGTCCCGCCGTTCGCTGGCCGGGACGCGCTGACGCTGGCTGTGGCTGATGCGGTGGCCATTGTGATCGTGATCGTACGTGGCGTCTCAGGCGGCGACCGCGAGCTCGCGCGGCCGCGCCTCATCGACTGCACTGGGTCTCCGCCGACGCCCTGGTGCTGAACGGCAGCGCGGCCGCCACCAGGGCTCCGGCGGCCAGCACCGCCACTCCGACCCACATCGCCGGCCGCAGTCCGCTCAGGAACGCGGCGGGGAGTGGTACCCGCCCTCGCCCGTGAACACGGTGGCCAGAACGGCGATCCCCAGCACGCCGCCCAGCTCCCGGATGGCGTTGGTGGCCCCGGAGGCCTGCCCGGCCTCGCTCGTCCGCACCGAGGCCAGCACGGCGTTGGCCGACGGGGCGAAGACCAGCGCCATCCGCTGCCGGCCAGGATGAACGGCATGATCATGCTCGGGTAGCTCAGCGTCGCGCTGGCCTCGCTGGCCAGCCAACCGAGGGCGATCGCCTGAAGCGCCAGGCCGGCGACCATGAACGGCCGGCTGCCGATCCGCTCGGAGAAGTACCCGGCCAGTGGGGACCGACCAGGCTCGCCCCGGTCCAGGCCAGCAGCTTCACGCCCGGCCTGCAGAGGCGTGTTGCCCAGGACGTTCTGGAGGAACTGGCTGAGGAAGAAGATCGAGCCGAACATCCCGAAGTACATGGCCAGCGACACCACGTTGGTCACGGCGAAGCCGCGCTGGCGAAGAAGCGCATCGGCAGCATCGGCTCGGTGGTCCGCAGCTCGTGTCGGATGAACACCAGGACCAGGACGACCCCAGCTCCGATCGAGGCCAGTACCTCGGCGTGGATCCATCCGATCGACTGGGCCCGGACCAGCCCGTAGACGATCCCGAACAGTCCGGCCGAGCTCAGCCCCAGACCGGCGATGTCAAGCCGGCCGACAGGCCGCGGCTCTCGCTGAGGCGCCGCCAGGCCAGCGGGATCAGCGCCGCGCCGATGGGCACGTTGATCCAGAAGATCCAGTGCCATGAGCCGGCCTGGGTGACCGCGCCGCCCACCAGCGGGCCCAGAGCGACGGCGACGCCGCTGATCGCCGACCAGATTCCGATGGCCACGCCGCGCCGGTTCGGTGGAAAGGCCTCGGCCAGAAGGGTCAGCGTCAGCGGGGTGGCGATCGCGGCGCCGAGGCCCTGGGTCGCCCGAGCGGCGATCAGAAGGCCGATCGTGGGCGCAGCCGCTGCGGCCGCCGATGAGAGGGTGAACAGGGCGATCCCGGCGATGAACATGCGCTTGCGGCCGAACCTGTCGCCGAGCGCGGCCCCGGTCAGGAGGAACACGGCATAGGAGAGCACGTACGCGCTCACGGTCCACTCCAGCGCCTGGATCGACGCACCCAGATCACGATGGATGCTGGGCAGGGCGACGTTCACGACGAGGTTGTCCAGCACGACCATGAACAGGCCGATCGAGACGATGACCAGGGTCGAGATGCGGCGGCTCAGCGAGGGGGAGAGAGGGATCGAGGTATGAGTCACGGCGGCCTCCTTCTGACCTGACTCTGACGATTGCGGCGGTGACGGCTTCACGAGGGCTTCACGAGGAACGGTCGGCACGAATCCACTCCTGGTAACTTAGCAGTTACTAATAACTAAGTCGTGTGAGAGGAAGCACACTGCCCTCCGACCCAGGCGCGCGCAACCTCCGCCGCCCCCCATGCAACCGCCGCCCCCCATGCAACCGCCGCCCCCATGCAACCGCCGCCCTCATGCAACCGCCGCCCCTCATGCGAACATGTGTTCGTGCCCTACGTGGAGCTCCACTGCCACTCGGCGTTCTCCTTCCTGGATGGGGCGTCGCTGCCCGACGAGCTCGTCCCACGTGCCCTGGAGCTGGGCTACGGGACGATGGCGCTGACCGACCACAACACGGTCTCGGGCTCGATGGAGTTCGCCGTGTGCGCCCGGGCCCTGGGCCTGCGGCCGATCCACGGAGCCGAGATCGATCTTGACGATGGCCGGCACCTGACCCTCCTGGTGGAGAACGCCAACGGATGGTCCAGCCTGTGTCGCATCCTCACACACGCTCACGCGCACACGCGTGAGCAGCCCGGCCCGGCCTCGGATCCCCATGTCCCCCTCCGGACCGTTCTGGATCATGCGCCCGGCCTGGTCTGTCTCAGCGGGTGCGCCCTGCGCGGAGTCCAGGATGAGGCGACACTCGCTCGGCTGCGAGAGGCCTTTGGCCAGGACAACCTCCGGGTGGAGCTCCAGCGGCCGTTCCTCCAGGGAGACAGGGCGCGCAACCGCGGCCTGGAGAGGCTGGCCGAGCGGCTCGGCGTGGCCACCGTGGCCACGGGCAATGTCCACGCCCACGCGCCGGAACGGGCGCTGCTTCAGGACGCGTTCGTCGCCGTCCGGCTCCACACCACGCTTGACGCCTCAGAGCCCCAGCGGCGGGGAAACCACAGCCACGTGCTCGCCTCGCCGGAAACGATGGCGGATCGCTTCGCGGAGCATCCCGAGGCCGTGGCCGAGACCGAGCTCCTGGCCGACCGGCTGCGCTTCGACCTGAGAAGCGATCTGGGCTATCGCTATCCGGGTGCGGAGGACGCGGACGCGACGCGCAAGCTCTCAGAGCTCTGCCAGAGCCGGCTACAGGCCCGCTACGACCACGCCCCTGGACCGATCCGGGACCAGGCCAGCGCCCGACTGCAGGAGGAGCTGAGGATCATCGAGGCTCTGGGGCTGCCCGGGTTCTTCCTGCTCCACCACGACCTCCTGGAGCTGGCCCGGGAGGTGGCCCAGGAGCTCCGGGGGCCCGACACGCGCGCGCGCTCTGCTCCCTCCCGGCCGGGGCCGGGGCTCGAGCGTGTCCTCGATCGTCTGCTACCTGACCGGGCTCTCCCACGTCGATCCGATCGCCAACGAGCTGCTGATCGGGCGCTTTCTGAACGAGGAGCTGACCTCGCTGCCGGACATCGACCTCGACTTCCCGCGGGACATTCGGGCAAAGCTGATCCCCCGCGTGCACGAGCGCTACGGCCGCGAACGCTCGGCCCTGGTGGCTGCCTTTCCCACATACCGGGCCCGGGGCGCGATCCGGGAGCTGGGCAAGGCGCTGGGGCTGCCCCCCGGAGAGATCGAGCGGGTGGCCCGAGGCAGCGAGGGCTGGGACGCCCGGACGGTGGATCGGGACATCAGGACGGCCTTTGATCTGGCTCCTGGCGAGAGCCAGTGGTCGTCGCGGCTCATCCGGACGCTGGACCTGGCTGGCCCGCCTGGCCGCTCAGGCGCATGGGCTTCCGCGTCACCTGAGCCAGCATTCGGGCGGGATGATCGTGGCCACCCGGCCCCTGCTCGAGTGCTGCCCGATCGTGCCCGCCGCCTTCACCGCGGGAGCGCCGGAGCCCGATCGCCGGCAGATCGTCCAGTGGGATAAGGACTCCTGCTCCGACGCCGGCTTTCTGAAGATCGACCTGCTGGGGCTGGGCATGCTCTCGGCCGTCGAGCGCTGCGTGGATCTCATAGCGCGAACGCGAGCCGTGAACGTCGATCTCTCGACGATCCCCTATGACGATCCGGCCACGTACGAGTGCATCCAGAGCGCCGACACGACCGGGGTGTTCCAGATTGAGAGCCGAGCTCAGATGCAGTCGCTGTACCGCACCCGGCCGGAGAGCCTCCAGGATCTGACGATCCAGGTGGCGATCGTGCGGCCGGGACCGATCCAGGGAGGCGCGGTCAATCCTTACATCGAGCGTCTCCAGCGCCTGCGAGCCGATCCCAGCTATCAGGTCCCCTATGAGCACCCCTCGCTGGAGCCGGTGCTCTCGGAGACGCTGGGCACGATCATCTTCCAAGACCAGGTGCTGGAGGTGGCCATCGCCTTCGCCGGGTTCTCGGTCGGAGAGGCCGAGGGATTCAGGCGGGCCATGAGCCGCAAGCGCTCGGAGGCGGCGATCGCCGCCTACCACGAGCGCTTCGTGGACGGCGCTCGCCGCCTGCACGGGGTCGACGAGGAGATGGCCGAGCGGGTGTTCTCCATGGTCCAGGGCTTTTCCGGCTTCGGCTTCCCCAAGGCCCACGGCGCGGCCTTCGGCCTGCTGGCCTACCAATCCACCTGGCTCCGCGTCCACTATGGCCCTGAGTTTCTGTGCTCGCTGCTCAACGAGCAGCCGATGGGCTTCTATCCCCCCGACGCGCTCGTCCACGAGGCCCAGCGGCGGGGCATCGAGGTCCTGGCCCCCGACGTCAACGAAAGCCAGGCGGACTGTGAGCTGGACGAGGCGGGACGCGTCCGCATCGGCCTGGGCTATGTCCGGGGCGTGCGCGAGCAGGAGGTCCGGGAGCTGGTGGCCGCACGCCAGGCCCGGGGGCCGCTTCAGCAGCCTCTCGGACCTGGCCTCACGCGCGGGGACGGCGACCCCGTCGCTGGAGCTGCTGGCCTGGTCAGGAGCGTGCGACTCGCTGGTCGACGGAGCGCAGGCCGCTGATGGAGCGAGCCGGCGGGTCGCCCTGTGGCAGCTTGGCGTGGTCACTCCCGGGCCGCAGCGTTCCCGGTGGCCGGCAGCTGGCGCTTCCGCTTGGATCTCCCCGCGCCGCCGCGATTGCGGGAGGTCTCCGAGTGGGAGGGAATGCTGGCCGACTATGCGTCAACCGGCCTGACCACCCGGACCCATCCCCTGGCCTTGCTTCGAGAGCGCCTACCTCAGGATGCGGTCACCAGCCGGGACCTGACTGGCCTTCCGCACGGCGCTCGGATCCGGGTGGGCGGGCTGGTGGTGGCCCGCCAGCGGCCTGGGACGGCCAACGGGATCGTGTTCATCCTGCTTGAAGACGAGCACGGGACGATCAACCTGATCGTCCCGGCCCAGGTCTACGAGCGCCACCGGCTGATCGTCCGGACCGAGCCTCTGATGCTCGTCGAGGGACGGCTGGAGCGCCACCCCGCCGCTGGTGGGGCGATCAACGTCCTGGTCCACCAGGTCGGCTCGATCACCGCGCCGGA
Organism: uncultured Solirubrobacterales bacterium; assembly: GCA_963705785.1. Classification (GTDB taxonomy): domain Bacteria; phylum Actinomycetota; class Thermoleophilia; order Solirubrobacterales; family Solirubrobacteraceae; genus Palsa-465. The sequence goes on along the minus strand of CAVPKV010000068.1, from coordinate 123,694 downwards.
CCAGATCCTGGCTGACGTGAAGGACTTCTCGATGCTGGACGAGCAGGTTCGCCGCGGGCGGATCGAGCAGGAGGCCCGGGCCGAGGCGGAGGATTTCCGGGCCGTGGCACCGCCGGTCATGAGTTTCGCTTCCGGGCGCCGCCGCTGATCCTCGGCCCCGAGCACCGGGTGCGCCGCCAGATCGCCCCTGCGCACGATATGGTGCCGCCGTGCTCGGAACCTGGCTGTTCGTGGCCTTCTGGCTCCTGTTGGGCTTCAGCGTGTTCTTCATCGCCGTGCGCGGCGGTCTCGGAGGCGCGCGGGCCACCTTCCAATCCCAGAGCTATGGGGCGCGCCGGGCGGCGGGAGTCGGCTTCACCGTCCTGTATCTGGCCTTCGGCATCGCCATTCCGCTGGTCCTCCTGTTCGGCAACCACGACAACGCCAGCGCCCAGTACGCGGGCATCCAGCTGACGCCGGGCCAGAAGGCCGGGCGCGTGCTGTTCGGACAGCACTGCGGCCTGTGCCACACGTTGGCCGCGGCCAATGCGGTCGGCAAGGTGGGGCCGAATCTGGACGTGATCAAGCCCACGGACGCCCTGGTCCTGAAGACCGTGGCCAACGGATGCCTTCAGAAGCCGTTGGCGTCTGAATCGTCCGAGAGCTGTCTGGGTGAGGGGACGATGCCGGCCCAGATCCTGACCGGCCAGCAAGCCCAGGAGGTGGCGAAGTTCGTCTCCAGGGTGGCCGGCCAGCAGTAGCGACCGGCGCTGCCGTCCCGCCTCATCCCCCATCTTGGGTGAAAAACGACCGCTTCCAGCACATCTCCGTCCGTCCGCGGTGTTACGATGCCGCGCGCAAACCGCTTAATTCCCGCCGCCACGCACTGAGCAACGGAAGCGGGGGACCCACCAGTTGGGGCGAATCGCGGCCTCCGCGTAGCGTCACCTTTCGACGCGAGCCCGTCAGCTAACCCCGTCAGCTGTAGAAAGAGGAAGGTTCACGATGGCCCGCAGACCTGCGTCGGTCGCCGCTAGCGCAGTCCGGATAGAGGATGAGGTCTGGGACGAGGCGTTCTCCGCCCGTGTGCCCAGCCGGAGGCGCCGAGCATCCACGGCCCGCCCAGCCCGCCCGATCACCGGGCGACCGACCGGGACCGCGCCGACGCTCCGAATCGCCGAGCCCCCGCCTGTCCCGGCCGTCCCGCCGCCTGGAACCCGCCGGACCGTGCGGATCCAGGGACGTGGCGCCGACCCCTACCGCTCCAGTCCGTCCGGAGCGCACGCGGGCCTCGCACCGGCGCGGACGCCCGCGGCCCGGAGCATGGGCTCCAGCCCCGACAGGCTGGCGATGTGGGCTGCGCTGCTGGGCTTTCTGCTCGTCGTGGTCGCCATCCTGAGCTCGCACTTTTAGGCCCGCCGCTCCCTTCGCTCCTCCTCCTCCTCCTCCTCCTCCCCTCCTCCTCCTCCTCCGCTGAAACGCGTACCCGGTGGCCGGGCTCCGTCCTCGGTCCCACTTCGGCCCGTTTGTGCCGCTATTTCGGTCGTTTGCTATGAGTCCTACCACGCGCTCTTACGTGGCTTCAGAACGTCCCGTGATCTGTCGTTTATCCGCCGACGTATAAGGAGAAAGGGACGGTGCTGTCCTGACAAGGAGCAGGCCCGGCCGCCGACCGGCGGGAACACTTCACCCGGGCCAGCGTCCTTGTCAGGCAGTGCCGCACTCTGTACGCTTATCAAACGTAAGCGGGCCTCGTGAGTGAAGGGACCCCTCCCCACCCATAACCCCGCCTCCACCTGGTGGTAGCCATGAAGAACTCAATGAGCAGATTCCAAATCCATGATGACCTCACAGCCCCCGAAGGATCGATGCCGGTCCTCCGGGGCGCGCTGGCCACCGGAGGCCAGCTGCCCAACTTCCTGGGGGTGCTGGCCGGTTCGCCGGCGGCGCTGAGGGCCTACGCCCGGTTCCGCTCGGAGCTGCGCCACGGCAAGCTGACCCTCGCCACGCTCGAGCGGATCGCCCTGGCTGTAGCCGAGTACTACGACTCGGAGCCCGGGATCGCCATGCACTCACGCACGGCGCGGGCCGCCGGACTGGCCATCGACGAGGTGGCCCAGGCCCGCCAGTTCAACTCGAAGGACCGCGCGTGAGGCTGCGCTGTTGCGCTACCTCCAGCCGCTGGTGGAGAACAAGGGCCGGGCCCCGATGCATCTCCACGAGGAGGCCCGAGAAGCCGGCTGGGATGACGAGCAGATTCTGGAGGCGATCGCCGCCGCTGCGCTGGAGGGCTTCACCGCGATGGTGAACGTGGCCGGTGAGGTTCCCGTGGACGGCTCGCCTGAGGTCTCCCGTACGCTTAAGGCAGCCTGACCGCGAGGCGGCGGCCGGCCCTCGGACTTCGTATGAGCCACGATCGATCCATCGCTGAGACAGCCGACGCACCGGCAACCGGCTGCTGTCCCCTCTACCACGAGGCCGTGGAGCTGATCGGGCGACGGTGGACGGGGGCGATCCTGCGCGTTCTGATGGACGGGCCGCTTCGCTTCTCGCAGATCGGTCAGGCCGTCCCCGAGCTGTCGGACCGGCTGCTGTCCGAGCGGATGAAGGAGCTCGAGTCGCGCGGGATCGTCGAGCGCACGGTCAGCCCCGGGCCGCCCCTGCGGGTCGAGTATGCCCTGTCACCGATGGGCCAGGAGCTCGAGCCGGCCCTGTCGGAGCTCCAGCGCTGGGCCGGCCGGTGGCTCGGCGCGCGGCGGGCAGCGTCTGCCGACGCCCCGGCTACCGCAGCGTCGCGGTCTTCGTAACGGAGGCGTTGATCCAGCTCAGGCTTTGAGCCGGGAAGGCGGAGCGAGTCCCCCTTGATCTCGGGCCGCTTGTCGAGCAACGTCCGCGACGTTCGGTCCGCCTTTCGAACCTGGGTAGTGCCTCGGTGGGAGATGATGGAGTTGATGGTCGGCGATCCAGGCCACCGAGCCGTCAGGTTTCACGACGATCGAGTCGACGTGCTGGGCGGTTTCAGGTCCGAAGTTCCCGGATGTCGCCGGACGGTTCCGGAGCACGCGCCCATCGGTCAGGTTCTCCACCAGCACGTCAGCTGAGATCATGTCCACGCCGAAGGACGTGCGTCCGAAGGCCACGTCGACCCCGGCCAGGGCGATTGGGCCAACGCGTGCTTCGCCCATCGAATTCGGCGTCGAACCAAGGACATAGCTGCTGTGACTCCCCTTCGCGCAACCCAACACCTTCTTGCTCTGGGAGTAGACCCGGGCCACCGAGTCAGCCGCCAGCGTACGGGCCTTCGACGGCCCGCAGAGCGCACCGTGGGCGCTGGCACCGGAGACGCCAATAACGCTCGCCAGGAGCGACACCAGAGCGACGCGAAGCCCGCATGTGAGCCAGAGTACGGTCCGGCGCCCCATCGAGCAAGTAACGTTCGGCCGACCATGACGGCCACCGCCCAGACCCTCAGCGCGCAGGACGTGATCGCCGCGGTCAAGGAGCGGGACATCCGCTTCATCCGACTGTGGTTTTCCGACCTGCTCGGCCAGCTCAAGTCGTTCTCCATCAACGCCACGGAGCTCGAGGATGCGTTTGAGGGCGGGATGGGCTTCGACGGCTCCTCGATCACCGGCTTCAACCCGATCGAGGAGTCGGACATGATCGCCATGCCCGACCCGAGCACATTCGCCAGCCTCCCCTGGCGGCCGGCCGAGCAGGGAGTGGCCCGGATGTTCTGCGACATCATCACCCCCGAGCGCCGGCCATACGAGGGCGACCCCAGGTACGTCCTGCGCCGGGCGCTCGAGCGGGCCCAGGCGATGGGCTTCGACCACTACTACGTGGGCCCCGAGCTCGAGTACTTCTACTTCCGAGACAGCCGCTCGACCGAGGTCCTGGACGAGGGCGGGTATTTCGATCTGACCACGCTGGACGCGGGGTCGGATCTGCGGCGGGAGACGGTGCTGGCCCTGGAGCAGCTGGGGATCCACTCCGAGTACGCCCACCACGAGGTCGGGCCCAGCCAGCACGAGATCGACATGCGCTACGCCGACGCCCTGAAGATGGCTGACGACTGCATGACGTACCGGATCACCGTCAAGGAATACGCCATGAAGCACGGGCTCCACGCCACGTTCATGCCCAAGCCGCTGTTCGGCAAGAACGGGTCCGGGATGCACACCCATCAGTCGCTCTTCCGGGGCGAGCGCAACGCCTTCTTCGACCCCGATGACGAGTACTTCCTGTCCGACGTGGGCAAGGCCTTCATCGCCGGACAGCTTCGACACTCGCGGGAGATCTGCTCGATCTTCGCCCAGTGGGTCAACTCATACAAGCGACTGGTGCCCGGCTACGAGGCACCGGTGTACGTGGCCTGGTCCCGGCGCAATCGCTCCGCCCTGGTCCGCGTCCCGCTCTATCACCCGGGCAAGGAGCAGGCCACCCGGATGGAGCTCCGTTGCCCGGACCCGGCCTGCAACCCGTACCTGACGTTCGCCGCGCTCCTTCAGGCCGGGCTGGAGGGCGTCGAGCACGGCTACGAGCTTCCCGAGCCGATGGAGAAGAACCTCTACCACCTCTCCACCGACGAGCGGCGGCGTCTGGGGATTGAGCAGCTTCCGGAGACCCTGGGCGAGGCGATCGAGCTGACCGCGGAATCCGAGCTGGTGCTGCGCACGCTGGGCGAGCACGTGTTCAACCGGTACGTGGAGATCAAGCGCCAGGAGTGGGAGGAGTACCGCGTGCAGGTCACCCCATGGGAGCTCGAGCGCTACCTGCCCGTCCTGTGAGGGTCGAGGCTGAGATATCCGTCGCCAGGGCCCGGCCGGAGGTTTTCGCTTACCTGCAGGACGCCATGCGCCTGCCCGAGTACATGACGGAATTCGCCACCGTCGAGCAGGTTTCCGACGGCGCTCCCCGGCCCGGGACCAAGTACCGGTACACGATGGCCCAGGGCCAGGCCGAGGGGTCGTTTGAGTGGACGAAGTTCGTTCCCAGCTCGCACCTGGCCTGGAGCGGCCCGGCTGTGAAGGCCGGGCTGGGCACGATGCAACCGGCGGGCTGGTGGGATCTGTCCGATGGTCCGGGCGGGAGCACGGTGGTCAAGCTCGTGATGGCTCCCCAACCGGGGGGGCTGTTCAAGCTGCTGGCCCCGTTCATGGCCGCCGGGATCCGCAAGAGCAACGAGCAGTCGCTGGCCAATCTGAAAGATCGGCTGGAGTCGGGGTAGCGGTCCGGGCGTCGGCCCCGGGGCGTCGGCCGCCTCGCGCTCTCAGCGCAGGCCGAGCACCAACCGGAGATCGCCGTGTGGCTGGCTTGATCCGACCACGAGGTAGTCGAGCCGCCCCAGCACCGCCAGGAGGCCCTGGTCGTGGGGGATGCCCGCGAAGTTGGGCAGTCCCTGGAGCAGCTGGACGAGACCACGGAAGTCGATGAACAGCGGGACCCGGCTGCCCGCGGGGAGCTGAGCCCGAGCGGCTGCGAAGCGCGGGCTGGCGGACAGGTGGGCGGGCGGCGCCAGCGCCTGGGCCGGGCTCTCGTCGAAGGTGACCACGACCTTCCCACCGGTCTCGGTGACGATGACCCGCGGAATCGGCAGCCCGCGCTTGGTGATCGTGAAGTTGTGAGCGGACCCCTGGACGGCCAGGGAAGCGCTGCGCGCCACGAGCCGGTGGATTGCGGCCAGGACACGACCCGCGGCCGCGAGCTTTGATGGATGCATGACCAGCCCGCCGGCCACGCCGAGCGCCGAGGTGCCCTGGAACGAGAGCTTGAGTGGACCGAGGGCCGGCAGGATGTCATGCAACAGATCGAGCCCCAGCTTGGCCCGCAAACGCGAGAGGGCGAGGTGCATCGCGGGGCTCTGACCCAGCTCGGTGCTCAGCACGCGCTCGATCGGCTTCAGATTGAAGGTGCCGGTGGACAGGGCAAGCCAGGACTGCTCGGGCAGCCCGCCGACGTCACCGCCGTGCCCGCTGTGGGCAACGGAGGAGTGAAGGTCGACCGTCAGAGCGTGCGGAGCCGCGGTCACCGAGAACCCGAACGTCCCTCGGAGCTTGGCCAGGGCTGCTCCGTACAGCTGCTGGATGCTCGATGGGAGTCGACCGCTGGGCAGCGATCCCAGCACCGTGCGCAGCACCGACGCGACCCCGGTGGCGTTCACGTAGGCCTTGATCAGCGGTGTGCCGGAAACGGCCGAGAACGCCGAGCCGAACGCGGCCGTTTTGGCCAGCGAGCGCCCGTGGTATGCGTCGACGATCTCCTTGAATGCGGTCGGGCCGGCGAGCACCGCGTCGTTCCCAACGATGCCGAGGGCCAACCGGTTCGTGGGGTCGACGCACTCCTGATAGCGGACTCCGGCGTAGCTGGCCGACGTGAGCTTGACGTGGACCGCCCGGCGAAACGCCTTCAGCGCGTCGGCTGGAGCGGTGGTGGGAGCGATCAGCCCCAGCCCGGCACGTGAGAACTTGGTCACGACGAGGCCGATCCGCTGGCCCAGCCAGGGCTGGATGTCGTTTCCGTAACTCAGGCCGGCGTGGGCAAAGATCTTTCCGACCAGGCCCTGGATGGCCGCGTCGGGCGAGTATCCGAGGAGGCGGGTCAATGCGCTCTCGACCGCGACCTGCTGCCGGCCTGCGGGGCGCACGGTCAACTCGAGGTAGACGAGCGAGTTCGCCGGCGCGAGCGGAGCGGGGCTGCCCGCAGAGGGATCGCCCACGCCGCACCCGGCGAGCACCAGCCCGACCAGGAAGAGAGCCACACCGAGCCTGACCCTCGTCACGATTCCAGGATACCCCCTCCAGATAGCTGGGCGTCCAGCTCCTCGGGACTCGTCACGGGCGCCTGGCAGGCGAAGTGCTCGCACACGTAGGCCGCCGGTTGGCCGGCCACGGTCTCGCGCCCCTGCAGCAGTGGAACGCCGTCCGCTGCGCCGCCGGCCAGCACGACGTGTGGCCGGTACCGCTCCCTGACCACGGCGAGCAGGGTCTCCGCCTCGCGTGCCTCGCCCACGATCGCCACCTCACGCACGGAGGCCAGGTGGAAGTCGGCCGCTCTGAGGAGGTGGCCGAAGGCGAGCGGGTGGCGCAGCCCGAGCGGGAAGAGCAGCTCCAGCGCGCCCAGGGCGGCCTGCTCATACCTGGCCTCGCCAGATAGGAGGGCCAGGCGAAGCAGGCCGAAGGCCGCAGCCGAGTTGCCGGATGGGATGGGACTGTCCTCAAGATCCTTGCGCCGGACCGGGAGCGTCGTCCGATCGGCCGCGGTGGTGAAGAAACCGCCCTGCTCCGTGTCACCGAAGCGCTCGATCAGCGCCTCGGCCGTGCGCACGGCCTCGTGATAGAAGCGCGGCTCGAGCGTGCTCTCGTACAGCGCGATCAGCGCCTCGAGCAGGAACGCGTAGTCCTCCAGATAGCCGTCGATCTGAGCCCGGCCGTCTCTCCAGGTCCGGAGCAGGCTCCCGTCGTCTCGTCGCAGCTCGCTCAGGACGAACCCGGCACAGCGAACTGCCGCCTCGGTGTACGTCGAGTTGCCGAGCACCGCCCCGGCCTCGGCCAGGGCCGCGGCCATCAGGGCGTTCCAGGACGTCAACCGCTTCTCGTCGAGACCCGGTCGGACGCGCTCGGAGCGGGCCCCGAACAGCTTGCACCTGATCTCGGGCAGGCCGGCCGGTGCCGGCCCCAAGGCCTGGAGCACGTTGAGACCGCGTTCGAAGTTGCCGTGATCCACGGCGCCGAAATACTCGATCGCCTGGCTGGCCAGCGGTTCGTCCAGGACCGCCCGGACCTGGCCGGTGGTCCATGTGTAGAAGCGGCCCTCCTCCCCTTCGGAGTCGGCGTCCAGTGAGGAGCAGAAGCCGCCCTCCGGACCGGCCAACTCGCGGAGCGCCCAGTCCAGCGTCTCAGAGCACACCTCGGCCATCCGCTGCTCGCCGGAAACCTGCCAACCGTGGAGGTAGGCCCGGGCCAGGAGCGCGTTGTCGTAAAGCATCTTCTCGAAGTGGGGGACGCGCCAGGCGGCGTCGACCGAATAGCGGGCGAACCCGCCGCCGATCTGGTCGTAGATCCCGCCGCGAGCCATCGCTCTCAGCGTCTGGAGGGCCGGCTCGTGATCCCCTCGGGCCAGCAGGAACTCGATCACGTCCGCCTGGGGGAACTTCGGCCCCCGCCCGCCCGCTCCGCCAAATCCGCCTCGCTCCCGGTCGTAGGACTCGCCGATCTGCTCCACCGCCGCACCCAGCCCTTCCTGGGTGAGCGGATCATCGGCCGGCCGAAGCGCGGCCGTCGCTCCGAGCCTCCGAAGCATCTCCTGGCCCTGCTCGCGTACCTCCTGACGACGGTTCTCCCAGGCGTCGGCCACGGCCAGCAGAACCATCCTCCAGCTGGGCAGCCCGTGGCGGGACTCGGGTGGGAAGTACGTGCCGGCGAAGAATGGGACGAGCTCGGGTGTGAGGAAGGCGTTCAGGGGCCAGCCGCCGTGCCCGGTCATGGCCTGACAGGCCTCCATGCACATGGCGTCCACATCCGGACGCTCCTCCCGGTCCACCTTGACGGACACAAAGTGGGCCTTCATCAGCGCGGCTACCTCGGGGTCCTCAAACGATTCGTGGGCCATCACGTGACACCAGTGACAGGCCGAATACCCGATCGAGACCAGCAGCGGGCGGTCCAGCTCACGGGCCCGGCTCAGGGCGCCGTCGCCCCACGGGTACCAGTCAACGGGATTGTCGCTGTGCTGGAGCAGGTACGGTGAGCTCTCGCCAGCCAGCCGGTTGGGCATCGCCCCAGGCTACCCCAGCCAGGCAGGACCAATACGCTGTCCGCTCCATGTCTCAGGGCCGCCAATCTATCTTCGCCGCCGACGCGCCTGACGCCGTAGGGCCGTACGCCCACGCCGTCAGAGCCAGCGGCCTGCTGTTCTGCTCCGGGCAGATCCCCCTGGATCCTCGAACGGGTGAGCTGGTCGGGCCGGATGTGGCCGACCAGACCGGACGCTGCCTGGAGAATCTGGCCGCCGTCTGTCACGCCGCCGGAGCCACGCTGGGGGACGCGGTCAAGCTGACCGTGTACACGACGGAGATGGGGTCGTTCGCCACGATCAATGAGGTGTACGAGTCGTTCTTCGAGTCAGATCCACCGGCTCGCGTGGCCATCGGCGTGGCGGCGCTCCCGCGCGGTGCCAAGGTGGAGATTGACGCCGTGGTGGCGGTCCCTGCCTGACGCAGCCCCCACGGCGACGTCCGAAGGCGGGATCACTCCGCGGGACATCGCCGACGCCGCCGAGGCGGCCAGCGCAGTCGTCAAACACACCCCGGTCCTGAGCTCGCGGGCCCTGAGCGAGCGGGTGGGCGGCGACGTCGTCCTGAAGGCCGAGAACCTGCAGCGGACGGGCTCGTTCAAGCTGCGGGGCGCCCTGGCCAAGCTGGGGGCGCTAGAGGACGAAACGGTCCGTGGGGTCGTTACCGGCAGCGCCGGCAACCACGGCCAGGCGGTGGCCTACGCCGCGGCCGTCCGCGGCATGTCGTGCGAGGTGTTCATGCCGGAGCAGGCGCCGATCAGCAAGATCGAGGCCGCCGAGGCCCGGGGAGCCACCGTGCACCTGTTGGGTTCGAGCGTCGACGAGGCGCTGCTCGCGGCCGCCGAGCGAGCGCGGGAAGGACACCTGGCCTTCGTCCATCCGTTCGACGATCCCCGTGTTGTGGCCGGGCAGGGCGGGGTGGGCGTAGAGCTGTTGGCCGACGTGCCGGATCTGAGCACAGTGATCGTGCCCGTGGGCGGGGGCGGTCTGATCAGCGGGGTGGCGATCGCGCTGAAGTCGGAGCGTCCCGAGATCCGGGTGATCGGGGTCCAGGTCTCCAGCTGCGCCCCGTTCCCGGCCTCGCTCAGCGCCGGCCATCCCGTCGAGGCCGGCTCGGCCCTGTCGATCGCCGACGGCATCACGGTCAAGCGTCCCGGGGCGCTAACACTTCCACTGGTGGAGCGGTGGGTGGACGAGCTGGTGGTCGTCGAGGAGGACGACGTGGCCGAGGCGATTGTGTTTCTGCTCGAGCGGGCCAAGCTGGTCGTTGAGGGGGCGGGAGCGGTCGGAGTGGCCGCGCTGCTCTCGGGGCAGATCCAGCCCGCCGGTCCAGGCCCGACGGCGGTCGTCCTATCCGGGGGCAACGTCGACGCGGGGCTGCTGGCCCAGATCGTCCGCCGCCACGAGAGCCAGGTCGGACGGCGGCTGGTCCTGCTGGCCCGGATCTCGGACCGGCCGGGCTCGCTGGCCCAGCTGCTGTCGCTGGTGGGCCAGCAGCGGGCCAACCTCCTCGACGTCGTGCACATTCGCGAGGGCTTCGATCTGCACGTGCGCGAGACCGGCGTCCAGCTCGTTCTGGAGACGCGCGGTTCGGATCATGCCCAGCAGGTCACCGCGGCGGTTCGGCAGGCGGGCTACGGCGAGCCGCGGTTGCTCCGCTGAGCGTGGGAGCCGGGCTATGCGCGTACTGACCGGTACGCCCGCGCCTCGTCCACGAGGGCGGCCACGACCCGGCTGTGCTCGTCCGCTTCGGGGTGCCATTGCACCCCGAGCACGAATCGCTTACCCGGCAGCTCAATCGCCTCCGGGAGTTCATCGAGCGTCGAGTGGCCGGTGGTGGCCATCCCCTCCGCCACCTGATCGAGCCCCTGGTGGTGGTGCGATTTGGTGGAGTGCAGCTCCTCGCCGGCGGCCCGGGCGGCCAGCGAGGCCGGGGTCAGGCGGACGTCGTGCTCTGAGCCGTCAAACGAGCCGGGATGGGGCCGGTGATCGCCGTGCCCGACCTCGTCGGGCAGGTGCTGGGCGAGCGTTCCGCCGAAGGCCACGTTGAGCAGCTGCATACCCCGGCAGATGCCCAGCACCGGCAGATCCCGCTCCACGGCCCGGAGCGTGAGGGCGAGTTCCATGCGATCGCGCTCGGGCACGGTGCCATTCGTCTCCGGATGCGCCTCGGCGCCGTAGAAGGAGGGGTCAATGTCGTGTCCTCCGGCCAGAATCAGTCCGTCGATCAGATCGAGCAGCTGATCGGGGTCCTCCGCCAGCTCGGGATCCGGAGGGACCATCAGCGCCTGCCCACCCGCGCGCTGCACCGCCTCAACGTAGCTGGAAGGGAGCAGGGCAGCCTCCTGATCCCATGCCCCCCACTGGGCCCGCACCAGGTTGGTGCAGATGGCGATCACGGGGTCGGGTCATGACATCGAGGCTAGCCAACCCGGCGGCCCTTGGCCGCAGCCGGGCTAGCAAACCCCCCGGCCCTGGGCTCCCACAGGCCTACCCATCCGCACGGCCCCGGGCTCCCATCGGCGGCCTACCGATCTCCTCGGCCCTGAGCCCGCAGCAGCGCGCTGCTGGACCTTGCCGCTGGCCGTCTTGGGAAGCTCGGGCGCGAACTCGACCAGCCGGGGATACTTGTACGGCGCGGTCTGCTCGCGAACGTGTGACTGGAGCTGGGCGGCCAGGTCGTCGCTGGGCTGGAAGCCGTCCCGCAGAACCACCACCGCTCGCACGACGGCGCCGCGCTCGTCGTCAGGCGCGGCCACGACCGCCGCCTCGGCCACCGCGGGATGAGACACGAGCGCGGATTCCACCTCGAACGGTCCGATCCGGTAGCCCGAGGAGATGATCACGTCGTCCGTCCGCCCCTCGAAGAACAGGTATCCGTCCCCGTCCCGGCGAACCCTGTCGCCCGTATGCCAGGGCTCCTGGGTGGGCGCCGAGCCGCCATCCAGATAGCCGACGAAGAACGTCGGATCGCTCTGGGGGTCGGTCAGCACGAGCTCGCCGTCGATCACGTCGAGCCGGACTCCGGGCAGCGCCCGGCCCATCGAGCCCGGCTTCACCGGCGCCCCCACCGGGTTCCCCGTCAGCTGGCCGGTCTCGGTCTGCCCGTAGCCGTCGCGGATTTCGATCCCCGTCGCCTCTACGAACGCCCTGATCACCTCCGGGTTGAGCGCCTCGCCGGCCGCCACCAGGGTCCGCAGCGCCGGGCAGGGCGAGATCGTGGCGCGTTTGGCAATCACCCGGTACTCGGTGGGGGCCATGCACAGGACGTTGACCTCCTCGGCGACCAGCAGCTCCAGGCGCTGCCCGGCGTCGAAGCGGGCGTCGTGAAGCAGCGCGCTCGCCCCCCGCAGCCACGGGGCGATGAACACGTTGCGAGCCGATTTCGACCACCCGCTGGCGGCGGTACACCAGACAAGGTCGCCCTCCCGGGCGTCGAGCCAGTGCTCGGCCTGGAGGCGCTGGCCGGGCAGATAGCGCTGGCCGTGCACGACTCCCTTCGCCTCGCCCGTGGTCCCGCTGGTGAACGTGATCAGGCAGGGATCCTCGGCCGTCAGCTCGGCTGGCCCAGAGGGCTCGGAGGCGAACAGCGACTCGTCGGGAATCGTCAGGACGGGGCAGTCGGGGCGGGCGGCGCTGAGCTCGCCCAGGTTGCGCTCGTCGGCCAGGATCAGCACGGGCCGCGAGGCCTCCAGGCGCAGCCGCAGGTCCTTCGCTCGCAGCTGCTCGTTGCAGGGCAGGGCCACGGCTCCGAGCCTGAAGCACGCCACCATCCCGATGACCCACTCCGGGCGGTTGCCGATCAGGGTTAGCACGACGTCACCCTGGCCCACGCCATGGCGCTGGAACGTCCCGGCCAGCCGGGCGCTGCGCTCGGCCAGCTCGCCAAAGCTCCACTCTCGCCGGCGGCCGTCGTGGGCCACCTCCACCAGCGCCCGCCGCTGAGGGGGTGCACGCGTCGACTACATCCCGGGCGAAGTTCACGCGCGGCGGCAGTCTGCCACGATGCCGCCCCGTGACCTTCTGGAACGGCGTCCTCTGGCTGCACCTGCTGGCGATGGCGCTCTTTGTCGGGGGCCAGCTGATGCTGGCGGTGGTGGTCGTGCCCGTCCTCCGGGGGGTGGGGGACGGCCAGCCGCTGCGGGCGGCCGCTCGCCGGTTTGGCTTTGCCACGCTGGGCGGCGTTCGTCGTCCTGATCGCCACCGGCGCGGCGATGGCCTCCCACCTGCACAGGTGGAGCGACTCGACCCTCCAGGTCAAGCTCGGCCTGGTCGTCCTGGTGGCGGTACTGATCCCCTGCACATGCGCCGCCCCCGGTGGCACGTGGCTGGACGCCGCCGTCTTCCTGACCTCACTGGCGATCGTGTGGCTGGGGATCGTGGTGGCTGGCTGATCTCCACGCGGCGCTAGCCTGAGATGCCATCGGGCTTGATGTATGGCACGGGGCCGTTCAGCCGGACTCCGGCCGGAGCGTTCAACTTCGAGCCCCCGCCCGCCGGCAGCGTGATCTACCTGGAGCCCACGCCCCGACGGATCCGGGTGATCGTGGGCGATGAGACCGTCGCCGACAGCGTGGGCGCGTACCTGCTGCACGAGTCCGGACTCCAGCCGATCTACTACTTCCCGCCGGAGGACGTGAGGTCCGATCTCCTGGAGCCCACCGACCGCCACACGCGGTGCCCGAAGAAGGGCGAGGCCTCCTATTACACGATCCGGGCGGGCGACCGAGTGGTGGAGAACGGAGCGTGGCACTACCCGGACGTCCTGCCCGCTGCGCCTCCGGCGCTGAAGGGGCTGGTCGCGTTCTACTTCGACCGCATGGACCGGTGGATGGAGGAGGCCGAGCAGATCGGCGTCCACGCCCGAGATCCCTACCACCGCATCGACGTGATCGCCACTGGGCCGCCATGTCCGCGTCTCGCTCGACGGTCAGCTCCTGGCCGAGACCCGCCAGGCGCTGGCCCTGTTTGAGACCGAGCCTGCCCGCGCGCTGGTACATCCCCGCCGAAGATGTGGTGGCCGAGCTCAGCCCAGCGACACCGTCACGCATTGCCCGTACAAGGGCCAGGCGTCGCTACCGCTCGGTCCGGTGGCCCGACGGCCGCCTGGAGGAGGACCTGATCTGGTGCTACGACGACCCGTTGCCCGAGGTGGGCCGGATCGCCGGCCGCCTGTGCTTCTTCAACGAGAGGGTTGATCTGGAGCTGGACGGCGAGGCCCAGCAGCGACCCGAATCCCCTGGAGCCGACGCAAGGCCAGTTAGCCCGGGGCCGTCGGAAGCTGGCCCTCCAGGATCATCTGGGTGCAGACGAAGTTCGCGGCCAGGCGGTCGCCCCGGTGGACCCGGACCTCCATACCTGCGTACGCCGGCCGCGATGGAGCGGCTCGCCCCGGGCCACCAGCTCGTCTCCGATCCGGCCTGAGGTGAACACGTTGACCTTGAGCTCCACGGTCGTGAAGTTCTGCCCGGGCGGGAGGTTGCGCATCGTTCCCCAGGCGGCCACGCTGTCCGCGAACGCCACCCACGCGCCACCGTGGACGTAGCCCCCGGGATGCAGATGACGGCGATCCACGATCATCCGTCCGACGACCGAGTCGTCCTCGATCGAAATCACCTCGATCCCCAGGTCCCCCGGGAAGGAACCGCTGAGGGCCTCGGCGGCCGTCTCAGGATTGATGCCGGGGTTCGTCAAGGTCGGGGGAGTCTAAGCACCCCGGCGCCGTTGCTGGAGGATCGAGTGAAGCCGCGCCGCCTCCCGCTCAGCCTCGTGGTCCAGCCGGTCATACGTGATCCGGACCGTGGGGATCCCGTGCATCAGCATCGTGGCGTCGCGGTCCCGATCGTCCTCGAAGGAGGCCCGACTCCGGTGGTAGGGCCAACCGTCCAGCTCCACGATCAGCCTTTCGTCTGGGAAATAGGCGTCCACCTCGAAGCCGTGGACGATGGTGTTGATCAGCGGCGTGGGCAGGCCAAAGCGCCGGCAGAAGGCAGGGAAATCGTCCTCGCCTCCCGAGCGGGTGGGGTTTTGCGGGTTGTCCAGGTAGGGCCTGAGCAGCGGAGCCCCCGAGTGGCCGGGATTGTGGGCCACCACCTCGGCCAGATCGTCCAGGGTCAGCAATTTGGCGTTCCGCGCCTCGTTGACGAGCCTGGTAAGCGCCTTTGGCTTCAGCCGGGGCGCCATGTCCAAGATGGTCCGGGCCGGACTGGTGACACGGATGCCGTGGTGGGTGGTCACATCCCGGCGGCGCATCGTGCTGCACCGGTGGATCCGGATCCCGCTCGGCCGCCTGTCGACGGCCACCGTGACCTCGAACGGCTCGTCCCAGTGCCTCCAGAGTCCCCACAGCACCATCGCCGAGCCGTGGCTCAGCGCGGCCCGCGGGCCGCAGGCCAGGACGGCCGCCGCGGCCCGCTCGATGGGCTTCGTCGGTGGGTGGCCGACGGCGTAGACGCCGCGGAAGACGCGGTAGAGGCGGCCGGTGCGGACGGCGTACTGGACTGCGCCCCTCCCCATGCCGAGGGCCAGCAGCTGATCGGTCGTGATGTTCCCGTGCTGGCCAGCGGCGATTTGGGCGATTTGCATCCACAGTGATGCCTTTCTTCCCACATCGCGCGAGTTTCTTCCCACATCACTTAAGAGGCGCCAGCGGCGGACATTGCCCCCGGGCGGCGGGCATTGCCCCCCCAGACGTGGCACAGTTGTGACATGGCAGCCACGACGACCCTTACCGACCGCACCGACGAGCAGAGGGCGATCATCGAGATGGTGCGGCAGTTCACCGATGAGCAGATCATCCCGAACGCGGAGCACTACGACCACGAGGACGAGTTCCCGGAGCCGATCGTCGAGCAGATGAAGGAACTCGGGCTGTTCGGAGTCACGATCCCCGAGGAGTACGGGGGGATGGGGCTGGACCTGACGACCTACGCGCTGATCGTCGAGGAGCTCTCCCGGGGCTGGATTTCCATCTCAGGCGTCATCAACACCCACTTCATCGGGTCCTACCTGCTGATGAAGTTCGGGACCGAGGACCAGAAGCAGAAGTACCTCCCCAGGATGGCCACGGGGGAGATGCGGGCGGCGTTCAGCCTGTCCGAGCCGGAGCTCGGCTCTGACGTGCAGGCCATCAAGACCTCGGCCAAGAAGGTCGACGACGGGCACTACGAGATCAACGGCACCAAGATGTGGGTGACCAACGGCCTGCGCTCGAGCCTCGTGTTCGTGCTGGTCAGAACCGACCCCGAGGCCGAGCCCCGGCATCGCGGGATGACGTGCTTCGTCTGCGAGAAGGAGCCGGGCGCCCACGAGAATACGGGCGACTTCAAGGGCCTGAACGTTCCGCCCCAGATCAAGAAGATGGGCTATAAGGGCGTCGAGTCGACCGAGCTGGTCTTCGACGGCTACCGCGTGCCCGTCGAGAACGTGCTCGGTGGGGAGGACAACGGTCTGAACCGGGGCTTCTCACAGATGATGGACGCGCTGGAGCTGGGCCGGGTCAACGTGGCCGCCCGGGGCGTCGGGCTCGCCCAGCGGGCGCTCGAGCTCGCCCTCCGCTACTCACAGGAGCGAAGGACATTCGGCAAGCCGATCGCCGAGCACCAGGCGATCCAGTTCAAGCTCGCTGACATGGCCACGCAGGTCGAGGCCGCGCGCCTGCTCACCCACCGCGCCGCCCGGATGAAGGACGCCGGCGAGCGCTCGGACATTGAGGCCGGGATGGCCAAGCTGTTCGCTTCAGAGGCCGGACGGTTCTGCGCCGAGGAGTGCCTGCGCATCCATGGCGGCTACGGCTACTCCAAGGAGTACGAAATCGAGCGGATCTACCGCGACGCCCCGCTGCTGCTGATCGGCGAGGGCACGAGCGAGATCCAGCGGATGGTCATCGGCCGCAAGTTGCTCCAGCGCAACAAGATCTAGACGGCCGCCGCCCGCCCGCCCTCGCGACTAGCCCGTGAAGCCGCGGCTGTGCCTGCGCCGTTTGGGGCGCCGGCTGTGCGTGCGGTGATGCCGGCTGCCGCCGGAGTGCGAGCCCGAGTGCGACCCTGAGTGCGAGCCCGAGTGCGACCCCTGCCCGGATCCGCCGCTGTGCTGGGAGACCTTCCCGCACTGCTTCCCGGTCAGGCTGGTGCCGCTGTCCTGGTGGAGGAACAGCGGATGGGAGGTCGGCGATTCCTCGTGGGTGATCGGGTCAAGCAGGGTCGTATCGCCGGTGGCGATCATGATGCAGCCGCGATTGTCGATGTTCAGCGTGAAGAAATCCCCCAACCGGCGGTCCTCGCTGGTGATCACGTTGTCGGCGGCGCACGTGGTGCCCCCGGCGCAGATCGAGCCAACATGGATGGACCGTCCGGCGGCGTTTACGGTCGTCTCGTGCCAATGGCTGCCGGTGGCGCCGGAGATGTCGGCCGCCATGACCGAAGTCTTGACACTGTTCGGCGCGCAGTCGGGATCGGCCACGGTGCTGAGCTGGTACCAGGCGACCCCGACGCGACCGGCGCTCCCCGCCACCAGCCACGGCCATAGCAGCCGGTGCCCGGGCGCGTAGGCCACGGTCCGCGGGTGGCTCCAGTGGAGGCCGCCGTCGGTGGAGACGGACATCATCACCCGGTTGGCCAACGGGGTTAAGGCATTGATCGGGGGCAGAGTCCCGAAGCTCTCGCTGCCAGAGAAGGTGCCGGGGCAGCCGTTGCGCGTTGTCTTACTGCGGTTGTCGGTGTCCCAGACCATGTAGTAGTTGCCCGCCGAGTCGATGCCCATCGACGGCCAGTGGGAATATTCGGTGGTCCGGGCAATCGGGACGTCCTTGAACGCCGCGCCGGACCCATTGAACGCGGTGCTGGCGTGCGGCAGGATGCCGATACCGACACCTCCGAAAAGCGCGGTCTTGGGGTTCGTGTACAGCACGGGCTCGACCACGCTGCCACGGCGGTGGTCGTAGAAGATCTTGCCCTGGCCCTGGTAGGACCAGCCGGCGAACATCGTGCCCTTGGGCGCGGTGCCGCCGTCACCGATCCCGTTGGAAGCGCATGACGCCCCGGCGTCGGTGCTGTGGAAGAACTCGTGCCCGGCTTCCTCGGTGTCGGTCGACAGGAAGACCTCGTTGGCCTTGCCGCCGGCCAGCCAGGGCCGGTCGCCCTCATGGCACTGGAGCGTCCCGGTCGGCCACGTCTTGCCGCCATTCTGGGAGGAGAACAGGGCGTCGTTGGCCAGGTCGATCCCTGTGTTGTAGATGTTGCCGGCCGCGTCCTGGGTCAGATCGGGGTCGCTGAATCCGGTGGCGAACGGGTTGGTGCTGGTCCCGAACGGGACAAGCTTCCACGTCCGCCCGTTGTCGGCTGACGTCCAGATGTTGACCTGGTTGTGGTAGCCGGTGATGAACGCGCCCGACTCCGCCGGCGCCGTCGGGACGCCGCTGGTGAACAGGTGGGTCGTCCCCTCGTGTGAGGTGTAGACGAGCAGGCCCGACTTGACGGCGTAGGCCACCAACGGCTCGCCGCCACCCAGCGAGCGGTTCACGAACACGGGCTGGCCGAAACGCAGCGGCGCGGCCTGGGCGAGTCCGGGCGCGATGGCCGCGAAAACGAGGGCCAGCATCGCGCCCTCGAGGAGCGGCGAGAAGGGGTTGCGTCGACGCATGGTGTTCATCTCCCTGCCTGAGAGGTCGAGCGAGGTCCGATCGTACCCGCTGCCACCGGGCTGGCTGCGCAGCCTCGACCGAATTTCCGACTCGGCGACATCGGGTGCTCCCCAGCCAGATGCACCGTCCGTAGACTGATTGACGAATGGACACCAAGGCCCTGATCGAAACCGCCGTGACGCGCTTTCTCTCCGAGGTGCCGTCGCTCCAGCCGCTGCGGATCGTGGTCGGCCTGGAGCTCCGAGGCCGGGGGGACGTGCAGATCTACCGAGTTGAGCTTCCGGGCCCGTTGGTCACGAAGGACATCCCGTCCGACGCCAAGGTGACCGTCTCAATCCCGCGCTCGCACTTCAACGAGCTGGCCGAAAAGGGCCGGATCAAGGACTGGAGAGAGGCCTTCGAACATGGCGACGCGAAGGCGACCGGGATCGAGCAGGTGATCAAGCTGATAGTCAACGTGGTCCAGCGCCAGGAGGAGCGCAGCCGCACGCGCAAGGCTCGCGTATAGCCATCTAACGCGCGGCGGCGAGCTGCTCGGCCTCCGCGAGCTGTTCCTCAACGAGCGCCAGCCCCGCGTCCCAGAACCCCGGATCGCCCAGGTTGATGCCCACCATCGCGGTCAGTTCCTCCGGGCTGCGGGAGCCCCCGGCGGCGAGCAGCTCGAGATACCGCGGGACAAACTCCTCGCCCTCCTGGCGGTAGCGCCCGTAGATGGACAGGGCCAGGAGCTGCCCGTACGCGTAGGCGTAGACGTAACCCGGGGTGTTGATGAAGTGCGGCACGTAGGACCACCACATCCGGTAGCCCTCGGTCATCTCCACCGAGTCTCCGAACAGCTCGCCCTGGCTCTGGACCCACAGCTCGCCGATCTGATCGGACGACAGCTCGCCCTGGCTCCGCCGCGTCGTGTGGACCAGCTGCTCGAAGCCGTTCATGGCCATCTGTCTGAACACGGTCGCCATCGCGCCGTCGATCCGCTCGGCCAGCAGCGCCAGCCGTTGCTCCGGGTCCTCGACGCTGGCCAGCAGCCGTCCGAACACGAGCGTCTCACCGAACACCGACGCCGTTTCGGCGAGCGTGAGCGGAGTCGAGTAGTGGAAGATCCCCTGTGGCTGGGCCAGCGCGGCGTGGAGCCCGTGACCCAGCTCGTGGGCCATGGTCAGAACATCCCGTCGACGGGCGGTGAAGTTGAGCATCACGTACGGGTGGACACTGGGGACGGCGTAGGAGCAGAACGCGCCGCCCCGCTTGTGCGCCCGCGGCGGGGCGTCGATCCAGCGCTCGTCGAAGAAGCGTCGGAGGAGCCGGCCCGCCTCCGGGGAGAACGAGTTGTAGGTGTCCAGGACCAGCTCGCGGGATTCCGGGTAGGACACCAGCCGTTCGTCCGTCGAGAGCGGCGCTGAGCGGTCGTAGTCGGCCATCCGCTCGATCCCCATCAGCTGGGCCTTCAGGCGGTACCAGCGTTGGGGAATGTCGTACCGGCCCCTGACGGCCTGCACGAGCGCCTCGACGGACTCATCCGAGGCCTCGTTGTCCAGGTTGCGACTGGCCAGCCAGTGCGGGTAGGAGCGCAGCCGGTCCTCGACCGACTTGTCATAGACGAGCGTGTTGTAGATGAAGGCCCGCGTGCGAAGTCCGGGCTCCAGCGCGGAGGAGACCGCCTCGGCGGTCTTCCTCCGGACTTCCCGGTCGGAGGACAGCAGCCGGCTCAGGGCCATGTCCAGGGTCAGCTCCTCGTCGTCGATCGGGACCCGCAGCGCCGCCACCAGCTCGCCGAACAGCCGAGCCCACGAGCTCTCTGAGGCGATCGACTTCTCGGCCAGAACCCGCTCCTCAGGCTCGGAGAGCAGATGGGGCCGGTAGCGCCGGGCGCTGCGCAGGTAGTGACGGCAGAAGTCGAGGCCCTGGGCCTTCAGGAGCTCCTCGGCTCGCCGATCGTCCAGCGCCGCCCACTCCAGGTCAAAGAACAGCAGCTTGGTCTGGATCTCGGTTGCCCCCTCCTCGACCCGCTGGAGCAGCGCGCCGCGCTCGGGATCCGCGGTGTCGGTGGAGAAGCGAAGGGAGGCGTAGGAGGCCGCCCGGCCGACGAGGTCGTTAATCGCGTCCAGTTCGTGCATGGCGCTGGCCAGGCGCTCCGAATCCAGCTCGGCCATGCGGCCGGCCATGCTCTCGGCGAACTCGGACGCCCGGCGGGTGGCCTCGGTCAGCATCTGCTCGACGGCCCGTGCTCCCTCGCCGCCCACCAGCGGATCGAGATCCCACTCGGCCGCCAGCAGCTCAGGGTCGGACAGGTGTTCGCTGATCGTGGTCATCAAACGCTCCGGTGGTGTCGGTGGTGGTCAGGGACGGCTGAAAAGCCCAGAAAACCGAGGTATTCGGAGCCGTGGCGGACCCTCCTGAAGCCCAGGCGCGTGAGCTTACATCGCTCAATCGGGCTTCCTTTTGGCCGATAAGGATGAGTACGCCCACTGGATCGTACGAGCCATCGGCACGCGGTCGCCCCGCTGCCGCCGTTGGCTGGCGTCAGCTGACTCCGACCGTTTGCTGGCGATCGCTTGGCCCGGCCTGGGTTACGCTGACGGAGCGATGTCGCATTCACTCCGGAGTCCGAAATGGGCCTTGGTGGCGCTCGGTCTGGCCGGTCTGGCCCTGGCCGGTTGTGGACAGAGCCATCGGCTGGGAAACCCCCGGGTTCCCCTGGTCCACGGCGCCCAGGTCGTCCAGCAAATCCGGCGCTGCGACGAGGGCTCGAACGCGTTCTGCTCGCTGGCCATGGTTGTGGTCAATACCCGGTACTCCAGCGCGGGTGTCTTCCTGATCTAATGAGCGGCGCTACCTCAACGGCTTGGTTGGACGTTGCAGGAGGGCGAGATCGGCCAGGAGCGCTCGGCCGTGTCGCCTTCTCACAAGCTCCGGATCGTCTACGCGACCGCCGCCGGCGACCTGCTGGCGCTCGACGAGAACTGGATCAAGCGGCCGCTGCCAATCGGCGAAACGCTGTCCAAGACGCTGTTTGACCGTCTCCCCGCGATCTCGCTCATGGTGGAGGCTGGACCGGTGTGACCACCAGGCCTCCCTCGTCGCCGAGGGCCAGGGCCCGCCGGCCGGCCAGCAGCTCCCGCAGGTCGCTCCCGACGAGCTCGGCTCGCCAGCCCTCCAGGGTTCGGATCTGAGGAAGCGGCTCGTCGCGCCGAGCGGCATCGACGATCTGCTCGAGCTCGGCTCGCGAGGCGATCAGCTCGTAGGCCAGCCCCGCCTCGAGCGCCCGGGCCCGCAGAAGCGCCTCGGCCAGGGCAATCAGGGCGCGTCCGCCGGTTCGTGCGCCAGTGGTTCTCCTCCCGAGGGATCGGGCGGCGTCCTGTCCCCGGTTGATGGCGTCCAGGATGTCCTGTCCGCGCCGCCTGATGGCCGACGGGTGAATCCCCCGAAGTTGCTCGAAGGCGCGCAGGTTGGAGGGCTGACGCTTGGCCAGCTCGACCAGGGGGGCGTCGGCCAGCACCGAGCCGACCGGGCGGTCCTCGCCAGCGGCCGTGCGCTCCCGCCACGCCGCCAGCTCCCGAGCCACCGCCCGGGCCCGCGGGTCGAGCTGCCCGATCCTGGGAAGCCGTTCCCACACCACCTCCGGATTGCGCTCATCGGTGGCCCCCTCCAGGCGGCGGCACTCCTCCCGGGCCCACTCGAGCCGGCCGCTGGCCGTCAGCCGGCGCTGTAGGTCGTCGGCCAGCTCAAACAGGTGGACCACGTCCTCGGCCGCATAGCGCAGCTGCTCATCGGTCAGGGGGCGCGCGTCCCAGCGGGTGTAGCTGGCCGTCTTGCCCACTCGCCGGCCGATCATCTGAGCCAGCAGGTTGGAGTAGCCCGCCTGGGCGCTGGCTCCGGCAAATCCGGCCGCGATCTGGGTGTCGAAGATGTTCGTCAGCTCGGCGTCCCACACCCGACGCAGAATCGCCACGTCCTGGCGCCCGGCGTGGAGGATGACCTCGACCCCCGGGTCGGCCAGGAGTCTGGGCCAGGGGCCCCACATCCACCCCGTTCAGCGTGTCGATCAGCAGGACCTTGGGCTCGTCGGATCCCTCCGGGGGATCGACGACGATCTGGGCCAGGCAGAGGAGCGCCCGGTAGCGACCCTCCGACATGAACTCGGTGTCGATGCCGATGCGTCCACGGTCGGCAGCCGAGCGCAGCCGCCTCGACCACATCGGCTGAGGTGGCCAGTCCCCACTGGGGCATGTCCTGACACTACCCCCTTAACCGGGGTGCTGATCCAGGCCCACCGGCCGGCGGGGTCAGACGCGACGACATGACCCCGACGGCGCAGAGGTGGCCGGGGCGGGGGACGCACCAATAACCGACCCCCCTGGTAGGATATGGCCATGATCTTCTCCTCCAAGGCGGAGTACGGCGTGCGCCTGATGGTGGAGCTCGGACGCCAGTCGCCCGATCAGCCCACGAGCTTGAAAGCGATCGCCGATGCCGAGGGGCTGCCGTTGGCCTATATGGAGCAGGTCGTCGCCCTGCTGCGCAAGGCCGGTCTCGTCATGAGCGCCCGCGGAGCACACGGCGGCTACTGGCTGTCCCGCCCGGCGAGGAGATCGCCATGGACGAGGTGGTTCAAGCACTCGAGGGCGCGATCGTTCCCGATGGAGTGCTTCATGCACGACCACACCGAGCGCGTATTGTGCTCGCACGAGCCCGACGCCGGTCGCGGTTGCGCCACCAAACTTCTCTGGACGCGTGTTCAGGGCGGGATCATCCGCTCGCTCCAGACGACCACGCTGGCCGATCTGGTGGAGTTCTCACGCCGGGGCGAGCGGAACCAGACCATCCCTGAGCCAACCGTCGCGGTGCCCACACCCGCGGCCTGAAAGTACAGGAAACGCGAACACATGGCAGAGCTGGAGATACGCAACCTGCACGTCCGGGCCGGGGACAAGGAGATCCTCCGGGGCCTCGACCTGGTGGTCGACAAGGGGCAGATCCACGCCCTGATGGGCCCCAACGGATCCGGGAAGTCGACCCTGGCCAACGCGATCATGGGCCACCCCGGGCCTCGAGGTGACCGAGGGCGAGATCGTCTTCCGGGGCCAGGACATCACCGAGGCCGAGCCGGACGAGCGCGCGCGGTCGGGCCTGTTCATGGCCTTCCAGTATCCGGTGTCGGTTCCGGGTGTGACCGTCACCAAGTACCTGCGCACGGTGCTGAACGCGCACCGGAGGCCCGGGGTGAGGAGCCGATTGCCCTGAAGGCGTTCCGGCTCTCCGTGGAGGAGGCCATGGAGCTGACCAAAGTCCCCAAGGAGTTCTCCAGCCGGTACCTCAACGAGGGGTTCTCCGGCGGCGAGAAGAAGCGCATGGAGATCCTGCAACTGGCCCTCCAGCAGCCCCGGATGGCGATCCTGGATGAGACCGACTCGGGTCTGGACATCGATGCTCTCCGGGTCGTCGCTGGGGGAGTCAACGCCGTCGCCGGGCCGGAGATGGGCGTCCTGATCATCACCCACTATCAGCGGATCCTCCACCTGGTGGAGCCCAGCCACGTGCACGTCATGTACCAGGGCCGGATCGTCAGGGAAGGCGGCCCGGAGCTGGTGAGCGAGCTCGAAGCGCGTGGCTACGGGTGGATCACCCAGGACTCGACGCGGCCGCTCCGGTGTCGATGAGCACCACCTCGATCGACCTCTCGCGGGTGGCTTCGCAGTTCCCCGTCTTGGGCCACCCCCGGCCTGGTCTACCTGGACTCGTCGGCTACGTCGCAGACCCCGCAGCCGGTCATCGACGCGATGACCCGCTACTACACGGAGGGCCGAGCCTCCATCCACCGCGGCGTGTATCCGCTCGCGGTGGAGGCCACCGAGCACTACGAGGGCGCCCGCCGGCGGTTGGCCGACTGGCTCGGCAGCACCCCGGAGGAGACGATCTTCACTGCCAACGCGACGGCGGCCATCAACCTCGTGGCCTACACCTGGGGCCGCCAGAACATCAACCAGGGCGACCTGGTCGTCCTGACCGAGATGGAGCATCACTCCAACATCGTCCCCTGGCAGCTGATCTGCCAGGAGCGGCACGCGGAGCTGGCCTACCTGCCGGTCCTTGACGACGGTCAGCTGGACTTCGAGGCCCTGGATGTGCTGCTGGAGCGCCAACCGAAGCTGGTCGGCGTCGTGCACGTATCCAACGTGCTGGGAACCGTGAACCCGGTTGAGGAGATCGTCCGCCGCGCCCACGAGGTCGGGTGCGGTCGTGCTCGTCGACGGCAGCCAGGCCGTCCCCCAGCTTCCGGTGGACCTGCGCGGCGATCGCAGCCCGACTTCTACGCCTGGACCGGACACAAGGCGTACGGACCGACGGGCATCGGCGTGCTCCATGGCCGGCGCGAACTGCTGGAGGAGATGCCGCCGTTTATTGGCGGAGGTCACATGATCCGCGAGGTCCAGGCCGCAAGCTCAACCTGGATGGACCTGCCGTGGAAGTTTGAGGCGGGACGTCGCAGATTGCCGAGGCGATCGGCCTGGGCGCGGCCGTGGATTGGATCGAGTCGATCGGCATTGACAGGATCCACGCCCACGAGGAGGTGCTGATGGCCGAGACGCTGTCCCGGCTGGCCGAGATTCCCGGGGTCGAGGTCCACGGGCCGGCCGATGCTGCCGACCGTGGGGCGCTGGTCTCGTTCTCACCTGGAGGGAGCACATCCCCACGACGTGTCGGAGATTCTGAGCCGGGACGAGATCTGCGTGCGGGCCGGTCACCACTGCGCACAGCCGCTGATGCGTCGGCTGGGCGTTGCTGCGACCACTCGGGCCTCGTTTGCGGTCCACAATTCCATCGCCGACGTTGACCGCCTGATCGATGGCCTTCAGAACGTGCGCCGCGTTCTGGAGCTCTGACCCCGGCCGCCCGCTCGCACCACCTACTCGGTTAGCGGGGGGTCTCGCAGGTTGCTGTTGATCTGCTGGGCCAAAGCCTCAGAGGCCGCCCGGCGAGCCCTGAGGTGCTCCTCGTCATCCCGATGGCCCAGGACCGCCAGCTGCTGGTCCTCGGCGGCGGCCGCAAAGCGAGCTCGCTCCCGCTCGGTCATCAGCGCGGCCTCATGGCGAAGATGTTCCGCTCGCTCGGCGATCTGGGCTGCCGGTTCCTCGTCCGGGTGGCGCTCGGGGTCCACGAGCTCGCGGACGAAGGTGAAGTGGCCCGGGGCGGTGGGAACCGGCCGGTGACGGACCGTGGCCAGCGTCAGCGAGCCGTCATCCTCGACGTCGGTGCTCACCTCATAACGCGCGTACGGCTCGAGCCCGTGCAGCCAGCGGAAGCGCTCCTGCTCAATCTCGCTGTTGCGCCGGGCCTGCATGGCGTTGGCGCTGAACTCGGCCACGTGGACCCAGCCCCAGTGGGTGGAGATCATGATCACGCCGAGCACGAGCGCGATCACAGCCACGGCGCCGAACCCGTTGGAGACGCCGTCGATCGCTCCCAGCACTGTCAGGGCGATCCCGCCGAACAGCGTCACCCCGGTGAGCGTCGCGCCGATGGCCACGAGCTTGGCCCGGGCCCGACTGACCGGAAACAGCGGCGGGCGGCCCATCGACTCCGGGAGCGACGCTCCATCGTCGGCGAGCAGCTTCTCATCCGCCGTGCGGCCCAGCAGCAGCTCCGGATCAGGATCGGTACTCATCCCGAAACCCAAGTTACTCCACGCGCACGCGAGAAATGCCCCGCAGGCCCGAACAATGCCCCCGGGAGCGCGCAAAATGCCCCCGCCCGGGTCGAGCGTCAACTACGATTGATCCATGCCGCTCTTCTTCTTCACGGTCGAACAGCAGGAGCGGGCGATCGTCGAGCGGTTCGGCAAGTTCGTCCGGGTGGCGGGCCCCGGGCTTCAGAGCAAGACTCCGTTCGTGGAGCGGGTGGCCGGCCGGATCAGCCTCCAGGTGGAGCAGCTGAACTCGGATATTGAGACCAAGACCAAGGACAACGTCTTCGTCCGCCTCAAGCTGGCCGTGCAGTACAGGGTGGGAACTGACCCTCAGCAGGTCCAGGACGCCTATTACAAGCTCGAGGATCCGACGGTCCAGATGCAGTCCTACGCCTTCGACGTGGTCCGCTCCCACATCCCGAACATGAACCTCGACGAGGCCTATGCGGACGCGGACACGATCGCCAACCACATCCAGGACACGCTGCACAAGCAGATGGCCGACTACGGCTACGAGATCGTCAAGGCGCTGGTGACCAACATCGAGCCCGACCAGCGGGTCAAGGACGCGATGAACAACATCAACGCCTCGCAGCGGAACCAGATTGCCGCCGCGGCTCAGGGCGATGCCCAGAAGACGCTGGCCGTCAAGAAGGCCGAAGGGGAGAAGGAGACCATGCGCCTCCAGGGCGAGGGGGTGGCGGCCGAGCGCAAGGCGATCGCCGAGGGGCTCCACGAGTCGCTGGAGATCATCGCCCAGCACGGCCTTGACCCCCGCGAGGCCATGGCCCTGGTCGCGCTGACTCAATACACCGACATGATTCGTTCCCTCGGAGAGGGTGCTCGGACCAACACGATCCTGCTGCCTCACTCCCCCAGCGGGGTGGGCGATCTGATGGCCCAGATCAGAGAGGGCATCCTGGTCGGAGACCTCAGCAGTGATTCCGCCAAACGGGCGAACCAGGGCGACAACGTCCTGCCGGGTCCGGGCCGCGGCGCCGGGCCACCCCAGATCGCCGGCCAGTAGCGCGGGGTGGCGTGAGCCGCCGGGCATCAACGGGCCGCCGCGATGGCCACGGGCCGCCGCGACGGGCACCGCTACGCTTGATCTGAGATGGACGACCTGTACCGGGAAAACATCCTGGAGCACTACAAGCGGCCCCAGAACTGGAGTCCGCCCGCGCCTCCGATCGAGGGTGCCGACCTGGAGTTCCGGGACTTCAACCCGCTGTGCGGCGATGAGCTGACCGTGCAGCTGGCCGTGGATGACGAGGGCCGGGTGGCCGACGTCCGGTTCTCCGGTCACGGGTGCGCCATCTCCCAGGCCGCGGCCTCGATGGCCTCTGAGGAGGTCAAGGGAATGCCCGTCCGCGACCTGCTCAGCCTTGACCGGTCATTCGTGCTCGACCTGCTGGGCATCGACATCTCGGCCACGCGGATGAAGTGCGCCCTGCTCTCGCTCAAGGTGCTCAAGAGCGCCTCGCTGGGCCAGAGCGCCGACTGGGAGCCTGAGACGCCCGAGAGCGGACTCGACGCCGCCTGAGCGGCACGACCCGACCCGCCTCCTCCACGCCAGCTAAATCCGATCTATCCGCTAGGATTTAGGGCGTGCCGCAGATCATCGAAGTGTGTCCCGTGGACGAGCTCAAGCCCGGCGAGCGGCGCCTGATCGAATGGGAGGACCTGGAGATCGGCGTGTTCAATTGCGCGGGCACGTTCTACGCGATCGAGGACCGCTGCTCGCACGACAGCGGCCCGCTGGCCGAGGGCGAGTTCGATCAGGAGCAGTGCACCGTCGAGTGCCCCCGCCATGGCTCGCTATTCGATCTGAAGACCGGCAACCCAAAGACTTTGCCCGCATACGTTCCGGTGGACACCTTTCCGGTGATCATCGATCAAGAGACGATCAAGCTGGAGGTGGAGTAGTGGCCACGACTGAAACCGGACCCCTGACCCCGCCGCTGAGTGAGAACGACAAGCTTCGCGGTATCAACGCCGACTACGAGGAGCGCTACGGCTTCCACGATGCCGAGAACTACCTCTACAAGGCGCCCAAGGGCCTGAGTCGGGAGCTGGTGGAGAAGATCTCCGAGTTCAAGTCAGAGCCGCAGTGGATGCGTGACTTCCGGCTCAAGGCGCTGGATCACTTCCTGTCGCGCCCACAGCCCACGTGGGGATCGCCGATGATGGCCGAGGTCGACTACGACAACATTCATTACTTCGTCCGGGCCTCCGAGCGGGCCGAGCGCTCCTGGGACGACGTGCCCGACGACGTCAAGAAGACCTTCGACCGGCTGGGGATCCCCGAGGCCGAGCGCAAGTTCCTCTCCGGCGTGGGCGCCCAGTACGAGTCCGAGGTGGTCTACCACCAGGTCCGGGAAGACCTGGCCCAGCAGGGCGTGATCTTCATGGACATGGACTCGGGGCTGCGCGAGCACGAGGACATCGTGCGTGAGTACTTTGCGACCGTGATCCCGCCCAACGACAACAAGCTGGCTGCGCTCAACTCGGCCGTGTGGTCGGGCGGATCGTTCGTGTACGTGCCCGAGGGCGTGCACGTGGAGATGCCGCTTCAGGCCTACTTCCGGATCAACACCGAGAACATGGGCCAATTCGAGCGCACGCTGATCATCGCCGAGCCCGGCTCCTACGTGCACTACGTGGAGGGTTGCACGGCCCCCACCTACTCGAGCTCCAGCCTCCACTCGGCCGTGGTCGAGCTGATTGCCAAGCCGGGCGCCCGGATTCGTTACACCACGGTCCAGAACTGGTCCACCAACGTGTTCAACCTGGTGACCAAGCGGGCGGTGGCCCAGGAGGATGCGACGGTGGAGTGGGTGGACTGCAACCTGGGCTCCAAGCTGACCATGAAGTTCCCCAGCGTCTATCTGATGGGTGAGCGGGCCCACGGCGAGATCCTGTCGATCGCGTTCGCGGGCGCCGGTCAGCACCAGGACGCCGGGGGCAAGATCGTCCACGCCGCGCCCAACACCACGTCCAACATCTTCGCC
The DNA here is from genome assembly GCA_963705785.1 of uncultured Solirubrobacterales bacterium. Taxonomy (GTDB): domain Bacteria; phylum Actinomycetota; class Thermoleophilia; order Solirubrobacterales; family Solirubrobacteraceae; genus Palsa-465. Next base: position 94,584 of record CAVPKV010000068.1, on the reverse strand, counting down.
AAGTCGATCTGCAAGGACGGCGGCCGGGGTTCCTACCGCGGGCTGTTGGAGATCGCCAAGGGCGCCCACGGCTCCCGCTCCAAGGTGGTGTGTGACGCGCTCCTGCTCGACGAGCACTCGCGCTCGGACACATATCCGACGATCCGAATCTGCGAGGACGACGTCAACGTCGGCCATGAGGCCACCGTGTCCAAGGTGGGCGATGACCAGCTCTTCTACCTGATGTCTCACGGAATCCCGGAGAATGAGGCCTCCAAGCTGATCGTCAACGGGTTCATCGAGCCGATCACCAAGGAGCTCCCGATGGAGTACGCCGTGGAGATGAACCGGCTGATTGAGCTTCAGATGGAGGGCTCGATTGGCTAGTTCCGCGCTGGCCGAGCGGCGCGAGAGCGCCACGCGGCGGGCGGCGGAGCTCGAGCTCCCGACGTTCAAGGGCCGCCCGGGCTGGGAATTCACCGATATCACCGGGCTCGCGCTGGACACCTACGGCCCGTACGGGCGACACCGCCCCTGAGCCGGCGTCGCCGCTGTTCGACGCTCGCCGCGGCGCCGGTCGCTGCCCGCTGGGGTGATCGTGTCCACGATCGACGAGGCGGCGCAGGCGCACCCGGAGCTGATCGAGCGCCACCTGGGCGCGATCGTCAAGCCGGACGATCTGTTCGTGGCCCGCAACGAGGCCCGGTTCGAAGGCGGTGCGTTCGTGTACGTCCCCGCGGCGTGGTCGTCGAGGAGCCGATCGCGCTCACGGCGGTCCACTCGGCCGCCAGCACCGAGCTGGATCGCAGGACGCTGATCGTGCTCGAGGAGGGGGCACAGGCCGAGGTCTGGGAGCAATATCTGTCGGGTCAGGACGAGCTCGACGGGGTCTTCAACGTCGTGACCGAGTTGGTCGTGGGTGACGCGGCCCACCTGCGCTACGTGTGCGGCCAAGCGCTGTCCGAGAGCAGTTGGATCTTCGGTGCCCAGCGGGCCGAGGTGGGCCGGAACGGCTACCTGGACTGGGTGGCACTCGGGCTTCGGCTCCAGCCGAGGCCGCGTGCGGATGGAGACCAAGCTGGCCGGCGAGGGTGCCGAGGCCCGCGTCACGGGCGCCTATGCCACCCGGGGCCGGCAGCACATCGACTTCGACACAACCCAGGAGCACGCCGCGCCCAACACGACCTCCGACCTGGCCTTCCGCGGGGTCCTCACAGGACGCTCGAGCGCAGTCTGGAAGGGCAACATCATCGTCGATCCAGGCGCCCAGAAGACCGACGCCTTCCAGGAGTCGCGCAACCTGCTGCTGTCCAACGAGCCCACGCCGACGCCATTCCCGGCCTGGAGATCCAGGCCAACGACGTCCGGTGCACGCACGCCGCGGCCGTCGCTCAGGTCGACCCCGAGCAGCTGTTCTATCTGCGCTCCCACGGGCTGGACCTGGACGTGGCTCGGAGGCTCGTCGTCGAGGGCTTCCTGTCCGCACTGGTCGAGCGCTTCCCGGAAGGGCCCATACGCGAGCGCCTGGCCGGGGTGCTGGAGCAACGCCTGGCCGCGGTGCTGGACGGCAGCTAGCGCCGCTCGCTCGTCAGAGCACGTAGGCCAGCAAACCGGCCACCAGCCCGTAAAAGAAGCAGGCCTCGGTCAGCGCGAAGCCGAGCCACTGGATGCTCGTGATCTCCTCCCGCAGCTCGGGTTGGCGGGCGACGCCCTCGAGCACGCCCTTGAAGACCAGGCCGATGCCCACGCCGGCCCCGATCGCGCCCATCCCGCCGGCCAGCCCGATCGCCAGGGAGCGAAGCCCGGCCTGGCCGGCGTCGGTCAGTGAGGTGGTGGCGTAAACGAGCGTCATGGTCATCCTCCTTGGATCAGGGCCGCCAGCCGATCGGGCGCGTCCATCTGCACGAAGGCGCGGGCGCGCTCGATCCGCTCCAGGCGAGCATCGTCGAACAGCGCGGCCAGCCGCTCGGCGTCCTGGAACGGGAAGAAGTGGTCCTCGGTGCCCCAGCCGATCCGCACCGGCCGGTCAAAGGCCGGCAGCTTCTCGCCGCCTGGAGTGTCAGCGCCGGGGAGAGCCCGCGCAGGACCTTGAGCAGATCCCGCCGGATGCCTCGGTTGCGCAGCGGCGAGACCCAGCTTTCCAGCAGCTCGTCCGGCACCGGATCGACGGTCAGCGGCGCCAGCGACATCGCCCGGCGCCTGACGGCGGGCAGTCGACCGCCGGCAGCCAGCATCGCCACCGCGCCCGGGACCGTGCGCATGACCTTGACCAGTGTGTCGAACGGCGCGGGCGGAAAGTGCTCGAAGGCATCACAGTTCGTGAGCACGAGGCTGCCGATCCGCTCGTCGTGGCCGGTCACCGTCAGCTGACAGAGCGCGCCTCCGGTGTCGTTGCCGACGAGCGTCACGTCACGCAGGTCCAACCGTTCCATCAGCTCGGCGATCAGCGCCGCGAGTCCCGTCGGCGAGAGGTCGGCCGACGGCTTCATCGGCTCCGGGTGCGACCCCAACGGAAGGTCGGGAACGATCACCCTGGAGGAGGCCGACAGGAGCGGCACCAGGCGCTCCCACACGCGGCCGTTGACCAGCAGACCGTGGATCAGGACGATCGGAGGGCCTGCACCCTCGTCGCGATAATGGATCGTTCCCTGCGAAAGCTCGATTCGAGGCATGTCTTCCACCTTTGCGGCTAGTGTTGACATACAGGATGTACGTATGTTGACATACAAACAGTATGAATGTCAAGATGGAGGCTGAGCGGGCGTTGGAGGCGGCCGAACGAGGCGCGCCGGACGGGAAGGGCGCTCGCGAACCCGGCGCCGCCGGCGAGCCCACCCTCGAGCCGCCAGGGCCGGACCGCCCCCGGACCAAGGCGGCTCAGCGCGAGGCCACGACGGCGGCGCTGATCAGCGCCGCGCGCGAGCTGTTCGCGGCCCGCGGCTACGCCGGCGTCGGCACCGAGGAGATCGTCCAGCGGGCGGGCGTCACGCGGGGCGCGCTGTATCACCATTTCCGCAACGGCAAGGAGGAGCTGTTCCGGGCCGTCCTGGTCCAGGTGAGCGCCGAGATCGTCCAGCGGGTGGCCCAGGCCGCCGCGGCCACCGATGACCCGTGGGAGGAGCTGGTGCTCGGCTCGGAGGCATTCCTGGATGCCTGCGCCACGCCGGAGGTCCAGCGGATCGTGCTCCTGGATGCGCCGTCCGTGCTGGGCTGGGACGTGCGCCGGGCCATCGACGCCGACTACGGGCTGCGGCTGCTGGAGGAGGCGCTCCAGAACGCGATCGACGCCGGCCGGCTCATGCCCGCGTCAGCGTCGGCGGTGGCCCATGTGCTGGCGGGCGCGCTCGACGAGGCGGCGATGGTCGTGGCCCGGGCCGAGGACCCGGCGGCCGCCCGGGCCGAGATGAGCGTGACGGTCAGGCGCCTGCTCGAGGGGCTGCGCGCGCCTACTGCGTGAGGGGAATGGGGCATGAACGCCCCACGCCGCGCCCCGGTCGGGCGGACGGCGCAACTTTCGTGCCGCTCGCGGGCGGGGTCGGCGGCGCCGCGCCATCGGGGCTTGGGGAGAAACCGTTCGTATACGATGCAAATCACCCAAGTTGCAGATCACACAAGCGGAAATGGGGCGTATGCGCGAAGTGGCGCCGCCACCCCGCCGCCGCTCTGGGGCAGCCGTCGGGCTGGGGCTCCGGCTGGGGCCCCGCGCTGCGCCGTCGCCCCAGAGCGCCCCGCGCCACCCCAGAGCGCCCCGCGCCACCCCGCCCCCCTCCGCGCCACCCCGCCGCCCCGCCACCCTCCTCAGCCCTAAGCCTCGCCCAGCTCGTCCAGCGCCGCCAGCTCCTCCGGGCTCAGCTCGAGCTCGGCCGCCTGGAGGTTCTCCTCAAAGTGGGCGATCGAGCTGGTGCCCGGGATCGGGAGTGTGACCCGGGCGTGCTGGAGCAGCCAGGCGAGCGCCACCTGGGCGGTCGTGGCCGAATGCGCGCGGGCGACGTCGTTCAGAGCTCCGTCCGCCCGGGCGAGGTCGCCGGTGGCCAGCGGGAACCAGGGCAGGAACCCCAGCCCCCGCTCACCGCACGCCTCCAGCACGTCCTCCGAGCTGCGGTCGGCGACGTTGTATCGGTTCTGCACTGACACGACCTCGACGACCTGCTGCGCCCGCTCGAGCTCCTCTGCGGTCACGTTGCAGAGCCCGATCATCCGGATCTTCCCGTCCTGCTGGAGCTCGGCCAGCGCGGCGACCGAGTCCTCGATCGGCACCGCCGGATCGACCGCGTGCAGCTGGTAGAGGTCGATGCGCTCGAGCTTCAGTCTTCGGAGCGACTCCTCACAGCACCGCTTGAGTCGCTCGGGGCGGCCGGCCCGCTCCCACACCCCCGGCCCGGGGCGGGTCAGCCCGCCCTTGGTGGCCACGACCAGATCCTCGGGATAGGGGAAGAGCGCCTCGGCGATCAGGTGCTCGGACACCTCGGGCCCGTACGAGTCGGCCGTGTCAATCAGGTTCACCCCCGCCTCAACCACTCGCCGCAACAGGGCCCCGGCGCCGGCCGGGTCCGCGGGTGGGCGGGCGGGCGGGCCCCAGATCCCCGGGCCCGTGATGCGCATCGCCCCGAACCCCAGCCGGCGTACCTCCAGCTCGCCGCCCAGGACGAAGGTCTCGGGCCCGATCAAGGGTTGGACGGGATGTTGGGCACCCGCGGCCCGGTGGTCGGGCTCCGGGAGAACGTCTCGCCGGCCGGCACGCGGGGGCTGCCGGTGAAGTTCATGCCCTGGGTACCGAGGCTGTGGGCGTCGGTCGCCAGCAAGCGGTGGCGCGGATCGAGGTGGTTGAGGACCAGTGGGTACCCGCGCTGCCCGGTCTCGCAGTCCGCTGTGCCCTGGTTGGTCACAGCCGCCCCGTAGGCCGGGCCGTGGTAGTACTCGGCGTCGGCCTTGGTCGGGTCCGGAACGTCGCCAGGCTGGTAGCCGTTGGCCGGGGCGGTGGCCCCCTGGTGGTTGACGTTGTTGGTCTGCTGGTTGCCGAACATGATCAGGGCCCGCTGCGAGGCTCCGATCGTCGTGGGCTGAGAGACCACGTCGGCCAGGTCGGCCCAGAAGTAGCTCCAGGTGTTGCACACGGTCACGAACGGGCCGAGGTACTTGATCATCGGGTTGAGGATCCCCACGGTCGTGCTCAGGCCGTTCAAGGCCTGGTTGGAGCCCGGGTCAAGGGCCAGCGCCTTGAGCGCCCGGAGCACGCCCTCCAGCCTTGACGTTCATCGCCGGGGTCCGCGGGAGCACCCGGATCCCCGCCTGGAGCGCCGGATTGAGTTGGGGCAGCGCCGCCTTGAGCGACGCCGTCGCCGGCAGCAGGTCGCGGGAGAACGTCGTCAGGTCGACCAGGAACGGCTGCTGGACCTTCAGCGAGGCGGTCGAGACGTCGAGCGTTCCGGGCGACTCGCGGATCGTGTTCTCCAGATCACTCGCGCTCCGGGAGATCGCCTCAAAGGTCGTGCCCTGATCGCCGAACAGCTGCGCGTTGACCTGGGAGACCGGCGCCACGGTGGCAAAGAACCCGTTCAGAGCGGTCAAGAATCGCGTCAGCTGGGTGCTCGGATTCGACAGATACCGGGCCACCGGCTCCAGGTGGCCCAGCAGCGCGGGCAGCGCCGCGAAGGTGTCGTTGAGCGAGGAGCCGCGGGCGGCCAATGCGTCGCCGAACCCGACCAGGTCCTTCTGCACCGCCGGGCGGGTCTTGGCGTCAAACAGCTTGTTGATGTCGTCGAACTGGACCGGCACCGTCGTCTGGGAGGCCGGCAGCGTGGCGCCGTCGGGGAGCGTGCGGTGCGAGCTCCCGCGATGCAGGTTGACGAACTTGAGCCCGAGGACGGAGCGGGTGTCGATGCTCACGCGGGAGTCGGCTGGGATCGGTCCATAGGACTGACCCAGCTGGAGGACGAGCTGGGCCACGGTCCGCCCGTCCGGGAGCCGAACGGGGTGCATGGAGGACACGATCCCGATGTCGGCCCCACCGCCGGCCTCGACCTGGTTGCCCGGGAGCAGCGACGTCCCGTTGGCGATGTCCACCTTCAGCTCGTGCGTAGGTACGAAGGGGAATCCGCTGTTGGAGTTGTAGGCCAGGAAGACGCCGATCAGCAGCACGAGCACGGTGACCGCCCCGAGCAGGACCGGGTTGGCGAAGGCTGAGCGAGTCGACTCGCGAACGGGCCCGGCGGCGGCGACGGCCGGGTGCTCCTCCCCACTGGCGGCCAGCGCCGCCGGATCGAACGGCGGTTGCTCCTGGCCGCGCTCGTCGGCTCGCTTCCAGGCCTGGGAGGCGGCGTCCCACTCGCCCTGGAGCGACAGGACCATGCCGAGTCTGAAGGCGCCGAAACCGTCCCCGGCCTCGTCGGCCTGACGGTAGAGCTGCTCGGCCTGCTCGGGGTTGTTATGCGACTCGGCGAAAACTCCGGCGTAGGCGGCGCCCGTCGGATGTCCGTGCTCGGCCGCCCTGAGGTACGCCTCCTCGGCCTGGTCGTACTGGCCCTTCTGGGCCAGCCGGTTGCCCTCCTCGAACGCCGCTTGGCCCTCGCCGCTTCCTGTCGACGCGTGATTTCCTTCCCTAGACATCGGCAATTACAACGTATCGCGCGTCCAACAACGAGGCTCCGGTGGAACTGTGATATCAGCCACAGTACCCGTAGGATTCCCTCGTGGCGCGAGTTGTACCCCCGCTGATCGCCCTCGGATACGGAAAGTTGATCCGGGCCGATCGGATCTTCGCCCTGGTCCCGCTCGAGGGTTCCGAGCGGGGCGACCGCCGCCGGACGCTCGTGTACGCGGAGGGGATCTGCCGAGCCGGTCGTGGCCTCCCGGTCGGAGGCGGCGATCGCCCGGGACCTGGAGGACGCGCTGGCGGGACGGCGGGCCAGAACGGCCCGCGACGACTCGGAACCCTCGAATCAGGAGCCACTGTTTTAGTGTTCCGAGTCATAAATTCGACGCCATTCGAGCCGTCTCTGTGGCGCCGAATTTCTGACCCGCAACACTGATGACCGACACCTGGACGCTCAACCCCCGACAGCTCGGAGCGCTCCGCGACATCTGCGACACGCTGTGTCCGGACGGGGACGGGCTCAGTAGCGCTCGGGAGCTGGGCGTCCCCGAGGCGCTCACCGAGGCGGTGGCGCTCAACCCGCGATCCGCCGAGCGCCGCCAGCTGGCTCTGCTGCTCTCGCTCTGGGACTCGCCCGCGCTGGGAGCGCTCGGAGGTGTCGGGCCGAGGCGGTTCAGCGGGCTCGACCAGGAGCGACGGGAACGGGTCCTGCGCGCCTGGGCCGACTCGCGCTCACCCCAGCGCCGCGCCGCCTTCCAGGCCTTGCGCAAGGGCGCGCTGCTGTTCTATTACATGCTCCCGCCGGGGGACCGCAATCCGGCCTGGGACGCGATCGGCTACGACGGTCCGCTCGGCCTCCTCCCCGACGCCCCGCCCAAGGCGCTCTCGCCCACACCGATCGACAGGGACACCGAGCTCGACTGCGACGTGGTGATCGTGGGCTCCGGAGCGGGCGGCGGCGCCGCCGCCGGAGTCCTGGCCGGGGCGGGTTTGGACGTGATCGTCGTCGAGACCGGGGACTACTACGACGACCAGGACTTCGACGGCTCCGAGCTGGGGGCGATCACGCGGTACTACATGGGCGCACCCAGTGCCACCCACGACCAGAGCGTGTCGCTGATCGCGGGCTCGTGCCTGGGCGGAGGGACGGTCGTCAACTATTCGACCTCGTTCCCGACGCCCGACGAGGTCCGGGAGGAGTGGGCGGGGCACGGCGTCCCGGCCTTCACCAGCGAGCTGTACACGGCCAGTCTGGAGGCTGTCTGCGACCGACTGGGAGTGAGCCAGGAGTACAACGACCCGTCCACGCGCGAGCAGAAGCTCCAGGAGGGGTGCGTCAAGCTCGGGTGGCACGTCGACGTGATGCCGCGCGGCGTGCGGGCCTGCGCCCAGGGCAAGGAGTGCGGCTACTGTGGGCTGGGCTGCCGCGTCGGGGCCAAGCAGTCGGTGGTCAAGACGTGGCTGGCCGACGCCCACAAGGTGGGGACCAGGCTGATCGTGCGCACGAGCGTGAAGAGGATCGTCGTGAAGGGGGGAGCCGCCGTCGGCCTGGAGGGCCAGACCGTGGAAGGACACCGGGTCAAGATCCGCTCGCGCGCGGTGGTCGTCTCATGCGGCGCGATTCACACCCCAGCGCTGCTCAGGCGCTCGGGACTCCAGAACCCGAACATCGGCCGGCACCTGCACCTCCATCCCGCCGCGGCGGTGTTCGGAATCTTCGACGAGGAGCTCAAACCCTGGGAGGGCGTGATGCAGGCGCTCTACTCAGACCAGCACCGTGACCTGGACAACGGATACGGGGTCAAGTACGAGACCGCGGCCAACCACCCTCACCTGTTCCTCAACTTCGCTCCCTGGCGCGGGTCCCGGGACCACTTCGCGCTGATGCAGGGGCTGTCGGGAACGGTCCCGATGGGAGTTCTGCTCCGCGACCGCGACGGCGGGGAGGTCCGCGTCGGGCGCGACGGCGAGCCGGTCGTCCGGTACAAGCTCTCCGACTATGACGCCGCTCACCTGCGCACCGGCATCGACGGCGCCGCCCAGATCCTGGAGGCCGCCGGCGCGCGCCGGATCTTCTCCTCGCAGAACCGGTGGGTCGCCTACGACCCCGGTTCGAGCGGTTCTCGCGGAAGCTTCATGGCCGAGGTCGACGCCGCCGGCTACGGGCCGGGTCAGGTCGTCCTGGGCTCGTTCCACATCATGGGTTCGGCCCGAGTGGGGGGATCGCCTGCGAGCTCGGCCTGCGACCCGGCGGGCCAGACGTGGGATGTCCGCAGCCTGTACGTGATGGACGGCTCTAGCTTCCCGACCGCCTCGGGCGTCAACCCGCAGATCTCCATCCAGGCCATCGCCCACATGAACGCCTCGGAGCTGGCCGCCCGGTTGGGCTGAGCGCTTGCTCGGGCCCCCGAGTGGTGGAATACTCGCCGCGCGTAATCGATCCTGGAGGTGAGCTGTGCCGGACCACGCGAAGGTGCTTGTCATCGCCCATCACACGGCCGCTACGACACCTCTGATCGAGGCGGTCAGGGAGCGCGCCCAGCAGGGCCCGGTCAAGTTCCACCTGGTCGTCCCCCGCCAGCCCCACGGCATGCACAAGGTGGTGGATCCCCAGGACACGGGTGAGGACATAGCCCAACGGGTCCTGGCCGACGCCCTCCCCAAGCTCACCGACGCCGCCGGCCATGAGGTCACCGGGAGCATCGGCGACGCCGAGCCCCTGATGGCGATCGAGGATGCGGTCAACCTCGGGGGCTTCGACGAGATCATCATCTCGACCCTGTCTCTGGGGCGCTCACGCTGGCTGAAGCTCGACCTGATCAGCAAGGCGCGCGGCCTGGGACTTCCCGTGACCCACGTGCTGGCCCCGAGCCACGACGAGGAACCGGCCTCGGCCAGCCATTGAGGCTCGTCACGGTCCAGGCTCCGGACGGGGCGGTCCGCGCCGGCGAGGTCGTGGACGGCCAGGTTCGGGCGTTTGCGCCCGAGCTCACCGTGGCCGACGTGCTGGCCGGGGCCGGGGTGGGCGGGCACCCAATCCACGCCGACCGCTGGCCGCTGGAGGACGTGGCGCTGCTGGCCCCGGTGCCCGATCCCGGCACCGTCTACGCGATCGGCCTGAACTACGCCAAGCACATCGAGGAGACCGGCGCCCAGCGCCCCGAGTTCCCGATCGTGTTCGTCAAGGTGCGGGGCTCGGTGGCCCCTCCGGGCGGACCGATCGTCTGCCCGGAGGTCGTGCGCCGGCTGGACTACGAGGGCGAGCTGACGATCGTGATGGGGGCCGGGGGTCGGATCGCCGGCTACTGCATCGCCGACGACGTCACCGCCCGCGACCTCCAGGGCCGAGAGCCCCAGTGGACGAGGGCCAAGGGCGCGGACACGTTCTGCCCGATCGGCCCGTGGATCACCACCGCTGACGAGATCCCCGACCCCGAGGCCCTGCGCCTGCGGACGTGGGTCAACGGCGACCTGCGTCAGGACTCGAGCACGGGCGACCTGATCTTCGGCTGCCAGGAGCTGGTGGCGTTCGTCTCCCAGACGTGCACGCTGCGGCCGGGCGATCTGATCCTGACCGGCACCCCCAGCGGCGTGGGGATGGGGCTCGATCCGCCGCAGTTCCTGAACTCGGGAGACGCGGTCCGGATCGAGATCGAAGGCCTCGGCTGGATCGAGCACGCGGTGATGTAGTTCGGGGGCGTGCATGCACGCCCCCTCCGGCGGGTGCATGCACCCGCCGGCCCGCCGGTGCATGCACCGGCGGGTTGCTCAGGATCAGTGGTGTTCGATCACCCGGTCGATCAGCCCGTACTCGACCGCCTCGTCGGCCCTGAAGAAGCGGTCGCGCTCCATGTCCTGGTTCACCTCGTCGACGGTCTTGCCGGTGTGCTGGGCGTAGATCTCGTCGATCCGGCGGCGGACGTTGAGGATCTCTTGAGCGTGGATCTGAATGTCTGAGGCCTGCCCCTCGAAGCCCGCCGATGGCTGGTGGATCAGGATCCGGCTGTTGGGCAGCGAGAAGCGCTTGCCCTTCGCGCCTGCGGTCAGCAGCAGCGAGCCCATCGACATCGCGATCCCGATGCAGATCGTCTGGATCTCAGGCTTGATGAACTGCATCGTGTCGTAGATCGCCAGGCCCGAGTAGATCGAGCCGCCGGGGCAGTTGATGTAGATCGAGATGTCCTTGTCGGGGTCCTGCGACTCCAGGTGCAGCAGCTGAGCCACGATCAGGTTGGCCACGATGTCGTCGATCGGGTTGCCCAGGAAGATGATCCGCTCGTTCAGGAGCCGGCTGTAGATGTCGAACTCGCGCTCGCCGCGGGCCGTGCGCTCGATGACCATGGGAATGAGGGGCATGTCTGTGAGCGTAGCCCTCAGGGGATCAGGACGGCGGTCCCCTCGAAGCGGCCGGCCCGCAGATCGCTGAGCGCCTGCTCGGCCTGGTCCAGCGGGTACGTGGTGACCGTGGTGCGGATCGGGACCTTTGGGGCGAGGTCCAGGAACTCGTGTCCGTCCTGGCGGGTCAGGTTGGCCACCGACACGACCTCCGCTCATCCACAGCTGCTCGTAGGGGAAGCTGGGGATGTCCGACATGTGGATCCCGGCGCACACGACGACTCCTCCGGGCCCCAGGACCTTGAGAGCCTGGGGGACCAGCGCCCCGACCGGGGCGAAGATGATCGCCGCATCGAGCGGCTCGGGCGGGATCTCGTCGCTGGCGCCCGACCACGTCGCCCCCAGGCTGCGGGCGAACTCCTGGGTCGCCTCGTCGCCCGCCCGGGTGAAGGCGAACACCTCACGGCCCTGGTGGACGGCCACCTGGCAGATCATGTGGGCCGCCGAGCCGAAGCCGTACAGGCCCAGCCGGGCGGCGTCGCCCGTGAAGGTCAGCGCGCGGTATCCGATCAGCCCTCCGCACAGGAGCGGGGCCAGCTCCTCGTCCGCCGGGCCGTCCGGGAGCGGAAGGCAGTAGCGCTCGTCGGCCACCGTCCACTCGGCGTAGCCCCCGTCGATGTCCCGACCGGTGAACCGGGCCTTCGGGCACAGGTTCTCGCGGCCGCTCGTGCAGTACTCGCACGTCCCGTCGGTCCAGCCCAGCCAGGGCACCCCGACCCGTAGGCCGTCCTCCGTCCGGCCGACGATCTGGTGGCCCAGGACGACGGGCAGCTTTCCGGGCTCGATCTCCCGGTCGCGCAGATGCAGATCGGTCCGGCACACCGCGCAGGCCTCGACCTTCAGTTTGAGCTGACCCGGCCCGGGTTCGGGGTCGGGGAGCGTGGCCGGCTTCAGCGGTTGCCCGGCTGCTCGAGGACCATCGCGCGCATCACCGGATCCTTGCATGACTGCGGCCGTCGGCCCGGTAGCGTTGCTGAGCGATGGTCCCCCTGAACGTCCCCAACCTTCTGACCGTGGTGCGGATCCTGCTCGTCCCCGTGCTCGTGGTGGCCCTGCTTGAGAAGAGCGGGAGCGGCGACCTGCTGGCCGCGATCGTGTTCGCGATGGCCTCGCTGACCGACGCCATCGACGGCTACCTGGCCCGGTCGCGCAACTGGGTAACCAACTTCGGCAAGCTGATGGATCCGGTGGCCGACAAGCTCCTGATCGTGGCCGCGCTGGTCGCGCTCGTGTCACTCGGGCGGCTCGAGGCGTGGGTGGCGATGGTGATCATCGCCCGCGAGTTCGCGGTGACCGCGCTTCGGATGGCGGTGGCCACTCAGGGCGTCGTGATCGCCGCCAGTCCCTGGGGCAAGATCAAGACGGCGGTGCAGGTGGCGATGGTGATCTCGTTGATCGCCGTGCACGGGCGACCGGTGTGGCTCTCCGCGCTGATCTACGTCACCGTGGCCGTGACCGTCCTGTCCGGCGCGGATTACTTCTTCGGCCTGCGCCGCGGGCTCACCGCTCGGACGCCGGAGGCCGCGGACCCGTCTCAGCCTCAGGGCAGCTGATCGAGCCAGGCCTGGCGGCTCGTATGGACGGGGACGGGCTCACCCGTCCGGAGCTCGTGGCGGACCTCGCCCAGCGTGCCGAAGCGCTCGGCCACCACGTTGTGCTGGTGGATCGTCTCCAGGTTGACCTGGCGGGCGCTCACGAAAGCCGCGTCGGCCAGGTCCGGGAAGCGCTCGACGACGCCCTGGACCATCTCGCGGACGCAGTCCTCCACGAAACGCGGCCGCCGGTGGGCCTTCTCCACCACGTGCGCCTCGTCTGAGCGCTTCATCAGCTCATAGATCTCCGACGACATCGATTGCTCGACGATCTCGAGCAGCGTGGCGGCGTCGATCTCGTCCTCGCAGCGCTCGGTGCAGCCGATGTGGAGCGTCCCCAGGCCGCGCTGATTGTGGGTGGCCACGGGAACCGTCTGGAGGATGCGCTGGACCTCCTCCTGGTCGAATCCCTGCTCCAGCAGACGCTCGGCCGCCGCACCGGCCACCAGTTCCTGAGCGCACGGACAGGCGGTGATTCCCTGGGCGGTTACGCCGATCAGGCGCCGGGTGCCGCGCGTCGTGCAGATGGCCGAGCCGTGCAGCGTGTACAGCTCCTGGGTCTGGATCCCCGACACGGGCGCGGGCTTGTGCTCGGGGAAGCGGGCCTCCACGGTGACCTCGGCCCGGCGGGCGTTCTGCCGGGCACGAACCAACTGCGCGATGTGCTCGGCCAGCGTCTCCGCCTTGAACGTCGACTCGCCCAGCACGACCTCGCCGATGGCCTCGTTGACCACCTCCTCGAAGCGGGACATGTGCGCGCCCTTCTGATTTGCGCCCAGTTCGACCACGCACTCAAAGCGAGCCCAGAACAATTGCGTGGATCCGTTCTGGCGAATCCGGATCACCTTTTCAACCCCGGTAACGCCCACCCGGGACAGGCCAAGCGCCACGCTTGGGGTCTGCGCCTGGACGTCGATCGTCGTGCTGCTGGATGAGCGATTGGAAGCCATGTGAGTGAAGGGTAGAGGGCGCGAATGGTGCGGCCGCGGCGGCGCCCCAGCGATGGGCGAGCAACGGCCGGCGATTCTTCCCGCATGGGCGGGAGGCTGCGGGAGGTGGTAATCCACCGGATTTGTGCTATCAATCGCGCAGGTCACGCCACGGAACGTGACCGTCGCATGTGGTTGGGAGAGAGTGGCCCGCCGGGGCAATCGGGAGTTGAGAGAGGCTCAGGGGCCGTGAGCGAAGAGGGAATGGTTCTGTTGGGGGACGAAGCTCCGATTGCGGAGCTGGATGAGCTGCGCACGCTGATCGCCGGGGGGCAGGAGCGGGGTTATTTGACCTACGCCGAGATCGAGGCCTGCCTGGAGGAGGTCGAGGTCTCAAAGGAGCAGGTTCAGGAGCTGCACACGTTCCTGGACGAGGCCGGGATCGAGGTGGTTGTGGCCGGCGGCGCGCCGGCCAAGTCCGAGTCGGGCTCGGTGGAGCGCGCGACCGAGGAACGATCCGAGCCGCAGCCCGATCCGCCCGCCACCAAGAAGGTCGAGGTCGACCTGACCGTCGAGCCCTCGCTCGATTCGCTCCGGCTCTACCTGCGCTCCATCGGACGGGTGAACCTGCTCACCGCCGAGCAGGAGATCCAGCTGGCTCGGAGGATCGAGCGGGGCGACATGGCGGCCAAGCAGCAGATGATTGAAGCGAACCTGAGGCTGGTGGTCTCGATCGCCAAGTCGTACCTGGGCCGCGGGCTGACCTTCCTGGACCTGATCCAGGAGGGTTCGATGGGCCTGATCCGCGCCGTGGAGAAGTTCGACTATCGCCGCGGCTACAAGTTCTCCACGTACGCCACCTGGTGGATCCGCCAGGCCGTCACCCGGGCGATCGCCGACAAGGGGCGGACGATCAGGATCCCCGTCCACATGGTGGAGAAGCTCAACAAGGTCGTGCACGTGGAGCGACAGCTGATCCAGCAGCTGGGCCGGGAGCCGACCCCCGATGAGATCGCCGCCGAGCTGGAGACGACCGTGCGAGAGGTCCGCGACGTCATGCGCATGGCCCAACAGCCGATCTCACTGGAGAAGCCGATCGGCGAGGAGGAAGACTCCGAGCTGGGCGACTTCGTCGAGGACCAGACGGCCGAGTCGCCGTTCGAGCAGGCGGCCGAGCACCTGCGCCGGGAGAACCTGCGCCGGGCCTTGGCGACCTTGCCGGTGCGGGAGCGCGAGGTGATCGAGATGCGGTTTGGATTGACCGGCGAGCGCCCGTACACGCTCGAAGAGGTGGGCCGGGCGTTCAACGTGACCCGCGAGCGCATCCGCCAGATTGAGAACCACACGCTGAAGAAGCTCGAGGCGCTGCCCGAGGCCCAGCGACTCAGAGACGCGTCGTAGGGAGACAGTCGACCAGGAGTGCAGCACCGCTCGCCGGCTCCGCGTATGCAGGTTCACGCGCCGTGGTGGTCGGTACCCGCGCGCGTTCAATCATGACCCGCTCGAACGCGCTGACGATGGCGGGGTCGAACTGCGCTCCGGCGCAGCGACGCAGTTCCGCGACCGCCTCGTCGATCGCCTTCGATGGCGAATAAGGGCGGCTTGAGATCATGGCGTCGAAGGCATCACAGACGGCGATCACGCGGGATCCAAGTGGGATCGCGTCGCCGGCGAGTCCATCCGGGTAGCCGGAGCCGTCGAAGGCCTCGTGCGAGGAGCGCACGAGCCGGGCGGCACCGCGGAGTGCGGGGGCGGAGATGAGGATCCGCTCGCCGATCAGGGTGTGGCGGCGGACGAAGGCCCACTCGTCATCGTCCAGCGCGCCCGGCTTGTTGATGATGCTGTCGGGGATCGCGATCTTCCCGATGTCATGCAGGAGGGCGGCGTTGCGCAGTCGGGCGAGGTCATCGCCGTCGACGTGCAGTCGCCTGGCGACCGCCTGAACGAGTTCCGCGACGCCAGTGAGGTGGTCGCCCAGCTGGGGGTGGTGCTCGATTAGGGCGCTCAGCAGCACGTCCGCGCTCTGACGCCCTGCGCTGACGCGTCCGGAGCTCTTTTGCGCGTACATAGCGTTGTCGGCCTTGCGCATGGCTTCGGTGGGATCGCCGGCGTCGTCGGGAATCACGACGCTCCCGTATGCGGTTGAGATGGTGAAGCCCTTGCCCCGCTCGGACAGGGCCAGGCTCGCCGCGTGCTCGAGCGCGGGCCGTTTCGACGCGTCGGAGGCGATCACGCAGAACTCGTCGCCTCCCGGCCGATAGGCGCGGCCACCGAAGACTCCGACGGCCTCCGTCAGGGCGTGGCCGAGGCGGACCAGCAGGGCGTCGCCGGCCGGGTGTCCGAACGTGTCGTTGTAATTCTTGAAGCCGTTGAGGTCCAAGAGCATGAGCAGCCCGGGCTGGGCATCGGTCACCGTCTGGAACCGGCGCCGGAGGTCGTCCAGCAACTGGCGGCGATTGCCGAGCCCGGTCAGTGGATCGGTGGTGGCAAGCGTTTTCAGCTCGTTCCGCGCGGCCAGCAGCTCGTGCTGACCTACCAGCTGCCGAGCAATCACCAGGACGGCGAGCGCTGTCGCCGCAACGGCGATGACCGTGGTGCCGGGCGTGTCCGAGAGCGCCGAGACCAAGAGCACCGCGAATCCGGCGGAGACCGCGATGTATGGCACCCAACTGACCCCGGGCGGCCTGATGACCCTGGCGGCAGACGCGTCCGCTGGGCTTTGGCACCGGGCGGCCAGGATGAACAGCGCAAAGGCCACCGCGTACGTGAGGTTCAGGGCGTTGCTGTCCGCAAAGACGCCGTGCAGCGTCACGTATGCGTACAGCACGTCGCCGATGACGAACATGCACAGGGCGGCCGTCACCAACCACAACGCTCGCCGCATGCTCTCTGGGACCCCTCGCAACAGGAGCGAGGCCACGCCGACGATCAGGATCACGTCCGCGACCGGGTAGGCAAGGGAGAACGCCATCTGCAGCGTGCTCTGCCCCCCGGCCCGGGCGGTCGGCGCGATCAGCACGTACCACATGACCGTTGCCACGCCGAGCGCCGTGGTCGCGAGATCCAGCGCCAGCCGCACGTTCTGCGATCGGGCCCGCCGCCCATGCGGCACGGCCAGCAACGCGGCCAGCATCAGCGGATAGAAACTGAGGTACAGCGGATCCGCCAGCGACGGGTATGGACTCTGCCCGAGCAGATGGTAGGTGGCGGCGGCGATTCCGCCTGCGAACTGGCCGAACAGGGCCAGAGAGACCAGCCGCCAGGCCAGCGCGGTGCGCCGCGACCCTCGGACTCTCCGCGATGCCTGCCAGGCCATCACCGCCGCGACCAGGGCCAGCGGTGACATGGCCGCTTGACCGACAAGGCTCTGATCGACAGGGATCCAGCGCCAGACCAGCGAGCTGACGTACACCAGGAGGTAGACCCCGAGGACCACGAACCAACGACGGCGGGGCCAGTGGCCCGAGGCGCGCGCTGGCGCTCCGGCCTCCGCCTCGCGACCGGCCCTGGTTCCGGCGAACGTCAGTCTGCGCATTTCTTCGATCCTCATTTGGGTTCCTGTTCCCCGCGATGGAGCGGCGACGGATAAGAGTCAGACAACCCCCGGTCACTGCCGACGGGCTTGCCTGGGCTGGGAGAAGGGGAACGCGTGGTGCTCGAGCACGCACCTACTCAGCGGTCCGATTCCTTTCATTTGCCATCGACGAAGGCACGGGCGACCATTAACTCTTGCCGCTCGGCTAGATCATTGGTCGCAACGCCGGCAGATCCCTGCGGTCGGCGCCGGCGAGCATTCGGTGGGAGGTGCGCATCTCAACTTCCGGCGGCAATCAGAGTTGGAGCGGGATCATCAAGTACCTCGACCCATCGCGATGCGACCGGTTGTTCGTCCACGTGGGCGACGGCAGGCGGTGGTTCATCCCATCCCCTGCTCTCGAAGCGCGCTCCCTCCTGATGCTGGGTGGCCCGAAATATGCCGAATTCGAGGTCGAGCAAGGCGGTCCGCTACTCCGTCGGACGCCGGCTGAGCCAGTGCCCGAACGCTAGACTCGACCGCCGCGGCGGGGTTCCCGAGCGGTCAAAGGGACGAGACTGTAAATCTCGCGGCTCAGCCTTCGCAGGTTCGAATCCTGCCCCCGCCACTCGACCTGCTGGCCTGCTGGCCTGCTGGCCTGCGCGTGCGCTACCGCCGTCCCGCTCCGTGGTCGCCCCGCCCCCCCGCCGCCCACCCCGGCAGCACATCCTCAACCGCCGCACACGCGTCGGCGTCCAACGTTCGCCCCGCCGCCACGCGCACCATGCTCAGCACCTCATCCGGGCTGAAGGCATGCCGGTAGGGACGCTCGGCACAGAGCGCCTCCGCCACATCCGCCACAGCGAGGATCCGGGAGGGCGAGTCCAGCTGCTGGGCGGTCAGCCCCCGGTGATAGCCGCTGCCATCGAGCCGTTCGTGGTGAGCACCGGCGATCCTTGCCACTTCGCGGAACGCCCGCACCGGGGCCAGGATCTCCATCGACCAGCGGGGATGGAGACGAACCGTCTCCCACTCGTCGGGTCCCAGCGGGCCTGGCTTGTCCAGGATCCGATTTGAGACCCCGAGCTTCCCGATGTCGTGCAGGAGTGCTGCGCGACGCAAGGTGGCCTGGGTGTTGGTGTCCAGGCCGAGCATCCTGGCCAGCGCGACCGCGATCGCGGCCACCCCGTCGGAGTGATGGGCGGTGTAGGGCGACTTGGCGTCGACGATTGAGGCAAACGCCTGCGCCACCCGGTCAAGGCGCGGCGCGTCGGCCACGAGCACGCGGTCGGGCGGCTCGAGCGCCGTCACGACCGGCATCGCGACCGAGTCCCAGAAGGCCTCGTCGCCTTCCAGCTTGAGCAGCGCATCGACCAGGACGGGATCGAACCAGCTCGCGCGTCGCCGCCGGGCGATCTCGCGGGCGGCCTCGGGTCCACCGTGCTGCCAGAACACCTCGGCGGTCTGGGCGATGCAGAGGACGCGGCCCGCCAGCGAGATCTGATCGCCAGAGATCCCTGCCGGGTAGCCCTGGCCATCCCAGTGCTCGTCGACATCCATGATCGCCTGGGCCGCGACCTCGCCCAGACCGAGCCCCCGAACGACGGCCGCACCCCGCTCGCAGCGGAGCTCGATCAGCGTCCGCGCCCCGGCCCGGCCGGATCTGAGCACGGCGGCGAAGTGTCGGCCCCGAGTCAGCGGCGGCGAGCCGGCGCCCGCGATGCGCAGAGCGTGGCGGAATGACTCTGACAGGCTGCTCGTGTCGGTGAGCCGGCGCGAGCTCTTCACGACCGCGTCGTCGGCACCGAACAGCGCCGCCACCTTGGCGGCGTTCGACGAGCACCCCGCGTCCTTGAGCAGCAGCGCGTAGAACAGCGATGAACGCATCTCGTCGTCTAGTCCGAGCACGGCCGCGAGTCGCATGCCGATCAGGCAGCTCCGCTCAGCATGGCCTCTGGCCTGGCCCTCGGTTAGATCGAGCGCGTGCGAGAGCCCCGACAGAACCTCGGACAAGCGCAGCTCGCCGCCGCCGGCGTTGGCGTCGCCGTTGGCGCTGCCCTTTCCCTCACCCTCCCGCGATCGTGTCCGGACCGGGTGGTCACGATCACGGCGTGGAGGGGGTCCGCGCGACGGACGTGAGCCCGGGTTCTCCAGCTCGGCGACCAGTGCGTGGACGACGGCCGGATCAAACTGGCTTCCAGCGCAGCGGCGCAACTCGGCCAGTCCCTGACTGCTCGTGCGCGCACGGCGATAGGACTGGGCCGAGCGCATCGAGTGGTAGGCGTCGCAGACCGCGATGATCCGAGCCCCCAGCGGCGTCTCCTCGTGGCGGAGTCCATCGGGATAGCCGCTGCCGTCCCAGTGCTCGTGGCACGAGCGGACAAGACCCGCTACGGGGGCCAGCGAGGGAGCGGCGCGCAGGATCCGCTCGCCCACGATCGGGTACTCCCGCATGAAACGCTGCTCGTCGTCAGTGAGCGCGCCAGACTTGTGCAGAATCGCATCGGGCACGGCGATCTTCCCGATGTCGTGCAGCTCGGCTGCCCGTTCGATCTGCGCGGCGGTGACCGCATCGACACCGAGCCGGCGGGCGACCCGGAGCGCCAGCGCGGCCACGGCCCGCATGTGACCGTGAAGCCTGGGGTCGCGCTCCTGCAGCATCTTCAGGATGGCGTCGCGGGTCTGGGCCTGGGCCAGGTCGCGCGACGCCTTGGCGGCGTACATCCGCGCATCGGCGATTCGGAGAGCCGACCGGACCGTGTTCGCCTCGCCAGGACACGCGGCCACACCTGAGGAGCTCCTGATGGAAAAGGCGTCGCCGCGTTCGGACAGCGCCTGGTGGGCCCGGGCCAACGCTGCCGCGGCGTCGGACCCCCCGCCCTGAAGGAGCGCGCAGAACTCATCGCCGCCCATGCGGTACGCAACCCCGGGGGCCACGGCCGCGGCCAGACGGCCGGCCAAACGGACGAGCAGAGCATCGCCGCTGGGGTGACCGAAGGTGTCGTTGTAGCGCTTGAACCCATCGAGGTCGAAGAGCGCCAGAGTGAATCGCGACGGTTCGCCGGCGCCCCCGAGCCGGGTTTCCAAATCCCGCATCAGCAGGCGGCGGTTGCCGAGCCCGGTGAGCGGGTCACTCAGGGCCTCGCCGCGGCTGCTCTCAAGCAGCTCGAACGCGACCGACATGCGGACGATCATCAGCCCGAGGCAGGCCAGCGCGAGAGCGGCCGCGAGCCCGCTCACGTCGCTGGCCACCGCGGCCGCCACGACGGTGAAGGCAGCCACGGAGCTGAGCAGCGGGGCGGCCAGTCGACCCGCCGGGCTGTGGGGAATCCCTGCGTGGCCGGTGGGGAAGAACGCCGCCAGTCCGATCAGAAGCGCAGATGAGACGAACAGCGTGTCGGCGGCCGAGCCGCGATGAAACCGTCCCGCATTGGCCAGGTGAACCAGGACCACGTCGCCGAGGACGTTCACCACGATCGCCACTACCAGCACCGCCCACGACGGGCCCGGTCGCCATCCGGTCATCCCGAGGACCGTGACCACGAACGCCAAGCCGATCACGCCCCCGAGCAGGAACAGCCGCGGCGGCGCCGCGGTGACGGGGTGGTGCGTGACGGGGAACAGCAGGACCGCGGCCAGGGAGGCGGCGGCCAGACCCGCCAGCGCCCCGTCCAGCGCCAGCACGGCGTCAAAGCGGCGCACGCGATCGCGAGCCAGCAGGGCCAGCGTCGTGTAGGCCAGGGTGAAGGCGACGAACAGCATGGCCTGCGTTGTCGCCGGATACGGCGTGTGCGGGTTCGGGGTCGAGGCGCGGAAGACGATCTCGGCGGCCCCCCAGACGAGGACGCCGACCGCCGCCAGGATCCACGGGCCGCCCCCGTCGCGGCGCCCGCGAGCGGCACAGCTGAACGCGGCCAGGAAGAAGAGACCGCAGTACAGCCAGTCGTCAACCGGAGCGGCCCTCGCGTCCGCCAGCGCAAAGGCCGCGTGGATCGCCACCCCGATGGACGCGACGCCGGCGAAGGCCCAAACGGAGCCAGCTCGACCGACGGTCGGGTGAGGGGCCGACCGAGACAGGGTCCCAAACCACTGCTGGCCAATCACGTCTCTCCGTCTCCACGACGCCGAAGCCGGGACGGGCCCTGCCCATTCCCGTGCCGGCAGGCAGAGTGATCGTACGCCCCGAGCGTCAGGTCAGATGAAGCAGCTACGACGAACGTCCAGCGGCCCGCGCGGTGCGACGGCCTATCCTCGGCGTGCTTTGGATCGCCAGCAGGCCGAGCCGAACACGGTGGCGGAGGACCGCGAGCAGGCGGCCCGCGGCGCTGCCCAGCGAGCGGCGCGATTACGGCAGGCGGCCGTGCGGATGGACACCAGGCCGGGGCTCCTGTCGTTCGCGCGGCGGTTGCGCACGCGGCTGCCGGGCGACGAGCGCTTTGGGGACCCCCTGTCCACCGCGGGCGAGACGCCGGTGCAGGTGATAGCCCGCGGGGTCTCGGCCCTCCAGCCCGAGCGCGAGAGCGCCGTCAAGGAGCTGGGGTTGGCCGGGCTCCAGCTCTGGCAGTCGCTCTCGGAGGCCACCGGCCGGGGACTGGGGGACCGTGAGCTGGCCGTCCTGTTCACCGACCTCGTGGGGTTCTCCTCATGGGCGCTCGAGGCGGGCGACGGTGCCGCGGTCGAGTTGCTGCGGGAGGTGGGGACCGTCGTTGAGAGCGCGATCCAGGACCGGGGGGGACGGATCGTCAAGCGGCTCGGGGACGGGCTGATGGCCGTGTTCTTCAGCGCTCAGGAGGCCGTGGACGCGGCGCTCGACGCCCAGGAGGCGCTCTCCGCCGTCTCCGTGAGCGGCTATCGGCCCCGGATGCGGGCCGGGGTGCACTGGGGCCGGCCGCGCAAGCTGGGCGGCGACTACCTGGGGGTGGACGTCAACATCGCCGCCCGGGTGGCCGACACGGGCAAGGCCGACCAGGTCGTCGTGTCCGACCGAGCGCTTGAGCGCCTGGACCTGAGCGGGCTGAGAACCTCCCGGGCCAAGCGGCTCCGTGCCCAGGGTGCGCCGCGCGATCTGCGCTGTGTGGTCGTGGAGAGGGACGGCGCCGCCGGCTAGCAGCCGGCCGTCCGGCGGCCGATGCTGACCGTGTGCCGGCCCGCGGGGACGGCGACGGCCAGGGATCCGGCCGAGCGGTACACGTCGGCCGGGCGGCAATCCAGGCGCACAACCGCTTGGCCCGGCCAGTCGCCGCGCAGCGTCAGCGCCAGTGGGGCTGAGCTCTTCACGGTCCCGGACACGGTCCGCCAGTCCTGAAGCCTCATCCGCGTCGTGTCCAGCGTGACCGCGCGGGTGCCGCTCAGCGTGATGGCGAAGCCGTTCGACGTCGGGCCGGCGGCCGACTCGTCGGTGCTCCAGGCCTGGCCGGTCATCGCGTATGGGTAGTTCTGCTCCGGCGCCGCCGGGGGGCCGGTCTCGGGGACGAGCGCGTGCGGCGGGTCCGGAATGGCCAGCGAGCGGCCGTTGAAGTAGGCCGCGCCGTTCTTCCGGTTCACCGGCTCCAGCCCGGACATCCAGTAGGCGTGGTCCAGCGGGAAGTGGAACCGCACGCCGTTTGAGTTGACCGTCTCAATCGCGTGCTCGAACGGCATGCTTCGGATGTACGTCACCTCGGGCGGGTCGGGGTTACGGACGAACTGATGCTCGTAGTCCGCGCCCTGGACCCACTGGTCGGCGATCGGGGGGCCGTAATGCTCCTGGCCCGGGAACAGGTAGTACTGGTAGCGGAAGCCGAGCTGGCGCAACCGGTTGACCTGGATCGTCACGCCGGTCGTGGGGACGAGTTCGTCGTTGGTGCCCTGGTAGATCGCGTACGGAACCCAGCGCAGGTTGGTCAGGAGCGGCTCGGTGTACTCGGCCCGCGGCTTGCCACCGTTGGCCGCGGTGAAGCACGGGCTGTCCCCGCCGAGCACGTATTTGTCGCAGCCCTTGAAGTACACCCCCGTGTAAGCGCCCTGGGTGACCGGGCCCGAGGCCGGGAAGGCGGCCGCGAACCAGTCGGGATGCTCGATCGGGAGCAGGTATGAGGCCCATCCACCCATCGAGTGGCCGGCGATGTACGTTCGGTTGCGGTCGATTGAGAACAGCCGGTGCGAATCGGCCCACACCTGCAACACGTCCTCCTGGCTCTGCCCCACGTACCAGCCCGCCTCGCCGCGGCCGTCGGGAGTGATCACGATCGAGTGCTCGTGCTCGCCCATGTCCCAGATCACGCCGGGCACCACCGCGGCGGCGATATGGGCGTTGCCGCCCCGGAAGTGGAACCAGTACTGCGTTGGCGTCAGTCGACCGGGCACGTAGTCGGAGGGCAGGTAGACGCCGTAGTGCTGGAGGATCCCATCCGTCCCCTGCTCCTGGGAGATGTTGGCCGTGGAGGTGAAGATCCGGTCGTGGTAGCCGGGGCCCGGGACGTAGCGCTGGTTGGCCCCGGCGGCCATCCGGTCCAGGTTGGCCGTTGTGAAGAACTCGTCCATGGTCCCCTTGTAAAGCTCGAGGGCCTGGTCCTTGTCCCACCAGTCGCGCGCCGGCTCGTGGGTGCGGAAGGCCACGTTGGCCACGTTGGGCTGGAGCGGCAGGGTGGCCAGGGCGGTCCCGGTCGCGTTGGCCAGCCCGGCGGCCAGGGCGACGCTGACCTGATGTCTGCGCCCACCCAGCAGCGAGGCCGGAAGGCGCGACTCGATGGCGTTGTTGTAGCCGTGGGCGTTCGTGGCCACCGACCCGGTCGGGAGGAGGTGCAGCTGGCTCGGATCGGCGAGGTCCACCCACGCCCCGTAGCTCCCGTGCAAGAAGACCGCGATGTTGGCTCTGGTCGTGGTCAGGCCGCTGTTGAAAGGCACCTTGTATGAGCCGTGTACGGGGCGCGTGCGCAGCAGGACCAGAAGGGCGGTGCCCGGGTGGGCATCGTCCATCGTCGTGGTCCGAGCCAGCAGCCACAGGTCTCGGTGGGCGTCCGTTCCCAGGCGGACCTGTGACAGGTCGGCCTGGTCCTCCATCGGGTCCTTGCCGTAATTGGTCCCGGCCTCCAGCGGACCGGTGGGGATCCCGAATTCCCCGGGCAGGTACTGGTAGGCCGGATCCAGGCGGTAGAACTCGGGTACGGCGGAGACCGCCGGGTCCATGACCGACATCCGGGCCGCGTCGTAGGAGTTGGAGGGACCGTAAGCGTCGAAGATGTGGTCCTCGTACACCAGCTCCCCGTGGGAGTACATCTCGGCTCCGCCAAAGCCGGGTAGGTGGCCCGTCCAGTCGCTGACATCGCCGTCCACCTTCCGGGCCGGGTCGAGGGCGGGATGAAGGTCGACCAACGTCCCCCCGCCGGCGGGAGCCTGACTCCGGAACACCGGGAGCGTGAAGCCGTCCACCGGAAGCGCCGCGGCGACGGCGGGAAAGCACACCGAGGATGAGCGCCAGCGCCACGAGCGAGCGCAGAGTTGAAACGCACTGGCGCATCAGCCTTCTAACGCTCAGCCGGGGGGCAAACTTGCGGTGGCGGCTGGTCTGGAAGCGGGTTTAACGTCCGGTCTCTTCAGCATCGTGGGGGCCTGCAGGATGCTTTGCAGACCCGGAAGCTCGAAGCCTGGCCCACCGGACGTCGTTATATTCTGGCCCCGCTGCCGTTGGCAGGTGGGAGGAGAGGAGCAGTCGGTGGCCGAGCCGCCGGCGCTCCGACGAGTTATGCCCAGCCCTCAACGCGCATCTTTCAGATCTGCCCGGGCTAACCACCCTGGCCTACGGTCTTCCCGACTCGGGTCGATGGCCGCCCTCGTCCTGGTGGTCGTTGCCGCCCTGCTGTTTTCTGGGTCCGGGCCGGCCGGAGCGGCCAGCATCGGGCAGCTCCAGCAGCGGATCAGCTCGGGGAAGAGCACGATCTCGTCCCTCTCGGGCGCCCTGAGCGCCACCTCGAGCCACCTCTCCCAGCTCAACGGTCGGATCGCTGCCCTCCAGGGCCAGATCTCCGCCGTCCAGGCCAAGCTTCGCGCCCACCAGGCGGAGCTGTTCACCATCCAGCTTCAGCTGACGGCGGCCCGTAACCGGCTGCACCGGCTGGAGCGGTTCGAGGCCCGTGCCGAGGCCGTCCTGTCGACCCGGATGGTCAGCAGCTACGAGGCCGACCGGCCCGACCTGGTCACGGTCGTCCTGGAGTCGTCCGGCTTCCAGGATCTCCTTGAGCGCATCTCGTTCGCCCAGCGGATCCAGAAGCAGGACGTCCAGATTCGTGACCCAGGTCCGCGCGGCCCGCCGGGCCGTGTCCGCCCAAGCCGTTCCACTGGGGGCGCTCGAGGTCAAGCAACGAGCGGTCACCGAGCAGGTGGCCCGCGAGCGCAACGTCCTGGTCGGGGCCCAGGAGTCGGTCCTGCGCCAGCGAATCGCCGTGGCCCAGACGCGCAGCCACCAGGCGGGACAGCTCGCCAGCGCCCGCGGCCAGGTCGCGAGCCTCCAGCATCAGCTCTCCCAGGCCCAGGCGGCCGCGGCCCAGGCCCAGCCGTCGATCACCTCAACCTCGTCCAGCGGCGCAGCGGCCGCACCGGGCTCGACGCCGGCTCCAGCGCCGGCCCCCGCCCCGAGCAGCGGCGGCTTCGTGTTCCCGCTGCCCAAGAGCGTCGCCTCACCGCCCGGCACGTGGTCGCTCGATCAGGGCGTGGACATCTCCGCCCCCGGCGACACGCCCGAGTACGCGGTGTGCTCGGGGACGATCGTGCTGCACGGGATCGGCGGCTTCGGCCCCTGGGCCCCCGTCCTGCACTGCGATAGCTCGCTGGCCGGTTACGACTACGTCTACTACGGCCACGCCGGCCCGGCGGACCAGCTACCGGTGGGCACCCACGTGAGCGCCGGCCAGGTCATGAGCTCGATCGGCCCGGGCATCGTGGGGATCTCCACGGGTCCCCACCTGGAGATCGGTTTCTGCGACTCCGCCGGCTCCCCGATCGGCGGCAGCAGCGCCTCGACGATGATGTCGCTGCTTCAGTCCGCCTAATGAGACACCATCGCCGAGCCGTGACGATCCCGGCACCTCCCACGCGCTAGGCTCACCCCCGCGCCCTCTTAGCTCAGCTGGTAGAGCACTTCCATGGTAAGGAAGGGGTCGTCGGTTCGAGTCCGACAGAGGGCTTGAGCTTCTTCCTGCTTAGCACGATTAACTGGTTTGCGGCCTGCACGTTTGTGACGCCTTTGGCGCGTCCATTTCGCGTCCATCGCCTGGGAAGGCTGGTTCTCGTCGCTGCGGATGAGCCTGCAAACCTGCGGATCGGTGCCTGGTTGACCCCTTCCGGTTCGCGTCCATCTGATATGCGACACCGTCCGAGCACCGCACTAGCTGGTCGCTGATCGGGTGCCCCAAACGGTGTAACCCAGCCAGGATCGTTGATTTGGACGGCTGGCGAGTGCGTGCTCGATCACGCGGAGGATGAGCCCGAACTCGGCATGGTCGATGCCGACGATCAGGAGACAGCCGGCGTGCGATCTTCCCTCGGCCGCCCATTCGGTCGTGATCCGGGCGAAGTCGGCGACGTTGAACGTGACCATGATCCGGCCTTCCTCGGTGGCGAGTGCGAGCAGCCGTTCGTCCTCCCAGCCATCGAGCTCGCGTTCCTCGTCGGCAGCGCGGACGTCGTGGCGCTCCCGCAGGCTGGTTGCGATCCGGCGCGCGGAAACGTGCGCGTCGAGGAACAGCCTCACGGCTTGCTACTCGCCTACGGCGATCGTGTCGATCGTCGGATACTGGCGCTGGAGCTCCGCGAGCGGCCGCTCGTTCTCGGCAATCATGGCGTCGATTTCGTCACCGAACTCGCCGTAGTAGGCGAGCGCTAAGCGGATCTGCGGCTCGGCGACATCCGCTGCGGCGGCCATCTCCCTGGCGGTGTCATATGAGCGTGACGCGGCCACGATCTCCCACACGTCAAGCGCGGTCCCGATCACCCACGCGCGGCGGTTCCAGTCGCTGCCGCGGAACGCAATCCCGGGAAACCGGCGGGTCCTGAGCGCCTCCTCCGCGAGCGCTTCCACGACCGCGCCCTTAGTCCGGCGGGTTCGCTTCGCCTCCTCGCTCACCAGGCGGTCGGTCACATCTGAGAGGCGCATGCTAAATGGGGCCGCCTTCGCCATAACCGAATAATATCACGCAAGTTACGCTGTAACTACCGTAAGATACCGCTGCCGTCCCCGACAAGAGCAGCCACTGGGAACGACCGCTACCGCCCGCCGGGGCGAAGCGGTCGTTGCACTCTCGCTGAGGCGAGCAGGAGGGCAGCGGCCGTCATGAGGGAGAGTCTCGCTTCGCTCTCGCCGCGGGTACGCCGCCCCGCGGCCTTCCGGGGCCGGTGCAGAGTGTCGGATCTAGAGAGCCGACAGCTCGGCTCCGCTTGTCCATCGCGGTTGCAGCCGACTGTTCAGGCCAGCTCGAGGCAGAACGTTGCCTGGATGCTGGCGGCCACTTCCTGCTCCCCAGCCTCGACGTGCATGTCGGGGCCTTTGGCAGCCGCACGCGACAAAGGCTGGACCATGCCGCGATATCCATGCTCGGGCTCCGAGAGTGAGATCAGCCGGCCCAACCTGGCGTCCACCCCAGCCGCATACGCCGCCGCCTTGTCCTTCGCGTTTACCGACGCCTGGGTCGCCGCCTCAAGCCAGACTGGGTTGGCCGGCGACACGCGCCACCTCGGGCCATCAATCCGCGCGTCCAACTCGTCGCTGGCTCGCATCACGATCCGGCCGATCAGATTCATGTCGGTGAGACGCACCAGCACACCGCCAACCGCTCGATGACCTAGAGCGCGACGACCCTGCGGCGTGTGATCGAAGTCCTCGGCGACCGTCACTCCAGTCGTAGAACGATGCGCCCGACCGACCCCGAGCTCATCCAGCAGCGACGCAAGTGCGTCACTTCGCTTCGCGACATCAGCCAGAGCAGGTCCGGGCGATTGATCAACCGCCGAGAGCGTGACCCATACAAACGCTTCATCCGGCTCAGTCCGAATGGCAGCCTCGCCGACGACCGTCACCGTCGAACCGGCCACACCGCCACCTTGTTCCTCGCCGGACATCGGTCGATCCTACCCACGTTGCTAGGCACACCAGCGCTGCGCTTCGATCGCTGCGAAAGCGAGCCTGGTCAGTGTCGGTCTTTTAGAAGGCGGACCTCGACGATGCGCTCGAACGACGTAGGCGATCGGTATTGGCCGGGACGGACGAACGAGACCTTTCCTCGGCTGTTTATGAAGATCATGGCCGGCAGGCCAACGAGCGGCCGGGCGAGAATCCCGTGAAGGCTGGTCTTGGTCTCGTAGATCGGATAGCTCGCCTTATGCCGCTTGAGGATTGCTCGGGCGGCGGTGCGCGAGTCGTCGATGTCGGCGATGAGGAACTTGACTTGGTGGCGATAGCGAGCCGCGGCGGGCGCGATTAGCGGAAGGTCCGGTTGGCAGGGGATGCACCACGAGGCCCAGGCGAAGATCACGATGGGGGTTCCGCGGAGACTGTGCACGCGGCCCACAAGCGCTGACTCTGATGCGAACTTCGGCGCAGGCCCCCCCGCGGTTGTCGGTCTGGGAGGAGTAGACACGACCGGGTGCGCGCGACCAGCCAGCAGGATGGCCGCGGCGGTGACCGCGACGGTTATCGCCACAAACGCCAGTGTCGCCAGAGTGCCGAAGCTGGGCGGTCGCGCTGCCGGCCTCCATCCCTTCGAGTGCTCACGCTCCTGCCAGTGCGGGGGATGGGCCGTGATTTGGGCCGCCGCCTGGTTGAGCGTCCGCCCGAGACGACGCTCGAGATCCTCTATCGGTTCGGTCATTGCTCCACCTCTCTGCGCAGTCGTGCGAGGGCACGAGACCCCAGCGATTTGACAGTTCCAGGACGACAACCAAGGACCCGCGCGATATCGGCCTCGGGCCACCCACCCCAGTACCGAGCGACGATGACCACGCGCTGGCGGTACGGAAGCCGGCCGACCGCGTCAAGCAGACTCGTGTCACGCTCATCGAGGGTCACGCTTTCGGCGGCTAGAGCGCCGAACCGCTCCCGTCCCAGCCGTTCCCGCCGATGCCACCTCCGTGCGGCATTGACCAAACCACGACGCAGGTACGCCTCCGGCGTTCGCACCCGCGCAAAACGATGAAACAAGTCGGCCATCGCATCCTGCACGATGTCCTCGGCCGCCGCTTGCGAGCCAGTCAACAGCCACACCAAGCGCACCGCCCGGCTGAACTCCTGGCGGTAGAACACCTCGAACTCCTGAGGTGGGCCATCAGGGCGCTTCGCTGCACGAATGGCTCGCTGGGCTGCGTTCACCCCCTTAAGAGTCCCCGGCCTGCCAAAAGGTTCCACCCCCGAGAACCGAGATCGACTCCTGAACTTTGATCAGAACGGAACCGAGCTGCTGGCCTATCTCCCTGCGCTGGCTAGTGCACGTATGCCCTGGTGTAGCGCCACACGCGGCCACCGTCCGTGGAGTAGTAGACCCACGTATCGACTCGCGAGGTAATGGCGGCGCCAGTTCCGGCTTGGGCAAACGCGGTCAGTCGGCCGCTCGGGTCGCTGACCACGGCGGGTACAGCATCTCCGAGGAACGCCTGCCACCAACGCTTACCGCCGTCTGTCGTGACATCGATTGCGTTTCCACCCACCGGCCCGGCGTAGGCGAAGTAGAACCCGGGCTTGACCGCACCGACCAACGTGACCGCCGCGGGGCCATTGGCCGCCGGGATGTGCAGCGGCGGGCCGATGATCCGCCACACCTTGCCAGCGTCGCGTGTGCCAGCGGGATATGTGACTCCGTTAGCCGTGGTAGCTAAGGCAAATCCCTCGCGGTTCGTCGCAAAGACGCGTGCGCTCAGGTCTTTTCGGGGCACGATCCTCCCGCGCGCCCGGCAGATAACACCCTGCCGACAAGTGTCCCGGCTGGCCTTGACCGTCTGGGGCGGGCGCTGCTTCAGCGAGCTGGCCGTGGTGGCGGCGATCGACGAAACGGCCAGGACGGCCACGAGGCCAGCCGACCCCACGCCACCCAGCAGCCATCGGCTGTTTGGGCGACCGACCAGTGTGAAGGGCCGGCCCGTGGACATCTGAGACTTCATCAGAGCGACTCCTTCCCGACCCCGAGGTTTGACCCGCGCAATCTTGTTCCCCTTTCGGCCCAAGATCAAGGGGGGTCCCATGATGACTGCGTTCACCGGCGCGATGCCCTCAGCCGCCGCGCTACCGGACATCGAACCCGGAGGCGGCGGTGAACGTGCGACACTAGATTCGATCTGATGCATGAGGGTCCGGATAGGTGGAAGCCGCGGCCACGGATTACCGCCATCTCGGCGGAGCAGTCCTCAAGCCTCGCGATTCTGCGCCGACCGCAGGTAGAGAGCGACCGGCTACCAAACAGTCCCGAATTCGAACGCCGCATGACCGCCCGACTCGGTCTGACTCCCGCACTGGCCCGTCGCGCCAGAACCGAGATCGGCAACGTCTGGGTGGTCCCGGGTAATGGCGTTATATGCCTTGATTTGGCGGCCTCTGCGTCCCCGTCATCACTGGATGGAGGCGGCATGACGTCAAGTCCCACCGATTACGTAGTGACCCAGGGGCTCGTGACCTGGACCTCCACACGTTCCGGTGACCAGAGCATCGTTCACGGCCTTGTACCCGATGGCGTGGACGAGGTCGTCCTGACCGCGACGAACGGGACCATGAAGACCGTCCCCGTCAAAGACAACGTGTACGGCACAGTGATGGAGGGATTCTTCACTTCCCTGCATTTCGCCGGCCCGAACGGGATCGTCGAGCTTGGCCCATGGAGCTGAACGACCGGGGGAGCGGCTTCCCGATCCAGCCCGCCGCAATAGGGGCTGCCGTCCGCGTTGGGCTGCGAGCCAGCGCCTGCTGAGTTTCGATGTCTTGGCTCATGCGGTTCACGATGGATAGCCCGAGTGCTGCTCCTTGAATGAAAGTCCGGGTTCCGGATCGGGGGCCTGGCGTGTCGGGCACGGAGCGGGGTGGTGGCAGTGGGAAGATGTCTGAGAAGGCGATTCGGGTCGCATGACAACCTGCCCGGCGGTTTCGGAGTCTTTATAGGTATGGGGTTCTTACCGCAACCCGAGCCCGAGCCCGTCGAGGATCTGGCGGCTTTCGAGAACTTCGCTGTTGAGGCTTCGCCGGTCCTGGTTCGCAGCGCGTTTCTGCTGACGGGTGATTGGGGGCATGCGGAGGACTTGCTTCAAACGACGTTATTGCGTGTGGCACGGCGGTGGCCGGAGATTGATCGGTCGCCGGAGGCGTACGCGCATGAGGTCTTGATCAATCTGTGCCGCGATCGTCATAGGCGATTCAGGCGCCGCGTCGTCGAGATACCCCAGGCAGATCTTCCTGAGCGCCCGGGCAGAGATAGCTCCAAGGGGGCGGCTGATCGGGCGGAGATGGTTTGGGCGGTGCGAGGCCTGCCTGCTCGTCAGCGGGAGGTGATTGTGCTGCGCTTCTTCCTGGACTTGTCGGTGGCGGATACGGCGACCCTTCTGGGGGCTTCGGAGGGGACCGTGAAATCACATACCGACAGGGCGCTCAGGCGCCTACGGGAACTCCTCACCGGCCCAGCTCAGTCTTCGGCGCCCCCTAAGGAGGTGGGAGATGCTCACTGACGAGGAACTGATTCAGCAGATCAGGCTGAGGCTTCACGACGAGCTCGAGGAGATGTATCCCGCCGACAGAGTGATCCACGTCTGGGAGCAGGTCGTGCCTCCAACTCACTCGCGAGCCACACCGGCTGCTCGTGCGCATGGACGGTTTCGCAACTTCAGGACCACCGTGGGCGTCCTGGCTGCGTTTGCTGCCGCGGCCATCGTCGTGGTTGCCGCGCTCGCGCTGTCCGGTGGTGTGTCTAAGCGCGCCACCCAGAGCGCAGCGGCCCAGTCCTCCGAGCGGCCGCTGCTACGGATCCTGGGTGTGCTCCGTCATCCTCAGACCAGCGCGGATCTGCCGCCAGCTCTCAGGCGGACGCTAGGCCGCCCCGGTCTGAACGGAACGATTGGCAGTCCAGATCTCGCTGGTGTTCGGTTGGCGGGGGTGACGCCCGCGGGCGAGCAGGTGTTCCTGGTGCCGTTCAAGCCACCTACTGTGGCTTCAACCTCGGCCTACCTTTCTGAGGTGCCAGCCAGTCACAGAGCACGAGCACGAGCGGCCCTCGAATCGAGCCTGCCTGCCCTGGATGCGCAAGGCGACAGATTGGAGATCCAGCTGATGTACCACGGTCAGGACCGTGGTACATCCAACGCCCCGATAGCACGGGACATCAAGCGCGGTCACGCTGTGACCTGGAGCCCCTCGGGATACGCGGGCACGACCGAGGTTGTTCTCGTGGTCCCCGACGGGGTTGCCAAGGTCTCCCTGCTCGTCCCCAACCACAGGTCTACGGGCCTAGCCACGGTCACCGGCAAGGTCCACAACAATGTCGTGGTGCTTTCGGTGCCGAGTTCGCCTCACCCGCCGACCCAGCGCATGATCTGGTACGGCCCCAAGGGCAACTTGCTCCAGCGGTTCGGTGACTCGACCTTCAATCCGAGCCCCCCAGCAAGCAGCGTGAGGGCACCGATCAGTATTCACATAATCACCGCAACGCGCTACTGCTACGGGGTCAAGAGCCACGTCGAGGTCCCTTGCGAGCACCTAATCCCATCGGGCGACAAGGTCTTCCGTAGCGGTCCCGGCCCGCACGCACTCGTCAATATCAGCTACAAGGCGCGCCTGGCCGCGACGAACGACCACAGCGTCTATGAGTACTCGTATGGTCGCGTGTCCGGTCCGGCGAATTGCACATTGAACACGGGCGGGACGAGCGGGACCTCGATGAATCGGATCCATGTCGGACAGATCGTCACCCTTCAAGACGACTCGTTTGTCTGCCCAGGCACATGGCAGGGCGTGATCACCTACCAGCCAAACGGTGGGCCAGGACAGGACACGCTCGACTTTGAATCGCCGATCCGCGATGGATCTGTGCTCGTCGGCCGATTCACCTTTGTCATCCGAAAGCCGTGATCGCGCTCGTGCTGACCAGCAACCAAATCCAGATTGGGACGGAGGTCGGTCACAGATAGGGCTTCGGGTGCGTTGTTATTGGCAGGGTGTTCTCCCGTCTCGCTCGTACCGATGCTCGGCTCCTGGCCTTGGCGGGACGTGATCCTGATGCCTTCGCGGCGTTCTTCGATCGGTACGAGCGGGCGGTAGTCGGCTATTTCATGCGCCGGACGCGGGATCCGGAGCTGGCTGCTGATTTGACGGCGGAGGTGTTCGCGGCCGCGCTGGCGGCTGCGGAGAGCTACCAGGAGTTGGGGAAGAGTGCCGCCCCGTGGCTCTTCACGATCGCAAGCAACACGCTGGTCAGCAGCGTCCGGAGGGGTCGGGTTGAGGAGGCTGCCCGTCGCCAGGTGGGCATGCTCAACGCGATCGAGCTGCGGGAGCGCAGTCTTGAGCGGGTGGAGCAGTCGGTGGCTGGGGACGCCTGGGTCTCAGAGCTTTTGTCCCGGCTGCCCGAGGATCAGCGGGCCGCTGTCCGAGCGAGAGTCCTTGAGGATCGCTCGTACGAGGAGATCGCTTCGCGGTTGCAGACCTCCTCGCTGGTCATTCGCAAGCGCGTGAGTCGCGGCCTGGCCCGGCTGCGCGAGGAAATGGAGGAGAGCGCATGAGCCTGCTGCCGGAGATCAGAGAGGAACTGTATGCCGCCGCCGACAGGCAAATGCGCGGTATCGAACGCGCTCCACGACGACAGCGGTGGAGGGACTCGATCAGCACGGCGTTGGTGCTCACGGGTGTGGTCGTGGCGGTGGTGGGAGTGGGAGCCGTGCTTCTGACCGTGCATCATGGCCGGTCCCAATCGGCAAATCAGTCTGCGGCTTCCCAGGCCGCCGAGCAGCGACTGCGACGGATCTTGGGGATCCTTCGTCGTCCTCAGACGAAGGCTGACCTGCCGCCCGCGCTCGTGCGTGTACTCAAGCGAAGGACACCTTTCCCGCCCTTCTGGAATGGTTCTCCGGACCTGCGCGGTGTTCGACTGGCGGCGGTCACCCCTGCGGGCGAGGAGGTCTTCCTAGTGCCATATCGGCCGCCGTCGGCTGCGGCCATCGCTGCGGGGCTTCCTCACATCCTTCCGGCTAATCGGTCGCGTTTCGCAGCGAGGCTCCGAGCGCGAGCTGCGCAGGGTGACAGCCTGGCGATCCAGCTCATGTACCACGGACGGCCCGGAAGCTCCGGGGCACCAGTTGATGGTCTCGTTCGCCGCCACGGCGGTGGCAGCATGACCGCAGCCACAATCGAGCAGCACGGGACGGCTACTTGGGGCGGCTTCTACCACGGCCATCAAACCGAAGTGGTCCTCGTGGTTCCCGATGGGGTCGCCAAGGTCACCCTTGTTGTCCCCAATCCCACCGGGTCGGCGGTTCTGACCACCGTCACCGGCCGCGTCCACAACAACGTTCTGTCTGTCCTGGTGCCCGGAGCACAACACGACCCGATTCAGAAAATGACCTGGTATGGCCCGACGGGAGCGGTCCTCAGGCGATTTGGGCTCAACGGCACTCCACCAAGAACACGAAACGCGTGCAGCTCCTCGCGCCGTTTCCTCCCGGGACAGCCAGCGCACAGCATCACCGATGTGCTTGGCTCGCTGAAGGCTCCTGCTTCTTCGGCACAGCGAATCTCAAAGCCCTTCTTGCGAGTGCTCGTCTTTCAAGGAAACGGGATCTACTACCGCTACGCCAGGAAGGGAGATGTCAACGGCGTCCGCTACCACCTCGTCCCCATGAGCAACGTCTCCGGGCCAGGGTGCACTAGCGGACCCGGCGTTCAACTGATTGCCAACTACGGCCGAGGCGAGTCGCACAGCTACCTGACCATCTCACGGATACGCCGCCACTTCGAGACCGGGAGCGACGGGAACAACCACATCACCATCACGCCCCTCGTCGTGCCCAGCGATGTTGCCACCGTCACGGCCAACTACCCGGCAGAGAACCAGGTAGGGCATGTCGCCCACCAAGTCATCACCCGGCACGTCAAGGGCAACATCGTGATCTTCCGCGTCACAGGAGGCTGGGATCCACCGTCCCTGACCTACCGCTCAGCCACAGGCGCGGTTCTTTGGTCAGACCATCGACACTAAACCACCGAGGTGGCGGCGCTCTCGTGGCCGCAACTGTCCGGGAGCGGTGGTGTCGACGTGCCCGATCACGCGGCGCGCCGTTTCCGCTTGTTCGTAGGAGCGGAACTCCGGGTGTGCGCGCTGGACTATCCGCTCACGTAGACAGGACGCTGAGGCTGGACGTGCGGGGACGCAGTACAACGCGTGACCGTGAGGGCCAGCCGGCGTGCGGCAGCCGGCGCGCTGCTGGGGGCGGTGGGACCCTCTCTTGACGATCGGCCGGTGAATTCGGTGCAGGGCGTTAGGGAGCAGGACGAGCCGTCGGCGACGAAGCACGTCGGAGGCACGGCCATGGCGCTGCGGACCCCAGGCAGAATCCAGGTCCGGTTGAGCTGCGCCTGGGCATGGGATGTCCGCGCGGGCGAGTCGCTGCCGCGCGGACCGATGATCGTGCCGGCCATTGCTAGTCCACCGATGACGAGGACCGCTCCGATGACGAGGTACGCGCGTCGGGCAGGCCGGACTAGGAGCGCTCCGGCAAGCATGTCCCGAATCAGACGCGTGCGGGAGACGTCATCTTGCGCCCTGAGCTCGTCTTCGAGGTCGAGAAGCTCATCGCCGTATCGGTTGCGAATCCGTCGCGGATAGAGCTTGAGCAGCGTGCGCGTCAAACGGGAGCTCATACGGCCCGGACTCCGACTCGTGCGAGCCCGACGCGCGTGATCATCTCATCCCGTCTGAGCTGGTCGGTGAGCGCAGCGGTTCCCTCAACGGTGATCTCGTAGGGATGCCGCCGTTCCTGCGCCGGTAGCGCTTTCACATAACCTGCGTCCTCGAGGCGGGCCAGAGTGCCATACAAGGTGCCCGGTCCCAGGGTCACGCCCGCGAACTGCTCGATGTCCTTGATCAGGGCGTAGCCGTGCTTCGGACCGCCCGCCATGCTGGTGAGCACGAGCATTCCGCGTTGCGAAAGATCGCCGCCCATTAGTACGCCGGACGATACATCACCGATCGTAATAGTCAAGCTGCGCTGCCCCTCCTCGCACCGAGCAGTAGCCGTGCCGGCATAGTCCCTCCAGGCGTGCACGAGCCACGCTCGGGCCGGTTCGCGACCGCCGACACAGACCTGCCTTCATGTCGCGGTGCGCATTTCGACAACCGCCGCAGCGCACCTGAGTTGCGCGGGATCCGCGTCTCGGCCCTCACTGCCGGATTCGCCCCCAAAGGAGCGGTACCGGGCCTGGCCGTGGCATTCATTGAGGCCGCTCGTGCTAGCCCGTTTCAGCCATCTGACGATCCGAGCGGAGACTTCCGCAATTCGCGCGGCCGGATGAGGGCGACAGGTCGATGCGGGCTGCGGTTCAGGGAGCGGACTTGGATGACTTCGCGGCGCCCAATTCGCGCAGCCAGGTCACGAGCGCCTCGCGTCCGGTGTCGAGGCTGTCGGCGGCGTCCAACGGCGTGCTGCCGCTATCGCACCAGGAAGGGGTGCCGTTGAGCTCGGCGCCAAGCGACAGCAGATATTCGGCCATCCGTCGCTGACCGCCGTGGCAGGCCGCCCAGAGCGCGTCGGTGAGCTCCTGCCGTGACGGCGGCGAAGCGGCTCGAAGCTCGTCGACCCGTGAGAACATCCCGAGCGCCGCGGCGTCTCCGAGCCCCTCTACTCGCGCGCCGCGCTCGACGAGCAAGCGCGCCACCTGCCAGCAGCCATATCCGATCGCGTTATCGAGCGGCGTACCGCCGCCGATCGATGCGCCGGTGACCTCGAGGTCGGCGCCGCCGTCGATCAGCGCTCGCGCCACCTCAACGTCGTCGCTGCTCGCGGCCCAGTGCAGCGGCGTCTCGGTGTGCCAGCTGCCTTCGACCGCGACGTTCGGATCGCCACCCGCGTCGATGAGGGCCGTTACGATCGCTGGTCCGTTGGGGAAGTACCCCGGCCAACTGGTTGCAGCGTGCAGCGGCGTGCCAAAGCCACCCTTGCCGTCGAACAGGCGTGCAGACGCGAGACCGGGATGCTCTCGCAGCAAGACCGCGAGCGTCGCGACCGAACCAGCACGAATCGCCTCCGCTAGCTCCCGCGCGAGCGGATCACCCTTCGACAACCTGAGGTCTTGATCCGTGATGGGCTCAGTGTCGCATCCGCGTGAACTCGACACTCAGCGTTTGAGGTCGCTGCCTTCCCAGTTGCTCGAGACGCAGCGGTCTCGGAGCGCTGCTCCTCTTGAGGGGCTTCAGCAGTGCCGACCGCGGGTGGCAGCGCACCCGCTTTCCTCGCCCGACGCGCAGCTCGCTCGCCCTGCCACGAGTCCCGAAATGCGCGGAACGGGAGGCGCTACCTCTGAGTACTTATGGACGGATGCGGATGATCGTCTTCCCGGTGCGTCGCTCGGTTGGGTTGAGGGCGGCGACAGCATCGTCGAGGGTCGCGACGTTGCCGATGTTGGTCCGCAGTCGTCCGTCCCGCACCCGCTGGACGATCTCGCGCAGTTGGGCACGATCGGACTCCACGACGAAGTCGACTGCCAGGCCGTCGGCGGGCCGCGCCTCGGGCGGCCCTACGATCGTCACAAGGGTTCCTCCGGCCCGGATCAGGCTTGCGGACCGCTTCTGGATGTCTCCGCCGATGACGTCGAACACCAGGTCAACGGCGCCGACATCTTCCAGCGCGTCGTGCTCGAGGGCGAGGAACTCGTGCGCGCCGAAGTCGAGCGCCTTCTGGCGGTCGGCGGCGCGCCCGGTGCCGATCACGTAGGCGCCGGCCTCACGGGCGAGTTGCGTCACCATCGTCCCGACGGCGCCGGCCGCGCCATGCGCGAGAACGCTCTGCCCCGCCCGAAGACGGCCGTGCTCGAACAGTCCCTGCCACGCGGTCAGACCCGAGATCGGCAGGCTCGCGCCCACGGTGAAGTCGACGTCACCCGGCAGCGGCGCGAGGTTGCGCGCCTCGATCGCCACATACTCCGCCAGGGTGCCGTCGCGATGCCAGTCCGCGAGACCGAACACCCGCTGTCCCACCGACACCCCCGTCGTGCCGTACCCGAGGGCGGTGACCACCCCGGCCAGCTCGTGCCCAGGGATCGACGGTGTTCGGTCCCGGTCGCGGCGATCGGTCCAGGTCGACGGCCACTCCATCTCAGTCGGAACGAATCCCGACGCATGAATCTGAACGATGACGTCGTTAATCGCCGCCGGCGGCTCGGGCCGCGCCACCAGCGTCATCCCGGCCGTTCCCGCAGCCTCGTCCGTCACAACAATCGCCTTCATCCGGCACCTCCCGGCGTCGAGTTCGCGCCTGTTAGCAGACTGGATCGACGGTGAGCGCCACAGAACTCTTGCGGGCTGCCCCCCCAGCGTCAAGCGCCAGATAACCAGTCGGCGGCCAGCCCCGCATCCGCGACCGCACAGGCATCCTCTAGCGGGCTTCACGGGTCTCGGAATGCGCGGGCAGGAGGGCGTATCAGGAGGTGGGGTCGCGGAATGCAGTGAGCACCCGATCGCGGATCGTGACCTGCTGCTCCACCGGGAGGGCCGGGTGACCGAAGACGCGCTGGTGTAGTTCGCCTGGTCGACGGATTCCGCGGCGTCCGTGCGCGAGCATGAGGTTGTCGAAGATGAGTAGCTCCCCAGGGCGCAGGCAGACGTCGATCTCGACAGTCTCGAGGCCGAGGCCTCGTTCGGAGAAGAACTCCAGCTCATCGCCGACGCTGGCGAACTCGCTTCCACATAGAAATTCGCGTTCCGTCTTCACGCTGGGCAGGACGGGAGAGCCGCCCACCGCAGCCTCGATTACCCGCGCGAGGCTGCCCTCGGTGTAACCAGCCGCGTCGTCCCATGCCCCGTGGGTACGCCCGTACGCGGAGAAACGCTCGATGAGCCCATCGAGCTCAGGCCACAAACGTCCGGCAAGCAAGCGGCGCAACAGCACCAGTCGCGTGACCGCGTCGTTCGGCGGCGCCCCGGAACGAATGTGCAGCGCGGTGAAACGGGCCACGTCGGTCGCTACGACTGGGACGAGCGGCAGGCCGAAGTCGAAGTGCAGCGTCTGGAAGTCACGGCTCGGCGGTCCGGCGACCGGAGCGAGCACGAAGTCGCCGACAATCGCGAGCGGCTGCTCATTGTGTGTGACCGCGTCGACCACAACGCGCGCTTCGCTCCAAGCCTGATCCAGGCGCCCGAATGGACCCGCGATCCGAGCGACGCCCACATCTCGAAGTGCCGACACGTGCTCGCTTGGCGAAACGGCATCCACAGCGTCACCTTACGTCTTGGCCAATTGACCCGCGGCTCGGCGTCCAGCGCCCACGACCGCTGTCCCGCTCTGCTCACAAAACCTGCATGTCAATGAACGCGCCTCGGTGACTGCAATGCGCGGAAAGCTCGCGTCTGTCGACGATCGCTTTCGTTCTCTCGACCGCTTCGCTGCGCGCGATCGAGTTGGCGACCATTCGATGGCCCGGGATACCACCCGCTGGCAGAGCCCTCCCGCTTCCGAGTTCGTCGCGTTGGGGCAGCCTGGAGCCGATGGCGGGAGAGTGTCGAGACTCGATCGACTGGGGAGCCAGCCTCGGTTCGGGTTGGCTTCTGAGTTCTAGGCGAAGCGACACTCTCGCGTCTTGCTCCGTCCGGCGAGCACGTGAGTTGCGGAGTTGCGGGAATTGATGTAAGCGTTTTGGGCTGGTGGCGAGTTAAACGGTTGTGAGTCGTGATGAGAAAGGGTTCGCCGAGTTCTTCCAGGAGAGCTGGGATCCGTGCCTGATCGCGGTCGCTGCCAGTACCGGTGACGTGGCCCAGGCCGAGGAGCAGGTTGCCGAGGCGTTCGCGCGGGCCTGGGCCTCCTGGCGGAAGATCAGGAGTCATCCGGCTCCGAGGGCGTGGGTGGTGCGCACGGCGCTTAATGCCGGGGCGTCGCGGTGGCGGCGGCGGGCCCGCGAGGTGCCGCTGGACGACCATGACCAACCGGCGCTCGACAGCGCACGGACTGGCCTGAACAGTGCCCTTCTGAGGGCGCTGCGGCGTTTGCCGGCCCGGCAGCGCGAGGTGATCGTGCTGCGTGTTTTCCTGGACCTGGACATCGAGACCATCGCCAGGCAAATGGAGATCGCGCCGGGAACGGTCCGCGCGCATCTGTCCCGGGCCGTCACGGCCCTACGCAACGAACTTGCCCAATCCAACCTCTTGGAGGAGGACCCGTGTACGACAACGATCAGATGACCGACAGCCCCGAGCTGCAGGAACTCCGCGACGCCATGTCCAGCGTCGGGATGCCCGGGCGACCGCCCCTTGAGGCCATCAAGCGCCGGGGCCAGGCGCAGCGCCGCCAGCGGCGGGCCAGAGCCACGCGATTCTCTGTCGGCGGCCTCGTTGTCGCTGGCGCGTTGGCAGTGGGCGTGAGCCTCGCGGTTACCCCTGCCCAGAAGCTCGGCACGATTCAGAGAGCGGCCTACACGCTTCGCCACAACCAGAACGGCACCGACACGCTGACTCTCAATCCAGTCGAGCTGTTCGACCCATCGCAGCTACAGAGCGACCTCGCTCAATACGGCATCCCGGCAAAGGTCACCACCGGCAGCTACTGCACCTCAACCCCGGAGCCGGCTGGGTTCTCACAGGTCGTGTCATTCCCTGGACCAGGCAGTTCGGGGAGGGCGGGATCGGGTAATCAGCCCACGATCACGATCGACCCGTCGCAGATGCCATCGGGCACGGAGCTCAGCGTCGGCGACTTCCAAATCACCTCGGACTCTCCCCCCCAACAGCAGGCAGACATGGACCTCATCGACACCAACTCCTACACCTGCAGCAGCACGCCGCCCACCCTCGGGCCGGATACCCCGGGCGCCGGGGTGCTGTACGGCGGGACCAGCGACGGGGGGCACTACGCCAAGCTGGCTTCGGGATCCCACTAGCCGTTGTGGCAACGAGCCAACTCATGCCCAGACGTCTCCTGCACTGCCCGCTGGGCAGATTCACCCGCGGCAGGCGGGACCGGCAGAGGCTGAAGCCCACATCGCCTGCCAGCGACGTGGGCTCCGGTGCCGCGCGAAGTGTGTCGGGTTAGCTGACCGGCACGGCGACCGGCTTGGCATGGAGCAGCTCGGTCTCGGCGGCCGTGCGGCGGGCGTGCCAGAACCCCAGGCCGACGAGCACTGACATCAGGGCGACCAGGATGAAGGAGGCGATGGCGCCCCACAGCATCACGACGCCGACCTCGGAGAACCCGTATGCCTCCAGCAGCAGGCCGCGGAGTGTCGTTCCTCGGAAGACCGTGTCCTCCAGGCCAGCCAGCTTCTGGTTGCCGGGATGAGCCAGGGCCACAGCGCTGACCTTCGAGTAGAGGCCGTGGTAAGGCATCTCCGAGAGGTGAACGGCGATGAAGTCGTTCGCCCAAACCCTGGCCTGGTCACCGGTGAGCAGCTGCTGACCGGCGTACTGCGACACCGACGGGATCATCGATGGCGTGATCTCTGTGCCCGCCTTGGGATGCGCGAATGCCGCCTTGGGCGGGAAGTAGATCTGCTGCTGGGCCAGCTGGTCATGCACGTTGGAGTTGACGTAGCTGTGCCCCCAGAGCAAGAGCCCTCCGGCAATGACCAGGACGACGACGACGACTGCCCCACCGGTACTGGTGAGAAGGTCGAATACCTTGCGCGACATGATTTGGTCCTTCCGTTCGACTTTTCCGTACCCCACCATCGTCGTCATCCAGGGAGGACGAACCATCGATCCATTTCCGCCGACTAGCTGCGTGAAACCACGTAAGGCGGGCACGGCAAACCCCGCAGCCCCGTCTGACGGCGGAGACGAGGTCGGGCAAACTCCGCAGCCTTGGCACCGCCCCGGTTTGGTAGTTTCTACGGAGGAAGAGGCCCGGGGCGTGGGCACTTATTGGGCTACGCTGGCTGGGTTGGTAATGAACACCGAGCACTCGGGGCATGGCTGAAGTCGAGGACCGGATGCGCCGCCTGCTGGATGTGGGCAAGGCACTGGTAGCCGAACTCGGTCAGGAGGCTGTGCTCGAACAGATCCTGGACCAGGCCCGTGAGCTCACCGGTGCCCGGTACGCCGCCCTCGGAGTGCTCGACGAGGACCGCATGGACCTCGAGCGCTTCTTGACGGCCGGAATCGACCCGCCGACTCACCGCGCCATTGGCGAGCTGCCGCGGGGTCGTGGGGTCCTGGGAGTGCTGATCGCCGACCCACGACCGCTGCGGCTACCGGATGTAAGCCTGCACGCCGAGAGCTTCGGCTTCCCCGCGGCGCATCCGCCGATGCACTCGTTTCTCGGTGTCCCAATCATCATCCGGGGGCAGCCCTGGGGCAACCTGTATCTGACCGAGAAAGAGGACGGCGAGCAGTTCAGCGAACACGATGAGGAAGCGGCGGTCACACTGGCCCAATGGGCAGCGGTGGCGATCGAGAACGCCCGGATCCACGAGCTCAGCGAGCGCCGTCGGGCGCAGCTCGAGCGCGCGGTCCGCTCGCTCGAGGCGTCACGGGACATCACCGATGCCGTCGGCGGGGTGGAGGACCTGGACAGAGTGCTTGAGCTGATCGTCAAGCGCGGCCGCGCGCTCGTGGACGCCCAGAGCCTGTTGGTCATGCTGCGCGACGGCGAGGAGCTCGTGGTAGCCGCGTCGGCCGGTCGCGCCCACTCGGCGCTGGGCCAGCGCCTGCCGGTCGCCGGCTCGACGTCTGGGCACGTGCTCGAGCATGGCCGAGCCCAGCGTGTAACGGACGTGGCGCAGGCGCTGCGGATCGATCCGGCTGATTTCGGCGTGTCCGGCGCCCGCACCGCCCTGCTCGTCCCGCTGCTTCACCGAGGCGCAAGCATCGGCATCCTTGCGGCGTTCGATCACGGCAAGTCGGGCGCCGAGTTCGGCGAGGACGACGAGCGGCTCCTACGAGCGTTCGCTCAATCCGCGGCCAACGCCGTGGCCATCAAGCGCAGCGTCGAGGCCGATCGACTCGCGAGCGGCGATCGCCGCCGCCGACGCCGAGCGGGCCCGCTGGGCCCGGGAACTCCACGACGAGACACTCCAGTCGCTGGGCGGCCTGCGCGTCCTCCTGGCGGCGAGCGCGGGAAAGGGGATGCAGCCACGAAGGAGCGGGCGATGCGCCAGGCGATCGAGGACATCGAGGCGGAGATTGCCAACCTTCGAGAGATCATCAGCGATCTTCGACCGTCGCTGCTGGACGACCTCGGGCTGGTGCCGGCGATCGAGGCGCTTGTCGAGCGTCGCCAGGACGAGACGCTGAGGACCGAGAGCCAACTCGCGCTGCCGGGACGCGACGGCAAGGTCAGCGGGTTGTCGCCTGAGCTTGAGACGACGGTGTACCGGCTGATCCAGGAGGCGTTGACGAACGTCGTCAAGCACGCTGGGGCCAGTTGTGCCCGGGTGTTGGTGTCCCTGCAGGGAAGCGAATTGCAGGTCGAGGTGGTGGATGACGGTCGGGGCTTTGATGTCAATCAGCGAACGGCTGGCTTCGGGCTGGTCGGGATGCGAGAGCGGGTCGAGCTGGCCGGGGGAGCGTTGTCTGTCACCTCGGGTCCGGAGGGAACCGTGGTTCAGGCGAGGCTGCCGGCCAATGGCGTCCCGGCAGTTGTTATCCCGCTACAGGCCGAAGCAGGTTGCGCCCTAGGGCGTAGCGAACGAGCTCGGCTCGAGTCCTCAGGCCGAGCTTGTGGAGGATGTGGGCCCGGTGGGTTTCCACGGTCCGGCGTGAGAGGTGGAGTTTTGTGGCGATCTCGGAGCTGGTGTGGCCGAGGGCGATCAGCCGCAGGACCTCAGTTTCTCTAGGGCTGAGGCCGTCGCCCGCGACCGCTTGCCTCAGCGCGTCCAGGCCGGCGGCGACCTGGGGACTGATGTATTCCCTCCCGGAGGCGGCAGCTCGTATCGCGGCCGGAAGCTCGGTGTCCGCTCGGTCCTTGATCACGAAGCCCACTGCACCCGCGTCCAGCGCTTGCTGGGCGAACAGCGGGCTGGCCTCCATCGTCAGCACCACGATTTCCGTCTCAGGAACCTGGTCGCGGAGCCGGCGGATCGTGTCCACGCTCGAGCCGTTGGGCATCTGAAGGTCGACCACGAGCACGTGCGGGCTGTGACCGTGGACATGACGCACCGCCGTCGGTAGGTCGGCGGCTTCGGCGATCACCGCCAGGTCGTCCTCGCCCTCCAGCAGGAGCCGCAGGCCACGTCGAACAACGATGTGATCGTCGGCCAGGACGACTTGGATCGGGTAGTCCGGGCGCTCGGCATGACCCCGCCTTTCGGCAAGGTGTAGGTGTGCTGGCATGCCCGTCACGCTAGTCGGCGTTGAGGCCGCTGTCGTCGTTGAAAAGGCGCACGCTGGCTGCGGCAAAGCACCGATCTCGCTGGTGCCATGGCCAGTTGGCCGACGTCAATCCCGCCAGGCATTCGTTGACCTGCGCTGACTTCACGGCTCTGCCGGAACGACCACCACAGGGCGATCGGCGATCTGCAGCAGTTCGTGCGAAACGCTTCCGAGCAGGGAGCGGACGCTCCCGAGGCCCCGGGAGCCGAGCGACGAT
Source organism: uncultured Solirubrobacterales bacterium (assembly GCA_963705785.1). Lineage (GTDB taxonomy): Bacteria > Actinomycetota > Thermoleophilia > Solirubrobacterales > Solirubrobacteraceae > Palsa-465. The sequence continues at coordinate 49,869 of CAVPKV010000068.1, read as the reverse complement.
CTCGTCCGCGTGCTGGTCCGAGCCACGCCGGCGATTGCCTGCGCTGGCGGGCCGCCGATCAACTCGGTCTCGTACTCGGTGTCGATCAGCTCGTCGTTCCCGGTCAATGGGATCGCGTCAAGCAGGGCCCGCCGATGGTCCCTGCGCTCGGACAGGACGCGGTCGAAGTTCGGCGAGCCGCGGAAATCCGGGGCAGGTCGTAGGCATGGACGATGTAGACCTTTCCCCTCGGCCCGGCACGGCGGGCGGCCAGGGTGAGCGCCGCCGCGGGAGGGCGCGGAGCCGTCGTAGCCCACGACCACGACCGGTCCGCTCCCGTTGGCGGGGTTCTGCCTGGTCCGGTCTCGTTTCGCGTGAGACATGACCCTGATTCTCGATCCTCCGAGCCCGGCGCTGCATCCGGGCAGCTACGTGGCCCGCCGCACACAAGTACGGATCGGCGCGCGTAAATAGTACGGCCCGGGTCGCGGATAACCACGGATCGCGATGGTCGGGCGGGCTGCGAAATTTGAATCTAGACCAGGCTGCGACTGGCAGCGGGAGGAACGTGGCTACACCGAAACCTACATGCGACCGCTGTGCGGGGGTGATTGGCGTCTACGAGCCGATCGTGGCCGTGTTCGACGGCCGGGCCCGGGAGACGTCGAGAGTTGTGGAGCCGGAAATCGGGTCGCACCACAGCGAGCTGTTCCACCGCGCGTGTTACGAGGAGCGGTTCGGGAAAGCGCCGGTCCGCGACCGCCGGTCGCTGACCGGCGCTTCCTGAGCCTCAGGCAAGCGCCGCGCTGGCGATGCCCTCGGTCGGCCTGGTGGTGCTCTCAGGCCCGGACAGGACCACCTTGAGCGCGCCGGAGTTCGCCGCGTCGGCGAACGTGTCGTAGGCCGCCATCGTGTCGTCAAGGGGGAATCTATGCGTGGCAAACAGCGACGGATCCAGGCGGCCGCTGGCGATCAGACGCATCAGCTGGGCGATGCTGAATGTGTCGACCAGGCCGGTGGTGATCGTCACGTCGCGGATCCACAGCTTCTCCAGGTGGAGAGATGCTGGCTTGCCGTGGACGCCGATGTTGGCCACCCGGCCACCCGGGCGGACCAGATCGGCGCAGAGCTCGAAGCTCTCCGGGACGCCGACCGCCTCAAAGGCCGCGTCGGCTCCCAGCCCGTCGGTCAGCTCCATGACTCTCTGAACGGCGTCCTCGCGGGAGTTGTTGATCGTCAGGTCGGCTCCAAAGCGGCTCGCCGCCTCCAGCCGGCTGTCGGTCAGGTCGATGGCCACGATGCGCCCAGGCGTGTACAGGCGGGCGGTCAGGATCGCCGCCAGGCCGATCGGGCCCGCGCCGACGATGGCCACGACGTCTCCGGGGAGACCATGCCGTTGAGCACGCCGACCTCAAACGAGGTGGGGAGGATGTCGGCCAGGAACAGGACCTGTTCGTCGGTCAGGCCCTCTGGGATCTTGTAGACCGAGTTGTCGGCGAACGGCACCCGCGCGTACTCGGCCTGGACGCCGTCGATGAGGTGACCAAAGATCCATCCGCCGCCACCCAGGCACTGGCCGTAGCGGCCCTCCTTGCAGAAGCGGCAGCGCCCGCACGAGCTCACGCACGACATGAGAACCCGGTCATCGGGCGCGACGGTCGTCACCCCTGAGCCGATCTCCTGGACGGTGCCCACGGCCTCGTGGCCGAGGATCGTCCCGGGTGTGGTCTCGGGGACGTCGCCCCTGAGGATGTGCAGGTCAGTACCGCAGATCGTCGTGGTGTCGATTCGGACGATCACGTCGGTCGGGTCGACGATCATCGGGTCGTCGACGGTGTCCCAGCCTCGCTGGCCAGGTCCGTGATAGACGAGTGCCTTCATGTCAAAGCTCCTTTCGTGTCTCGGAGCGATCGTGGTCGTTCTCGGCCGTGCGGCCATCGTGGACTTGCGGTAGTTGCGTTGCGGGTTTCCCGCAACTGCAGTTCTCGCTCGGGCGGATGACCCGGGCTCGCGAGGCGAATAGGGTCGTCGTCACCACCAACTAGGAGGCTTCGCCATGCCCGACATAGCCGTTCAGCCATATCACGGCAGCTACCGGATGCCATCGCTCAAGCACGCGACCGTTGCCGATGCCATGCATCCTGGGATCATCTCGTGCGGCATCGGCGCAACGCTCACCGACGTGGCCCGGATGATGGCCACGCACCACGTTCACTGCGTGGCCGTGATGCACGCCGCGCACGACCGGTCGGGCGGCCCCTATGTCTGGGGGATCATCTCCGACCTAGACCTGGTGCGAGGTGGTATCCGCGCGGGCGGCGAGGAGACTGCCGGAGACCTGGCCCAACAGCCCACGATCAGCGTCAAGCCCGGGATGGATCTGCGCGAAGCCGGCGAGCTGATGCTGAGACACGGGGTCAGTCATCTGGTCGTCATAGACCCAGAGACGCTGCTGCCAATCGGGGTACTGTCGACGCTCGACATCGCCGGCGTAGTCGCCTGGGGCGAGGCCTGACCAAGACCGAGCGGCGAGGCGTGGCGCGTCCGTGGTCTTTTCGGCGGCGCCATCCCACGTCTCGAAGTCGACGTCGGCCCCGGCTCGTCGGTCAGCTTGATGATTCTCGGAACGGTGGTGTCGCTGCGCGGGTCACGAAATGGACTCCGTCGAGACCCTCGAGCGAGAACCCCTCGGCTGCGCCGGGGCGAACGTCGATCTCAAAGCACGGTCGTCCCCAGCGGTCGTACTGCTCGGCGTCGATGTAGAAGGGCGCTCCGCCGATCTGGCCCAGGCACAGGTCTCCGGGGCCGATGGGTAGCTCGCCGTCGGTGAGGCACAGCGGGTGGGTCCCGTCGCAGCACCCACCCGACTGAAAGAACATCAGAGGACCGCGGGCGGCCTCGAGGCGATGAATCGCCTCGAGAGCCGCCGCGGTCGCCTGCACCGCAGCTCCCACGTTCGGCCTAGAAGAACCCGAGCGGGTTGGGGTCATAGCTGACCAGCAGGCACTTGGTCTGGCTGTAGTGATCGAGCATCATCCGGTGGTTCTCCCGTCCAACGCCGGAGGCCTTGTAGCCGCCGAAGGCGGCTCCGGCCGGGTACTGGTGGTAACAGTTGGTCCACACGCGGCCGGCCTTGATGGCGCGGCCCATGCGGAAGGCCCGGCTGCCGTCCCGGGTCCACACACCGGCTCCCAGGCCGTACATAGTGTCGTTGGCGATCTCCAGGGCTTCGCGCTCGTCCCTGAAGGTGGTGACAGCCAGAACGGGTCCGAAGATCTCCTCCTGGAACACCCGCATCTTGTTGTGCCCCTTGAGGACCGTGGGCTGGAAGTAATAGCCGCCGGCCAGATGGCCATCCATCGGAGTGCGATGACCGCCGATCAGCACCTCGGCTCCTTCGTTGATCCCGATGGCCACGTAGCTCTCGATCTTCTCCAGCTGGGCGGTTGAGACCTGGGGGCCGATCATCGTCTCGCGATCGAGCGGGTCGCCCTGCCTGATCCGGGCGATGCGCTCCAGGCAGCGGCCCATGAACTCGTCGTAGATCGACTCGTGAATCAGCGCCCGGGAAGGACAGGTGCAGACCTCGCCCTTGTTGAACGCGTATAGCACCAATCCCTCGACGGCCTTGTCGAGGAAGGCATCGTCGGCGGCCAGGACGTCCTCGAAGAAGATGTTGGGCGACTTGCCCCCCAGCTCCGTGGTCGAGGGGATCAGGTTCTGGGCCGCGTAGGTCATGATCAGGCGGCCGGTCGCGGTTTCACCGGTGAACCCGATCTTGGCGATCCGTTTGTTCGACGCCAGCGCCTTGCCGATCTCGGCACCCGGCCCGTTGACCACGTTCACCACGCCGGGCGGGACGACGTCGCCGATCACCTCCATCAGCTTGAGGATCGACCAGGGTGTCGGGCTGGCCGGCTTGATCACGGTGCAGTTTCCCGCCGCCAGGGCGGGGGCCATCTTCCAGGCCGCCATCAGGAGCGGGAAGTTGAACGGGATGATCTGCCCCACCACGCCCAGCGGCTCGTGAAAGTGGTAGGCGTAGGTCTGCTCGTCGATCTCGGAGATCCGTCCCTCCTCGGCCCGGACCGCGCCGGCGAAGTAGCGGAAGTGGTCAACGGCCAGCGGGATATCGGCCGCCAGGGTCTCGCGGACCGGCTTGCCGTTCTCGTAGCTCTCAGCCACCGCGAGCATCTCGAGGTTCTCCTCGATCGCGTCGGCGATGGCGTCTAGAACAGCGGCGCGCTCTGCCGGTGAACGCCCACCCCACTCGTCCTTGGCAGCGTGGGCGGCGTCCAGCGCCAGTTCGATGTCCTGCGCCCCGGAGTGGGCGATCTCGCAGAAGGGCTCGCCCGTGGAGGGGGTTAGGTTCTCTCGGTACTCGCCGGTGGTCGGGGCGATCCACTCGCCGCCTATGAAGTTGTCGTAGCGCTCCCTCAGCGGAACCGGGCTGCCGGGCTCCCCGGGCGCTTGATAGGTGGTGGACTCGACGATCGCCATGCTGACTCCTTTCAAGAGGTGAGGCCCAGTGCACCACGACTGACGCGGGCGGACATCGGGTCAAAGTCCCGCCTCGGATTGTGGAAAACCCGCGAGTCGCCCGGACCGTTTGGCGGATGACCGGCCAGCGGTCCTCGGCCTAGCGTCCTCACCGCCCATGCTGCACCGCAGAGACGCCAACCAGGCAACCGGCCCCACATCAGGACGACCGTCAAATCTGGCGGCCACGATCGGTGGCTGGAGCGCTCGGCATCGCCGCAAGGCCATCGGCGGCTGGCTGATCTTCGTGTTTGCCTCCCTCGCCGTGGGCACGGCCGTGGGGCGAGGGTGGACTTCAATTCCAGACGGGTCCAAGCGATGATCGATCTTCACTGTCACATCCTCCCGGGCCTGGACGATGGGGCCCGTGATCTCGCAGATGCCATCGAGATGGCCCGTCAAGCCACCGCCGATGGGATCCAAGCCATCTGCGCCACCCCGCACATCCGCCCCGACCACCGGGTGCGGATCGATGAGCTTGCCGACCGCCGGGTGGAGCTGGCGCGGAGGATCGCCGAGTCAGGCGGGAAGGCCAGGGTGCTTCCGGGAGGCGAGGTAGCCGCCCGCGTCATCGATGATCTGGACGAGGCCGAGCTGCTGGCCCTCACGCTGGGGGGTGGGGGCCGCTGGATCCTGCTGGAACCCGCGCCGGGTCCGCTCGATGATGGCGTGGACGGAGCGGTGGAAAGACTCCGCCACCGTGGGTTCCGGGCGCTCATCGCCCATCCCGAGCGCCACCTGGCGCCCGACCTCGTCCCGCGACTGAGGCGCCTCACCGCTCTCGGTGCCTTGGTCCAGGCCACCGCCGCGTTCTTCACCAACGGAGCCGCCCGGGAGGGCATGATCGACCTGGCGGGTCAGGGCGTGATCCACGTTCTGGGCAGCGACGCCCACTCCGCTTTGGCCGGACGTCCTGTGGCTCTGGTCGACGCTCTGCAAGCTATGAAGACGGTCGGCACCGTCCGAGACCACCTGGCCTGGATTTCCAGAACGGCGCCTGAGGCGATCGTGGCCGGCCGGGAGGTCAGGCCGCCGTTCTGAGAAGCGGCCGGACCGAGATCTGCCGCCGCATTTCCTCCACAGCCGCCCTGCGGCCGGTGCCCAGGCCGCGGCGCATGTAATTGACCGCGCCGGCCGCAGCACCGAGGACGATGGCCTCCAAGGGCGACTGGCCGGCCGCCCAGGCGGCCGCCGTCGCGCCCATCATCGTGTCCCCGCAACCCTCCCGGAATCCGCGAGGCAGATTCGGAGGCTGGATCTCGTAGGCCTCCTCGGGCCCGGCCAGGACCAGGATCGGCCCGCCGCCTCGTGTGACGACGACATTCTGCGCTCCGGCCTCTCGCACGCGCTCGGCCGCGGCGAGCGCCCGCGGGCCATCGACCGGACCGCGGACATACTCGGCCAGCTCCCAATCGTTGAGCTTGACCAGATCGGGCCTGCAGGCGAGCGTTTGGTCAAGACGCGGACTGGAGAGATCGACGAGCACAGGGATCCCGCGGGGCCTCACGTCGGCGGTGACCCTGTCGTAGACCTCCTCCGGAAAACCCTCGGCCGGAAACGGGTTGCAGACGACCAGGACGGAGCTGGAGAGCGCCGCCGTAACGGTGCTTGTCACGAGGTCGTCGATCTCATGACGTTCGGGAGCTGGGCGCAACGTGCTGGCGATCAGGTGCCGCTCCCCGCCGCGCCGGTCGACGACATAGCTCCCGCTGGAACCCCTCGTAGAACTCAACCGGAGCTCTCCGCGGAGCCCGTCCAGCAGTGGAGCTAGGGCGTTGCCCGTCTCTCCACCGATCAGCGAGCAGAGCACAGGTAGGGCTCCCAGCTCGCTGGCCATTCGGGCCACCCACACCCCCTGGCCTCCGGCGTGTACGTGCACCTCATCCGAGCCGCTCCGAGCGACCCCGGCGCGCGACTCAATCGTGACGGCGAGAAGCAGGTCGGGGCTGAACACGGCTACTCGCGGGCGATCACCCAGGTGAGACATGCTTCCACCGTGTCCGATCAGGCCCTGCCGCATCATCCGGGAGAAGTCGTGAGCTGCTGCGGTTAAGCGGCAGCCCCGCCCCGGATTTCCCCTGATGCCGCCCCGCCGCCGGTCCTAGCGGGCCTTTGCCTTGGCCTTCCGCTGCGTCGTCTTCCGGGTTGTCGCGGCAGGCTTGCGCGCCGTCAGCTGCCGCTGCGAGCGCTCGAGCTCCCGTGAAGCCTGTTCGAAGTCGCGGCGCAGCGCGGAGGAGAGCTTTCGGCTGTCCCGCCTGGCGGTGCTCAGGAACCGCTGCAGGTCCCGGTAGAGCTCTCGAGCGCCGTCACCCACGTCGCGTCCGGCGCGCGTGCGCAGCTCCATCAGCGCCGAATCGGCTGTCTCCAGCGAGCGGCTGAAGCGCTTCAGCGCGGCCGGCTCCTTGAACTGCGGTCGGGACCCTGACCCGCGGCGGGTCGTCGCGGCCGCGCGGGGGCGGGCGGGGGTTGTCTTGCGTGCCTGTGGCATGGCTCTTCCCTTCGTGCTCGGAGAACGTTCTGTGCAGGTTCTCGTGTCAGCGGCGGTCGGGCATCGGAAGAAGTCAGCGGGATAACTCCGTAGTTATCCACACCGCTCGGCGGCGGCCACTAGGCAGGGACGGGCACCAGCATCCGCTCGGCCAGCTCGACGAGCCGGTTGGAGTAACCCCACTCGTTGTCATACCAGGCGATCACCTTGACCTGCGTGAAGTCGACCACCGAGGTCAGCGGTGCATCGAAGACGGCGCTGTAGGAGGAGCCCACGATGTCCGCGGACACGAGCGGGTCCTCGCTGTAGGCCAGGATGCCCTTCAGCTCGCCGGTGTCCGCCCGCTCGCGAAATGCCGCGTTGATCTCCTGTGCCGTGGTCGGTCGCTCGGCTTCGATCGTGAGGTCAACGATTGAGCCGGTCGGTGTCGGGACGCGCACGGCAAATCCGTTCAGCTTCCCCGCGAGTTCAGGGATGATCAGGCCGAGCGCCTTGGCTGCGCCGGTGGAGGTCGGTACGAGGTTGATCGCGGCGGCCCGAGCCCGGCGCAGGTCGCTGTGGGGTCCATCGAGCAGGTTCTGGTCAGAGGTGTAGGCATGGATCGTGGTCATCAGTCCATGGCGGATCCCCACCGACTCATGGAGGACGCGGGCCACGGGCGCCAGGCAATTGGTCGTGCAGGACGCGTTGGTGACGATGTGGTGGCGCTCGGGGTCATACACGCGCTCGAAGTTCACGCCCAGGACAAGATCGGCGTCTGCCGGCTCCCCGCCCTTGGCCGGCGCGGTGATCACCACCTTCCGGGCCCCCGCCCGCAGGTGCGCCGCCGCCCCGGCGCGGGTGCGGAGCTTCCCGGTGGACTCGATCACGAGCTCGACGCCCAGCTCCTCCCAGGGCAGTGACTCCGGATCGTGTTCGCAGAGCACCCGCACGCGGTGCCCGTCGACGATGATCGCGTCGTCGTCAGTCTGGATCGAGCCGGGGAACCGGCCGTAGACAGAGTCGAAGGTCAAGAGCTGCCCGAGCGTGGCCGCGTCAGTGACGTCGTTGACCGCGACCACCTCAACATCGGCCGGGCCGGCATGCGCCGCGCGCAAAAAATTCCGGCCGATTCGCCCAAATCCGTTGATGCCAATACGCGTGGACAAGGTCTCATCCTCCTGTTCGGTCCGCCTCGGCAAAGCGCGGATATGGAATCGCTGCGCGTCCAAGTCGACCATCCCTGCTCCACATCCTCATCGGGGGCGATCCGGATCCCGGGTCAGCCTTAACTACTGAGCGAAATGGGGCGACCTCCCCGATGGCGGCCCCGATACCCGGCCGTAGGGTCAATCCCACATTCGACCCGGCGCGCGAGTCATGACCTACGTTCTGCCTGCGCCGCGCCACTGGAGGAGAGCGATGATCACGCTGGCGAAGTTCTCGATTCGCAGACCACGAACTGCGCTCCTCGGCTGGCTGGTTGTCGCCGGAGCGCTCACGGCCATCGGTCTGGGGGTATCGGGAACGCTCTCGCCCACGATCAGTGTGGTGGCGGGGACGCAGTCCGCACGGGCGCAGGAGCTTGGCAACGCTCAGTTCGGCCCCACGCAGCTGATCCCGATTCTCCTCGAGGGCCCGAAGGCAGCGCTGAACCGTCAGGGGCCGGTGCTCGTGCGAGCTCTGGCCCGCCGCCCGCACACGCGAGTGCTTTCGGCCTGGATGCGGGCGCGGCCAGCGCCTCGCTCCGACGGCCTGGCGCCGACATGATCGTGGTGTCGGTGGACCGCACCGAGAAGGCCGCTGTCCAGTATGACCAGCCGCAGATCGAGAAGCTGGTGGCCAGCCGGATCTCCTCCCCGGTCAGGCCTTTCATCACCGGTCAGCCGTCGATCGACCGGGCGGAGAAGACCGCGTCGCTGGCCGATCTCAAACGCAATGAGGCGATCGCCGTCGGGATCCTCCTGCTCCTTCTGCTGATCGGCCTGCGGGCCCCGGTGGCCGCGGTCGTGGTGACAGCGGTTGCGGGGATGAGCATGCTCGCCGGGTTCGGCGTGGTGGCGCTCACCGGACACATCGTTCGCGTCGATCCGGTCGCCGTGGCGGCCGGAACGATGACCGGCCTGGCCCTTGCCGTCGGCTTCTCGCTGCTCATTTTGGATCGCTTCCATCGTGAGCAACGCTGGCCCGGCGCGCACCCGCGCCGTCCGGCTGAGGCCGCCCTGCGCGACCTTGAGACAACCGGGCGGGCGGTGCTCGTGGCCGGCACCGGGCTGATCGTGGCGCTGGCTCTGGTGGCCGTGATCGGGCCGGCCCAGCTGATGGTGTCGGTGGGCACGGGTGTGCTCACCTGTGCTGCGTTTGCCGTCGGCGGGTCGGTGGTCGTCATGCCGGCCGTGCTCGTCCTGCTGGGGCACCGGATTGAATGGGCCAGCTTCCCCGCTCCAGCCCAGCTCCGCCGGATGTGGGCGGCGCTCGTGGGCGCGGGCAACCGGGTCACGCGTCACGCTGTGTACGCGGGCTTTGCCGCAACCGCGGTTCTGGCGGCTCTGGCGGTTCCCGCGTTCGCCCTGAGGTCCGGTCCGCCGGACGTCAGTCAACTCCCGGCCAGCTCGCAGGCCCGGAGCGCTTTCGAGGAGATCTCCCGGGTGATGGGACCGGGCTGGGCGACACCGTACAACCTGATCGTCGTGGCCAACGGGCGTCCGCTGACCACCCCCAAGCTGCTAGCCAGCCTGCACCGGTTCGAGGTCAAGATCGCCAAGACCAGCGGGGTCGCGCAGGTCACCGGGCCGGGCACGCTCAACGAGATCGCCACCCAGCTCTCGACCTTCGGTCCGCAGTTGGCCCACTCGGCGACGATCTCCGAGCAGAGCAGGCGAAACCTGCTCAAGCTGATCAACGGACTCGGTCTGGCCGGATCGGGCTCCAAGCAGCTCCAGGGCGGCCTGGCCGCGGCTGCCTCAGGCGCCGGTCTGCTTCACGGAGGCTCCGGCACGGCGCAGGCCGGAGCTGGAACCATCACCTATTACCTGGGCCAGGTTCTGGCCGGCGCGGACAAGCTGGTAGCCGGTTTGGCCGAGGCCCATGTCGGAGCGGGCCAGAGCGTGAGCGGGCTTCAGTCGCTCTCGTCCTCGACCGGCTCCACGAAGACCGCGATCGCCGGTGCCCAGGGTTACGCCCAGACGGCCTCCTCGCAGGTGAATGCCGCCCTGGCCGCCCTGACGTCGATGACCAAGGGCAAGAAGGATGCGCGGTACGCGGCCGTGGGCCTGGCCCTGACCAGGGCCGACAACTCCATCAATGCGATGACCAGCCAGGTGGCCACGGCGGAGCAGAGCGCTGCGGCCACCCAGAATCTGGCCCAGCTGATCGCGCACAAGGCGCCCCAGCTGGTGAACGGACTTCAGCTGCTGCTGAACGGTGAGTCGACGCTGAAGGCCGGTGTGGCTCAGCTGCGCACCGGGGCGAGCGCGCTCGCCTCCGGGCTCGGACAGCTGACCAACGGTGCCGGTCAGCTGTCCTCCGGCCTGGCCGGAGGCGTCGGTCCGGCCGGGCGCCTGGCCACCGGGCTGAACACGATGCAGGCGGCCGTGATCAAGGCCCGTGGACAACTCCCGTCCACAGCAGCGCTCCGGCGTCTGGAGCGCCAGTCGCCCGGAATGTTCAGCTCTGGCTACTTCATTCTCTCGGCGATCGAGGGAGCGACCCCGGCCAATCGGAACGCGGCCACATTCGCGATCAACCTACTCCGGGGCGGGGTCGCTGGCCAGATCGTGGTCACGCCGAAGTACCGCTCAAGCGACCCGCGGACGATCGCCCTGGGAACGAAGCTGGGCCAGTTGGCTCGCTCATTTGCCAAGGCGAACAACCTGCAGATCGCCGTCGGTGGCCCGGCTGGGAACCTCGGCGATCTGACATCGGTCACCAGGTCGCGGATCTGGATCGACGTGGCGGTGCTGGCAGTCGCCATCATGCTGCTCCTGGCGATGGCGCTGCGGGCGGCGGTTCTGCCCGCGGTGGCCACCGCGTTCAGCCTGCTCGTGGCAGCCGCCAGCTTCGGGCTCCTGGAGCTGCTGTTCGGGGGGTCCAACCCGCCGATGGGCGGACCGGGCTATCTGGATCCGATCACGATCATCAGCGTGTTCACCGTGGCCTTTTCGATCTCGATCGTGTTCGCCTCGGTGCTGCTGCTGCGCACGCGCGAGGAGTACGTGAGCCGTGATCCCGCCGGGTCGACGGGAGCCTCGGTGAGCCGGACCGCTGTCCAACGAGGGCTGCGGGAGACGGCCGCGGCGACCACAGGGGCCGGTCTGGTGATGATCGCCGCGCTGGTCCCGTTCTCACTGACCGATCTGCTCAACATCCGGGCTCTGGGGATCGGAGTCGCCTTCGCGATCGTGCTCGACGTGGTGATCGTGCGGCCGGTGCTGATGCCGGCGGCCGAGGCCGTCCTCGGGCGGCTGGGGTGGTGGCCCACGCGACCTCCCCGAACGCCGGAGGAGCCCTCACAGCTTCGCCTCAGGCTGCGCCGTCCACACCTATCCAGCCGGGCCCGCCCGGCCAACTAAGAAGAGAGACCCATGAACCCCCTGACCACCTTCCCACCACCAGCACAGGCCGGTACAGCGTCCGGCACCAATCCTGTCGTCGAACTCCCCGCGACCGCGGGGGTCCAGACGCTCGGCCAGTTGATCCTCGACTCCTCGCGGCGCTACCGAGGAATCGCGCTGGAGTACCGGCGGGACGGCCGGCCGGCGTACGTCTCCTACTCGGAGCTGGGAACGATCGCCACCGAGATCGCTCGCGGCCTGATTCAGCTGGGCATCGAGCCAGGGGACCGTGTGGCCATCCTGGGACTCACGTCGGCCACGTGGACGCTCGCCGACTGCGGCTCTCTGTGCGCCGGGGCGGTGGTCACGCCCATCTACCACACCAACTCGCCCCAGGAGTGCGCGCATGTGCTTGGGGACTCAGGCGCTCGATTGCTCTTCTGTGATACGAGAGAGCAGGCGGCCAAGATCGACCAGATCCGCGACAGCTGCCCCGATCTCGAGCACGTGGTCACCTTCGAGGAGAGCGTCGAGGGCGCGATCACATTGGAGGAGTTGCGACGCGCGGGGGGCGAAGTGCCTCCGGACGCAGTCCTGGACCGAGTCGAGGCGGTTTCGCCGGACGACGTGGCCACGCTCGTGTACACGTCGGGCACGACCGGCCTGCCCAAGGGCTGCATGCTCACCCACGAGAACTTCCTGGCCACGACGCGGAAGTACGCCGAGCAGCTCCAGTTCAACGACACCCACTCGATGTATCAGTTCCTTCCGCTGGCCCACGTGCTGGCCCGGGTGGCCCAGGCGGTGGCCCTGAGCGTGGGGGCGCGGGTCATCTACTGGTCCGGCGACGCGACCAAGATCGTCGACGAGCTCAAGGAGACCGCGCCCACTCACTTCCCGGCCGTGCCGCGGATCTACGAGAAGGTCCACGGGGCGGTTCTGGGTCAGGTGGCCAGCGGTCCACGGGGTCAGCGTGAACTGTTTCGCTGGGCGCTGCGCTGTGGAACCCAGGCGCGTCGCGCTCTGGGCCAGGGCCGTCTACCTGGGCTGCTCACCGACCTGCAATACCGTCTGGCCGACCAGCTCGTGCTGGCCAAGGTCCGGGACCTCTTCGGGCCGAACCTCCAGCTGGCAATGGTCGGCGCGGCCCCGGTGGCCCCGGAGCTGCTGGAGTTCTTTGACGCCTGCGGCGTACCAGTGCTCGAGGGGTACGGGCTGACCGAGAGCTGCGCGGCCGGAACGGTCAACACGATCGATGCCTGCCGGTTCGGCACGGTCGGCAAGCCCCTGCCCGGCACCGAGGTTTCGATCGCCGAGGACGGCGAGATCCTGCTTCGCGGCCCTCACGTGTTCAAGGGCTACTTCCACAACGACGAGGCCACGGCCGAGGTCCTCACCGGCGAGGGCTGGCTATGCACCGGAGACCTGGGTTCGATCACCGAGGACGGGTTCCTGAAGATCACCGGGCGCAAGAAGGACCTGATCATCACCTCGAGCGGCAAGAACATCACCCCGGTTAACATCGAGTCGGAGCTGCGGGAGGGTCGCTACATCACCGAGGCGGTGGTATTCGGCGACAACCGTCCCTACCTGGTGGCGGTCTTGACGCTCGACCGCGACGAGGCGGTCAAGCTGGCCAAGCGGTTGGGGATCGAATCGGACCCGGCTGTCATGGCACGGCATCCCGCTGTCCATGCCGAGCTTCAGCACGAGGTGGACGAGGTCAACGCCAAGCTGGCCCGGATCGAGCAGATCAAGCGCTTCGCCATCCTCGACCACGACCTGACTCAAATCGATGGCGAGCTGACGCCGACACTCAAAGTTAAGCGAGCAGTTGTCTATGAGAAGTACCGGGACGTGTTCACCGGTCTCTATTCCGAGGGAGGCCAGTCATGACCTCACGTCTGTCCACCGCCGATGCAGCCTGGCTGCACATGGACCGCCCCACCAACCTGATGGTGATCAACTCTGTGTTGTTGTTCGACGAGCCCGTCGACTGGGAGCGGGTCAAGGAGATCACTCAGCAGCGGCTCGTCGACCGCTACCCGAAGTTCCGCCAGCGTGTGGTGGAGAGCCACCTGCCGCTCCGGGCACCCGCCTGGGAGGACGATCCCGACTTCGCGCTCGAGCATCACATGCATCACCTGGCCCTGCCCGCCCCCGGTGGTGCGGCGGCGCTGCAGGAGCTCGTCTCGGATCTGATGACGCTGCCGCTGGACCGAAACCGGCCGCTCTGGCACCAGTATCTGGTGGACGGTTACGGCGACGGGTGCGCGCTGATCGTGCGCATGCACCATTGCATTGCCGACGGCATCGCCCTGGCCAGGGTGATGCTCTCGCTGACCGATTCCGAGCCCAGTGCGCCGACAATCGCCGGGGCGCCCAAACCGACCCCGCGAGCGAGGCCATTGGGAAGCGCCTGGCACCTGGGCGACTCGATCCTGCGGCTGGGCTCCTCGGCCCTGCGGCAGGGGCTCCACGTGACGACGTCTCCCTCACATGCGGCCCGTCTGGCCGGTGCCGTCGGGCGTGACGGCACCACGCTCCTGCGCCTGCTCCTAACCCCTGCCGATGCGGCCAGCGCGATCAAGGGCGACCCTGGCGTGAGTCGCCGGGTGGCCTGGAGCAAGCCGCTGTCCCTGCGGCGCATCAAGCGCATCGCCCATGCTCACGATGCGACCGTCAACGATGTTCTGCTGGCCGCCGTGAGTGGCGCTCTGCGCCACTACCTCCGGGACCGCGGAAGCCCCACCCCGGAGATTCAGGCCATGGTGCCGTTCAATCTGCGGCCGCTCGATCGGCCGATCCCGACCGAGCTGGGCAACAAGTTCGGGCTGGTCATGCTGCCTCTGCCCGTTGGTACGAGCGGGAGCTACCGCAGGCTCGTGGAGGTTCACAAGCGAATGCACGAGATCAAGACTGGCCGGGACGGCGCGGTGTCCTACGGGCTGCTGAGCGCAATCGGTATGACGCCGGAGCCGGTGGAAAGGCGAATCGTCGACCTGTTCTCGGCCAAGGGCACGGCTGTGATGACAAACGTGCCGGGTCCAAAAGAGCCGGTCTACCTGGCCGGCACGCCGGTCAGGACAGTGCTCGTGTGGGCTCCCACATCCGGCCACATCGGCATGAGCGTGAGCATCTTCAGCTATCGGGGCGAGGTGACGGTCGGCCTGATGGTCGACGCCTCGCTGATCCCCGATCCCGACGCGATCGTCAAGGACCTGCGGCCTGAGCTGGAGGCGCTGGCCCGCGCGAGCGCGACGCAGCGACGAAGCCACCCACCTCAGCGTGCGATCAGGCGCGCTTCCACCTTGACCAGCAGCACCTCCGAAACATCGACCACAACCACCTCCGAAGGGGGATGACCCAATGCGCAGATGGCCAATCGCAGCCGCGGTCGCAGGGCTGGCGCTCGCGCTGGCCGGCGTCGCGCTTGCCACCTTCCAGCAGCACTCAGCAATCACGTTGACCGCGACAGGGGCACAGCAGTCCACGGGCATCAACGCCCTGGTCTACTCGACGACCAATCCGCCGGGGCAGGCGCCCTGGACAGCCAAGCAGCTGAAGGTGACCTTCCCCGCCGCGACGAAGTTCAACCTTGGTTCGGTCAATGCCTGCCGGCTTTCAGATAGTCAGCTCAGCGCGGGCCAGTCATGCCCGTCCTCGAGCCGGATTGGCAGTGGGTCCGCCAGTGCAGTTCCGGTGAGCCACGGTAAGGCGACAGGAACCGTTACCGGGACCGTTGGGGTTTATGTGAGCGGCGCGAACAAGCTGATCCTCGTGGTCAAGTCCAAGGCCGGGTCGGTGACCAAGACGGTCGTGATCCACGGGACAGCTGTTTCCAACACACTCTCGATGACGGTTCCGCCGGTAAAGGTGACGATTGCCGGATCGACCTTCGACGTGGTCCTGACGAAGCTCCAGCTGACCGTGTCCAAGCACGGTACCGGCAAGTCGGCACTGATTACGGCGGGCAAGTGCACCAAGAACCAGTTCCCGGTCAAGGCCCACTTCGTCTACACAAACGGCAAGACCAAGGACGTCAATAGCAGCTCGTTCTGCTCGTAGGGGCCGGCGGGGCTCGCTCCAATGGTTGGGGCGGCCCCCGGTCGCCGGCCCGGTGGCGTAAGTTCACTCCATGACCGCCTCTGCCCCCGACACGATCTGAACCGAGTCTGAGCGGTGGGTGCTTCGGAGTCAGACACACGTGTCCGGGCCACCTACCCCCGGGAGCAGGAGGCGCACATCGTTCTGCGCGACGGGTCGACGGTCCACGTGCGACCCGTGCGAGTGGAAGACAAGGCCGCGGTTCGCGCCTTCCTGGAGGATGTCTCGACCGAGTCGATCGCGTTCCGGTTCTTTGGCATCCCGAGCACCGACTGGGTCGTGGCCTGGACTATCGACGTCGACTACTCCGACCGGTTCGCCCTGGTGGCCGAGACCGGCAATCCGCCCCGGGTGGTGGCCCACGCTGTTTACGTGCGGTCGGCTCCGGAGCGAGCAGAGGTGGCGTTCCTGGTGGCGGACGCCTGGCAGGGCCGCGGGATCTCCACGATCCTTCTGGCCCACCTGGCCGGGGCGGCAAACCGGGCGGGCATCTCCCTCTTCACCGCCGAGGTACTGCCGTCAAACCACCGCATGATCGAGGTCTTCCGGGAGTGCGGGTTCCCGGTCGAGTTGCGCTCCTCGCCTGACGCCATCCACGTCGAGTTTCCCACGTCACTTTCGCCCGCGGCGCTCGAGCGCTTCGAGGAGCGAGAACGAATCGCCGCCGTGGCCGCGGTCAGGGCTGTGCTCGAGCCGCGCTCGGTGGCGGTCATAGGAGCCTCGCGGCGACGCGGGACCGTCGGTGGGGAGGTCCTGCACAACCTCCTCAGCGCCGAGTTCCAGGGACCGGTGTATCCCGTCAACAACCAGGCCGATGTCGTCCAGTCGCTGCCCGCCTACCGGACCGTGGCCGATATCCCCGGCCCGGTTGACCTGGCCGTGATCGTGGTCCCGGCCGAGTCCGTTATCCAGGCCGCCTCGGCCTGTGCCGCCGCGGGGGTGCGGGCGGTGGTCGTCATCTCCGCTGGCTTCGCCGAGGCCGGAGAGGTCGGGGCACGTCGCCAGCGCGAGCTTCTGACCGTGTGCCGCGAGAGCGGCATACGGCTCGTGGGCCCGAACTGCCTGGGCGTCATGAACACGGCGCCAGATGTTCGCCTCAACGCCACGTTTGCCGCCGGGCCGACGGAGCCCGGCAACGTCGGCTTCATGTCCCAGAGCGGAGGCGTGGGGATCGCCATCATCGCCGCCGCGCAACGTCTGGGGCTCGCCCTCTCCTCGTTCGTTTCGGTTGGCAACAAGGCCGATCTGTCAGGCAACGACTTTCTCCGTTACTGGGAGCAGGATCCGAACACCGATCTTGCCCTGCTGTACCTGGAGTCATTCGGCAACGCCCGGAAGTTCGCCCGGATCGCACCCTGGTTCGCCAGGCGCAAGCCGCTGCTGGCGGTCAAAAGCGGCCGCTCGACCGCCGGCGCCCGCGCCACCACCTCCCACACCGGCGCGCTGATGTCCGGCTCCGACGTAACGGTCGACGCTCTGTTCGAGCAGGCCGGGGTGATTCGCGCCGACACCCTTCAGGGGCTGTTCAGCGCCGCCGCGCTGCTCTCCAGCCAGCCTGTGCCGCGAGGGGATCGCGTGGTGATCGTGTCCAACGCGGGCGGTCCGGCCATCATGTGCGCCGATGCCTGCCAGGCGGACGGGGTCGACGTGCCCGAGCTGCCCGCACCGCTTCAGGCCCAGCTCGCCGAATTCCTGCCGCCATCCTCATCGGTCCGCAACCCGATCGACATGATCGCCACCGCGACCGCCGAGAACTACCAGCGGACTCTTCAGACGCTGATCGACTCCGGCGCCTGTGATGCGATCCTGACCATCTTCGTCCCTCCGCTGGTCAGCCAGGCGGTGGACGTGGCCCGGGCCATTCATCAGGTGGCGGTGGCCAAGCCGGAGGTTCCGATCGCCGCCGTCTTCATGACCGGCGGGCCGCCCCCGACGGAGCTGGCGGGCGACGGGGCGCGGGTCCCGGGCTATGAATTCCCCGAGGAGGCGGCGCGGGCGGTCGCGCTTGCCGCCAAGCTTGGTCGTTGGCGGGCCAGGCCCGAGTCGACCCACAAGCCGCCAGCAGGAGTGCGGAGGGATGAGGCGGCAGCGATCATCAGCGGCGCCCTGGCCCGCGGAAACGGATGGCTTCAGGAGCAGGAGGTCAGCGGTCTGCTCGGCTGCTATGGGCTGCCGCTGGTCAACACGAGCCTGGTGACCGACGCGGACGCTGCCGTCGCCACCGCGGCTGAGCTGGGCGCTCCCGTCGTCCTGAAGGCCAGCGCTCCCGGACTGCTCCACAAGACCGACGCGGGTGGCGTAGCTCTTAACCTGGGCAACCCCAGGGCGATTCGCGCCGGCGCGAGGAAGATCGAGGCGGCCGTCAGGAAGGCGGGGTTTGAGCTCGACGGCTTGGTCGTCCAGCCGATGGTCCCCGCTGGCGTGGAGCTGATCGTCGGCGTGGTCAGCGATCCCAGTTTTGGCCCGGTGCTGGCCTGCGGCGCCGGAGGAACGCTGACCGAGCTGACCCACGATGTGTCGGTTCGGATCACCCCAATCAACGCGGACGACGCGGGCCAGATGCTCCACTCACTTCGGACCTTCCCCGTGCTCGACGGATATCGGGGCGCGGCCCCGTGCGACGTGGGCGCAGTGGAAGACGTGCTCCTCAGGGTCAGTGCGATGGTCGAGGCCCATCCGGAGGTCGTCGAGCTGGATTGCAACCCGCTGATCGCCCTCCCGCAGGGGGCGCTGATCGTCGATGCCCGGGTCCGGGTCGAATCGGTGGACCTGCCGCCGCCCGTTCCGTCGCTGGGGGCATGACCCGGCACCAGGCCCGGGGCCTTACAGCTAGAGCGCCGCCTCCGCTTCAGCCGCCTCGCTGCTGACGTGCGACATGACGCTCGCCTCCGCCCTGCGTGCGCCTCGGGTCAACACCAGCAGCGGACAACGGGCGGTCCGGGCGAGCCGCTGTGCGGTGCTTCCGTGCACGAGGCGCCCGATCGGGCCGTAGCTGCGCGAGCCGATGAGCAGCAGGTCAAGCCACGCGCTGTAGAGGGTCAGCTCCTCGGCGACGTCGCCGTAGACGGCGTGAGGTTCGACGCCCTCGAGTGCCGCGACGCGGATCTGGGCGTCGCTGACCATCTCCTCGACGAGTTCGTCCACCGGCCGGGCGGAGGGCATGTACGCCCTGGTCGGCAGCGACACCACCTCGAACACCGAAACCTTCGTCTGGTGCTCGGCCGCAAGCTGGCGGGCGACGCGCAGCGCGTGTTCGCTCTCCGGCGACCCGTCGTAGCCCACTCCGATCTCCCGCATCGCCACCGGGTCCTGGCTGTAGCCGGTAGGCGCGATCGCCACCGCGCATCGCGCGCCGTTGAGCGCCGCCCGAGTGTCGTCTCCGATCAGCACGCGGTGCGCGAGCCCCCGCCCCGAAGAGCCGACTATGAGCAGGTCCGCGCCGATCGCCTCGGCCAGCTCATGAAGTCCACGACCTACGGATGGCGATCCCTTCGAGCGCAGCTGCGCCTCGACCCCGGCTTCCCGGCGGGCATTCTCAAGCAGGCCGTCGGCGCGCTCGGTCTCGGCGGCGTCATACGCTGGACTCGATCCTCGCCACACCTCCGGGTCGTTGTAGTAGACGTGGGCCAGCGTCAGCTCGCCCCCCTTGGCGCAGAGCCGCCCGGCCAGGGCGATCGCATCGCGCCCGCCCTGCGCTGCGTCCACGCCGACGATCACGTTCTCGAACATCTCGGTTCCTCCTGAAGGTTGGTGCGCCGACCGTAGTTGGCCGGCCGCCGCATCCCATCGGTGTGCGCCCTCGTCGTGGCTGCGGGCTTCTACGGAGCTGCTGGTGAAGCCGAGCGGGTGCCGGGTCAAGCTGCAGGCGCAGGCCGCTGGCTTTAGGCTGCCGTTTGAGTGTCCACGAAAGCCACTGCCAAGACCTCAGCCGATGCGACAGCTAAACCGGCCGTTGCCCGAATCGCGGCCGGGATCGATGGCTACTCGGAGGGGCGTGACGCCGCGGTGCTCGGTGCGACCATCGCACGGGCGGCGGGAGCGGAGCTGATGCTGGTGGCGATCCATCCAGATCCCCTCGTCCCCACCCCGCCCGACAGCGGCTGGAAGGCACTGCACAAGCAGGCTGAGGTGCTGCTGCGCGAGACCCGGGACGAGCTCGCCCCCGGGGCGCGGATCACGGTGGAGACAGACTGGTCGGTGCCGCGGGCGCTTGAGCGGGTCGTCACGCGCGATCACCGCGACCTGCTTGTGGTCGGCTCGAGCCGCCGCGGTCCCCACGGTCAGGTCCGGATCGGCAAGCGCACGCGCCAACTGCTCTGTCACGCGCAGTGCGCGCTCGCGGTCGCGCCAAAGGGTCTGAGCGAGCGCACGACGTTGCCACTTGAGAAGGTCGGGGCCGGATATGACGGCAGCCCGGAGTCCGCCGCGGCCCTGTCGTTGGCCGGATCGATCGCGGCCGCGGGAGGAGCGAAGCTGCGCGTATGCGGCGTGATCGATGACCGGATGCCGCCGGTCGGGTGGGGGGCGGCGCTCGTGCTCGCGGAATGGGACGAGATCATCGAGCGTGAGGTTGGGTCGCTGCGCGAGCAGGCGCAGCGGGCAGCTCAGGGAACGGGCGCGGGGGTCGACGTCGAGATCCTGTGCGGGCGCCCTGCCGATGCGCTGTTGAAGTTAAGCGAGGACGTGGATCTGTTGGTGATTGGGTCGCGCCGATGGGGGGCGATGGCCCGGCTGCTGCTCGGCAGCACCGGCGAGGCACTTACGCACGGTGCCAGCTGTTCCGTGCTGGTCGTGCCCCGGCCTGAGGAATGACCACGCTCACCTAGCTTCAGGACGCTGACGGACCGTCTGGATCCGCGGCGTCCTTTGACTTGCGGCTATCCCACACCGCGATGTGTGAGAACTACCGATGTCAGCGACCCCGCTGCCAGCGAGGATCGGATCGATGAGGGCCCCGAACGTCATCGATCGCAACGTTGAGAAGACACATATCTGGCTGAACGACCTGGCCGACGAGCTCGGGACCGGGGATTCGCAGCACGCCTATCGCGTCCTCAGGGCCTTCCTGCACGCCCTACGCGACCACCTGTCGGTCGATGAGGCCGCACAGCTGAGCGCGCAGCTTCCGATCTTCATCCGCGGCGTCTTCTTTGAAGGATGGGAGCCGAGCCGGACGCCTGGCCACGCACGCGACCTCGACAGCTTCCTTGGGACGATCACCCGTGAGGCGCGGCTGTCCGGGGAGACGGAGGCTTCGCTGGCCGCCGCCGCGGCCGGTCGCGTTATGGCCCGGCACATCTCCCCGGGAGCCGCCAACGGCGCCCTGCATGCGCTGCCACACCACGTGCGCGAGCTTCTGGAGGGCCAGGTCGACCCGGGACGCGTAAGCGCCGGTGCTGAGTGAGCTGATCATCTCACCGTGGAGGGCCTGGGCGCTGGCCGCGCGCGGACGGGTTCAGCTGGTCGATGTGCGACAACGCGATGAGGCCGAGCTACCGCGGGTGTCGGGCGCGCGACTCATCCCGCTCGACGAGCTGCCAGACGCGCTGACCACGCTCGACCGTGAGCGGCCGGTGGTGTTCCTCTCAGGCCACGGGTCTCGGGCGGCCGAGGCCACGGGGGTGCTTCGCTCGGCAGGAATAACCGCGCACGCCGTCGAGGGCGGCGTGTACTCGTGGGTTGAAGCCGGACTTCCGCTCGAGCACGGCTCAAACCGCTCGTCGGCCTGAGCGCCCGAGCCGGATGGCGGCGCGCTGCCGGACCTGAGCGGCGTTTGCGGGTTTTCCGCAGCCTTTCGGCGCCCTGGGCCGGATGGATGGACCCCGGGGCACGACTAGCGTGGACTGGCGATGTTCGAGATCCGCATCCACGGTCGCGGCGGTCAGGGGGTGGTCACGGCCGCCGAGCTGCTGTCGGTGGCGGCCTTCCTGGAGGATCGCCATGCTCAGGCCTTCCCGAGCTTCGGATCGGAGCGCACGGGAGCCCCGGTGGTTTCCTTCTGCCGGCTCGCCAGTGCACCGATTCGCACGCACGAGCCGATCATGCGGCCCGACGCGCTGATCATCGTGGACCCCACGCTGCTGCACCAGGTGGACGTGTTCGGCGGCCTGAGCGATGAAGGCTGGTTGCTCATCAACACCTCCCGGCCACTTTCCGAGCTCAGGATCGACGAGGTTCTCTCCCGCTTGGCGCCGGATGCCGTGGCCACCGTCCCCGCCACCGAGCTGGCCCGCCGGCAGCTCGGTCGCCCACTACCCAATGCGGCCTTGCTTGGCGCCTTCGCCGCCCTGACCGGAGCCGTCTCGATCGGACCGGTCACGGAGGCCATTCGCCAACGCTTCCCAGGCCAGGTGGGGGAGGGGAATGTGGCGGCGGCCCTGGAGGCCCACTCGCTCGTCCGGGCGGAGCTGCACGCTCGGGCTCCAGCCCTATCGGAGCACAGCCGTGCTTAGGCAGATCGAGGGCTCTCAGGCCGTCGCCGAGGCCGTCGCCCTGTGCCGGCCGGAGGTCATCTGCGCCTACCCGATCTCGCCCCAGACCCACATCGTCGAGGGGCTGTCTGCGATCGTCAAGAGCACTCGGCTAGAGCATTGCGAGTTCGTCAACGTCGAGTCCGAGTACGCGGCCATGTCGGTGGCCATCGGGGCCAGCGCCGCGGGCGCCCGGGCCTATACGGCCACGGCCAGTCAGGGCCTGCTCTACATGGCCGAGGCGCTGTACAACGCCTCGGGGCTGGGGTTACCCGTCGTGATGACGGTGGCCAACCGGGCCATCGGCGCCCCGATCAACATCTGGAACGACCACTCGGACGCCATGTCTCAGCGCGACTGCGGGTGGATTCAGCTCTACGCGGAGTCCAACCAGGAGGCGCTGGATCTGCACATTCAGGCCTTTCGGCTGGCCGAGCAGCTCTCGCTTCCGGTGATGGTGTGCATGGACGGCTTCATCCTCACACACGCCGTCGAGCGGCTGGATCTGCCCGATCAGAACCAGGTCGATGCCTTCCTGCCGCCGTTTGAGCCGCGGCAGCTACTGGATCCGTCCGAGCCGATCACGATCGGCGCCATGGTGGGTCCCGAAGCATTCACTGAGGTCCGCTACCTGGCCCACTACAAGCAGATGCAGGCCCTGGACCTGATCCCAGAGATCGCCTCATCCTTTGAGGCCGCGTTCGGCCGGTCCTCGGGCGGGCTCGTGCACCGCTACCGCACGTCGGACGCCGACACGATCGTGGTGGCGCTGGGCTCAGTGCTGGGGACGCTCCAGGACGTCGTGGATGAGCTGCGTGAGCACGGAGAGCGGGTCGGCTGCCTGGGGATCAAGACCTTCCGTCCCTGGCCACAGTCCGAGGTCGGCTCAGCATTGGTGAGCTGCCGCCGGGTGATCGTGCTTGAAAAGGCGCTGTCGGTGGGAATCGGCGGGATCGTCTCCCAGAACGTGCGCGGCAGCTTTACGCCGAGCGAGCCTCCGACCCTTCACACGGTGATCGCCGGACTGGGGGGACGTCCAATCACCAAGGTGTCGTTGCACGGAGTGCTGGAGGAGGCGCTCGAAGGCCGGCTGGGCGACCTGACCTTCCTGGACCTCGACCTCGACCTCGTGACCCGTGAGCTTCAGCGGACCGTGGCCTCCAGGCGCTCCGGGCCGCACGCCGAGAACATGCTCCGCGACCTGGGCTCCGTGGCCGGTGGGCCGGTGTGAGATGACGGTGCCCTTCCAGCGGATCAAGTACTACCAGTCCGGCAGCTTTGTGGCCGGCAACCGCCTGCTCGACCCCGGCCAGCGGGCGGTCCAGTCGGACCCGGCGCGCTCGAACGCCATCACCTGCGGCCACCGGGCCTGCCAGGGCTGCGGCGAGGCGCTGGGAGCTCGGTACGCGCTCGACGCCGCGCTCCGAGCCGCCGCAGGGGACGTGATCGCCGCCAACGCCACCGGATGCCTGGAGGTCTTCTCGACGCCTTACCCCGAGAGCTCGTGGCAGCTGCCGTGGATCCATTCGCTGTTTGGCAACGCCCCGGCCGTGGCCAGTGGCATCGCGGCTGCGCTGCGGGCCAAGGGAAACGCCCATACGCGAGTGGTCGGGCAGGGCGGGGACGGCGGAACCGTGGACATCGGCTTCGCCTGCCTGTCCGGAATGTTCGAGCGGGGCGACGACGTGCTCTACATCTGCTACGACAACGAGGGCTACATGAACACCGGGGTTCAGCGCTCCGGAGCCACGCCTCCGGCAGTTCGGACTACCACCACGCCGGCCGTGGGCGATGAGCCAGGGGCCCCCTGGGGCCAGGGCAAGAGCGCGCCGCTGATCGCGCTGGCCCACGAGATCCCATACGTGGCCACCGCCACGATCGCCGATCTGCGGGATCTCGAGGCCAAGGTGGAGCACGCCATGGGGCTCCACGGCCCTCGCTACATCCACATCCTGGTCCCCTGTCCGTTGGGCTGGGGCACGGACTCATCGCAGTCGGTTCATGTGGCTCGGCTGGCCACCGAGTCGGGTCTGTTCCCGGTGTTCGAGGGCGAGGACGGCGTCCTCACCGCCTCGACCAAGATCCGCCGGCGCGTGCCGGTCGATGGGTATCTGAAGCTCCAGCGCCGCTTCGCCCACCTCTTCTCCCCGGTCCGGCGGGACGACGTGATCGCCCGGCTCCAGGCCCGGGCGGATCGCAACATCGATCGGTTCGGTCTGGTGGACGCCGATCAAGCGATCGAGGCGGATGGGCTGATGGAGGGCCAGCCGCAGCCATGAGCGACAAGCCCTTCGCCATCACCCTCGACGTGGGTTCAAGCCGGGCCAACCGAACCGGCTCCTGGCGAACCGAGCGCCCCGTGTACACCCACCGCCAGGGCCCGTGCGCCGGAGGCTGTCCGGCCGGTGAGGATCCCCAGGCCTGGCTCTACCACGCCGAGGAGGGCGACTACGAGTCGGCCTGGCGGGCCATCATGGCCGAGAATCCACTGCCGGCCGTGATGGGGCGCGTGTGCTACCACCCCTGTGAGACGGCCTGCAATCGGGTCCAGGTGGACGATGCGGTCGGGATCAACGCCGTCGAGCGGTTCCTGGGCGACGAAGCCATCCGGCAGGGCTGGCGGGTATCCGTCGAGGTGCCGGCCACAGGCAGGCGAGTGCTCGTGGTGGGCGCCGGACCATCGGGGCTGTCGGCGGCCTACCACCTAGCCCGATCGGGCCACGACGTGACGATCAGGGACGCCGGTCCCCGGGCAGGCGGGATGATGCGCTTCGGGATTCCGGCCTACCGTCTGCCGCGGGACGTGCTCGACGCCGAGGTGCAGCGGATTCTCGACCTTGGGGTCGAGCTCGAGCTGGACGCGAAGATCAGCGATGTCCTGTCCGCCCAGCGCGACGGAGGTTTCAGTGCCGTCTTCCTGGCCGTCGGGGCCCAGCTGGCCAGGCGGACCTACATCCCCGCTGGAAGCGCCGCCCGAGTGCTCGACGCCCTGTCGATGCTGCGCAGCGTTGAGGGGGATGGGGTACCGATGCTGGGGCGCCGCGTCGTGGTCTACGGCGGCGGGAACACGGCGATCGACGCCGCCCGCACGGCCCGGCGCCTGGGGGCCGAGGAGTCGATCATCGTCTATCGCCGCACCCGGGACCGGATGCCGGCCCAGGAGTCCGAGCTCGGGGAGGCGCTGGAGGAGGGGGTGCGGGTGAAGTGGCTCTCCACGGTCAAGCGGGCGGAGCCGGGCATGCTGGTGGTGGAACGGATGGAGCTCGACGAGACCGGCTTCCCGCAGCCCACCGGAGAGCTGGAGGAGCTTCAGGCGGACGCGCTGGTGCTCGCCCTGGGACAGGAGACCGATCTCAGCCTGGTCGAGGGTGTCCCGGGCATTGAGGTGCGGGACGGCGTGGTCAGCGTCGCCTCCAACATGATGACCGGCCACGAGGGCATCTTCGCCGGCGGTGACATGGTGCCGGCCGAAAGGACAGTGACCACGGCCATCGGCCATGGCAAGCTGGCCGCCCGTCACATCGACGCCTGGCTGAGCTCGCGAACGTACTCGGCCGGCTCCGAGCCGGCCGCGGCCGAGTTTGGCCTGCTGAACACGTGGTACTACAGCGATGCTCCGCGTCAGATCCGTCCCCGGCTTGAGCTGATCCGCCGCCAGTCGACCTTCGAGGAGGTCGTGGAGGGCCTGGACAGCTCGGATGCACTTTTCGAGGCTCGCCGTTGCATGTCCTGTGGGAGTTGCTTTGCCTGCGATAACTGCTTCGGCGTGTGTCCTGATAACGCCGTCATCAAGCTGGATCCTCCGGGTGCCTACGCCTACGAGATCGATTACGACTTCTGCAAGGGCTGCGGGCTGTGCGTGGCCGAATGTCCGTGCGGCGCGCTTGAGATGGAGCCCGAGAAGATCTGAGGCCAGGTCCAGGCCGCGGCGCCTGGCGCTCGGGGCCGCGGGGCACGAACGCGCCCATGGCCTATCCGTATCTTTTACGGATAGGCGGGGGCAGCCGCCCCGGATTATCCGGCGGGCGCGGGGCCGTAGGTTGAGCTCATGAGCACGACTGCGCCCAGTCCAGCGTCAGCCAATGAAGCCAGGCCACTCTCATCGACGCGGCCGGCCGCCATCCAGACCGAGAGCCTCTCGAAGGCGTACGGAAAGACTGTGGCGCTGGACTCCCTGAACCTCGAGGTCACCGAGGGGGAGACGTACGGCTACCTGGGCCCCAACGGGGCCGGAAAGACGACCACGATTCGGCTGCTGCTGGGTCTGCACCGGCCCAGCGGAGGATCGGCGCGCCTGTTCGGGATCGACGGTTGGCGGGATCCCGTTCTGGCTCATCGGCGCGTGGCCTATGTGGCCGGGGAGCCCAGTCTCTGGCCCGCGCTGACCGGTCAGGAGACGCTCGAGTTCCTGGCGCGCCTGCGCCCGCACTTCCGCTCGCCCACCGGGCGCGATTGGCCGGGCACCGACCGGGCCTACCAGGCGGAGCTGGTCGAGCGGTTTCAGCTCGACACCTCGCGCCGGGTCCGCGCCCTGTCCAAGGGAAATCGCCAGAAGGTGCTCCTGATCGCCGCGCTGTCCACGCGGGCCGACCTGCTGCTACTCGACGAGCCCACAGCCGGCCTTGACCCGCTGATGGAGATGGCATTCCGCGAGTCCGCCGCCGAGGCTCGGGAGCGGGGACAGACGATCTTCCTGTCTTCCCACATCTTGAGCGAGGTCGAGGCGCTCTGTGATCGGGTGGGAATCCTCAAGTCCGGCCGGCTGGTCGACCAGGGCACGCTCAGCGAGCTGCGTCACCTGGCGGCTCATGTCGTTGAGGTCACGTTCGCTGAGCCGGCGCCGACGCTGCCGGAGCTGGAGGGTGTGAGGGTCTCACGCTCTGGACCCTCGGCGCTGCGGCTGGAGGTCACGGGGCCGATCGGCCCGGTGCTCCAGGCGCTGGCCCCGCACAGGGTCGACTCGCTGATCAGCCGCGAGCCATCGCTGGAGGAGATCTTCCTGCACCACTACGACCATGGCGACGATCGCCGTCCGGGCTAGGCCGTCCGGCCATCCGCGGTCGTACGGCGCCCTTGTCCCGCTCACCCGGCGGGCGCTTCGAGACGGGCGAGTGCGAACGGTGGCCTTCTCGGCCCTGTTCCTCCTGACTGCGTACGGGAACCCGATCGGCTATGCGCACACGTACACCACCGTGGCCCAGAGGCTGGCTTTCGCGCACAGCTTCGCCCACAACAAGGCCGTCCTGCTCTTCTACGGCAGGGCGTATGACCTGCTGACGGTCGGCGGCTACTCGGCCTGGCGCACCGGCGGCACGCTGGCCATCCTGGCCGCCGTGTTCGGGCTCATGTCGGCCGTCCGAGCGCTGCGGGCCGAGGAGGAGTCGGGGCGCGCCGAGCTGGTGCTCTCAGCGCCCGTGGCTCGCGGCCTGAACAATGCCGCCGCGCTGGCCGCCGCGGTGGTGGGCACCTTCGCCCTCTGGCTGGCCGTGGTCGTGGGATCGCGTTTGGGCGGGCTGCCCCTCGGCGGCTCGGCCTACCTGGGTCTGGCCATCGTCTCGATGGTGCCGGTGTTCCTGGCCGTGGGCGCGCTGACCAGCCAGATCGCCCCCAACCGGCGGGTCGCCCTCGAGCTCGGCGGCGGCGTGCTGGGGATCTGCTTTTTGCTCCGGGTGATCGCCGACACATCGAGTGGCCTGAGCTGGCTGCGCTGGATCACGCCGCTGGGCTGGGCGCAGGAGCTGCGGCCGTTCACGGCTGCCCGGCCGCTGGTGCTCCTGGCTCCGATCGGCCTCTCGGTCGTCCTGCTCACGCTGTCGTGGGCGATCTCGTCCCAGCGCGATGTGGGCAACGGGCTGATCGCGGTGCGGGACGTCGCCCGGCCGCGGCTCTCCCTGCTGCGCAGCCCTCTGGCCCAGGCCTTTCGCGGCGAGCGGATCTCGTTGTTGGTCTGGACCAGCGGCGTGGGAGCGCTGGGACTGATCATCGGCGTGGTCTCCCGGAGCATCTCCGCCGCGGGGATCCCCCGGCGTCTGGCCCACGAGCTGTCCAAGGTCGGCGCGGGCTCGATCCTGACCCCTCGGGGATACATCGGCTTCTCCTTCGTCTTCTTCGTCCTCCTGGTCAGCCTGTTCGCCGTGGCTCAGGTGTCGGCGGCCCACCACGAGGAAGCCGCCGGTCGGCTGGAGAACCTGCTTTCCCTGCCCGTCGCCCGCGGGCGCTGGCTCGGAGGTCGGCTGCTCCTGGCGGCCGCGAGCGCCCTGTTCGTGGCGCTGGCCGCTGGGCTCCTCACCTGGGCGGGGGCGGTTTCCCAGGGCGTCCACCTATCGCTGCCCACGATGCTGGAGGCCGGGCTCAACTGCCTTCCGGTCGCGGGGTTGTTCCTGGGCGTCTCCGCTCTGCTCTACGCCGCCGCCCCCCGGGCCAGCACAGGGGTGTCCTACGGCCTGGTCGCGCTGCTCTATCTCTGGCAGCTGATCGGATCCCTCGTCGGCGTCCCGAGGTGGATGGCCGAAGCCACGCCGTTTGCTCACGTCGGATTGGTGCCAGCGGCCGCGTTTCAGGGGCTGGCGGCGGGAGCGATGGTGGCTGTCGGCCTGGCCGCGGGTGGCCTGGCCATCGCGCTCTTCCGCCGGCGAGACCTGACCCGGGCCTGAGCGCCGTCAGCGGCCGCGAGAGTCCGCCTGGTTGGCTACCACGTTGTCCACCGAACGTCTCCGCGGGCGGCGCAGTCGCTTCAAGCCGGCGTTCGTGCGCTCATAGCCGGTACGGATCAGCTCCGGCCAACGGCTGCGGTCGATGAACAGATCCATCAGCCAGCCACCACGGCACAGCCTGGGATCGGCGGCGTCGATGATCGTCAGCGTGTCGCCGAGCTCGCGCTGGGCGCGTCGAGCGAACTCAACGTGATACGCCTGCTGGAGCTCGCGGCTGGCCTGAACGATCCCCATCGGCTTTCTCTGCCATCCGGTGATGTCATCCGGCGTGAGACGCTCGGGCAACATGAAGTTGAGACCGAAGACATGATCGAAGGGACCGTGGTCAAGCACAGGCTGGATGGGCAGCAACTCCACCACGCCGCCGTCGACGTACAGGTGACCACGGACCTCGACGGCTTCGATGAACGGAGGCAACGCGATCGTGATCCGGACGACGCGTCCGAGTGCAAGCTCCGGCGTCGTGTGCGTGCCGAGATACTCGATCAGTCCAAGATCCGTGCTGTAGACGATCGTGGCCAGCGGGATCGCGAGCTCGCCGACCGGTAGGGCGCCGAACCGATCGTCGAACAGGCGCTCCACGGCCTCGCCCTTCATCACCCCCGAGAACCCGCGCAGGGCGGTCAGTACGAAGCGCGGTAAGCGCAGCCACTGGGGATCCAGGTAGCGCTCGGGCGCCCATGACAGGACGAAATCGGCCATCTCCTGCGCCGAGAGCCCGGCCGCCCACAGCGAGCTGAAGAGCCCGCCCCCAGAGCATCCACAGATCAGCTCCGGCTCAAGCCCCGCCTCCTCGAACGCCCGCGCCGCGCCGATCGCGGCGACAGCGGCTCCCCCACCCCCAGATGCCACCACCGCCACCCGCTTCCCCGCCAGCGCCCGGGCCGGCCGCTTGCGGAATGGCGGAAAGACAACCCTTGGGGTCCGCTGCCGACGGTCGATCAGCGGTAGCGGCAGCAGCGCGCGCCGCGCATGCCGCAGCAACTCAAGGTCCACCGAGTTGCGCAGCTGCTGCCCCACCACGTCGAGGTGCTCAAACCCGTGCTTGATGTTGTAGATGTCGGGGTCCGGACCCATCGCGCTTCAGGCTGGCAGGCCAGGGGGCAGCCGCCATCGGCGCAAACCCCTCTCCAGTCTGCGGCGAATTACCACGATCAGCCGAGCTCCTGCGCGTTCTGCCCGGCCGGGAAACTACTGACGCATACAGCGTCCCGCTCCCGATGTGCGGGGGCTCCAGCGCCCGTACGGTCCGGGCAATGGCCAATAGGTTGAGCGCGCTTGACGCCACGTTCCTCGAGCTCGAAGAGCAGGGCAACGGTGCCCTGATGAGCATCGGCGGTGTGATGGTGTTCGATCCGCTACCGGACCGACGCCCGCCCACGGTCGAGGAGCTGGCCCGACACCTGGCGCCGCGGCTGGCGTCGCTCCCCCGCTATTCGCAGAGGCTTTCCTCGACCCACACCGGCGGCTGGGCCTGGCCTGACTGGGTGCAGGACGAGCGCTTCGACCTTCGCGACCACATCGTCCACGCTGCGCTCCCCGCGCCGGGCTCCGACGCCGATCTGTGCGAGTGGACGGGTGAGTTCTACTCCCACCAGCTGGACCGCTCGCGCCCTCTCTGGCAGATGGCGCTGATCGAGGGCCTGGCGGAGGGGAGGTGGGCCCTGGCCCACAAGGCGCACCACTGCTTGGACGACGGTGTGGGGTCGGTGGACGTGCTGAAGGCGCTGCTCGATACCAGCCCCGACTCACCCTCGCCCTGGGACGCCGAGGCTCAGCCGGGGTCTGGGTCGAACGTGCACATCCCCGTCCCGGCCGCTCCGGCACAGGCTGTGCAGGCCGGCTGGCATGCTGCGCGGGCCGGAGCGGACACCGTGCTCCATCCCCGGCAGGCTCTTGGCCGCGCGCGTCGTGTGGCCGATCTGCTCGTCCACGAAGAGCTGGTCTCCTCTCACCGCACGTCGCTCACTGCACCCATAGGGTCAAGCCGGCGCTTCGCCGTCGTAACGGCCGAGCTGGGAGAACTCAAGGAGATCCGTCGCGCCCTGGGCGGCACGGTGAACGACGTGATCCTTGCGGTCTGCACCACCGGGCTGCGGAACCTGTTGCTGAGCCGCGGCGAGAAGCCGCCGGCCGGCGGATTGCGGGCCATGGTCCCGATCAACATCCGGGACGCCAGTGGCCGGACTCAGCCCGGCAATCAGGTCAGCTCCCTGTTCGTCGAGCTGCCCGTGGCTGAGCCGTTTCCCCGGGCCCGGTATCGGCGGATCGTGAGCGCCACATCGCGGCTGAAGCGCTCACAGGCGGCGGCCGGCGTCACGGCAGTCCTCGACATGGCCGAGCTGGCGCCGCCCGTGCTCCACGCAGCGCTGGCCAGATCCCGGTTCGTCAACCGGCTATTCGACGTGACGATCACCAATGTTCCCGGCCCTCAGGTGCCGCTGTACGCGCTGGGGGCCGAACTGCGAGAGCTTCACCCCGTCGTCCCGCTGGCCGTCGGCCACACGGTCGGGATCGCGGTCTTTTCGTACAACGGACGGGTGGTGTTCGGCGTGATCGCCGACAGTGAGTCCACGCCGGACGTCGGTCTGCTGGCCCTGGGGGTCGCGCAGGGCATCGACGAGCTGTTGACGCCGCTCGCCCCTCCGGTCCGTGAGGCGAAGACCGCGTGAGCGCGATCGAGCACGTGCCCGTCGAGCGGATGGACCCTCATCGTTTCGCGTCCGTACTGCCGCCCGCGCGCTATGAGGCACTTGTTCAGCTGATTGCCAACGGCAGCCGAGATCTGCGGGGTCGCGTGATCTGGAACGTGAATTCGACGGGCCGCGGGGGCGGTGTGGTCGAGCTGCTGCGCCCGTTGCTGGGCTACTCCCGGGGAGCGGGGGTCGACGCACGCTGGCTGGTCATCAACGGGGGACCGGCCTTCTTCACGATCACCAAACGGCTGCACAACCGGCTGCACGGCTTTCGTGGAGACGGTGGGCCGCTGGGCTGGGAGGAGAGGCTGGTCTACGAGGAAACCCTGGCCAGGGCCGCCGGCGAGCTCGTTTCACTTCTGCGCCCAGCGGATGTCGTAATCCTCCATGATCCTCAGACGGCTGGACTGGTCGAAGCCGTGCGGGGAACCGGAGCGATCGTGATCTGGCGCTGTCACGTCGGACGCGATCGGGCCAACGCCTCCGCCCATGAGGCGCGGCAATTTCTCCGTGATTACGTGGTCGGTGCTGACGCGTTTGTCTTCTCACGCCAGCAGTTCGCCTGGGAGGGGCTGCCGCCAGAGCGCGTTACGGTCATCCGGCCCTCGATCGACGCGTTCTCGCCCAAGAACCAGGACCTGAGCCCAAGACAGACGCTGGCCATCCTCTCGCACATGGGCGTCCTTCCCGAGAGCAGAACGAGGCCCACGTTCACCCGCTCAGACGGGACGCCTGGGCGGGTCGACCGAAGAGTGGAGATCATCGAGTCCAGGCCGCTGTCGTCCGACGATGCGGTGGTCACCCAAATCTCGCGTTGGGACAGGCTCAAAGATCCTCTGGGCGTCCTGAAAGGGTTTGTGGAGCACGTAAACCCCCGGACCGGTGCGCATCTGGTTCTGGCGGGCCCGGTGACAGAGTCCGTGAGCGACGATCCTGAGGGCGCCGAGGTGCTCGCAGCCGTGCAGTCGGCCTGGGAGCAACTGCCCGCCAGGGCCCGTGAGCGGGTGCACCTGATGTGCCTGCCCATGGAGGACGTTGAGGAGAACGCGGTCATGGTCAATGCGCTGCAGCGTCACTCGCGGGTGGTGGTCCAAAAGAGCCTGGCCGAGGGCTTTGGACTAACCGTGGCCGAGGCGATGTGGAAGCAGCGACCGGTGGTGGCCAGCCGGGTAGGCGGAATTCAGGACCAGATCGTCGATGGCGAATCGGGGATCCTGATCTCGCGTCCCGACCGTCTGGACGAATTCGGGCGCGCCGTGGCCGAGCTCCTGCGTGATCCAGGTCGGGCCCGTCGGATCGGACGGGCGGCCCGGGAGCGCGTCCGCGAACAGTTCCTGGGGCCCTATCAACTGGAGCGGTACTTTGAGCTGATCGATCGGCTCACCGAGCAGCGCGCCGCGGCCGGTCAGCCGGCGAGCGCAGAGGCGATGTCCAGCGTCGAGACCACCCCGACGGGGTAGCCGCTTGCCGCATCCAGCACCACGAGGTGCCCCACGGCGTGCTCGGTCATGAGCTGGGCCGCCCGTTCGAGCGACTCGTCAGCCGAAACCGTCAGTGGCTCGGTGCAGGCCACCTGCCGAGCGGTGAGCTCGTCTCCGGCGACTGCGGCCGCGACCACGTCCAGATCTGAGGCGATCCCCAGAGGACGACCGCCGGGGCGTTCGGTGACGGCCACGGCGTGTATCCGGTGCCCGGCCATCATGCCGGCCACCTCGCCGAGTGGCGCGTCCGGAGCGCAACTGAGGATTTCGCTGTTCATGTAGTCGCCTACGCGAACGTGGACCAGCTGCGGCGAGGTGGTGGCGTGATCGGTCACGTTTCAAGCTTGGCGACCGGGCACAGCCCGACCATCCGGGGAGCTCCGTGATACCCGCCGGGAAAGTACGGATGGCCTGTACCGCTCTGCGACTTACGGTCAAAGAGGTTCTACAGGAGGTCGAATGATGTTCGAGCGGATTCTCGTCGGCGTTGACGGCAAAGAGGGTGGGCGGGACGCGATCGCCCTGGCCAAGCAACTGGTCTCCCAGCAGGGCCGCGTCACGCTGGCCCACATCTATCCCGGAGAGCCGTTTGTCTGGCGCGGCGGGAACCCCGCATACTGGCCGATGGAAGAGGAGGAAGTCGTGGCCATGCTGGATGCGGCCAGGAGCGAGGCGGGCATCGAGGCCGATCTGCGGTACCGCGCTGCGCAGCCCGTGGGCCGCCGCCTGCACGAGCTCGCCGAGGACGCCAAGGCGGACCTGCTGGTGGTGGGGTCATCCCGTCGCGGGCTGCTGGGCCGGGTTCTGTTGGGCGACGACGTCAGGGGCGCGCTCGACGGTGCCCCGTGTGCGGTGGCCATCGCTCCAGCGGGGTACGTGCACGCGCCGCACGCCATCCAGAGGGTCGGTGTGGGCTACGACGGCTCGAGGCAGAGCACGCACGCCCTGACCACCGCTCGAAGCCTGGCCGAAGAGCTCGGGGCGGAGCTCTCAGCCTTCCAGGTTGTCACCATTCCCGCGCGCGTCTATCTGGGGGTCGGGGAGCCTGATGCGATGTCCGTTGACGTGTTGGCCGACGCGGCCCGGGAGCGGATCGCCGAGTTGGGCGGCGTGGAGCCGCACGCCTGCTACGGCGATCCGGCCGAGGAGCTGGCCGTCTACAGCGCTTCGCTTGGCCTGTTGGTGGTCGGCTCGCGCGACTATGGTCCGATCGGAAGGCTCGTCCACGGGAGTACCTCACAGGAGCTGGCCCGGCGTTGCCGCTGCCCCCTGCTTGTCCTGACCAGAGCCGCCAGGGGCGCGGACGCGGTCAAGGTGCTGGCCCACATGGCAGAAGCCGCGGCGGCGCGCGCGGAATCCCAGGAGAGCGCCTGAAATGTTCGGCCGGGTGATCGTGGGCGTAGACGGCGGTCCGGGTGGCCGCGATGCACTCGCTCTGGCCAGGGTCCTGGCCGCGGAGGAAGGCGGGATCACGCTGGCCCATGTGCCCGTTCGGGTCGACTGGAGAGAATCTCGGACCGTCGCCCGCCGTCTTCACCGGCTGGCCGATGAGTCGGGTAGCGACCTGATCGTCGTAGGGTCGTCGCGGCGCGGGGTCTGGGGCCGAGCGCTTCTCGGCGACGGTGCGTGCGCCACGCTGCATGACGCCCCCTGTGCCGTTGCGGTGGCGCCGCGCGGTTATGCCCTGGACGAGCCGGTGATGCACCGACTCGGGGTCGGGTACGACGGGTCCGGCGAAAGCGAGCATGCGCTGGCCGTGGGGCGCGGGCTGGCCCGACGGCTCGGTGCGAAGCTCACTGCATTTCGAGCCGTTCCGGTTTCCGCGGAGTCCTCACCGGTCAACGGTTCCAGCGGCCAGCTCCCCCCGATTCCCGGCCTGGACTCCGAGATCGCCTACGGCGAAGCGCCCGTGGAGCTGGCCTTCTTCAGCGACGCGGTCGACCTGCTGGTCGTCGGGACTCGGGGCCTGGGCCCGATTGGGCGGATGCTCCACGGGAGCACGGCCGGGCAGCTGGCCCGCTCGGCGGGCTGCCCGCTGCTCGTCGTTAGCGGCGAGGTAAGAGCGACTCCGCGATTCTCACCGGCACGGCCAGCACCGGACAGGGCGCCAGGTGCAGGAGTCGTTGGGTGACGCTTCCCAGCAGCAGGCCAGCCAGAGGTCCGCGGCCTCGGGTGCCGACGATGATCACCTCGCCGCCCTCGTCCTGAGCGACGTCGGCGATCACCTGTGCGGCCTCTCCGACGCTGCCCGTGGCCTTGCGCAGCCTGGAGGGGACACCCTTTGCCGCCAGAGTCCCGACCTGTTGGGTGATCTTGGCCTCGAGCTCCTCCTCGTTGGCGTAGATCGGAAACCGCCCGCCGCCCTTTCCGGGCATCGTGTACTCGACGCAGTGGACGGCCACCAGCTCGCCGCCGTCCTGTGCCGCCATCTCTCTGGCTACCAGCAGCGCCTGATCAGCGGCGTCTGAGCCGTCAGTGGCCCACACGATCTTCTTGAACATGACTCACCCTCCCTTGTGCGTTATTGGTTGTCGTGCAGTGCGTGGCGAGCTTGAGTGCGGGAGGCCGCCACCTCCGAAGAGGGGACGACGATGACCATGCGATCGGCGTGGTTGATGACCGCATGAGAGACGCTCCCGAGCAACAGAGACTTCAAGCCGGTCCGCCCGCGTGACCCCATCGCGATCGCGGTCGCGCCGACAGCCTCAGCCTCGTCCAGAATGGCGTTGGCCATGGTGGACTGCTGCGAGTAGGTCCGCGTTCGGGCGTCGAATCCGGCCTCTCTGGCCAACGCCGCGCCCTCGGCGGCCCGGTGCTCGGCGTCCTTTCGGGACGCCGCATCGGTGTCGCCCATAGTCGACCAGCCGGCCATCGGCCCCAGGCCGGCCGGCGAACGGGCCAGGATCAACGCGAGCGGCTGCCAGACCGTGAGGACCGTCGCCGGTTCGTCCGGCATCAGCTCACCGGCCTGGGCGATCGCGGTCTTGGCGTCGTCGGAGCCGTCGTAGCAGATCAGGATCACCGCTCGGCTCCTGCATCGCGTCTTCTACGTGGCCCGACGGAGGTGCCGGCGCTCAGTTCAATCGGACCAAAGAGGGCCGCCGAGCGGGCGCGTGCGACGTGCACGTCGAGCATCGTCCTCAGCTGGCGGTTGTCCTCGTGCAGCCTGGCGTTCTCGGCCTGGAGTTGGGCCAACCTGCCGAGCAGCTCTACCCGCTCAGCGCGCGGGTCGCGATCTGCAATTTGATGCATGAGGGCAGCATGCCGTCTGTCCCGCCGCCGTCCATCCGCAGGCCGCATCACGACGGCTGCGGAAAACTACGGTCTGTCGGCCTTCGGGGTTAGCGATGCCGCGGGCGCTCGCGCTGGGCTCCCTGGCGCTCGTGCCCGGCAAGGACAATCCGCACCTGTCGAGCCATCTCGAGGTCCTCGCGCGCCTCCACGAGCAGCGCCTTCGTGGACGCGTCGGCCGCGGACAGATCGCAGTCGCCCGTGGCCCTTTGGTTCGTGCTCGAGTCGAGGCGCAACCCCAGAAAGCCCAGCCCCTCGACCGCGCGCGCCCGGACCTCAGGCGAGTTCTCGCCCACGCCCCCGGTGAAGGCGAGGGCGTCCAGCCCCCCCAGCGAGGCCGCCATCGCGCAGATTCCCGCCCGGAGCCGGTGCAGGTACACGTCCAGGGCCAGCTGGGCGCTCTCATCATTGGCCGCTGCGCGAGCCAGGACCTCGCGCATGTCCGCCGTCCCAGCCAATCCGAGCAGCCCGGACTCGTGCTCCAGCGCCGCCGCGACCTCCGCCTCCGAGAGGCCTGTGCGCTCCAATAGCCAGAGTAGAAGGCCCGGGTCAAGGCTCCCGGAGCGCGTGGCCATCACCAGCCCCTCCAGCGGTGTGAATCCCATCGTGGTGTCGAGGGAACGTCCTCCGGCGATGGCGCACAGAGAGGCCCCGGCGCCCAGGTGGCAGCTGACGATCCGAAGCTCCGCGGTGCTGCGCAGTAACTCCGGCACCCGCCGAGCCACCCAGGCATGTGACAGGCCGTGAAAGCCGTAGCGGCGCACGCTCCAGCGGGCGATCCATTCGGCCGGAATCGCATATGTCCTGGCGGCCGGGGACAGGTCGGCGTGGAAGGCAGTGTCGAAGCAGGCCACGGGGGGGACCCTCGGCAGCGCGGCGCTGACCGCGTCCAGCGCAGCGATCGACTTCGGCTGATGCAGCGGAGCGAGTTCGGTCAGCGCCCGGACCTGATCCCGCACCGCCGGGTCGAGCCTCACCGCATGGCGGAACAGCCCGCCGCCGTGGACGATCCGGTGCCCCACCGCATCGGCATCTCCGAGCTCGCCTTTGAGGACCTCTTGGAGCTCCTCGGCGTCGATGCTGGCCTGCGGCGCAGCCAGTTCGCTCTCGGCGAGCTTCTCATCGTCCGCTCCGAGCAGCACGAGCTTGACGCTGCTCGATCCCGCGTTGACGGTGAGTACGCGCACGTTCCTCCTCGTTGGGATCAGATCATCCGGGATCGGCGCCGTGTCTGATCAGCTCAGCCCTTCGGGCCAGCTCCAGTCGCGTATCTCGGGCGGGTCGTCGCCGTGCTCGCGTGTGTAGGCCCGGGCCCAAAGGCGAGCGTCGACCATCTCCTGGCGCAGCTGCGCCGCCGGCTCGGCCAGTCCGGGCACGCGGTCGATCACGTCCATGACCAGGTGGAACCGGTCGAGGTCGTTGAGCATCACCATGTCGAACGGCGTCGTCGTCGTGCCCTCCTCCTTGTAGCCCCGGACGTGGAGGTTGTGGTGGTTGGTCCGGCGGTAGGTCAGGCGGTGGATCAGCCAGGGGTAGCCGTGGTAGGCGAATATCACCGGCTGGGAGGAGGTGAACAGGGCATCGAACTGAGCATCCGAAAGTCCGTGCGGATGCTCGGTTTCGGGCTCGAGTCGCATGAGGTCGACCACGTTGATGACTCGAATCTTCAGCTCGGGCCGCCGCTGGCGGAGGATGGCCGTGGCGCTGAGAACTTCGAGCGTCGGAATGTCACCCGCGCAGCCCAGGACAACATCAGGCTCTTGGCCCTGGTCGTTGGAAGCCCAATCCCAGATCCCTATCCCGCGGGTGCAGTGGGCCACCGCCTCCTCAATCGTCAGGTAATCGAGCGCGGGCTGCTTGCCGGCCACGATCACGTTGACGTAGTGGCGCGACCGCAGGCAATGGTCGGCTACTGAGAGCAGGCAGTTGGCGTCGGGGGGCAGGTACACCCGGATGATCTCGGCCTTCTTGTTCATCACGTGGTCGATGAAGCCCGGATCCTGGTGGGAGAACCCGTTGTGGTCCTGGCGCCAGACGTGGCTTGAGAGCAGGTAGTTGAGCGAGGGGATGGGTCGGCGCCAGGGGATTTGCCGGGTCACCTTGAGCCACTTGGCGTGTTGGTTGAACATCGAATCGACGATGTGGATGAACGCCTCATAGCAGTTGAACAGCCCATGGCGCCCGGTGAGGAGATATCCCTCGAGCCAGCCCTGACACAGATGCTCTGAGAGAACCTCCATCACCCGTCCGTCCGGTGCCAGGTGGTCGTCCGTTGGCAGCCGCTCGGCTTCCCACACCCGGTCGGTGGCCTCGAAAACCGCCTGGAGTCGGTTGGAGGCCGTCTCGTCCGGTCCCATGATCCGGAAGCGGTCGGGATTGTGCTTCACCACGTCGCGCAGCCACCGGCCCAGCACCCGCGTGGCCTCGCTGCTGGTCGTGGCTGGTCCTGAGACTTCCACTGCGTGATCGCGGAATTCGGGCAGCTCAAGCTCGCGGGTCAGGCGGCCGCCGTTGGCGTGCGGGTTGGCGCTCATCCGCAATTCTCCGGCGGGCGCGAGGGAGGTGATATCCGGCTGGACGGCCCCGGCGGCGTCAAAGAGCTCCTCAGCCCGGTATGTGCGCAGCCACTCCTCGAGCTGTCCGGTGGTCGGCATTCGTTCGAACCTCTGCTAGGGGAACCTGGTGAGAGCGGAAGCTGCCTTCGGCAGGCAGCCCATCCACTTCCTTGGGCCCCGTCCACCCCTTGGGGGTCCGGAGCACGATCATCGGCCAGTGCGGGCGGCCGCCTCGGAAGCCGCGGCCGCGGGCCTCGCTGGATCTGTCGGATCTCGTCCAGCACGGCATCGAGCGTGGCCGCCATCGCCTGATGCATCTCGGCGGATCTGAGCCGTCGACGAAGCGCGGAGC
Source organism: uncultured Solirubrobacterales bacterium (assembly GCA_963705785.1). Classification (GTDB taxonomy): domain Bacteria; phylum Actinomycetota; class Thermoleophilia; order Solirubrobacterales; family Solirubrobacteraceae; genus Palsa-465. The sequence goes on along the minus strand of CAVPKV010000068.1, from coordinate 10,666 downwards.
GTAGCCATAGCCCTCGAGCAGCGACCTGAGCTCGTCCTCGCGGATCCGCGCCAGCACCGTCGGGTTGGCGATCTTGTAGCCGTTGAGGTGGAGCACGGAGCACGGCCGTCCTTGGCGGGGTTGAGGAACTTGTTGGAGTGCCAGCTGGCGGCCAGCGGGCCGGTTTCGGCCTCGCCGTCACCCACGACGCAGGCACCGAGCAGTCCGGGTTGTCCAGGACGGCCCCGTAGGCGTGGAGCAGCGAATAGCCCAGCTCGCCGCCCTCGTGAATCGACCCTGGCGTCTCAGGCGCCACGTGGCTGGGAATACCGCCCGGGAAGGAGAACTGGCGAAACAGCCGCTGCAGTCCCTGCTCGTCACGCCCGATGTGGGGATAAACCTCGGTGTACGTGCCGTCCAGATAGGCACTGGCCACCAACCCGGGGCCCCCATGTCCCGGTCCGGATGATGTAGATCGTGCTGATGCCCCGCGCGTTGATGGCGCGATTCATGTGGGCGTAGATGAAGTTCAACCCCGGCGTCGTCCCCCAGTGGCCCAGCAGCCGAGGCTTCACATGCTCGGGCTGCAGCCGCTCGCGGAGCAGGGGGTTGTCCAAGAGGTAGATCTGGCCCACCGACAGGTAGTTGGCCGTCCTCCACCACCGATCCAGCCGCTCCAGCTCGGCATCGGAGAGACGGGACGACTGGGGGGACGCAGCGGCGCTCACGCTCGGCCATTTTCCACCACGCGGTCGCATGCCGCTCAGTAGGAAGCCGCATTAGCCGGCCGGGCATATCCGGATGCCTTGTCTGGGCGCTGCCCATACCGTGCGGAGGATGACGACCGGGCCCAACCTGTTCAGAAGCGTCCTCGTGGAGCTCCTGGCAGCCGAGCGTGACCAAGCCGGGATCGCCTTCAGGAGGAGCTGAGATGTTCAAGAACCTGCTCGTAGGTGTGGATGGAGGAGCGGGTGGCCGCGACGCGATTGCTCTGGCCAAGCTCCTGCTCGATAAACACGGTCAGCTGTCGGTGGCTCACGTGTATTACAGCGAGGCGCCACCGTGGAAGGGGTCAGGCCTCCCCTACGAGTTGGGACAGCGTGAGCATGCCGCCCGCCTGCTCGACAAGGCATGTGAAGAGGCCGGAATTACCGCCGCCATCCGCTGGCACGGGGCCTCATCGGTCGGCCGTGGCTTGCATGAGATCGCGGAGACGATCGAGTCGGACCTGCTGGTCATCGGCTCTTCGCCGCAAGGTCTCATGTATCGGGTCCTTGTGGGCGATGCCACGCACGCGGCCTTGAACGGAGCTCCGTGCGCCGTCGCCGTCGCGCCGGCAGGCTTCAGCAGGCAAGCGGCGGCGATGCGCGAGATCGGAGTCGGCTATGACGGCTCGCCTGAGAGCGCCCACGCTCTGATCGTGGCCCGAACGCTGGCTGCTGAGCAGGGCGCCAAGCTGTCCGCCTTCCAGGCCCTGGATTTCCCCGGGTACCTCTATTACGGGCTTGTCGCGCCGGAGGGCCGCTCGATCGGCAATCTCATCGAGGAGACTCGGGACCGCATCAGGGCCCTCGGTGGGGTCGAGCCGCATGCGGCCTACGGCGTCCCGGCTGCGGAGCTCGCCTCCTACAGCGCGTCGCTCGACCTGCTGGTCGTCGGGTCACGCGGTTATGGCCCGATCGGCCGGCTCGTCCACGGAAGCACCTCCCAGCAGCTCGCCCGATGCTCCCGGTGCCCGCTGCTGGTCCTTCCTCGCGGGGCTCGCCAGGCTGTCGAGCTCGAAGATGAGATCTCAGGCGAAGCCGCGTCAGCGCTGTCGCCGGCGTCAGGCGAGCGACGGCTGCCTCCAGCGGTCGTCAGCCGCTGGTGACCAGCCCGTGGTCGAGCGCGTAGCGGACCAGCTCAGCCCGTGAGCCCAGCCGGAGTTTCTGCTGGATGTGTGCCCGGTGGGTCTCGACGGTGCGTACCGACAGGTAGAGCTGCTCGGCAATCTCGGCGTTGGTATGGCCGAGGGCGATCATTCGCAGCACCTCGACCTCTCGCTCCGACAATCCGTCGGGCGGCCCCGGGGGTGGCTCGGCGGCCACGCGGGCCCCAAGCCTGGGATTGAGGTAGGTGTCGCCGGAGGCGGCACGGCGAAGCGCTTCTACCAGCTCCGACTCAGCCGCCTCCTTGAGCACGTAGCCCAGCGCACCAGCGCTCAACGCCTGGCGAGCGTACGCCGGCTCGTCCTGCATCGTCAGCACGACGATCTGAGTGTCCGGGAACTCCGAGCGAATCTCCGGGATCGAGTCCAAGCTCAATCCCTCGGGGAGGTTCAAATCCAGCACCAGCACGTCCGGATGATGTCCGAGCACATACCGCCGGGCGTCCGTAAGGTTGCCCGCTTCGGCTATCACCTCCAGATCGTCCTCGGAGTCAATCACCTGTCGTAGTCCCCGGCGGACCACGGCGTGATCATCAGCGATCACCACGCGTATGACCGACGGGGACTCGTCGCTTGGACCGGTTGCTGGCGTGACCGGGTCGGGCATGGTTGTCACCGTACCGCCGCGCGGTCGCGGGACTCAAGGTACGGCGCCAGGTATTTGGCATCGATCTTGGTGCCGGGAGACCAGGTTGGCTCCTCGCTGACCTCCGAGGTCGAGCCGTGGCCACCGGTCACGTGTGCGCTCAGGTACAGAGGCCGGTCCGCGCCAAGCAGGATTCCGTGAATCACCGGATGAAACTTGCTCGGCCGCACCGGTGCGCCAGCCAGGGCGGCAATCGACTCCGCGGCCACGTCTGCCTGCTGGGCGGCCATCCCGCCGTGCTTAACCGGGAACTGCGTGACATCGCCGGCCGCATAGACACCCTCTAGGCCGAGCACCCGGCAGTGGGCGTCCACGGTGATGAAGCCGTGGCCGTCACGCTTGGGTACACCTGGAGTCGAGGGACCAAACAGCTCGGGAAGGGCGATCACCCGGTCGACGTGGAGGCTGTACCCGGCGGGATGGAGGGCGACCTCGCCGCGCCGTGGCGTCTCGCAATGGGTCGAGGAGATGATGAGAATCCCGTTCTCCTCAAGTACCCGCTCGACAGCCTCGCTGACAGCGCGGCCGAAGACGGCCAGCGGTCCGTCCTCGGGTGTGACGATCGTGACCGAGATGTCCTCGTTCATGTCATAGGCGCGGCGGGCGCTCATCAGCGCCAGCTCGTAAAGCGGCAACGGCCAGGCCATCTGACCGGGGGAGATGAACGCCAACTTGTGCACGAGGCCGGCCTCCACGTCCTGAATGACGCCATGCAGCTGCTCGTCAAGGCGCCGGTCATCCAGGGTGATGGCGTGGCGGAAACGCTCGGAGGGGTGGGCCCCCAGCGCGAGCAGGAGCGCGTCATAGCGGAGCTGCTCGCCGGTCGCCGTATGTACCACGCGACCAGCGGGATCAAGCCACTTGAACTCATCCCGCTTGAGATCAATCCCGATGTCTCGGGCGATCTCATCCAACGGGTAATGGCGCGCCGCTGGCTCAGCGAACGGCTCCCTGACGCGGAGCGGTCGGTAGACGAACTCTGGCTCCCGGGCGACCATGGTGATGGCCACCCGGTCGCCCGCCAGGTCACGCAGAGCCAAGCTCGCTTCAAGCCCGGCCACTCCGCCCCCAACGATTACGACCTTGAACGGCTGCTGATCTGTCGAACTCATGCAGTCAGCTTAGGGTTCACCTCTGCAATCGCCACCCGCAGGGCCCCGAATCGTCGCTGCGGAGAACTACTGACCGGCCTACGACCCGCGGCCCTCGCTTAGAGCGTCATCGGCAAGCACGATCCGCCTCCCGGAGATCGTCCAGGCTCGGATCTGGATCCAGTGCCGCTTGGGACCTGGCGCCCAGGGCCGAAGACCGAGGCCTTCCAGTCGGGCGAGCTCGTTTGGTTGGTCGACCTCCGCCGTCACGCCCTCCACGATCACGCTCCAGGCCATGCCCGCGTCGTGATCGATGCCGTCAATTTCGAAGGTGGCGCTGGTGGCCCGGCGGAGAGCGTGGAGCTTGGAGCCGGGCGCGGTGCGGAATACGACCGATGCCGAGGGCCGGTCGTACAGGTAGTTGACGGGCCGGATCATCGGCGCCTGCCCGCCCATCACGACGGCCAGGCGTCCCAGGCCGTGCGCCGCCAGCAGCTCCAGGCATTCCTCACGTGGGAGCTCATCGACGCGGCCTTCGGAGCTTTGGTGCTGTCCCGAGCGATGGAGCGTTGGGTCAGAGGTAGAGGCCATGGTCCCAGGGTATGCCTCGGGGACCTACGGACCAGCCGGAGAAAGCCGCACCTGATTGCGCTAAATCACTGCTTCACGCTCGCGCTGGGCGGTGATTAAGCGCTGGAGCGGTAGTGGTCTCGCCAGATGAGGCGGTACAGCGGGATCCAGCGCGGGATGTCGCGCAGCCCAGGAATGAAGGGGATCAGTAGCAGGGCCAGGCTGAGCACCCCCATCACGGTCATGACCAGGATGTCTGCGTTGGCCGAGGTCGAGAACGGCTTGATCTGGTACCAGAACGTGTACAGCCATAGCCAGACCTGGCCCGGATAGCTCCCCGTCTCGTTCATCATGCCCCACTGCTCGCCCAGCAGATGCTCGGCCTGGGCCCGGTCTGAGAGCAGGCTGCCGTCAGCCAGGAACAGCAGCGGCTTGGTGTAGTCCGTCTGGTAGAACTGCCGGCTGGTGAGAAGGGCCCCGTCCAGCCCGCCGGACTGGGCGAAGCTGAGCAGGCCGCCCATCATGGTGGGCAGCGGTCCGTAGCCCGTACCGGGTACGGTGATCGAGCCGGACGGGTCGGTGGTGGCCTTGGTCAGGCCCTTCTCGTACGCGCTCGTCCAAGCCATCTCCTGCTTGGCGGGAGCCGACTCGTACGTGTTGACCGCCGCCTTGACAGCGGGCTGCCCGGTGATTGAGCGCAGCGGCGCGAGCACGAAGTCCTGGGCGGTGTCGATTGGATGGCTGACTCCGAACCATTTCTGGAGATGGATGAACCACTCGTGCTGGCCGTCGGAGGCATGGTTGTAGGGCGGGCCGTAACCGGCGGTTCCACTGGTGCCGTCAAGCTCGGTGGTGGCCGTGGTCACGAAGTCCACGGGATTGACCCGGGCCCACTGCTGGACCGTGCTGGGCTTCTCGTCCGGAGAGGAGAAGAGGATCGTCAGGACGACCGATAAGGCCAGGATGACGCCCAGGGCGACCGCGGCCTCCTTGACCAGATCGTAGGACCGATACGCGCCCTTCCACTCGCGGTAGCGCTCTGTTTCCAACGCCCGGCGCTCTCTCCGGGTCACGAGGAGTCCTCCGGTACAGAGCTCTCGGCGTTCAGCTTGTCCAGTTCGAACGGAGGCACGACACCATGCCGGCGCACGAGCAGCACGTGGGCGATCACGATTGCCACCACCGCCAGCGGCAGCAGGAACACGTGGTAGCTGTACATCTGGCCGAAGTTCGTGAGGTTGAAGAAGGAGCCGATGCCGGCTGAATTCATCGCGTCCTTGGCCTGAGTGGAGATCCATTGCGCGTCGAAGTTCTGCTGCGAGACGTAGCCCGTCAGTGCGCACGGGATGGCCACCAGGAAGATGACCGCTCCGGTGATCCACACCCTGGCCCGGCCACCGCGCCAGGCGGCCATCCAGTACTTGCCCCACAGGTGAACGACCATGAAGAAGAAGAACAGCTCGACCGACCACAGGTGGATCGAGTTAAAGAAGTGGCCCACGCCCGTGAAGTGCCACCAACCAGGGCCCTTGAGAGCCAGGATCGTTCCCGAGCCGATCAGGACCGCCAGCGAGGCCAGCGAGAGCACCCCGAACACGTAGATCCACGACGAGACATACGACGGCTGCCGGTCGGGCAGGAGCTTCTCCGGGGGCAGGGCTCCCACCGCCCGTCGGCGCAGCCGCCCGGTCCAGGAGCGATCCTGGTAGACGCTCATGACGGGCGTCCATTGGTCGGCCCGGTTTCGGACTCCGCCCCGCCCTCCGTCGCCACGGGCTCGCCCTCACCGGCCACCCCGTGGCTGGGGAAGCGGATGAAGATAGCCGCGAAGAAGACCGCGAACATGCAGGCGATCAACAGGACGTTTGACACCGACATCTCGAAGAAATGCCAGTGGACATAGCTGGCGTGGTGATTGAGATCGAAGACCGCGGCCATGAGCAGGCACGTTACTCTCGCACCCAGGCGGGTCATCGCGGCTTTCACCCGGTCTGACTGTGGAGAACTACTGATCGCGGCGGCAGTAGGACGGCCGTGATTGGAGCGACATCAGTTCGTGTTGCTCCCGGTGCCAGCGGCGTCAACGGCCAGCCGTATCGGCGCGCCGTGCCCAGCGTGGCGTCTGATCAGGTATCGCCGTAGCTCGTCAGCGCCCCAGACGATGAACGGGAACGGAAGCGTGAACAGAAGGTCGGCCGGGCTGAGTGCCGCGGTGGCCAGAAGCGACTGGAATGGCGGAACGTAGATCAGGATCGCCGCCAGGATCAGCTCGAACGCGATCCCCCACAGCAGCAGCCGGTTCGAGAACACGCCGACCGACCTGAGCGACGCGCGGTCAGTCCGTGCGGCGAACGCGGTGCCGATCTGTCCCATGATCATTCCGAGGAAGGTCATCGTCGTTGCGGTCAGGTAGGTGTGGTGCAGCGGGGTGCCGGGGCCGGTCGGCGCGCCCAGGCGCCAGCCGCCGCGGAGCATCACGAAGAAGAAGCCCGCCATCGCCAAGGTCGCGCAGATGAGCCCGAGGAAAAGCCACGCGCGCAGCAGCATCGGGGGCCGGATCACCCCTTCGGATCGCGGACGCGGCGGGCGCTCCATCAGGCCCGGCTCGGCGGGCTCACGTCCCAGGGCGAGCGCCGGCAGGGTCTCTGTGCCGACGTCGAAGGCCAGCAGCTGGAGGACGGTCAGCGGGAGCGGGATCCGGCCACCCGAGAGGGCGAAGAACATGAACGGCGTGACCTCCGGAGTGGCGTGGGCAAAGATGTAGAGGATGAACTTGCGGATGTTGTCGTAGACCCGACGGCCTCCCTGGACCGCGGTGACGATGGTGGCGAAGTTGTCGTCGGTCAGGACCATCGTCGAGGCTTCGCGAGCCACGTCGGTGCCAGAGCGGCCCATGGCCACGCCGATGTCGGCGCGTCTTAGGGCGGGCGCGTCGTTGACGCCGTCTCCGGTCATCGCGACGACCTCCCCCTCGGCCTGAAGGGCCTCGGCGATCCGCAGCTTCGCCTCGGGCGAGGCGCGCGCGAAGACGATCTCCTGACCTCCCCGCAGCAGTCGGTCCAGTTCGGCGTCGCTCATTGCCTCGAGCTGCTCGCCGGTGACCACCGGAGAGGATTCGTCTCCGATCCCGACCTGTCGGGCGATCGCCGAACCTGTCACCGGGTGATCGCCCGTGATAACCACAATCCGGATTCCGGCTTCGTGGCAGCGCGCCACGGCGTCAGCCACCTCCGGCCGCGGCGGGTCGAGCATCGCCACCAGCCCCAGGAAGCAGAGTTCGCGCTCCGTCTCCTCACGGCGCTCGGGCGCGGCCGCCCCCGCGTCCAGACGGCGATCGGCCACGGCCAGCACCCGAAGCCCCTGGGCGGTGAAGGCGTCGAGCTGTGTTTGGCGGCACCCAGCTCCTCGGGGCCAAGCGGGCGCTCGGTCCCGTCCGCTCCAGAGGATCGTCGACGCAACTGGGCGGACCTGCTCCGGGGCGCCCGCAATCGACCCCAGCTCGTCGTGGCGCTCGTCGACTGTGCTCATCCGCTTCAGCACCGGATCGAAATGGAACTGCTGTCGGCGTGCCTGCCCTCGCGTGCAGGCCGTACCGATGTTGACGCCATGGGCTTGCGCGTAGGTCTCTAGAAGCGCGATCTCGGTCGGGTCGCCGGGGTCGCGCCGTTCGGCGTAGTCGAGCTCTGCGTTGCTGACAGGCGGCGTCACCTCGGTCAGCCGTTCGGTGCTCGCGCCGGCATTCCAGTTCGACCACCTGCATCCGGTTGGCGGTGAGCGTGCCGGTCTTGTCGGTGCAGATCACCGTCGTCGAGCCCAGCGTCTCCACCGCGCTCAGGCGCTTGACCACCGCGCCTCGAGACACGAGGTCGCGAACCCCAACGGCCAGGGCCAGGGTGATTACGGGAAGCAGCCCCTCGGGGACGTTGCCGACGATCAGCCCGACGGCGAACACGACCGCCGCCGAGAGCGACAGGCCGGCGGCGAGCGTGGCAAGCGGGATGAACGCGATCCCGCAGATCACCGCGATCAGCGCGATCAGCCAGGCGACACGCCGGACCTGGGAGTCGAGCGGGCTCTCCTCGGTGTCAACCCGTTCGGAGAGCGTTGCGATCCTGCCGAGCTCGGTGTGCATCCCGGTCGCGAACACCACTGCGCGAGCTTCCCCCTGGGTACAGGTGGTTCCGCTGAAGACGAGGTCGCGGGCCTGCAGCAGCGATACGTCGTGATCGAGCAGGTCCGCCGCGCGGAACACGGGCATCGACTCGCCCGTGAGCGTGGACGCATCAAGCTCGATCCCGCCGCTGAGCAGGCGGGCATCGGCGGAGACGCCGTCCCCCTCCTCGATCAGCAGGACATCGCCGGGCACGAGCTCCCGAGCCTCGATCACGACGTGCCGGCGGTCACGCACGACCTTGGCCTGGGCTGGGATGAATCCGGCCAGCGCCTCCACCGCACGCTCAGCCTGCATCTCCTGGACGAAGGCAAACCCGGCGTTCAGCAGGATCACGACGGCGATCGCGATCGCCACGGAGCCGATCCCGGCGCTCCAGGCCAGGCCCGCGGCGGCAACCAGGAGAAGTGCCAGCGGATGGGTGAACTGTCTGGCCAGCTGGCGCGGCCAGCGTCGTCCGCCGCGTCGGTCAGCTCTTGGGACCGAACTGCAGCAGCCGCCGCTGAGCCTCGCGGGTGCTGAGCCCGTCGGCACTCGTCTTGAGGCGACGCAGCAGTCGGTCCGCGGCATCGGTCGGATCGATGCTGGGCGGTGAGTCGAGAACAACAGCCAAGCCAGAACTCAGTCCGCGGGGGGCCGGAAGGCCAGGGTCAGTGGATCCTGGTTGTCACGGCGAGGATCGACGGGCGCTTCCATGGCCCGAATGCTGTCCGGTGAGGGTCCGCCTTCCATCGGCACAACCCTCCCGAGTCGTTGCGGAAAACTACGCACCGCGGCAGCAGGTTCGGGTGCTTGAAGGCCCTCCGCCAGCGCCGTGATGTTCGGCGATTCGGGTCGGTCAAACCGATCCGAGGGTGGCCACGAGGATCGCCTTGATCGTATGCAGGCGGTTCTCGGCCTGGTCGAAGACGATGCTGGCCGGTGACTCGAACACGTCATCGGTGACCTCAAGTCCGTCGGTCATGCCGGTGTGCTCCATGATCTCGGACCCGACGGTGGTCTTGTGGTCGTGGAAGGCAGGCAGGCAGTGCATGAACTTCACCCGTGGGTTGCCCGTCCTGTCCAGGGCCTGGCGATTGACCTGGTAGGGCGCGAGGAGGCGAACGCGCTCATCCCAGCTCTCCTTGGCCTCGCCCATCGACACCCACACGTCGGTGTAGACGAAGTCGGTGCCCTGGAGCGCCTCGTCGATGTCGTCGGTCACCGTGATCTGGGCGCCCGAGCCTTCGGCGCGCTCGTCGGCCAAGGCCTGAACTTCGGCCGGCGGCCAGAGCTCTCGAGGCCCGCAGATCCGGACGTCGGAGCCCATGATCGCGCCCATCACCAAAAGCGAGCGGCCCGTGTTGCTGCGGGCGTCGCCCATGTACGTGTAGGTGACGTCCACGTACGGGCGGTGACTTGACTCGTGCATGGTCAGGAAGTCGGCGAGCATCTGAGTTGGATGCCACTCGTCGGTCAGCCCGTTGTAGACGGGAACGCCGGCGTGGGCGGCCAGCTCCTCGACGTCGCTCTGGGCCGAGCCGCGGAACTCGATCGCGTCGTACATCCGACCGAGCACCCGGGCCGTGTCGGCAATCGACTCCTTGTGCCCGAGCTGCGAGCCGCTGGGATCCAGGTAGGTGACGTGGGCCCCCTGGTCATACGCGGCCACCTCGAATGCCGAGCGAGTGCGCGTCGAGCTCTTCTCGAAGATCAGCGCGATCGTCTTCCCGACCAGCCGTGGCACCTCGGTCCCGGCGTACTTGACCGTCTTCAGCGACGCCGAGAGCTTGAGCAGGTGCTCAAGCTCCCCGGCGGTGAAGTCGCTCTCCTTCAGCACGCTGCGGCCGTGGAGGTTGTACATGGCTTCTAGTACGCCGCGTCGCGTTGGATCGGGCAGCTCATGCAGTGTGAGCCGCCACGCCCGCGCCCCAGCTCTGATCCGGAGATCGTGATCACCTCGATACCGGCCTTGCGCAAGCGCGTGTTGGTATCGACGTTGCGATCGTAGGCCACGACCACACCGGGCTCGAGGCACAGAAGGTTGTTGCCGTCGTCCCATTGCTCGCGCTCGCTTGCGAAGGGGTCACCACCCGTGGGGATGACCTGCATCTTGTCGACGCCCAGGGCCTGCTCGAGCGCGTCGATCACGCTTCCGTCAAAGGCCTCGACGACCGGCAACAGTGGTGCGTCGCCAGCGCGGATCGACCAGATACGGGCTCGGTCGACCACCTCCGGGAACAGCGTGACCGCGTCGCGATCGACCATCGTCATGACGGTGTCCAGATGGAATACCGTGTAGC
>CAVPKV010000067.1:0-51537 GCA_963705785.1 uncultured Solirubrobacterales bacterium | reverse complement strand
TTCTAAACCAGGCGTCGATGCAGGCGTGAACGGTAAAGGCATAATCGTCGAGGGTACCCGGGACCCGGTCTGTTGCGGCCGGAGACGGTATAGCTACGTTGGCTGGGTCCGGGTCGGTGGTCAAAGCGGGTTGCGCATCTACGGGAGCAGCATAGGCGATGACATGGTAGAGGTTTTCTCCGCCGTCCCAGGCCTCCTGCGAGGAGGCGGCGCAGCGTGAGCAGGGCAAAATCGCGGGCCAGGTCCAGGCGCAGGACGCGCGCCGCCTCGAGATAGGCGGTCACCGCCATGGCGTTCCAGCCGGTATACAGGGTGCGGTCGATAAACGGAGTGGGGCGCTTGGCGCGCCCGGCAAGCAGCGCCGCGCGCGCCGAGTCGAGCAGGGAACGAACTTTTCAGCAGGTCTTCCGGTTTGGGCGGCCACCTCTCGACGGAATACTTCCGGTGGAGAACGTTTTTGGCGGGGTTGTGTTGCATGTCGCCCAGCTCGCCGATGTCCTAGTAGAGGGCGGCGAGCTCCATTTCGGCGGGATCGAGCTCGGCGCGCGCTTCGTCGAGGGTCCAGGTGAAGTAGTCGCCGTCGTCGTCGAGATCGATGTCGGCATCCTGCGAGGCGTAGAAGCCGCCGTGTTCGCGGTCGGTCATGGTGGCGTCGAGCCAGCCGACGATCTCTCGGCGGTTTCGCAGAAAATCGTGGCGGACGAAACTCTGAAATCCGTGCACATAATTGCGCAACAGCTCGGTGTTGTCGTACAGCATCTTTTCGAAATGGGGCACCACCCAGCGCTCGTCCACGCTAGTAGCGATGAAAGCCGCCGGCAAGCTGGTCGTAGACGCCGCCGCGAGCCATCTTCTCCAGGGTGAGCGAGGAAGGCATCGCGGGCCTGCTCGTTATCGCGGTTCATGGCCATCTCAAGCAGCAGGTCGAGCGCGCGCCGGGTGAGGAAACTTGGGCTGCGAACCGAAGCCGCCATTGCGCGGGTCGAACTGAGAAAGGATCGACCGGCATCTTGTCGACCAGGGCCAGGGACAGATCTCCATCGCGCCCGGAAAAGCTCTCATTGTGCTCGATGGCAGCCATCACGCTGGAGGCGGATTCGAGCGCCTCTCGCGGCGTTCCCTCCACACCTGGGCCATGGTCAGCAGCACACGCCCGAATCCCGGCCGGCCGTAGCGGTCGTCGCGCGGGAAAGTACGTGCCGCCGAAGTAGGGACGGCCATCGGGAGTGAGAAATGCGGTCAGCGGCCAACCGCCCTGGCCGCTGATGGCCGAAACCGCCGCCTGGTAGCGCGCGTCGACGTCGGGGCGCTCGTCGCGATCCACTTTGACGGCGATGTAATGCTCGTTGATGATCCGCGCCATCTCCGGATCTCTCGTAGGACTCGCGGTCCATCACGTGGCACCAGTGGCACCAGACCGCGCCGATGTCGAGCAGGATCGGGCTTGTCTTCGGCCTGCGCGCGGGCAAAGGCCGCCTCGCTCCACGCGTGCCATTGCACCGGCTGATTCCGCGCAGAGCGAAGATAAGACGAAGCGGACGTGCTCCAGCAGATTGGGATGGGCATTGATGTGGGTTACATCTTCGGGCATGGGGTGAGGATAAATGGATTGCGCATCGACTCGCCATGTGATTGGATGGAGGTCGGAACCTCTATAAACCTAACCTTTGCGTCAAACGTCCACGAGCAGGCAAACTAAGGCATCAGACTATAAAAGAGCTGGCATTGACACAGAGTTGCTCCCTGCAACAGGATACGGCTGGCTTAAGTGCCCTGTGCGAATGCGTGTCGTTTGAGGCCGCACGGACTTCGACGGTTCCGGAGATTGAGACGCATGGACGGTGAGTTCGCTGAAATGGAGATCCCCTCGGCTGTTGAGAAAGAGGAGCAGGCGCCAAGGGTAAGCGAACTGGTGGAGGCGTTCAACTGGGCCGCCACGCCGCTGGGCGCCAGGTCCAGAATGGCCCGCGAGCCTCAGGACCACGGTCCAGATCATGCTCACCTCGCGGTTCACCATGTGGATGGCGTGGGGCCCGGAACTCACCATGATGTACAACGACGCCTATGCCCGTACGACCCTGGGAAAGAAGCATCCCTGGGCGCTGGGAAAGCCGGCGAGCAAGGTTTGGCCGGAGATCTGGGCCGACATCGGTCCGCGCATCGACCGGGTGCTCGAAACTGGCGAAGCCTCCTGGGACGAGACACTGCCGCTGATCGTCGAGCGCAGCGGCTACCCCGAAGAAACCTATCATACCTTTTCCTACATTCCCCTGGTGGCCCGCACGGGGGAATTGAGGGCATGCTCTGCGTGGTGATGGAAGATACGGCGCGGGTGCTGGGAGAGCGGCAGCTCACCTCCCTGAGCCGGCTGGCGGCCGCGCTGGTTACAGCCAATTCCAAGGCACGAGGTGTTCGCATCCATCGGCAGCGGCCTGACCGGTCAGAAGGACGTTCCATTCGCCCTGACCTATCTGTTTGATGAGGATGAGCGCGAGTCCCGGCTTCGGCTGGTCGCTCATTGCGGCATTGAGGCTGGTCATGCTGCCGCCTGCGACGAGATTGTTCTCGGGTCAGCGGAGTGCCGCTGGCCCATTGAAGTGTCTGACCTCTGCCGATCCCGTCACGATCGACGATCTCTCCGAACTCTTCCCGGAGCTTCCCACCGGACCCTGGGACCGGCCGCCCAAGCAGGCACGGGTTGTTCCGTTCGTGCGCAAGGGCCAGCAGGCGCCCGGCCGGCATCTTTATCGCTGCGGTCAATCCCTATCGGCAGCTGGATGCAAACTATGCGGGATACCTGGACCTGATCGCAGGCCAGATCGCCGCGAGCATCACCAATGCCGAGGCCTTCGAGGAGGAGAGGAAGCGCGCCGAAGCGCTGTCTGAACTGGATCGTGCCAAGACGGCGTTTTTCAGCAACGTGAGCCATGAACTGCGTACGCCGCTGACCCTCATTTTGGGACCGATCGAAGATGCTCTCACCAGCGAGACCGCGCCGACGCCGGCGACGCTGGAGATGCTGCATCGCAACGCAGTCCGGCTGCTGAAGATGGTGAACGGGCTGCTGGATTTCGTGCGCATCGAGGCGGGGCGCCTGCACGCTTCGTATCAGCAAACCGATCTTTCGCAGCTCACGGCGCAGTTCGCCAGCGTGTTTCGTTCGGCGGTGGAGCGGGCGGGTCTGCAACTGGTGGTGGAGTGTCGGCCGCTGCCCGAGCCTGTTTATGTAGACCGCGAGATGTGGGAGAAGGTGGTCTTGAATCTGCTGTCCAATGCACTCAAGTCCACATTCGAAGGCAGGATTGAGGTTTCTATCTCGACTGACGGAACAGCCGCGCTGCTCACGGTCGCGGATACAGGGACGGGCATTCCCGAAAGCGAACTGCCGCATCTGTTCGAACGGTTCAGGCGCGTGGAAGGGGCGCGCCGCCGCACCCACGAGGGCAGCGGCATCGGCCTGGCGCTGGTGAAGGAACTGGTGGACATGCACGGCGGCACGATCACGGTGGAAAGCGAACTCAATCGGGGGACGGCGTTCCGCGTGCGATCCCATTCGGACAGAAGCATCTGACTGGCGGCCGTGTGGTTTTGGATGGAATGAGTCCGGTGGCGCTGGAAGAGACCGCCGAGAGTTATGTGCGCGAAGCCCTGGGCTGGATGCCGGCGCAGGACCTCCTCAGGGCCGAGATGACCGCAGCAACGGAGGATGAGCGGATGCCGGGATGCAGCGGGGAATCGACGGGGCGAAGCCCTTGTCCTGCTGGTTGACGATAACGCCGATATGCGCGAGTACGTGAGGAGCCTTCTAACTGGCCGATTCGAAGTGTTGACAGCACAGAACGGCAGGGAAGCACTGTTCGCGATCGAACAGGTACGCCCCGACCTCGGCGCTCACGACGCGATGATGCCGGAGATGGACGGGTTCGCGCTGCTCGCGGCCCTGCGTGCGGCGCCCCAGACCCGCCTGCTGCCGGTGATCATGCTGTCGGCGCGCGCCGGAGAAGAGTCGCGCATCGAGGGGCTGGACGCGGGAGCGGACGACTACCTGATCAAGCCGTTCACGGCGCGGGAGTTGATCGCTCGCGTGGAAGCGCAGATCAAGCTGTCGCGCCTGCGCGAACGGGCTGCGGAACAGCAGGAGGTTCTGAGCCGGGAGGTGCAGCGGGCACGGCAATTCGCATGGGAGGCGCTGGAGCATATTCCGGATTCGTTTGCCACCCTGGACCGCGAATATCGGGTGACGTATATGAATCCGGCGGCCGTGCGGCTGACCGAATGGATGGGCAAGGTCCACCTCGGCGAGCGGATGTGGGAGCTCTATCCAATGGTGCTTGGAACCCCGGTAGAGTCGAATCTCCGCAAGGTCATGGAAGAGCGCGTGCCGGTTGAGTTCGAGCAGTATTTCCGAACCGAAGACTCCGAACAGTGGTTTCACTTCCAGGTCTATCCGCAGCCCGGCGAGGGCATCATCGTCTACCTGCGCAATACCACGGATGCGCGGCGCACCGAACAGGCGCTGCGGCGTTCGGAACAGCTGGCGGCGGCGGGGCGGCTGGCGGCCAGCATCGCGCACGAGATCAACAATCCCCTGGAGGCCGGTGACTAACCTGCTCTTCCTGGCCAACATGGACGACTCGATTAAAGGGGCGACACGCAGCCTCCTGCAGGTTGCGGACAAGGAGTTGCAGAGGCTATCGCACATCACCGCGCGCAGCCTTAAGTTTTACCGGCAGCGCACCGCCCCCTCCCAAACCTCAATCGAGGACCTGATCGAATCGGTACTCTTCTTCCACGAAACCGAGATCAAACTGCGCAGCATCGAGTTGATTCGACGATACCGCCCCTCGCCGCAGGTGCTCTGCCTGGCTGGTGAAATCCAGCAGGTGTTGACCAACCTGATCAGCAACGCTCTCGAAGCGCTGACGGAACGGGCCCGGATGCACCTGCGGGTGAGGCCGGGCTGGGATGGCAACGGACGCGATGGGGTTGTGATTACAATCGCAGACTCCGGATCGGGCATGGATCGCTTCACCATGAATCGCCTCTTCCATCCGTTTGTGACCACCAAGGGAGAATCGGGAACCGGGCTCGGCCTCTGGGTGTCCAAAGGTATCCTGGACAAGCACGAAGCCATCGTCGATGTGCGCAGCAAGAAGGGAAGCGGAACCGTCTTTCGCATCTTTCTTCCATTGAACATTACGGTGCGTCACGCCGACCCGACGGCATCGATGAATTGAGTTCGAAGAAACCTCATCATCACCAGAGGAACCATGGAATCGACATATATTCCCGCCGCATCCCGCTACGAACCACGCCACCTTCCGCCGCTGCGGCCGCTCCGGCCTGGTCTTGCCGCCCATCTCGCTCGGATTGTGGCAGAACTTCGGCGGCGCCGACGTCTTCGAGACCGGCCGCGCCATCATCCGCCGCGCCTTCGATCGCGGCGTCACTCATTTCGACCTCGCCAACAACTACGGCCCGCCCTACGGCTCGTGCCGAGGAAAACTTCGGCGAAGATCCTCCGCAAGGACTTCCGCGGCCTGCGCAACGAACTCGTCATCTCCACCAAGGCGGGCTGGGACATGTGGCCCGGCCCCTACGGCATCGGCGCCTCGCGCAAATATCTGCTCGCCTCGCTCGACGACAGCCTCAAGCGCATGGGCCTCGACTACGTCGACATCTTCTACGCGCACCGCCCCTGGGCCAATACGCCGCTCGAAGAGACCATGGGCGCGCTGGCCACCGCCGTGCACCAGGGCAAGGCGCTCTACGTCGGCATCTCGTCCTACAGCCCGGAACGGACGCGCCAGGCCGCCGAAATCCTCAAGAGCATGGGCGTTCCGCTGCTCATTCATCAGCCGTCGTACTCCATGCTCAATCGCTGGATCGAGAAGCGGCCTGCTCGACACGCTCGACGAAATCGGCGCCGGTTGCATCGCCTTCTCGCCGCTCGCGCAGGGCCTGCTGACCGACAAGTACCTTAACGGCGTTCCCGGGAATTCGCGGGCCACGCTCGGAAATTCCTCTCTGCTCAAGGAATTCCTCAACGAAGAAAATATTGATCACGTTCGCGCGCTCAACGACATTGCCAAACGCCGCGGCCAGTCGCTGGCGCAGATGGCCATCGCCTGGGTGCTGCGCGACCCGCGTGTCACCTCGGCCCTCATCGGCGCGCGCAACGTGGAGCAGCTTGACGACTCCCTCGACGCCCTCAAGCACCTGGATTTCAGCGCATCGGAACTGGCCGAGATCGAGCGGCACGCGCAGGACGCCGGCATCGACCTCTGGAAGGACGCGCGCGAAAAAATGGATTGAACGGATATTCTGCGGTCGGCCGCCGCAAATGCCGTCCCTATCGGCCTGAGCGACCGCGATGCTTCTTCTCCGGCTTCCCGCTCCCGACACCCGAAGCGATACGATCAAGTGAGGAGAGCAAGCGCATGATCATCGGCGTTCCCAAAGAGATCAAAGATAACGAAGCGCGCGTTGGCGTCACCCCGGCCGGCGTGAAAGCCCTCACCGAGGCCGGCCACAAAGTCCTGGTCGAAACGCAGGCCGGCGCGCATTCCAGCTTTCCCGACGAGGAATATCAGGATGCGGGCGCGGAAATCGTCGGCGACGCCGGCAACGTCTGGGGCAAGTCGGACATGGTGGTCAAGGTCAAGGAGCCGATCGAGCAGGAGTATGTCTACTTCCGCGAAGGCCTGGTGCTGTTCACCTATCTGCATCTGGCGCCCATTCCCGGCCTGACCAACAAGCTGCTCGAATCCAAAGTCATCGGCATCGCCTATGAAACCGTGCGCGACCGCCAGGGCACGCTGCCGCTGCTGACGCCGATGAGCGAAGTCGCCGGCCGCATGAGCGTCCAGGTGGGGGCCAGCTATCTGGAGAAGGAACGCGGCGGCCGCGGCATCCTGCTCGGCGGCGTTCCCGGTGTTCCCCCGGCGCATGTCACCATCATCGGCGGCGGCGTTGTGGGCACCAATGCGGCAAAGATCGCCGCTCGGCTTCGGCGCCAAGGTCACGCTGATCGACCTGAACCTGAACCGCCTGCGCGAAATCGACGACATCTTCAACGGCCGCGTCTACACGCTGGCCTCGAACAGCTACAACATCGCGCACGCGACGCGCGAGGCCGACCTGGTCATCGGCGGCGTGCTGATTCCCGGCGCCACGGCTCCCAAGATCGTCACCCGCGCGATGGTCTGCCACATGAAAAAGGGCGCGGTGATCGTCGATGTCGCCATCGACCAGGGCGGATGCGTCGAAACCGCGCGGCCCACCTCGCACTCCAATCCCAGCTACGTCGTCGACGGCGTGGTGCACTACTGCGTCACCAACATGCCCGGCGCGGTGCCGCATACCTCCACGCTGGCGCTGACCAATGCGACCTTCCCGTACCTGATGCGGCTCGCCAATCTGGGCGCGCGGGAAGCCCTCCGGCAGGATCCGGGTCTTGGCCGAAGGTCTGAATACCTGGTTGGGCGACCTGACCCATCGCGGCGTGGCTGAAAGCCAGCAGCGCGCGTGGACCCCCCATCCGAGTTCCTGATCTCCACGCTGCCACATCCGTGATCCCTGCAAATCGCATTACCCAAGACCTCTGCCGTTCACCGGAATGCAAGAAGAGTGACCTTCATCGCTTCCCCTGCTACAGCGACGTACGCCCCAGGGCCGAGCCCGCCATTGCTATCAGTGGCTGCCGTCGATAGCCCGGCCCACGACTATAATCCCCCCATGCTCTTGAAAGGGAACGCGCGGCGCGCGCCGTGGTTTCTCCTCGGCGAGCGGCGTGATCCTCGTCTTCGCGCTTCTGGGCGGCCTGCAGGCCTTCAACACCTCCAACGTCAGCTTCCTCAATCCCGACACCTCCGGCGAAACCCTGGCCTTCACCGGCCTCACGGTCGTGCTGTTCCTCTTGCTTCATCGTCTCTGCTGTTGCTGCTGCTGAGGAACATCCTCAAGCTCTATGCCGACCAGGGCAGCAGCGCGCTTGGCGCGCGGCTGCGCACGCGCATGGTGCTGGGCGCCGCGCTCATCGCGCTCACGCCCGCGGTGCTCATGTTCCTGTTCAGCTTCCAGCTGATGAACCGCTCGATCGACCGCTGGTTTTCGCCCAACACCTCGGAACTGCGCGAAGACTCGACGCGCGTGGTGCTGGAACTGGCGCAGTACGTAGCCAGCAACGCGCGCGTGCGAGGCGGAGTCCATCGCCGCTTCGGGAGCGCCGGATCAGCGATACGCCGGCGCTCCAGAACGGCCTTGGCTCGCACCGCATCACCCTTGCGGGCGGATTTGTCGTTGGTCTACGGCAAGGATCTGCGCAAGATCGCCGAGCTTCCAGGCGCCGCCCGAAACGAGCACTTCCAGCCTTATGCCCTGGCTCGATGAAGGTGACAACGGAGAGAGCTGCCATTCCGCTGCACGGGCCGCTCTTCGGCAGCCTTCTTCACGTCGGCGCAGCGCAACGACGAGCCCGTCATCGCAGTCGGCGGCCAGGAGTATGCGCTGGGCATGGCAGCGACCGGCTCGGGCAAGATCGTGGTGGTCGCGCTGCCCATGCCGCAGGGACTCAGCCAGACCGCCAGCCGCATCCGCTGCCGGCGCCGCCGAATACTGGCAGCTTTTCCGCTCGCGCAACCGCATCCGCACCACTTTCTTCCTGATGCTGTCTGCTGATCACCGTGCTTGTCTTCTTCTCCAGCGTCTGGCTGGCGCTGTTTCTCTCCAAGCAGATCACGCGGCCGGTTGAGGCGCTGGCCGACGCCATGGACGAGATTGCCGCCGGCAAATACGAGCAGCGCGTCGAGCTGATCACGACCGGCGAAATGGCGCGAGCTGGTGCGCTCGTTCAACCACATGGCGGCCGATCTTGAGACCAGCCGGCAGCTGGCGGAGACTTCGTCGGCGCAGCTCACCGCCGCCAACCAGGCCATCGAAGAGCGCCGCCGCGAGCTGGAAACGATTCTCGAAACCATCCCCAGCGGCGTGGTCACGCTCGACAGCGGCGGGAACGTGCTGCAGGCCAATCGCGCCTTTGCCGCGCTGATGGGACAGCGCGGAGACGCGGAGCTTGCGCGGCGACAGCATCGACATCGCTTGTTGCCGCCGGACTGCGCCGACGATTTCGCCACCGTGATCCGCCGCGGCCAGCCGCATGGGAGCCGCCTCCACTGAAATTGAGATTCATGCCCGCGGCCGCACCATGCACCTGGCCGTCACCAGTGCACGGCTGGAACTTGGCGCAGCGGCAAGCCGGGAACCGTGCTGGTGGTTGAAGACACGACGGATCTGCTTGCGCGCACAGCGGCAACTGGCGTGGAAAGAAGTGGCGCAGCGGGTGGCGCACGAGATCAAGAATCCGCTCACGCCCATCGCGCTCTCCGCCGAACGCATCGGCAGGCATCTCGATCGCGGCCAGCCGGATTCGCCCAACATGATTCGCAAGTGCAGTGAAGTGATTCTGGGCTGCGTCGGCACGCTGCGCACGCTGGTCGATCAGTTTTCCGCGCTGGCGCAGTTTCCCGCGCCCCAGCCGCGCGCCTGCGACATGAACCAGGTGGCCGACGAAGCCCTGGCGCTCTTTGCCGGCCGCCTCGAAGGCATCACCGTGCAAGCGCGACCTGGAGCCGGGCCTGCCGCCGGTGCTGGCCGATCCCGAGGCCATCCGCCGCGCCCTGGCCAACCTCATCGACAACGCCGCCGAAGCCATGCAGGGCAGCCTGCTGCGCGTACTCGGGCGTGCGCACCGCGCTCAGCGAAGACGGCGCCGCGGTCGAGGTCGTCGTCTCCGACACCGGGCACGGCCTCACCGACGAAATCCGCGAGCGCCTGTTTCTGCCCTTCTACTCCACCAAGCACCGCGGCACCGGCCTGGGGCTTTCCATCGCCGCCAAGATCGTGCAGGAGCACGGCGGCTCGATCCGCGCCGAATCCAACAGCCCCAAGGGCGCGCGCTTCCTGCTGCGCGTTCCGCTGATCGAGCCGGTCGCATCGCGCCATGCGACGACGCCGACAGATGCTGAACCGTCGCATCGAACCGGTGAAGGAACTGCACTCATGAATCACATCCTGGTGGTGGACGATGAGGCGGAGATTCGCTCACTCGCTCGAAGAGATCCTGCGCGAAGAGGGCTACGGCGTCGCCAGCGCGGCGACCGCCGCGGAGGCCATGGTGCTGCTCGAAGACGCGCCCTACGACGTGGTTCTGCTCGACATCTGGCTGCCCGACCGCGACGGTCTCGACGTGCTGGCGGACGTGCGCGCAGATGGCCCGCGAAACGCGGCCCGAAGTCGTGATCATCAGCGGCCACGGCACCATCGAGGCCGCCGTCAAGGCCACCAAGCTCGGCGCTTACGACTTTCTTGAAAAGCCGCTCTCCCTCGATCGCACCCTGATCGTGCTCAAGAACGCCGTGGAAGCGCGCCGCCTGCGCACCGAGAACCTCGAATTCAAGCGCCAGTTCAGCGTCGCATCGCGTGCTCACCGGCGACAGCGTCCCGCTCAAGGCGCTGCGCCAGCAGATCCGGCTGATGGCGCCCACCAATGGACGCGTTCTGATCTATGGCGAATCGGGCACCGGCAAGGAACTCATCGCGCGCTCCATCCACGCCGAAAGCCTGCGCCGCGATCGCGTCTTCGTCGAGCTCAATTGCGCCGCCATCCCTGAAGCGCACATTGAAGCCGAGCTCTTCGGCTATCGGCACGGAGCGCAGCCCGGCGGTCCGCCGGAGCAGCGCGGCACCCTGGAACGCGCCGACGGCGGCACGCTCTTTCTCGACGAAGTCGGCGACATGAGCCTCAAGACGCAGGCCAAGGTGCTCAGCGCTCTCGACGACCAGATGTTCACCCCGGTCGGCGGAACCCAGCCGCTGCGCGTGGACGTGCGCCTGATCGCCGCCACCAACAAAGATCTCGAAGAAGAAATTGCCAAGGGCAACTTTCGCGAAGACCTCTTCTACCGCCTTAACGTGGTGCCGTTCTTTGTGCCTCCGCTGCGCGAGCGCAAGCAGGACATCCCGCTGCTGGCGCGCGAATTCCTCGCCGACTTCGGCCGTCAGTACGGCCGCCCGCGCATGGAGATCGGCGAAGAGGCGCTCGACGCCCTGGCCAATATCACTGGCCGGGCAACGTGCGCGAACTCAAGAATGTGATCGAGCGCGTCCTGATTCTCAATCCCGCGCGCGCTGCGCATCGAGCGCAAGCATCTGCCGCCGCTCACCCAAAAGGCCGCGTCGCGTCCACCGAGGAGTTTTCCAGCCTGCAGCAGGCGCGCGACGCCTATGAGCGCGAATACATCCTCAAGAAGATTGAAGAGGCTCGCAACAACATCAGCCACGCCGCGGAATTGCTCGGTCTGGAGCGCAGCCACCTTTACCGCAAGATGAAGGCGCTGGGCATCAGCGTCCGCGAGTAACCAGCTCAGAGATGGCCACTGTTCAGGACCGGACAGGCCAACGCGGAAATGGACATCCCAAATCGCACCCACCATGTTGTCCTGGCGCCGATCCCCTTACAATTGAGCCCTGCGGGCGATCGGAGCGCGCCAAATTTTGGCCAGCGGATTGCCAGTAACGGGGAGGCATCACTTTATCGGAGGGCTTTCCATGGCGTATTTTGAGCGGGTTCGCGATGTCGTCTCCGGGCCGTACAGCCCGGACATCATCCAGCAGCGGATGGCGGCGGGATGGCAGATGGTTTCCATCGAGTGGCGGCGCGAGCTGCCGGACTCCGAAGCTCCGCCCGAGGGCGGATTCGGCGAAGACATCCCCTACGGCCTGCGCATCTCCGACGACTGCCAGCGGCTGGAAGTCCATCCCACCGAGAATCAGGCCCTGATGCTGATGATGGACCTGCTGGCCAGGACTTCTCCTACTCCAGCATCGTCAGCGACCTCAACGAAAAGGGCTTTCGCACCCGCGGCGGACAACCCTGGAGCCGGGTCGCCGTATTCAACATGATGCCGCGCCTCATCGAAGTCGGACCGCGCATCTTCAACAGCCGATGAATGGGAGCAGCGCCGGCTGAAATTGCCCGCCGCGCCGCGCCGGAGCTATGAGGTTTTTCGGAAACCGGGCCAAGATCAACAGTAGGCAGTCATCCTTTGTCGAGCAGGGATCGCGTCGCGTCTAAAGACTGCCTGGTCCCTAGGTATCACGGCGCGGCCTGCTTCAAGATCGGCCCCATCGATCCCTGGTTGTCGCCCAGCCTGCGGATTTACCTGGAAATCCCATACCGTCTGGTTGATGTCGGATGGCGAGATGATCTCCACCAGCGCATACTCGCCGATCGAGCAGCGGCTGCGTCGGCGTGAGCTTCAGCCAGTGCTTGCCCGGCAGCACCTCGACCTTTGACGGGGATCTCGTCTTCGTTCTGCGTGATATTGCCGCGTGGGGCTGATGTGAATTGCCCCGACGATGCGGACCGCCCTGCGCTCGTCCACGCGCACAATGGCGAACCCCGACTGCGGCGAATGTGCGCCGTGCTTGCGGTTGGCCACTTCCTTGGCGCCGCTCGTATTCACCGTCAGTGGCATGCGAAAGCACTTTCTCCGCATCATCGCGTCGTCCAGGGACAGGTAGATCGCGGGATCGTTCACGTGCAGGTGAACCTTGGCGTGGGCCCCGGGCAGCTCGATGCTCGCCTTGCGCCGGCCAGAGGATTCAGGGTGCTCAGCCCGTGATGCGTCTTGGCGTCCACGCCAGCTCGTTGGGCGGCAGCTCGACCAGCTCCGGCGTGCCGTGAAAAGTGTCGAGGGCGAAGACGCTGTCCTCGTCCGGCAGCTCCAGGCCCTTGGCCACCTCCGGCATGCGCGCGGCTTGCTCTGCCGCGTGCCGCGGCCTCTTCCTTGTCGATGGTCGGCGGCTTCCGCCATGGCCGGCGAGCCTCCTCGCGGCGCGGTCTCCGTATGGTCGCGCTCCCACTTGCGGGTAGCCTCCCAGTCCACCAGCGACTCGGGCAGCTCCTCCCACTCGCCGCCTCGTTCGAGGGAGATGTAGCGCACCCGGTCGCCGACCACCTCATACTTGCGGACCATCTGGTAGGAGCCGTCCTTGAGAATCAGGCGATGATTGGCGCCGGTGCCGGGTGTGTCGGGCTTGAGCGGCAGCTGCTGTTGGGCCGTGCGGCTGCAGCCACGATCGCTGCCAGCGAGCGAGGACGGCGCCGAGCTCGCGCCCACCCAGCCGCCGCACATAAGCAGAAATTGCCCATTGCCCCTCACAGTTTAGACGAGGCGTACGCCGGGCGGTTGGCGGCCGCCCCTATCGAAATGCCTCGCGCCGCGTCCCTCTCACGTAACGGGTTCCAGGCCTGACTCTGCATCGAATTGTGTGTATTCTTAAGGTAAGAGGATCGATGTTCTGACCGGATCCAGGCGCGAATGCCGGCAAGAAGCCAGGACGACTGCCAGACGCACGCCGCGAGGGTTTGCGGTAGCGACGGTCGTGTGCCTTGTCCTGCTGGCGCTGCTTGCGGTCATCCAGGTGGCGCACGTCCATCCCCTGGAGAGCGACGCCGACCACTGTCCTCTCTGCATCGTTCTGCACCGTGGCGCCGGCCGCCGTCACGGCGGCGGTCATCATCCTGGTGCACGTGGTACGCCGGTGCTGGTTTCGAACCGCGGGAACCACACCCCGATCACCATGCAGGCGGGCAACCCCCACGCACGGCGGACCGACGACGGCCGCGACGGCGGCGGATACCAGCGACGGGTTCGGTCGCGGCGAAATTCCGGGGCCCCAACGACCCGAGCCTCCCCGCGTTCGTCGGCCTGGCCGATAGCTGGCACGCCGACGTCTCGGGCGCAGGGGCGCATGGGGGCGCCATTCGAGCCGGTCAAGGGGAGCGAGCTGGCGGGCCGCTTCAACCTGCCCGCGGGCATCAGCGCCGCCCGGCTGGGCGACCGTGAGGCACTCCTCCGGGAGTTCCGCCGGGAGTCCGACCAACTCGCCGAGCTTGACTGCAGCCAGGGCATGGGGAACGTCGACCGCTACAGGCCCACCAGTCGGTCAAGGACGGCCATCTGGCCCACATTCGCCTGGCCGCCGGGAGCTACAACGTCACGGGCCACTTCTCCGGCGGGATCACCACACAGGCGATCAAGGTGAGGGTGAAGGCGGGGCGCAAGGTCCGGCAGGACATGCTGGAGGCGTGCCGGGGGGGCGCGGGGCGGGAGGCGAGGTCGCGGGGCGGGGGGCGAGGCGCGGTCGCGGGGCGGGGGGCAAGGCGGGCCGGCCCCCAGGGCGAGCGCCGGGGGCCGGGGGGGCAAGTGCGGGGGACGGGGGGAGAGGCGGCCCCAGCGGCAAGTGCGGCGACGATGAGTCATCCGAGCGTGCTCATTTTTACTCACATAGTCAGACTTTTTACGCACCCTCATCGACCGGTGCCCGCACGCATCGCAGCACCGTCCCCCCTTAGGGCGAGTCATCCAGGAGCGTGCTCACTTTGCGGCAAATATTGCGGTTTTTTCGGCACCGTCGATCGCCGCCATGCACACCGCCGCCCCCGGCGCCGAACCGGCCCCACCACACGCCCTTGGCCAGCGGCCGCCTGCGCCTCCGCGCGCCGGCCCCCAGGGCTGGTCGCCCCTACAGCCCGTGCTGCGAGACGTGCAGGGCTCGCTGGGCGATCTCGATCACGCCGTCGCCGAACGTCTTCAGGTACGGGTCATCGGTTGAGCCGGCCAGCGCGCGCTTGTAGTTGCCCTCCATGAACACGATCGCCTTCCACAGGGCGAGCGTCACGTACCAGTTGAGCGCCTGCATCGAGCGGCCCGAGCGGTGCTCGTAGCGGCTGACCAGGTCGTCACGGGTCGGGAACCCCTCCAGCGCGTGACCGTGTGGAGGTTGAACTTGGACTCCGGATCGCCGGGCTGGGTCCAGTGCATGACCATGTAGCCCAGGTCGGCCAGCGGGTCGCCGATCGTGGCCATCTCCCAGTCGAAGATCGCCTTCAGCCGCGCCGGGGCCTCCGCGGCGAACATCGTGTTGCCCAGGCGGTAGTCGCCGTGGACGATCGTCGCCGGCGGCGAGTCGGGCATGTTCTCGGCCAGCCAGGTCCCGAGCTGCTCCACCTCGGGAACATCGCGCGTCCGGTTGACCTCCCACAGCCCGATGAAGCGGCGCAGCTGACGCTCCAGGTAGCCCGTCGGGCGCCCGAAGCCTTCCAGCCCGATCGAGGTCCAGTCGACCGCGTGGAGCTCGACCAGCGCGTCGATCAGCTGGTCGGCGATCCGGTCGCGCTCCTCGCGGCTGTCCAGCGCGGCGGGCATCGTGTCGGTGATGACCTCACCGTGGACCTGCTCCATGACGTAAAACGGGGAGCCGATCACCTCGGGGTCGGGGCACACCGCCAGTACGCGAGGGACCCGGACCGGGGTTGCCCTCCAGGGCGCCCAGCAGCCGGGCCTCGCGGAGCACATCGTGCGCGCTCGGGGGCAGCGGCCCGCGTGGAGGACGCCGGAGCACGACCCCGGTTGAGAGCGTGAACGTGACGTTCGAGTGCCCCTCGCCAACGGGTTCCGCGTCCAGGTCCTCGGGAGCGTCCAGGCCGTTCTGCTGGAGGAACGAGCGCAATGGCTCCAGCACCAGGAGCGGCTCGCGTGAGTTGGCCGCTGCCTCCGCCGGAGTGCGGACGACGTCGTCGGGAGCGAGCGCGATCGGCATCGACGGGGAGCCTACCTCGGGCCGGTCGATCGGCGCACCGGGTGCGGGATAAGCTCGATCCAGAACCATGCCAGAGCTGCCCGAGGTTGAGATCACAGCGCGACTGATGGACCGCGCCATGAGCGGCGTGGTGATCGAGTCCGCTCTCGCGCCGGGCATCAACGCGCTGAAGACGTTCGACCCTCCGCTGTCGGCCGTGGAGGGCCGGCGCGTTGAGCACGTCGGGCGCCGGGGCAAGATGCTCGTGATCGAGGTCGAGGGCGGGCTGGTTCTGCTGGTGCATCTGATGTCCGCAGGGCGGTTGCAACTGTTCGAAACCCGCGCTTCGCTGCGCGACAGGACCTCGAGGCTCCTCCTCCGCCTGGCCGACGGTCGCGAGCTTCGGCTGCGGGAGTTCGGGACCCGCCAGCGGGCCTGGGTCAAGGTCCTGCGGGCAGAGAACCTGGAGGAGGATGAAACGATCGCGGGGCTCGGGCCGGAAGCCTGGCCGCAGCCACCCCCCCTGGGCGAGTTGCTCGACGAGCCTAGGCCTCTGTACGCGCTTTTGCGCGATCAGCACGTGATCGCCGGGATCGGGCGCTCTTGGGTGGATGAGATCCTGCACGAGGCGCGGCTGTCCCCGTTCAAGCGAGGCTCTGAACTTGATGGCGACGAGGCAGAGCGCCTGCGGGAGGCCATCATCGGCGTCCTCACCCGGGCTCTGGACCACTACGAGCAGACGCTGACCCTGCCCATCCCAGACAAGCTTCCGATGCCCCTGACGGTCCATCGGCATCAGGGCGAGGCCTGCCCGCGGTGCGGCAAGCAGCTCGAGGCGGTGTTCTATGAGGATTACGTTATGAGTTACTGCCCTTCGTGTCAGACGGAGGGGCGAATCCTTAAGGACCGTCGCCTCTCGCGACTCCTCAAGTAGCCTTGTCGTTTTCTTCGCGGCCCGTCCTGGCCATAAGGCTTGGACGGGCTTATCGACGAAAGGAGCGAGTACATGTCTATGAGGTTCGCGCGCGTCGGCCCTGCGCTGGCGCTCACCGTCGGCGCCCTGGCCATCGCCGGGTGCGGCGGTTCGTCCAGCAGCCCGGGCACCAGCGGCGCCCCGGGCAGCACGACTGGAGGCGCCACCGGCGCCACCCTGACGCCCGCCCAGTGGAAGGCTCAGGTCCAGGCGATTTCGGGCCAGTTGAGCGCGGCCTTCGCGCCGATCAAGACCCAGGGCCAGAACCCCGACGCGTGGTTCACCCTGGCCAGCAAGCTCAAGCAGATCAACACCAAGATCGCCGCCATCAAGGCGCCCACCATCGCCGTCGGCGTGACGAACGCGATCTCCTCCGGCCTGCAGCCGCTGCCCGGCGAGGCCACGACGATCGGGACCGATCTCAAGAACCACAACACCCCGCAGGCCAAGAAGGACGCGGTCACACTGGAGAAGAGCCTGTTCTCACTCCTGAGCAAGATCTCCAACGCGCTGGTCAAGCTCAAGGGCGGCACGACCACCTGAGCACGGCCGCGTAGTCGTTAGTTAAGCCCGGCGGGTGGCGGAAGCCGCTCGCCGGGCTTTGGTTTGCCTGCGGCTTGGTCGCACGTCGACCCCCGGAGGGCTCGTCAAGTCAGTCCCTCCGGCTCACCTCACGTACGATGGTCCGATGCTCGACGTCGGAGACACCGCCCCGGACTTCACCCTCCCCGACCAGCACGGCGAGCCGGTCACGCTGTCTGAGCTGCGCGGGCAGAACGTGGTCCTGTACTTCTATCCCAAGGCCGATACGCCTGGGTGTACGACCCAGGCCTGCGGCGTGCGCGACCACCAGGCGGAATACCGCGGCGCCGACGCTGTCGTGCTGGGCGTCTCGCCAGACCCGGTGAAGCGAGTGGCCAAGTTCGACGACAAGTACGGCCTCGGCTTCCCGCTTCTAGCCGACGAGGACCACGCCGTGGCGGAGAAGTACGGCGTCTGGATCGAGAAGTCGATGTACGGGCGCAAGTACATGGGGAACGAGCGCACGACCTTCGTGATCGGCCCGGACGGGAAGATCCGAAGCGTCTTCCGAGCGGTCAAGCCCGCCGAGCACGACAACCTGATCCTCGAGGCCCTGCGGGCCTGAGGCCAGAAGAGAAGCCCCGCTGCTATCAGGCCAGCGGGGCTCTCGATCGCCACCATCGCCGCTCAGGTCCCTCCGACACCGCCCACATTGATGCACGGGACGTTGCCGTTGGGCAGCGTCGAACCGTTCCAATTGCCGACGAGTCCCGAGATCATGCTCGAGCCATCGTCAAGCACGGCCTGGAATGTGTTATTCAGCTGTTCGCTCGGGATGCCCACGATTGTCGTTCCCGGCGACACCGATGTGTAGCCGTAACCCTTCAGGTTGCCGCCGTTGTCGAACGTGGACTCCCACTCAGCGGTCCGGCTACTGCTGCCGTTGGTGAGGGTGATGTCGGTGCATCCGCTGCCGTCGGCAGCGTCAGCGTCCGAGAGGGTGAATGACCCGAAGGTGAGCGACCAGATCGCTCCCGGGGTGCTCAAAAGGCTGTTCCAGTTACTCAGCTCCGGGAACTCCGGGCTCGGGGGAGGCGCGGGACCCGGGGGACCCTGCTTACCGCGCGGGCCGGCGGGACCCCGAGGACCGGTGAAGCCGCGCGGGCCCCTGATGAAACGGGTACGGCCGACTGGGCCACGCGGGCCACGCGGCCCACGCGGACCGCGCTGGCAACGACACTTGGTCGCCAAGGCCGGAGCGGTATCGACCGCCAGCGACCCGAAGGCCGCCATCGCGCCCGAGGAAAGGAGCAGAACAAATGACTTCCTTCCCTTCCTCAACTTGCCCTCCTGAGTCCGCGCGTCCACGGTCCCCTCGGCGGCCCCACCGCACGACCGATTGTCCTACCCCTTACCTGAGCAGTCAACTGCGATTTTGGAGCCGACGGCTACCCGATCCTCCCCCGCTCGCCCACCCGTGATTAAGTAGACGTCGATGGCCAAGGTCCTGGTGGTCAACCATGTGACGCTCGACGGCGTCATGCAGGCGCCCGCTCGCCCCGATGAGGACACGCGGGACAACTTTGCCCGCGGCGGCTGGGCGATGGCGGGCAACGACGAACTGATGGCGACGAAGATCGGCGAGCGGATGGGGGAGCCCGGGGCGTTTCTGTTCGGCCGCCGTACGTATGAGGATTTCTACGCCGTGTGGCCGAACCAGCCGGAGAGCCCGTTCTCGGAGGCGCTGACCAGGGCCACGAAGTACGTGACCTCCCGCACGCTGAGCGAACCGCTGCCCTGGGCGAACTCCATTCTTCTACGCGGTGAAGCCGTTGAAACGGTGAGCCGCGTCAGGCAGCGGGAGGCCGGCAGCCTGACGATCTTCGGCAGCGGCGAGCTCGTCGGATCGCTGATGGGCGCAGGCCTCATCGACGAGTACCTCCTGATGACCCACCCGCTCGTGCTCGGTTCGGGACGCCGCCTGTTTGCGCCCGGCGCCGAGGCCGACCTCCGACTGGTGGACGCCGTCGTTGCCCCGACCGGCGTGGTCATCGCAACCTACGAACACAGGCTCGCGGTCGGTTGAGGAGTGCGAGCGCACGGGATAGCCTCAGAGCCATGACGACCAACGAGGAGATCGCGCGTCGCGGCTACGAGGCGGCGCTGAGCGGGGACCTCGACGCCGTCAAGGAGTTCCTGGACCCAGACGTCAGGTGGCACGGTGGCGATCCGGACGCGCTCGGGGCCTGCCGGAACCGTCAGGAGGCGCTGGCCTTCATGGGCCGGGCGATTGAGAACCGGCGGATCGGAGAGCTCGTGGATGTGAGGGCCGCGGGCGACAGGGTCGTCGTGATCATGCGCCCCCGCGTCGAGCCCGGGGAGGAACCCCGCCTGGCGGCCAATGTGACGACGTTTTCGGGATGGCCGGGCGATTGAGATGGTCCACTACCCGAGTCCCGAGGACGCGCTGGCTGCGGTGGGGCTCTCAGCCTGACTCAGCGCCAGTCTTCAGGCAGGCGGCGTACGCCTGGCACCTCTCCTAGCTGGGACCGCTCGGTCGCCGACGCTACTGGAGGCCCTCACGAGCCTCGCGAACCAGCGTCACGGCCTCCGGGAACACGTGGGCCATGACGGCCCGGAGCTGCTCGGACTGCTGCTCGGTCGTGCCCTGGATGTTGACCCGGTTCATGGCCGCCACGGTCAGGTCGACCGCCAGCTTGATCGCATTGTCGGCCCAGGCCAGGCGCTGAGCGCCCTGCATCTGCTCGGCGAACTCGCCCAATCTGCGCTGCAGCTCTTCGGGATCTCCGAACAGGTCGCCAAATCCACTTCCTTCCATACACAGATGGTATCCCGCTCCGGGCTCGGCCAATCCCGCTCGCCCGGGAGCCGGTCAATCCAGGCTGGCCACGACCGCGATCGTGCCGCCGTGGCCGCGGAGACCGGCCACGAGCTCCAGGGCCCCGGCGAGCGGCACCAGCGGGATCGCCGCCGCCGTGACGACCAGGTCCGGCGAGCGGACCGGGGCGTTTCGTTTCAGCAGGTTGTAGAGATACGACGGAGTGGAGGTGAACGTGCTGACCAGCGTCTGCCACATCCCGAACGGGTTGTGCTCCAGGACCAGCTGATACGTCCGGCGGACCGAGAACCCCTCGGCGGCCAGCAGTCGGTGAAGGCCGCGGGCCGTGAAGTGGGTGCGGTGGCGGGGCACGTCCAGGTGGTACCAGCGGGATCCCCGAGCCTCGCCTGGAGGCTGTCCAGGTTGGGAACCCCGACCAGCACCGCCCCCCGGGGAGCCAGCCAGCCCCGGATCCGCTCCAGGGCCAAGCGCGGATCCTCCAGGTGTTCGAGCACGTGCCACAGGGTCACCGCGTCGAGCGAACCGGGCTCGATCTCGGCCTCCTCAAGACCCGTGCGCTGGATCCGCTCCCGCCATATGCCGGCTGCCTCGCCGCCCCGGGGCGAGGGTTCGAGCCCGAACGCGTCGTAACCGGCCAGGTTGGCCGCGGCTACCAGTCGTCCCCGGCCCGCTCCGGCGTCCAGGAGGCGAGCTGGTGGGGGCACGACCGGGCGGAGCATGGCCAGCCGCCGACGGTCAAAGCTCTCCAGCAGTGGGCGAACGAGTCGGTACAACCGGGGGTTTCCGGACCGGTACGCGCCACGTTGGTAGAGGTCGGCCGGCTCGGGCCGGTCGGGCCCGGCCTGGCCGGCCGGAGCGCCACGATCCGGGCCATCGGTGACCGCCGTTCCGCAGTCCGCGCAGCGCAGCAGCAGAAACTCTGCCGCCCGCAGGACGGGGTCCGAAGCGGGCACCGTCCGCCAGGGCGATAGTGGTCCGCCGCAGGCGGGGCACGAGCGGCCCTCGGTCATCGGCTGACCGTACAGGGGGCGTCGCCGCTCCGCCCGGACGGTTCGCCTCTACCATTCGCAGCCATGGCCGCTACGGCAGCTTCTATCCAGGGTCTCGACGATCCGGTCAGCCGCGAGTCGCGGGTCCGCCGGCGCCAGGCGGCGGTCTCCGGAGCGGCTGGTATCTGCCTGCTCGGCGCCGCCGTCGTGCAGGCGGTCGGAGTCCAGCCCAAGGTCAGCGAGCTGACGATCGAGCTGATCACCACCGACAAGCGCGTCGGGCTGGAGATCGTGGGCGGGGTCATCAACGCCCTCGGGCTGCTCGGACTGGCGCTGACGCTCACCTTCCTATACCGAGCCGCCAGGGCGCGCCGTCCGGAGTCCTCCCCGGCGACGCGGATCACCGCGCTGACGGGCGGGGTTCTGGCCGCCGTCGGAGGTGTGGCCTACGCGATCATTCTCAGCGTCAAGGCCCACGACTTCGTGAGCCAGGGCACCCAGACGTATCTGCAGGCCAACCATCTGGTCAGCAACGCCGCGGTGGCCGGGCTTCAGTACGCCGGGTTGATCGGCTCGCTGCTGCTGGCGATTTCGTTCGTGCTCGTGGCGATGAACGCGATGCGCGTTGGGCTGTTGACCAAGTTTCTGGGCTACCTGGGGATGGTGGCCGCGGCGGCCTCCCTGTTCCTGATCGGCAGCGCGCCGGCGCTGCTCGTGGAGGTCTTCTGGCTGCTGGCCGTCGCCTATCTGCTGGCCGGCCGGTGGCCGGGCGGCGACCCCCGGGCCTGGGTCACCGGTCAGTCCGAGCCGTGGCCGACCGCGGCCGAAGTGCGCGAGCAACGCCAGCGGGCGTCCGGAAGGCCAGCCCCTGCGGGCAAGTCGGCGGGCGCCAGGACCCCGCCCCGGCGGGCCCAGCCGCCGGCCAAGCCCGAGGCCACCACCCGCGCCACCACGCCGAAGCGCAAGCGTAAGCGCCGCAAGTAGCCGGCTCTCCCCTCGAGCGGCCGCCGCTCGTCGCACCTCATCAACCGTTCGTCGGCCCCCGCCGACCGCTCATCGATTCAGGTTGCCGGACTCCGGCGGCACGTCGAATCTAGCCGGCGACCACAAGTCCAACCCCTACCTAGGAGGGACTAATGGAAGCTGCTGGACTGCCGCCGCGCGAAGCGGATGTCGCTCCGGCACCGCGCCGCGATCCGACGGCCGGGACGACCGCTGGATGGACGCCAGCCGACCCCGGACCGCTCGGACTGGCTGGATTCGCGATGACCACGTTCGTCCTGAGCATGGTCAACGCAAACCTGGTGAGTAGCTCGACACTTGGGGCCGTCCTGGCCCTGGCCATTGCCTACGGAGGCCTGGCCCAGCTTCTGGCTGGAATGTGGGAGTTCCGCACCGGGAACACGTTCGGCGCCGTGGCGTTCACGTCGTTCGGCGCGTTCTGGATCTCGTACTACGTCCTGGTACACGTCACCGGATCGGGCGTCACCGCGCACGGAGTCGCCCTGTATCTGTTGGCCTGGGGTGGGTTCACCGCCTACATGTTCCTGGCGTCACTCCGGACGACCGGCGCTGTCGCGCTGGTGTTCCTGCTGCTGACGATTACCTTCGTTCTGCTCGGGCTGGGCCAGATCGGTAGCGGTCATACCGGCCTCACCCATGCGGGCGGAGGCGTCGGGATCGCGACTGCTGTGGCCGCCTGGTACGCGTCGTTTGCCGCCGTCATCAACTCGACGTTCGGCAAGGTCGTGGCGCCCGTGTTCCCCCTCAGGTCTGTGTAGGGGACGGCAGCAGACGAAACGACAAAGGCGGCATGCCCCCAGGTAGTAACGTAGGCAGGGCAATTGCCGCTAACGCATAGCCGCTGCGAGCGCCGGCGTTTTAGCGCCGGCGCTCCGTGGCGCGGGTCCGATATGGCGCTGTTCGGAGAAGGGAGAGATTTCGATGGCAGAGACGACCCAATCGGCCTCCGAGGAAGAGGAGTACTCGGAGAACCAGATCGCCGTTCACTGGCGTGAGGAGGAGTACTTCCCCCCGCCCGAGGAGTTCAAGGCCCAGGCCAACGCGAGCGATGAGTCGATCCTGGAGCGCTTCAGCCCAGAGCGCTTCCCGGATTGCTTTGTGGAGTATGCGGACCTGCTCACCTGGGACCAGCGGTGGGAGACGCTGCTGGACACCAGCAATCCGCCGTTCTTCAAGTGGTTCGTGGGCGGTCAGCTGAACGCCTGCGTCAACTGCGTGGACCGTCACCTGGAGTCCAGAGGGGACAAGAACGCCATCATCTGGGTGGCGGAGCCCGAGGACGACGCCCCGGTGGAGATCACCTACCGAGAGCTCCACCGACGGGTCAACGAGTTTGCCGCGCTGCTCAAGGACTTCGTGGGAGCCAAGCCGGAGGACCGGATCACGTTCCACCTGCCGATGGTCCCCGAGCTCCCGGTCTCAATGCTGGCCTGCGCCCGGCTCGGCGTGATCCATTCCGAGGTCTTCGGCGGCTTCAGCGGCGCGGCCTGCGGCCAGCGGATGGGCGACGCCAAGAGCACCGTGCTGGTGACGATGGACGCCTACTACCGCGGGGGCGAGCTGATCGACCACAAGATCAAGGCCGACGAGGCGATCGAGGCCGCCCGCAAGGAGGGCATCGAGGTCGAGAAGGTGCTGGTGTGGCGGCGGATCCCCGGCGAGTACCACTCAGACAGCGAGATGGTCGAGGGCCGGGACTTCTTCGTCGACGAGCTGCTGGCCGACTACGCGGGCCGGGAGGTCGAACCCGAGTCGATGCGAGCCGACGACACCCTGTTCCTCATGTACACCAGCGGGACCACCGGCCGGCCCAAGGGCGCCCAGCACACGATCGGCGGCTACATGTCCTACGTGACCGGGACGTCCAAGTACTACCAGGACATCCATCCCGACGACACGTACTGGTGCTTCGCCGACATCGGCTGGATCACCGGGCACTCCTACATCGTCTATGGGCCGCTGGCCCTCGGCACGACCACCGTTATGTACGAGGGCGTGCCCGTCTATCCGGATCCCGGTCGGCCGTGGCGGATCGCCGAGAAGCTCGGCGTGGACATCTTCCACACCGCTCCGACGACGATCCGGATGCTGCGCAAGGTCGGCCCGGACGAGCCGGCCAAGTACAACTATCACTTCAAGACCATGACCACGGTTGGCGAGCCGATCGAACCCAACGTCTGGCGCTGGTACCACGAGGTGGTGGGCAAGGGCAAGGCGGCCATCACCGACACCTGGTGGATGACCGAGACGGGCGGCTTCCTGGGCTCAACGCTGCCGTTCGTGCAGCCGATGAAGCCCGGCAGCTGCGGTCCGGCGGCCCTGGGCATTCAGCTCGTGATCTACGACGAGAAGGGCGAGGAGATCCCCAAGGGCTCGGGCAAGGCCGGGTACATCTGCGTGCGCAACCCATGGCCCGGCCGGATGCTGACCGTCTGGGGCCAGGACGAACGGTTCATCGACACCTACTACAAGCGCTTCAACAAGAATCCGGACAGCAAGGACTGGCACGACTGGCCGTTCATGTGCGGCGACGGAGCCCAGCAGTCCGAGGACGGCTACTTCAGGATCCTGGGCCGGATCGACGACGTGATCAACGTCGCCGGTCACCGCCTGGGGACCAAGGAGCTCGAGTCGGCGGCCACCACGGTGGACGAGGTGGCCGAGGCCGCGGCCGTGCCAGTGGTCGACGAGGTGCGGGGCAAGGTGGTGGAGATGTACATCGCGGTCAAGCCGGGTCACGACGGCGTCGACGTGGCCAAGAAGGTCTCAGACGCCATCGATCGGGAGATCGGAAAGATCGCCCGGCCCAAGAACGTGTGGATCGTCCCCGACATGCCCAAGACCCGGTCGGGCAAGATCATGCGACGAGTGATCGCGGGGATCTCCAACTTCGCCGACGTCGGTGACGTGAGCACGCTGGCCAACCCGGAGGTCGTGGATCAGATCCGCGATCAGGTTCAGTCGGCCAAGCGCGAGCGCGGTGAGGACATCCAGCTCTCCAAGCACGAGGAGCAGGAGATCGCCGAGTTCGGCAAGTCGTCCGAGTAGGTGGATCAGGCGTCCTGCCGGGTGATCCCGGCAGGACGCTAGGCCGCCAACCGCTTGGTCAGATCCGCCACGTGGCGGCGCGCCACGGGAACGGTCTGGTCGCCGGCAAAGGTGAGCGCGGCCGTTCCCCCGAGCTCAGGTCGGAGCTCGAGCGCCTGGTTGAGGTTGGCCAGGTACTGCCGATGAACCCTGACGAAGCCGAACGGCTCCCACCTTCGCTCCACTTCAGAGAGCGTCGAGCGCAACAGGTAGCGCCCGTCCTGGGTCACGATTCGAACGAAATCTCCGTGGGATTGGACGTACAGGATGGAGCTGCGGGCAATCAGTCGGGTGCTTCCCGGTGCGCGGACGTTGGCCACGGCGACGATCTCGCCCTCCCGTCCCCGCTCTTGCGAACCGGTGCCATCGTCCGACGCCGTGGCCTGGACGGCCGAGGCAACCCGGCCGAGCGCCTCCTCGACCCGTCCCCGACCCACCGGCTTGAGGAGGTAGTCGAGCGCCCGGAGTTCGAAGGCGTCGACGGCCGCGCTGTCGTACGCGCTGACGAACACGAGCTGAGGCGGCGTGGCGAACCGTCGAAGCACTCGGGCCAGCTCCAGGCCATCCAGGTCGGGCATCCGGACGTCCAGGAAAATGGCGTCGTAGGCCCGGCTCGACAGCTTGGCCAGGGCGTCGCGCCCATCGGAGGCGCACTCGACCGTCTCCACGGTTGGTGAGGCGTCGAGCAGGCGAGCCAGATCGTGCAGCTGGCTCTGCTCGTCGTCCACGGCCAGGACACGGAGCCCCTGGGCGCTCATGGAACCGGGACCCGCTCCTCGGCCGGCCAGGCCGTGGTCAGGTGGCCGGGGTCGCCGCGGAAGTTGGGCACACGCATGATGGCCGTGGTCCCCCGGCGAAGCTCGGACTCGATCCGCAGCGCGTAGCGCTCGCCGAAAGTGGCCCGGAGCCGCGCGTCGACGTTTGAGATCCCGATCCCGCCACCCGCGCCGGCCAGCACCTGCGGTACCCGCTCCGGCTCAATCCCGGCGCCGTCGTCAACGACCCGCAGCTCAACGTCGCCGTCCACGAGCGTGGCCGTGATTCCCACCCGCCCGGAGCCGGCCCGGCGCTCCACCCCGTGGCGGACGGCGTTCTCCACCAGTGGCTGGATGGACATCGCGGGAACGACCGCGCTCCGCATCTCCTCGGGCACATCGACCGTCACGTCCAGCCCCGGGAATCGAGCCCGCTCCAGCCGGAGGTAGCGCTCGACGTGGTCGATCTCCTCACCGAGCGTCACATACGAGCGGCCGTCGCGGAACAGGTAGCGCGTGAACTGGGCGAAGTCGATCAGCAGCTCGCGGGCCTCCTCGGGGCGAGTGTGGATCTCCCCGGCCACGGCAGCCAGCGCGTTGTAGATGAAATGTGGGGAGATCTGGGCCCGGAGGGCGCGCAGCTCGGCCTCGGCCAACCGCTGCTCCTGTTGGGCCATAACCGACAGCGCAACCTGGGCGGCCACCAGGCTGGCGGCCTCCTCGACCACCCGCAGCTCGTGCTGGCTGGGCCGGCCCACCGATCTGTAGAACGTGATCAACGTGCCCGCGCGCTTGCCGCCTATCACCAGCGGCGCCAGCACGGCCGAGCGCAGGGGGCAGGTGGGGTCCGAGGAGACCAGGAACGGCTCAATGTGGACCCGGTTGTCGGAGGTCTGGCCCAGCAGTCGGGAGAGCAGATCGCCCGGGCGGACCTGCTCGCGCCCCTCGCCCTCGATCGCGAGCACGGCCCTGGTGTCGGCCAGGGCGATGGCTGCCGCGCCCGTGAGCGCCTGGAGGTGGGCCACCGAGCGCTCGGCGGTCCGGGCGTTGAGCCCCCGGCGCAGATGGGGGAGCGTGGAGGTGGCGGCGTGGAGGGCGGCCTGCATGGCCGCCGCCTCGGCCCCGCCCGCGCGGCGGGCGCGGTGTACCCGCCAGGCGATCAGAAAAACCGCCACAAGCCCGGCCCCGAGCAGCACACCAAGCGCGAATTCCATCCGACTTCCGACAGTCTATTCCGGCCTTGTCGCGATTGACACACGATCCGGCCCAGGGCCTCGGGTGGAGGCCCGAGCGGACGCCCTCAGAGCGACTGGCCGCGGGGCCTCAGGGTGTACACGGTCGCACAGCCGAAGTGGTGAACGGCCGTCAGCAGAGGGGCCAGATCTCGCTGGAGATCGGTGGTGACCTGACACGGGGCGAGGACGAAGCGGGCACCTGCGCCGAGCACGAACTCCCGCGCCTGAAGCGCGGTGGGATGGCGGTAGAACAACCACCGCACCTTGTGGTCGCGGCGCTTGGGGTGGGGCACCGACCAGAAGATGTTCCCCATGTACGTACGCCTTCCCGTCATCCCGGGGATCACCGCGCCGAGGCTCCGGGTGGTGAGCACGCCGCCGGGCTGAGGATCGTGGGCTAGGTAGGACAGGGCGCGGTTCACATCGGGAGCGATCAGCGCACGGCTCAGGTGGGCCGGCACCGTGCTCACGGCGGCCAGGCCCGCCGGGACCGTGAGCGCGAGCACGAGCAGCGCGGCCAGCCACCGGTAGTGCGGGATCCGGCCGAGCCCGATTCGGCGCACGCCCCGGACGGTGAGCACTGACAGCGGGATGGTGATGCCCACGAAGGCGTGCCGCGGGGTCGAGCCAACGCCAGCTTCACAGAGCCCGTATATGGCCACAGCGGCCAGATCCGGCTGGTGGCCTCCAGAAAGCTTCGCGGCTGCCCCCGCCAGCCCAGCGCCGCTGCCACGAGCACCGGGAGCACGGGCAACAGCACCTGTTCCGGCGATCTGTGCAGCGCGGCGGCAGCCTGGGCCATGTGCCAGGTGGGATCCAGCCGACCCAGCAGGAGGTAGTAGAGCAGGGGCAACAGCGTGGCGAGCGCGGTCAGCCAGAGAAGGGCCGAGGGAGCTCGCCGGACAGAGTCCTGCGGCTCGATGTAGCGGCGCCCCACCCGCGTGTGACGTCCCAGTTCGTAGACCAGGAGTATCAGCAGGAGCTCCTCTCCCTGCCATGGATGCAGCCAGCTGGCCAGCAGGCCCAGAACGGGAGCCAACCACACGCGCCGTCCCTGTCTCATCGCCCGGTCGTAGGCCACCAGTGCGCCCACGAGCGCGGCGAGCGCGAATGCCGCCGGGGGGTAACCCCAGGTCCAGAACGGGAGCCAGTCGTCGGCCGCCGGGCCGAACCCCGTGAAGGGGATGACCAATGGCCCGGCGAACAGGGCCAGGATGAGGGCTGCCCGCCGGTCGGGGCGGCCCGGGAGACTCCGGTGCAGGTAGGCCCGGACGGCGAAGAAGACCGCGCCCACGGCCAGAGGCTGGAAGACCACCAGGGCGGCCCACGGGGCCATGCCCCGGGCCGCCAACCCCCCGGCCAGCGCTATCAGCGGCTGGAGGCAGTCGTGC
Organism: uncultured Solirubrobacterales bacterium; assembly: GCA_963705785.1. Taxonomy (GTDB): domain Bacteria; phylum Actinomycetota; class Thermoleophilia; order Solirubrobacterales; family Solirubrobacteraceae; genus Palsa-465. Next base: position 23,057 of record CAVPKV010000067.1, on the reverse strand, counting down.
GGGGTGGGGCGCAGGACGTACATGTCGGACACGAGCAGGTGGTGTGAGGCATCCCGGACCCAGGCCACGTACTGGAGCTGGTCGCCGGGAAAGATCCCGTCGCTGCCTGTCCAAACGCGTCCCTGTGCCGCCGCCTGCCAGAGGTCGTAGGCCAGTACCCAGATCGAGAGCCCGGCGAACACGGCCAGAATCAGGATCTCCCAGCCGTCCAGGGTCCGTCGCGATGACCGAGATGGCCCCAGCGGTTTGGCCGCGGGCGGCGCCGGTTCAACCTGAGCCGTCACCGCCATGACGTTCACAATTACCAATCAGGCGCGAGCCGAGCGGAGCTACCCGGGAGGCGAGCGGAGCTCCGCGAACCGGCGCTGTCAGGAGCCCGACCTTCCACACCGGAGCGCTTGCGGACGGGGTGGCGGTGATATAGCGTGCCGGGGGCAAGGTCGCGAGCGCTAGAGGGCCACGGTGGGCTCGAACAAGGAGGGAGCACACTTGGGTGCCTTGACTCGCCGGGGGGCGTTGGTGACGACGCTCCTCTGTCTCGCTTTCACCGCGCTGAGCTCCAGCGCATCAGCTTCCAGAGGCACGACGTCCACGCCGGCGTTCCACCCCAGAATCGGCAACGCGATGGGGCTCGTGCCGCCCGTCCCCGACCAGGGAAAGAAGGGCTTTGAGCCCGGCGAGGGCGGAATTTTCACCGCCGTCACCTACCACAGCGGCCCCACGATGACCGGTGGAATCACCGTCCACACGATCTTCTGGGCCCCGTCAGGCTTCTCCTTCCAGGGCTCGCCCGGAGCTGGAATCCCCTCCTACACGGGCATGGTCCAGCAGTTCTACACCGACGTGGCCGCCGACAGCGGGAAGACGACGAACGTCTTCTCGGTCGAGCCGCAATTCGGGATGGGCACCAGTCCGGGGCACGTCACCCCCGGTGCGTACCAGATCACCTACAACGCCGGGACGGACTCGATTACCGACACCGACCCCTACCCGGCCGGAGGGTGCTCCTCGCCGGAGGACACGCGGGCCTGCGTCACCGACCAGCAGGTGCAGAACGAGGTCGACCACGTGATCACGACCACGGGAGGTTCTCGCGGTCTGCACGATATGTGGTACGTGTTCCTGCCGCCGGACGTCGACGAGTGCATCTCGCCCGGGGTGTGCGACACGACGGCCTTCGGGGGCTACCACTCGCTGTCCAACCTGGGTCACGGCGTGACGATCTACGCCGTGACCGGCGATCCCCTGATTGAGACCGATGGCGTCTATTCGGCCCCTCACCCCGAGGGCAATCCGGACGCTGAGGTCACCATCGACATCGCCGCCCACGAGACCAACGAGGCGATGAGCGACCCAACCGGGACGGGTTATATGGACCCGGACGGCTATGAGATCGGGGACAAGTGCGAGTTCGGTCCCCAGCGGGGGACCCCGCTGGGCTTCACCAGCAGCGGGCAGCCGTTCAACCAGGTCATCAACGGGCACGACTACTGGATCCAGGAGATGTGGTCCAACGCTGACAGCGGCTGCGTGCAGCAGACGGCGAAGACGACAGCCCACTGCCCCTGCCCCAGGTCAACCTGACGCAGTTCAGCTCCGCCGTGTCGGGGAACACCGAGAACAAGACCGCCGGCATCCACGTGACCGTGAACCTGCTCCGGGCCAGCCCGTCGGGCAGTCCGGTGACCGTGGCCACCGGCACCGGTACGACCGCCGCCGACGGCAGCTGGTCGGCCACCCTCTCGGGGGGGCATGCCGTGGGCGATGACCGCGACCGGATCGTGGTTGACTATTCGGGCACCGGTGCGCCTTCCAACCAGACGATCCTGACCGGCAACGGCGGCAACCCGTTCACCGAGTCGGGCTGGACCGGATGGACGGCCCTGGATGAGGGCGTGGCATTGACCAACAGCGATCCGGCGCTCGGCAACGGCCCGTCGCTGTCAATCGGCCCGTGCTTCCAGACCGGCGTGCTCACGTTCACGGGCGCATCCGCCGCGGACCAAACGGCCACCGACTTCTGTGGGACGGCCAGCGACGTGGCCGACACGCCGTTGAGCGCGCCGGTTGGACAGGGCGCTCATGTGATGGTGAGCACCAACGACAACCGCGCCTTTGCGGGCTCGGATCTCCCCGGCGGCGGGAACCAGGTCGGCGGTCTGGTCGACCTCAACGTCCCCGTCGGAGAGCCGGACTCGGCGCCCAACTTCGCCGGGGACCTCCCGGGCTTCACCCCGACCGGCTTCCCGGTGTGCACCGCGGACCTGGGAGCGCAAGCGGTCAGCTGTTCCGGTCTCGTGCCGGGCAGGAGTTACACACTGACCATCGACGACGCCGCGGGCGTTGGTGTAACCCACGCCACCGCCGACAACACTGGAACGGTGTCCAAGGCGGTCCCGGTCGCCCGCGGGGCGACGGTCGCTCTGGCCAACAGCTCCAAGACGCTGACCACGCTCCACGTGGCCAACCTCCGGGTCGCCATCGGTGGGGATTCGCCCACGGTGGCCGGCGGCAGCTGCTCCCGGGCCAGTACTGGGGTGGCCCGCTGACATCGGCCCCGACGTCCGCTCTGGCCGGCGAGCCGACGGCCGAGTTCGGCGGAGGCGCGTTGACGGGGGCAATCTGCCCGTCCAATGGATCGCCCGCCGGCCTGCCCACCGACATGATCGCTCAGACGGATGAGCGAAGCGGTGGGCAGACGGTGACCGAGGTGGCCGACGTGGCCAACACCTCGCCGCTGGACGGCGAGACGATGTACGGGTCGTTCACCGCGATGGGCCTGGCCAGCGACGGCAGCTCGCCGATCGGCCTCAGGATCACGCCGGCGGCTGGCGGGGCGGCGGTCTTCACGGCCAAGAACGTGGACACCGTCAACGGGTCCAAGGTCAAGGCCCTGAAGCCGGGGACCTACATCGCGACCTGGACGGTCACGGATGCCAACGGCGACACCCGCACGGTGAGCACTCACTTCATCGAGCAGCCGGGGACCCAGGGTCCACGCGGGCCGCGGGGGCCGCGGGGTAAGCCGGGCCCAACGCCGAAGGTGCACTGCAAGCTCGTCGGACGCAAGCACCGGAGGATCGTGTGCCACGTCTCGTTCGCCAAGAAGGCGAACGCCCACGGCACGCTGCGGATGCGGATCGCCCGGGGTAGCTCGGTGGCCGCCCTCGGCCACGCGCAACTGCGCCACGGCGCGGCGACGGTGAATATGCGCCAGCTGCGCCCGCTGCGCGGCCGGAGCTGGTGGATGACGTTTGTCCTCCACGTTGGGCACCAGCGAGCTGCGCGGACGGTCAGAACGCGACTGCTCGTGTTCTAAGCGGTCAGCCGGTTGAGCGCGGCCCGCACTTTAAGCGGGTCGCGCTCACCTGCCGGCCCCGGCGCAGGGGCTCCCGCCTTCGTGTACCGTGGTCGCCCTGAGGGGCCGGGATTGGCGCGGCGGGGCGCCCCGGAAAGTTCATCCGAGCACCAGAGGAGGGCGAACGTGAGCGCTGTGAGCCGTCGAGGGGTCGTTGTCGGCACGCTTCTCTGCCTGGTGTTCGGCGCGCTGGCCTCGAGCGCCGCGGCCTCCCCGCGCGAGCGGGTGTTCCATCCTCGGTCCGGCAACGCGCTCGGGATGATCCCGCCCCTGGGCCGGCACAACTTTGAGACCAGCGAGGACGGGATCTATTCCCCGGCCACCTACCACGGCGGGCCGACCATGACCGGCGGCGTGACCGTGCACACGATCTTCTGGGGTCCCGCCAACCATCCGTTCGACTCGAGCGCCCCGCCCGGATCCAAGGCCTATATCCCTCTGATCCAGCAGTACATGACCGACGTGGCCGCGTCCAGCACGGGCACCGCCGGCGGGACGTGCACCTCGGCGTCGTGCAACGTGTTCACGGTCGAGGCCCAATACGGATGGGGGACCACGCCGTCCGGAATCAGCCGGGGGGACAACACGATCAATTACGGCGTCGCCACCGACAGCATCACCGACACGCACCCGTATCCGAGCAACGGGTGCACCTCCCCGGGCGACACGACGGTGTGTCTGACCGACCCCCAGATCCAGAACGAAATCGACCGGGTGATCCAGGCGAGCGGGGGCCAGCGCGGCCTGCACAACCTTTGGTTCGTGTTCCTGCCGCCGAATGTGGACGAGTGCGACGGTCGGGACATCTGCGGCACCAACGCCTTTGCGGGCTACCACTCGCTGTCGGACCTGCACGGCCACAGTCTGACGATCTACGCGATCGCGATCGATCCACTGATTGAGATCGGAGGCTACTTTCAGGGCCAGGACCCCAACGGGAACCCCGATGCCGAGCTCACGATGGACGTGGCCGCCCACGAGATCAACGAGGCCATGACCGATCCTGAGGGCACCGGCTGGATGGATCCGAACGGATTCGAGGTGGGCGACAAGTGCGACGTCGCCCCCAACCGTGGCAGCCCGCTGGGTCACGCCGCCAACGGCTCGCCCTACAACCAGGTCCTGAACGGCCACCACTACCTGAGCCAGGAGATGTGGTCCAACAGCGACCATGGCTGCGTCCAGTCCAGCACCAGCACGTCCAACGCGCTGCCGCTGGCCCAGGTCCGTCTGGCCCAGTTCGGCTCGACCATCGCCGGCAACACCGAGAACGACACGGCGGGCATCCACGTGACCGTGAAGCTGGTCCGAGGGGCTGGCGGGGACCGGCCGGTCACCGTGGCCACGGGGTCGGGCACGACGGCCGCCAACGGGAGCTGGACGGCCCATCTCTCAGGCGGCCATGCCGTGGGCGATGACCGGGATGAGATCGTGGTCTCGTATTCGGGGACGCACGCGCCCCACGACGAGGTGATCCTGACCGGCAACGGCGGCAGCCCGTTCACGCTGTCGGGCTGGACCGGCTGGACGGCGCTGGATCAGGGCAACGCCCTGACCAACCACGACCCGGCGCTGGCGGGCCACCCCTCGCTGTCCATCGGGCCGTGCTTCCAGGCCGGCGTGCTCACGTATGCCGGGGCCTCGGGCCCGGAGCCGGCCAACATCTTCTGCGGCTCGGTCAACAACGTCTCCGACGTACCCCTGAGCGCCCCGGTCACCGCGGACCAGCGGGTGACGGTGACCTCGGTGGACAATCGGGCCTTCGCCGGACCGAACCTACCCGGCGGGGGGAACGTCAACGGGGCGCTGGTGTCGATGACCGTCCCGGTGGGCGAGGCCGACGCGGCCCCCGATTCCGCCGGCTCGATCTTCGGCTTCAGGCCGAGCGGCCTGCCGACGTGTCTGGCTGACCTGGCGTCAGGCGCGGTGGGCTGCCAGGGGCTGGTGCCCGGCGAGCATTACACGCTCCGCGACGGCCCCAGGGTGGCGCACGTTCCGGCCGACCTCGCGGGCACGGTGGTCTCCCAACTGGGGATTCGCACGGGCGATCGCGTCAGCCTGTCCAACGGCGCCCGCACGCTGACCACGCTGCACGTGGCCCGGCTGAAGGCGCACATCCTGGGCTCGAGCAGGGCGCTCTCCGGTGGGTCCTGCTCCCCGGGCGACTTCTGGCGCGGGCCACTGAATGCCGCTCCGACCAACGCGTTCGCCGGTGAGCCGAGCGTACTGTTCGGCGGAACTGCCCTCACCGGGTTGAGCTGCCCGGCCAGCGGCCGGGCGGCCGGATTGCCCGCCGGCCAGATCGCGCAGACCGACGACCGCAGCGGCGGCGAGACGTTCACCCAGGTCGCTCAGCTGCTCGACGTGTCACCGATCGAGGGCGAGACCATCTACGGGAAGTTCCTGGCCGTCGGTCAGGCGTCGGGTCGCTCGCCGGTCTCGCTGTCCATCTTCAAGGCCACCGGCCACAGGCGAGTGTTCAGCGCTCGCAACGTGAACAGGAACCGGGGCGTGCCGGTGCGGGTGCTGCCCACCGGGAATTACAACGCGCTCTGGACGGTGCGCGACCGCAACGGTGACACGCGGGAGTACCTCACCCGGTTCGTTGAGGAGCGCACCCCCTCGGTCAGCCGCCACCAGCACGGCTGACGCGCCGGGCTAACCCCGAGCCTTGGCGTGGGAGCGCAGCTCGGACAGGATGCGCTCCAAACGCGGCTCGGTCTGGCGGTCGACGTGCGCCATCGCCTCGGCCACCGCCGGATGCACGGTGGCGATCTGCTCCTGCATCTGGAGCGCCACGGCCCGGTAGCTGGGGTGCCCCTCACGCCCTGATCGCAGCTCGATCAGCTGCATCGCCTCGCGGGCGTCCAGATCCAGAATGAAGCGGATTCGGTATCCCAGGCACAGGGCGTACGGGGCGGACATCGGCAGTCCGCTATCTCGAAGGCGCTCGTACTCGTGACGCGAGAGCTCGAGCGCGCGCCGGTAGTCGTCTCCGCAGCCGGCCAGATCCACCTGCTCGGGCACGCCCGCCCCGAGGTCCGGAGTCAGCGTCTGCCACTGGACGGTCAGCATCCGATGGCGCTGGAGATCGCGGAAGGCTCCGTAGTCGGCGACGATCTCAAATCGGTAGCGCAGTGCCTCAAACCCCCGGCCCGGGCGGTAGCGGCGGTTGGCCCGCCTTCCGACCAGGTCGGCCAGCAGCTGGCCCCGTTCGAGCTGGTCCAGCCCGGCCACGGCCTCCCGGATCGCCTCCTCCGGGGTCGGGGAGGCCTCGAACAGCAGCGCGCACAACAGTTCGTCCTCGTCGCCGGAAACCCGGGTCAGCCTGACCGAGGGGCCGTCATCGGCTTGCTCCTCGTCGCTCAGCCCCAGTCGCCGCGACCATCGTTGGCCGGCGGCGGCGCGCTCCTCCAGGTAGCCCACCCATTCACCGCCCCGGTCGGGGCGATCGACGCGGGTCACGAAGCTCGGAATGACCTGTTGGAGCTCGGCCAGGATCATCTGTCCGTAGCTCCGAGCCTCGGGAAGGGGGTGGGCCAACAGGTGGAGGATCAGCTGCTCGTAGGTCTGGCCGGTGGCAAAGATCCCCATGTGGGACAGCGAGCCGGCCGGGAGCAGGCCTCGGAGGAGGTCAAGCGCCTTGGCCTTGATGGCCCGGGCGTGGGCCGCCGCGGGCTCGTCGGCCCTCCGCGGAAACTCCCCCTCCGCCCAGGACACGACCCGGGGGAGGGACCGCGAATACGTGGCGAACAGCTCGTCCATCGCCCGGGCGTACCGCGGCCCGAGCTCCGGATCACGGTAGTAGCGGTACCCCGCGGGGGGTTCGGGCATCGGCGTGTCGTACGGGATATACCGGGTCGACTGCTCCAAGTAGGCGGCCAGCCGGGGGCGCTGGAGGACCTTGGTCAGGACGTTGGACACCCATTCGCACGCCACGTGCGCCCCGCCGAGCTGGGCCACGGAGTCATCGCCGTAGCCCAGGAAGATCCGCTCGTACAGCTCCGCCGCCCGCTGACCCTCGGAGCTGTCCCAGCCATCGCCGGCCGTCGGGAGACCGTCGGCGAATTCGTCCAGGAACAGTCGTCTCAGGGTCCCCTGGTACCTGGAGTAGCGAGCGAACAGCGCGCCCTTGACCGTTTCAGGGAGGTTGACCAGGGCGAACACCGGCCGCTCGAGGTTCGTGAAATGGGGACGCAGGCGCTCCTGCTCGGCGGGGGTGAAGCTCTCGGCCGGATACTGCACGGACGGCTGATCGTAGCGACGGGTCCGGCGGGCCGCCCAGGGCCTGCGGAGGCGCGTTTGGCCGCACCCCGGGGACGCCGAGAGCGCGCGTCTACGACGCCGAGAGCGTGCGTCTGCCCGCGTTCTCAGCGCGTGTCTAACCCGCGTTGTCAGGGTGACCGGTGGACTGGCTGCCCTCCCCGGCGGCGCCCGGATTCTCGGTCGGCTTGCGACCCTCGTCGGGGCGCTGCTCGCCGTCCGAGCCCTGGGGGGTCGAGGGCTCTTCCCGGTTCTGGTCTGAGACCTCGCGCGGGGGGCTCTGGTCTCCGAAGGTCTCCTCGGTGTCCGATCGTCGTTCTTCCACGATTGTTGAGCTACCCGAGGTCTTAGGGGCTCACACCCGCGGGCGGGCCCTCCTGCGGTCCCACCGCCGGCTCAAACCTGGCCGCGTAGGCCTGAAAGCGCGGCTGCCAGGCGTCTGGAGCCGACTCCAGACCGGCGAGGCGGTCCAGGCAGGTGTCCCAGCCGGCCGCGTTGCGCGCGGCCCCGCTCGCCGCCAGCTCGTCGATCAGCACGAGCAGGGTCCCGTCGCCGGAGGGCGAGAGCTCAAAGCGCAGCGTGTCCTCGCCCCAGGTGAACGCCAGCCGGCGCGGCTCATCGACCTCAAGCACCTCCCCGGTGAGTGTCATGTTGATGACCTCGGGCGGGAACGGGAACGTGATGGCCGCCCCCGCGACCCAGTGATCGCCCTCGACGATCACATCGCAGGGAAACCACGACCGCAGCTGTTCACGCTCGGTCAGCGCACGCCACACGGTGGCCGGAGGGTCGGGGAGCTGGCGCTCGAGCCGGACGGCCGGGCGGGTGCCATCGGTGATCAGGGTTGCGTCGGTCATGTCTTTCTCCGCTCGTCGAGATGGTCTTGGAGGCGATCTAGATGGGTGGTCCAGAGCTCGCGGTAGGAAGCCAGCCACTCGTCCAGATCGGCCAGCGGCTGGGGCCGGATCCGATAAAGGCGCCGCTGGGCGTCAACCCGCGCCTGCACCAGTCCAGCCTCCCGGAGAACCCGAAGGTGCTTGGAGACCGCCGGCTGGCTCAGTCCGAGCACGCCCACCAGGTCGTTGACCGGGCGCTCACCGTCCCTCAGCACATCCATGATGGCGACCCGGCGAGGCTCGGCCAGGACGTGAAGTGCGGCTAGCTCCGTCATCTTGGCGAGAGTATGCCTTACTGGTTATATGTCTGTCAAGGCATTCTGGGCCTGGGCCGCGGCGGCCGCGAGGCGGCGGGGCGGGTGGCGGCGGCGGGCCGCGGGACGAGCGGTGGCGTCGGCGGGCCGCGGGGCGGGCGGCGGCGTTGGGCTGCGTGGCGGCCGGGGCGGCCGGGGCAAATGACTCGTGCAGCGTCACAAAGCGGCCCGCGCTCCGGGCGCTCGGTGACGCCACACGCCTATAGCTGCACCAACGACGCCGAGCGCCGGCTGGCGCGGGTGATTTGTTAGGTCACATTGCAGGCAACCCCTCAGAGAAGGCGGGACGACGGCCCCCGAGAGAAGCCGAACACCAGCTCCCGCATCCTCTGCCCGCCCCGACCCTCCGGCTGGCCACGCCTCTGCCCGCCCCGGCCCTCCGGCTGGCCACGCCTCTGCCCGCCCCGGCCCTCCGGCTGGCCACGCGTCGGCCGGCCGCAGCGCCGGCGCTCACCGACTCACGCCCGGTCGAGGAACGCCTCCACCGCCGCGGCCTCCCGGTCCAGAGCGGCCATGACCTTCCGAGGCTGTTCCGCCCACAGGTCCAGCTGCACCCGCCCGCCGGGCATCGTCCAGGTGCCGGCAGCGCGTCCCTGCACGAGGGCGATCGGCCTGAAGATGCCGTTCGTCGTGACGACCCCGGCGGCGTCGCCGAGCACGAACTCCCGCGAGCGCCAGCCCAGCAGGAGCGGATCGAACGGCCCCAGCAGCCGCGGCCCGGGGAGCGGCGCCGACTCCGGGCGGGGGACATCAACCAGGCCGTCGGAGCGTTGGACGAGCTCCGCGGCAATCGCCTGAAGCCCGGCACGGACGTCGTGGAGCGGAAGCTGGGCCCAGCGGGCCAGGTCCCGCTCGTCGGCCGGCCCATGGCCGCGGAGGTAGCGCCGGGCCAGCTCGGCCAGGGCCCGGGGGCGCTCGAGCTTGGGCCGCTCGCCGAGCCAGTCGGCGGCCAGGACAAAAGCATGCTCGCCGTCCACCATCGGTCCGCGGACGATCAGTCCATCGAGCGTGGCGCTGAACAGGACGTGCACGAGCGCCTGGCCCGCCGTGGGCACGTTGGCCCGCTCCAGCAGCTCGCGGATCTGGGCTCGTGTCATCGCCCCGTCACGGCCGAGCGCCCTGGTGATCGCGGCGATCCCGCGCCGCCCCGCCGCCGGGCTGACGCCTTCCTGCCGCAGCCGCCGCTCGCTGCTTGCCCGCAGCTGGGGCGTGGTCAGCATGTGCAGCAGCGGCTCGTCCTCAGCGGCGATCAGATGCAACGTCCCCCGGTTGACCCACGTGATGAGCAGTGAACGCTCGGTGGTCAGGGCGTGGTCCACATCCGAGGCATGAGCGCCGGAGGTGCGGGCCCGCACGGCCAGGCGCGCGCCCCGCGGGTCCTGGCCCTGGACGGCAAGCAGGTGTCGGGTGGCCTCGACGGGGCCGGGCGCGGGCGGTCCGGAGAGCAGCTGCGCCGACAGGCGCGCGGTCAGGATCGAGGTCAAGGGGACTCGAAAGTACCGTCTCCCTGGGCAGTGGGCCCGTTCACCGCCCCGGTCAATGGCGCCCGTTCACCGCGGCGGCGACCTGAGCCATCGTGATCGCGCCGTGGGTCACGCCAACGCACCTGCTGGCTGCGGTGATAAAGCTCCGGGCGTGGAGGTCGACCCCCGCCGACTGGATCATGGTGAGCGTCAGCTGACCTTGGGCGGTGGGGTCCGGGAAGCCGCTGACCCCATTGGCCCGCAGGCAGCGGGCGAAGGCCAGGAGGGTCTGCTTGTGGGGACCCTGGCGGCTTTCCGGACCGCGGCCCGGCCCGGGCTGAAGCGCCGCGCAGGCCTTCTGCGCGGACTTGAAGGCGGGCGAGGCGGCGACGCTCGCCGGCATCACCTGCCGGATGGATACGGATCCCCCGCCTGGGGTGGTCGTGACCTGCGGGTCGGGGAAGTTGCTGACTCCGTGCTCGTGCATGCAGCGCGCGAACGCGAACGCGGCCTGAGCTGGGCTGTGCGAGCTCTGGGTGGCTGTGGCCGGGGGCGCGCTCGAGCCGCACCCGGTGGCCAGCGCGGCCGTACCCGCGATGACCGCCCCGATCGTGATTGCTTGTCGTGTGGGCATGGGCAGGACTTGTACAGGCAGGCCGGTGACAGGTCCGTGACGAGGACTGTTACCAGGCTGTTACGTCGGTACGCGATCCTTCTCACGTATGAGAGTCCTGGTCGTGGAAGACCAAGCGCGGCTCGCTCGCGCGGTCGCCGAGGGGTTGCGGCGTGAGGGGATGGCTGTGGACATCGCGCTGGACGGCGCCGGCGCACTGACCCACGTCGCGGTCAATCCCTACGACGTCGTGGTGCTGGACCGCGATCTCCCCGGCGTGGGCGGCGACCAGGTCTGTCGCCAGCTCGTCGCCGCGGGGGGCGAGACCAGGGTTCTGATGCTGACCGCGGCGAGCACGATTCTTGACCGCGTCGAAGGCCTGGAGCTGGGCGCCGATGACTACCTGCCCAAGCCGTTCGAGTTCGTCGAGCTGGTGGCCCGGGTCCGGGCGTTGGGAAGGCGAGCGGCCACGGCCATTCCCCCGAAGCTCGTGTCGGGCGACGTCACACTCGACTCGGCCCGGCGGGTGGCCTTCCGCGGAGACCGGTGCCTGAGCCTCACCCCCAAGGAGTTCTCGCTGCTGGAGTTTCTGCTCGCCGCCGACGGCCGAGTCGTGTCAGCCGAGGAGCTGCTCGGCCGGGTGTGGGATGAAGCCGCCGATCCTTTCACGAGCACCGTGAAGACGACGATCGGCCGGCTCCGGTCAAAGCTCGGGAGCCCGCCGGTGATCCAGACCGTGCGAGAGGCCGGGTACCGGATCTGATGACCACGGTGGCGACCGCGCTGGTACCGCGGCGGTGGCGCCGTCTGCCTCTGCGTAGCGCACGCGTGCGGCTGACGCTCCTGTACTCAGGGATGTTCCTGGTCCTTGGGACCGGGGTCGTCCTGGCCATTTTCCTCGTGGGTTCAGGCGGCGGGTCGATCGAAGTGAGCCGGGCCTTGCCGGTCAGCGTGGCCCGTGGTCTGGCCGGGGTCCATGCCCTGGTTTCCCAGCAGCATTTCGCCGACGTCGACCGTCTGGCCGCGGCTGCGTGGGTGACGCTGGCTGTGACCGCCGCCGCGTCGGCCGTGCTGGGCTGGTTCGCGGCGGGCCGAGTGCTCCGTCCACTCCGCGACATGACGCTGGCCGCTCGAATGATCTCGGCCGGCAACCTGCACGAGCGGATCGGCCTCAGGGGTCCGGAGGACGAGTTCAAGCAGCTCGGCGACACGATCGATGACCTGCTGGCCCGCCTGGAGGCGTCGTTCGCCGCCCAGCGCCGGTTCGTGGCCAACGCCGCCCACGAGCTGCGGACCCCACTGACCGTGGAGCGCACGCTGCTCCAGGTGGCGCTGGCCGACCCCATGGCCAGCCCGGCCGCCCTGCGGGCCGCCATCGAAGAGGTTCTGGCCTCAAGCCGCGACCACGAGCGGTTGCTCGAGTCCCTGCTCACGCTGGCCACCACCGAGCGCGGGCTCGAGCACCGCGAGCCCGTGGACCTGGCTGCGGTCGTGGACACGGCGGTGGACGCCTCCGGCCCGGCGCTGGAGCGCGCCTCGCTCACCGTGTCGCTCCAGCTGGAGCCCGCCGCGATCAGCGGCGACCGCACGATCATCGACCGGCTGGTGGCAAACCTGCTGGACAACGCGGCGCAGTACAACGAAACGGGTGGTCAGGTGAGTGTCCGTACGGCCACCGATGCTGGTCAGGCGGTCCTGACGGTGGTCAACACCGGCCCGCACGTCTCCCAGCACGACGTCGAGCGGCTGTTCGAGCCCTTCCGGCGCTTAGAGGCGGATCGCGTCGGAGACGGCGGCCACCACGGCCTTGGCCTGTCGATCGTTCGGGCCGTGGCGACCGCCCACGACGGGATCGTCACAGCCACGCCCGGGCCCGCCGGCGGCCTGGCCGTGACAGTCGCCTTTCCCGCGCTGGAAGGCGCCGGATCGGGCGGCCGGGCCGAATGATCGGATGATCAGAACAGCCCGGTGATCGCGTGGCCGGCGTGCCAGGCGAAGTTGAACAGCGGCGAGGGGATGATCCCGAAGAAGACGACCGCGGCCGCAAACACGACGGCCACGAGCACCACCGCCGGCTGAGGCAGGCTCCGGACGGCGGGGGAACCGGGGGCTGAGGGCGGCATGCCCGCGGCCACCGGTGCCAGCGCGTCGGCCTCCTGGGAGCCGCCGGCGATCGGGGCCAGTTGCCCGGGCAACGGGTCCACGGCCACCGGCCCGGGCTCGTGAATCTCGCGGCGCATCCAGATCATCGCCACGACGCGCAGGTAGTAGCCGAGCGAGATCATGGACCCCACCACCAGCACGATGGCCAGCCACGTGTAGCCGCCGTTGACCAGCGCGTGGATCAGCTGGAACTTGGCCACGAAGCCGACCGTGCCCGGGATCCCGGCCAGGCTGAGCATGCCGATCGTCATCGGCCAAGCGAGCCAGCGGTTGCGGGTCCCCAGCCCGGCCAGCGTCGAGATGTCGTCTCGGAGCTCGGGATTCTCGTTCTCACGGGCCACGAGGCAGGCGAACGGAGCCAGGTTCATGGCCAGGTAGGCCAGCAGGTACAGCACCGCAGCCTGGATGCCCAGCTGGCTGCCCACGACGACCCCGCACAGGATGTAGCCGGCCTGGGCAACGCCGGAGTAGCCGAGCATCCGCTTCAGTGAGGACTGGTTCAGGGCGCCGACGTTGCCGACGAGCATCGTGATCGCGGCCAGTGCGGCCAGCATCGGGGCCCAGGTGTTCTGGGCCCCGATCGCGGCGACGTCAAAGAAGCGCAGGAACACTCCGATGCCGGCGGCCTTGGTGGCCGTGGCCATGAAGGCGGTGATCGGGGTGGGAGCCCCCTCGTAGACGTCGGGGGTCCACTGGTGGAAGGGAGCGACCGAGGACTTGAAGGCAAAGCCCACGATCACCAGGCCGAGCCCGGCGAAGACCATCGGGTCACCCAGGACGCCCCCGGCCAGCTTGCCGGCGGACAGGGCGTTGCCGATCGTGGAGAAGTCGGTCGAGCCCGTGGCCCCGTAGACCAGGGCGAGTCCGTAGAGCAGCGTGGCCGACCCGAGCGAGCCGATGATCAGGTACTTGAGCCCGGACTCGAGTGAGCCCTCGCGGCGGGTCTCCGATCCGCACAGGATGTAAAGCGGGATCGACAGCAGCTCGATCGACAGAAACAGCGTGATCAGGTTCTGGGCGGACACGAACCCGGCCATCCCGAAGATGCTCAGAACGAGCAGCGCGTGGTACTCGCCGTGCCCGGCTTCACGCGGGGCGTCCGACCGCGCCGAGATCAGCACTGTGGCGATGCCCGCCGTGGCGAACAGCATGATCAGCTCCAGCGACAGGTCGTCGATCCGCAGCGCCCCGGAGATGATGGAGGCGGGATGGTGAAAGCGCCAGATGGCCAGCCCGATCGTGGTGGCCAGGACGACGATGGCCGCCGCGGGGAGGACCCGCTGGCGGATCAGCGGGGCCCGGAAGAGCCCCAGGACGAGTAGCAGGATGCCCCCGCCGGCCAGGGCCACGAGCGGCGAGAAGCCGGCCCAGTCGATGTGGGGTCCGTGGAGATGGGCGGTGGCGAGGAGAGTCATGGTGAGTTGCTGAGCGGGGCGTACGCGGTCCATCCGGGCGGAATCCGCTGGGCCGTGGCCGACGCCGCCGCCTCGGCCTGGGTCGGGGCCAGCGTCGCCCTGACCGTGGCCGCCGAGCGCCGCAGCCCCCACTCCGGGTAGAAGGCCAGTGCCAGGATCACGAGCACGAGCGGGACCAGGGCGGCCAGCTCCGACAGGCGGACGTCGAACGACTTCACCGTCGGGGACACGCGGTTGTGCATCGACCCGATGAACAGGCGAAGCGCGTAGAAGGCCGCCCCCACGACCCCGACGAAGGCGATGGCGGCGATCACCAGGTGGGACTTGAACGTGCCCAGCAGGATCATGAACTCGCCGATGAAGTTCGAGGAGCCGGGCATGGCCAGAGTGGCCAGGGTGACGATCAGAAACAGCCCCGCCAGGACGGGGGCCCGGAAGGCGATCCCGCCCATGTCCTTGAGCCGCTCAGACCCCCCGGCCCGGGCCGCGAGCGCGGCCACGACGAAGAACAGCGGCGCCGTGACCAGGCCGTGGTTGACCATCTGGAGCACCGCTCCCTGATCCCCCTGGGGCTGCAGGGAGAAGATCCCCAGCGTGATGAAGCTGAGCTGGGCCACGCTCGAGTAGGCCACGACCATCCGGGCATCCGGGGTCGTGAAGGCGGCGGCCGTGCCCCACATGATTGAGACCAGTGCGATCACCAGGATCAGCGTCTGGTAGTGGACGGTGGCGTAGGGAAACAGGGAGAGCACGATCCGTAGGAACCCGTACGCGGCCACCTTTGAGACCACGCCCGAGAACACGGCCACGGCCGGGATCGGCATCTGCTTGTACCCGTCGGCCAGCCAGCCGTGGAACGGGACGAGCGGCATCTTGATCAGGAACGCGAGTGCGAAGCAGCCGAAGATCCACTCCTGCGTCGAGTGAGACAGCGGCAGGTGCTGGAGCGAGGACAGCGCGAAGGTCAGCGGCGTGCCGTACTGCGAGGAGGCGAGCACTCCGGTGGCCACGGCGGCGGCCAGCATCAGCAGCGAGCCGACCAGGGTGTAGATGATCAGCTTGGTCGTGGCGCGCACCCGGTCGGGGCCGCCCCACATCCCCACGAGGAAATAGAACGGCACGAGCATCAGGTCAAAGAAGGCCACGAACAGGGCCAGGTCCTGGATGCAGAACGCGCCCAGCACGGCGCTCTGAGCCAGGCCGAGGTGGAAGTAGAAGAGCTGGGGCCGGTCCCAGTCCCGGAACGCGGACCAGGCCAACGAGGCACAGAAGAGCACGCATGTGAGGACGGCCAGCAGGACGTTGAGGCCATCCAGGCCGAGCTTGTAATGGATCCCCAGCGACGAGATCCAGACGCTGTCGGTGACGAACTGAAGCCCCGAGTGCCCATTCTGGAACCGGATCAGGAACGACAGCGCAATCCCGAGCGTGACCACGCTCCCGGCGACCGACGCCCAGCCCACCAGGCGCCCGGGCACGGCCAGGCAGACGACGGACACGGCCAGGGGCAGCCAGATCAGGATTGACAGAGTCATGTGCTGGCGATCAGGAAGTAGGCCGCGATCCCGGACATGCAGATGACCATCGCGGCGGCGTAGTAGCGCAGATAGCCCGTCTGGACGCGCCGGACGGCGACCGAGCCGGCCCGGACGACGCCAAGCGGGCCCCCGGTCACGACTCCGCCGATCAGCGCCCGCTCCAAAACGAAGTCGACCAGCCGGCCGAACCACAGGGCCGGGCGGACGATCACCAGGTCGATCACTTCGTCCACGTACCAGCGGTGGCTCAGGAACTGGTAGACCGCGGCCAGCCGCTCACGGGCCCGGACCGCGATGCCCGGCGACCCCACCCAGATCCGGTAGGCGGTGGCGATCCCGACGGTGGCCACGAGGGCACCGATCAGCAGGCCGACCCAGGCGGCTGACGTCGAGACCTGCGTGTGGGCAAAGCGCGAGTCGGCGAACGTCGGCTCCAGGAAGCGGTCCACGGCGCTGTCCACGCCGGGGATCTGGACCAGGCCGCCGAGGGTGGCCAGCACGGCCAACGTCCCCATCGCCAGCTTCATCGGGAGCTCGCGCTCGGCGATGAAGTGCTCGGGGCCCGGGAAGCCCACGTCGGCGTCCTCCTCCTCGCCGGTCAGCGGATTGCGGGGCACGTCGGCGTGGGCCAGGTGGCCCTGCTCCAGCTGGGTGGCCTCATACACGGGGTGGCCGAAGAACGCCCGGAAGATCATCCGGAACGTGTACAGCGCGGTCAGGAAGGCGCCGGCGTAGCCCACGATCCCGAGGGCGAGAAAGCCACCGCCCCGGTGATCCAGGAAGGCCAGGATGTCGTCCTTGGACAGCCAGCCTGAGAATGGCGGAAAGCCCGACAGGGCCAGGCCGCCCACGACGAAGCAGGCGAACGTGAACGGCAGCGCTTTTCGGAAACCACCCATCCGGTCCAGCGACTGCGCGCCGGCCATCGCGCCGATGATCGACCCGGCGGCCATGAACAGGAGCGCCTTGAAGAAGGCGTGGGTCATGAGGTGAAACAGGCCCGCGGCGTACGCCCCGCTGGAGACGCCCATGATCATGTAGCCGATCTGGGACATCGTCGAATAGGCGATCACCCGCTTGATGTCCGTCATGACCAGCGCGACCGTGGCCGCCAGGACCATCGTGAAGGCGCCGACGGCCGCACCGACGTCGGCCGCCGTCGGTGCCAGCTCGAACAGCGGGTGCATGCGGGCGATCAGGTACACGCCCGCGGTGACCATCGTCGCCGCGTGGATCAGGGCTGAGACCGGGGTGGGTCCCTCCATGGCGTCGGGCAACCACGTGTGCAGCGGGAATTGGGCCGACTTGGCGAACGCGCCGACGAGCAGCAGGATGGATGCCGCCACCAGGTCGGTGCTGTTGGTGTGGAAGACGTGGTGGATCGAGCTGAACGTCTTCAGAAACCCGACCGTGCCCGTGTGGCGGAACAGGAAGAACGTCCCCAGCACGAGTCCCACGTCCCCGACCACGTTGATCACGAACGCCTTCAGCCCGGCCCGGGTGGCCGTGTTCCGCCGGTACCAGAACGAGATCAGCAGATAGGAGGCGGCCCCGACGAAGGCCCAGCCCACGATCAGCAGGATGAAGTTGCCCGCCAGCACGAGCAGCAGCATTGAGAAGACGAAGTAGTTCAGATAGCTGAAGTAGCGCCGGTAGCCCTGGTCCTGCCACATATAGGACACCGAGTACAGGTGGATCAGCGTGGAGACCCCGGAGACGACCAGGATCATGAACACCGACAGCGGATCCACGAGGATCTGCATCCGGGCGTCGACCCCGGCGGTGAAGTCGTAGCTCCACAGGCTCGAGGTCAACTGCCGGTGGGTCGGATCCCGGCTGAGCAGCGAGATCAGCGTGGCCAGGCTGAAGACGAACGACAGGAAGATGGCTCCGGTGGCGAGCCAGCCAGCACCCCGGCCGGGAAGCCAGGAGTGACCCAGGGCGATGATGGCCGTCCCGAGCAGCGGGAACAGCAGCACGAGCCAGGCGAAGGTGGTTGTGGTCATCCGTGGAGCTCTGAGAGCTCGTCGACATCGACCGGCAGGTGGCGGCGGTACAGGGCCACGATCAGCCCCAGCCCCACGACGACCTCACAGGCCGCCACCACCATCACGACCAGCGCGAACACCTGGCCGTCCTCGCCGCCCCACATCCGGGCGAAGGCGATCAGCGCCAGGTTGGCCCCGTTGAGCATCAGCTCCAGGCAGAGCAGGATCGTCAGCGGGTTGCGCCGGGCCAGAACGCCGCCGGCGCCGATGCAGAAGATGATCGCCGACACGGCCAGGTACCAGCCGATGGCCACTACCAACCGCCTCTCGGGCTGGTGGTCGGCGCCGCTCCGCTGACCGTCTCCGGTTCGAGCGGCCCCTCCTGGTCGGCCGACCGGACCCCGGCGGCCTCGGCCATCGTGCCGACGTAGAGCGGTTTGGGTATCACCGCGCGTAGCTCGGCCTCGTCGGGATCCTCCAACCCCCGCCGGCGACGGGCCAGGACCACGGCCCCCACGGCGGCCACGAGCAGCAGGATCGAGGCCGCCTCGAAGGGGAACAGGTAGGTCGTCAGCAGCAGCTTGCCGATGTGGGTCGGGGTGCCGAAGCCGGGGATGAACGGGGCGCCCTTGCCCTTGATCCCGGTCAGGGCAGATCCGAGCATGGCGATGCACAACTCGATGGCCAGCCCGACGGCGAACAGCGGCCCCAGGACCCGGAGGACACCCCCGCTAGGCCGCTGCTCGCCCGCACCGACGTAGGCCACGACGAACACATATAGAACCATCACAGCCCCGGCGTACACCACGACCTGGACGAAGGCCACGAACTCGGCCCGCAGGAGCAGGAACAGCCCGGCCAGGCAGACCAGGTGGAAGGCCAGAGCCAGCACGCCATAGAACGGGCTGCGCAGCATGACCACGCCCGCCGCGCCGACGAGGGCGCCGATGGCCGTGAGGAAGAACAGCGCCTGGGTCACGCCGCTACTCCTCGTCAGTGCGCAGCGGCGTGCGCTCGATCGGCTCGGCCAGGAGCATCTCCTTGGTGAAGATCAGGTCCGAGCGTGTGTAATCGGACAGCTCGTAGTCGTGGCCCATCGTGATCGCGTCAAACGGGCACGCCACCTCGCAGTAGCCGCAGAAGATGCAGCGGCTCAGGTTGATCTCATACACCGCCGCGTAGCGCTCACCGGCTGAGACGCGGTTCTCCGGCGTGTTCTCGGCCGCCACGACCCTGATGCAGTCGGCCGGACAAGCGGCGGCGCAGAGCGAGCAGCCGACGCACTTCTCCAGGCCGGTGTCCTCGAAGCGGTGGAGCTTGTGGCGCCCACGAAAGCGGGGATAGACGGGCGTCTTCTCCTCCGGGTATTGGATCGTGACCGGGCCCTCGATGATTCGGGCGAACGTCGTCCTGAGGCCCTTGAGGGTGGCCCCGAAGGCCCGGTAGGTGCCGGCCCCCGGTCCGGAAGCCGGCTCCCGGATGACCTTGATGACATCGGACGATGGGTCGTAGGGCGTCATGTCATGTCCCCACCACGATTGCCGTGACGAGCAGGTTGAGCGTGGCCAGAGGCAGCAGGATCTTCCAGCCCAGCGACATGAGCTGGTCGTAGCGCAGACGGGGGAGGGTGGCCCGGATCCAGATGAAGAAAGTCAGGACGATGGCGATCTTGGCCAGCACGATGAATGGGTCGATCCAGCCCGGGATGTGCGGATTGCCCGGGAGCAGCCAGCCGCCCAGGAAGACCGTGGTGACGATCCCTGCGACCGTGATCATGTTGGCGTACTCAGCGAACAGGTAGGCCACGAATGGAGTGCCCCCGTACTCGGTGAAGTAGCCGATGATCTCCGAGTCGGCCTCCGCCAGGTCAAACGGCGCGCGGTTGGTCTCGGCGAACGAGGCCACCATGAAGATCAGGAAGCCGACGACCTGCGGTCCGACGTACCAGAAGCCCTCCTGGGCGTGGACGATCCCGGTGAGCGACAGCGTCTGCGCGGTGATCACCACGCCGATCAGAGCCAGGCCCTGCGAGACCTCATAGGAGATGAGCTGGGCCGCTCCGCGCATCGCGCCCAGGAAGGCGTACTTCGATCCCGAAGCCCACCCGCCGAGCAGCACGCCGTAGAACGAAATCCCGCCCAGGGCAAACACGTACAGCGGTCCAACGGATACGTCGATGCCGTACAGCCCCACCCGCGTGCCGAAGATGTGTTGGACGGTGCCGAACGGGATGATGGCCAGCGCGGTGACCGCAGTGAGGATTGAGATCGCCGGGGCCAGCCGGAACAGAAAGCCCACGCTCGTGGCGGGCCGGAACGGCTCCTTGGTGGCGAATTTGATGATCTCCGCCAGGGGCTGCATGAGGCCGAACGGGCCGACGCGGTTTGGACCGTAACGGTTCTGGAAGCGCCCCAGCAGCTTTCGCTCGTACACGATCAGCACGGGCAGGATCGCGAAGATCGCTCCAAAGATGACGAGTGCCTTGAGGATCTGGATCCACCACGGCTCGTAGTAGTTGACGTCGGCCAGGAGGTTCATGGCTGGGCGATTTGGACCTCGGTGCCCGTGAAGGCGTTGGCGGAGTCGGCACCAATCCCAGTGGCCAGGAATACCGTGCCCTCAGGGATGCCGCTGCGGATCACCGCTGTGGCGGTGATGGTGGTTCGTTCTGGGAGACCTTGACCGATTGCCCGCTGGCGATCCCCAGCCGGCGCGCGTCCTCAGGTGAGAGCTCGGCCTGCTGGTGGGCGATGGTGTACTTGAGGGCGGGAGAGATTTCGACCTCTGGGGTGGCCCAGATCGAGCGGTAGGTACCCAGGCGGAGGTGGCCGTTGTGGGCGCGGATCCCAGCGCTCGCCCTCCCTGGCGTGGCACCGGTTTCAGGTGCGACACAGGAGGTTCGGGACGTTTGCATTGCTATTGATGCCTTTCTTCCCACATCACCCGCCGCCGGCATCCCCGAGGCCGCCTCGCGCTCGGCCCAGCGCACGCCCCGCCCGCCGATCGCTTCGAGCGTGAGACCCGCGTAGACCGGCACCGCCTCCACCACCTGCTTGAAGGCCATGGGGCTGGTGAGCACGCCCGGGTCAAGGCCACAGCGCTTGGCCACCTCGGCGATCGCCCACCACCCGGGCCGGACGTGGTCGGATGGCCGATGGCCGTCCGCAGACGCTGGAGGCGCCCGTCGGGGTGGACGACGGTGCCCTCCTTCTCGGCGTACGAGTCGGCCGGGAAGATCACGTTGGCGTGCTCGCGCAGGCCCTCGGTCAGGACCGAGGCGTGGGCCACCACGAGCCCGGCCTTGGCCAGACCACGGTTCCAGAGCTCGGCGTCGGGCTGGTCGCGCAGCGGGTCGGTCTCAAACAGATACAGCGCCGTGATGTCCCCGTCGGCCGCCGCCTGGGCAATCTGGGCGGCGCTCCGGCCACCGGCGGACTCCGAGTAGCCCGGGCCGGCGAAGGGCAGGCAGCCCACCTCACGCAGGCCGCGCCCGTTGGCAAAGGCCGGGATCTCCAGCAGCCCGGCGCCTTCATGCTCGGCCAGGCCCAGCGTGCGGGCGATCGCCAGCAGGGCGGGCAGGGCCTCGGCGGCCAGGCGCTCGCCCCATACGATGACCACGTCCTCACCGCCCTCCAGCAGCAGCTTGGCCAGCGAGCTGCTCGGCGCCCCAGAAGCCAGCTCGCCGTCCAGCTCGGACAGGAACGCGGCCTCCTCGCCGGGCTCGTAGCGGATTACCACCTGGGCATTCGCGTCCAGGGCGCTGGGCGCGGCGTGGCCACGGCCAGCTGGACGCCCCGACGGCGAACACCCTTGCGGATCCGGAGGTCGAGGATCGGGGCGTCGTCCAGGGGTCGCAGCCCAGCACCAGCACGGTGTGGGCGAATTCCAGGTCCGGCACGGTGGCCTGAAGCGACGGTGCCGCCAGGGCCCGGGCCGTCTGGAGGTCCGGGGCGCCGCCCACGCGGCAATCCAGGTCGGCCGACCCGAGACCCTCGCGCATCAGCCGCCCGATCAGGAAGCCCTCCTCGTTCGTGGCCCGCCCCCCCAGCAACGCGCCCACGTGTCGCTTGTGTCTGGCCAGACCGGCCGCCGTCTCCAGGGCCCGGTCCCACGACACCTGGCGCAGCTCGCCGCCGTCCCGGACCAGCGGAGCCGTGATCCGTTCGTCCACATGGATCGCCTGGTAGGCGAAGCGGCCCTTGTCACACAGCCAGCGAACGGGCCGAACGCTGCGCTGAAGACGCCGCCGTCGCCGAGCGACAGCGACCCGATGGTGTCGCCGTGGTAGGCGTCGCCCAGCGCGAGGAACTGGGTGCGGTCATCGACGCCGCGGTTGATCCAGTACTGGAACGCGATCTTCAGCGCCTGCTCGACCGCCACGGCTCCATCGGCAGCGAAGAGAAAGTGAGGGTCGTCCAGCGGCACGACGGAGCACATAGCGCCTCGGCCAGTTCGACCACGACCGTGTTGCCGTTGCCGAGCATGGTCGAGTGCGCCACCTTGCCCGCCTCCGCGACCAGGGCGGCGTCGAGCTCCGTGGACGCAGTGCCCCAAGGTGTTGACCCAAAGCGAGGAGATGGCGTCGAGGTAGCAGCACCCTCGGCGTCGATCAGCTCCCGGCCCTCTGCCCGCTCGATCATCAGGGGGGCGTTGTCGGCGTAGGCGGCCATTTGGGTGAAGCCGTGCCAGACGACGGCGGCGTCACGTTCGACCCAGTTGGGGGTGGATTCTGAGATGGTGCTGCTCACGCACCCATTCTGGACGCCACCGGGCCGGACGGGCCAATGGGCATCTTGCACGAAAATAGGTCATGGACCTGATCGGCGTCGTCGACACGATGTTTGCCCGCTACGACATGGGCGGGGAGGCGGTCGACGAGTTGTCCCGCAAGTGCCGAGGATTCGGGACGACCTTCACCACCATCCGGCGCACCGTGCCGGGTTTCAAGGATCTGGCCGTGGCGGCCAAGAAGCTGATCGAGGAGGAGGGCTGCCGGATCGTCGTCGCCCTGGGCATGCCCGGTAAGGAGAAGGTGGACAAGGTCTG
>CAVPKV010000066.1:0-154928 GCA_963705785.1 uncultured Solirubrobacterales bacterium | reverse complement strand
GGGGCTGGGGTCGGGCTGGTTCGACGGCGAGCACACCGCCTACGGGATTCCGTTCCCGCCGCTCGGCGAGCGGTTCGAGCGGCTGGAGGAACAGCTGGCCATCATCACCGGGATGTGGGCATGCCCGCCCGGTGATCGGTTCTCCTTTCACGGAGATCACTACCAACTCGAAGACTGCCCGGCCCTCCCCAAACCCGTGCAGCGTCCGGGGCCACCGGTGCTGATCGGGGGTCACGGACCGAAGCACACCCCGCGGCTGGCCGCCACCTATGGCGCCGAGGTGAACGTGCCGTTCGTGTCGGAGGACGACACCGCCGTCCAGTTCCGGCGGTCCAAGGCGGTGTGTGAATCCATCGGCCGCGATCCTGGCTCCCTGGTGTGCTCCGCCGCCCAGGTGGTGTGCTGTGGACAAGACGAAGCTGAACTGGCCCGTCGGGCCGGTGAGATCGGTCGCTCGGTCGACGAGCTTCGCCAAAACGGCCTCTGCGGCACGCCGGACGAGGTGGTCAAGAAACTCGCCAGCTTCGCCAACGTCGGCACCGATCGGATGTACCTGCAGTTTCTCACCCTGGACGATCTCGAACACCTGGAACTGATCGGCCAAGAGGTGCTGCCTCACGCCGCCCAGCTGAGCTGAACCGCTTGATCAGTCGGCGGCGGTCGTAGCCGTCAGCTGTTCGATCCGCTCGAGGGTCTTTTCCATATTCGAACGGGTCGTCTCGGGGAGCTTCCCCAACTTCAAGAACATGCGTTGGTGGTCGTGGCTGATATCCCAGCTCTCCCGCACCCGGGTTCCCCCCTCGACTGGCTCGAGCTCGTACCGCCAGATACGGCCGGCCACGAACTGACCCATGAATCCACCCGGCC
This sequence comes from uncultured Solirubrobacterales bacterium, assembly GCA_963705785.1. Classification (GTDB taxonomy): domain Bacteria; phylum Actinomycetota; class Thermoleophilia; order Solirubrobacterales; family Solirubrobacteraceae; genus Palsa-465. The sequence continues at coordinate 154,061 of CAVPKV010000066.1, read as the reverse complement.
GGGTCTGCCAAGCGATGCGCCGGTTCTCCTCGAACTCGATGACGGTGCTGACCATCGAATAGTTGATGCCCAGATGCATCGACATACCGAAACTGTCGCCCTGAGAGAGTCGTTGCGGAGCGCCACCCTTGGCTTTGACCACGGTCCCGGAGCCGTCGATGTCCGGGTGGCGAGCCACATCGGCCACCAGCTCGAAAATGGTTTCAGGTGGGGCGGGGATCACCCGCTCGACCGACACCACGTTGCCTTCCATCTCCGACCTCCACCCCTGCGCGCGGCGTGTCACCAGCGGGATCGCCGGTGACTTCACCGGTGCAGCATGCACCGGTGTCTAGGAACGGCGCCAACGCGAGACGGCTCGGCCTAGCGGATCTCTTCGTGAACGACCGACCGCCGCCCGGCGTTGTCGATCGCCTGCTGGTCAAAGGTGCGGCGACGACGAACCCCTGAGGCGGCAGAGAGCGCAAGGGAGATCACAAACCCGACGGCTCCGACAATCATGAGGATCACCCCGATGGTGGAAAGCCGAAACCCGTGGGTCTCGGTCGTGGTGATTCCCCAGTACAGAATCGCTCCCACTGCGAATACCAACATGCTGGCGACGAATCCTGCGCCATATTCTGGTCGCATCGCGTTCCCTCTCCTCTAGCGGCGACGGCGTCCCGAGCGTCACTATTGGCTAGGACGGCACCACTCATAGTGAGATACCCACAGCGACGGCAATCAAACCCGGCTGGCAACGACTAAATCGCGTCAGTCCCGCGACTGGTCCGGAGAGGCGCTTGGGTTCAGACCGCAGGGCCTTCGGTCCGGAGCTTGTCAACCTCGCTCATGGCATCGCGCAGCTGCCCGAGCCATTCGTCACTGTGGCTGCCGACCAACTTGACGCACCAGGCGAGGGCGTCCGACCGGGATCGGGCGATGCCGGCGTCGACCAGCGTGTCCAGCACTCGGCGCTCCGGCTGGCGTAGCCGAGTCATGGCCGGGACGGCGATGTGGGTGAAGAGTTGGGTCGTGTCGCCGATCCTCGCGCCCCAGGCGACGTTGCGGCCATAACGCCCCTCCATCTCCTGGGCGATCGCGACCCGCTCGTCGCGGGTGTCTTCCCGGAAGCGGCTGATCCGTCCTTCGAGGGCCGCCTCCCGGCCCTGCTCCTCGGTCGACTCGGGGGGGCTGAGCTCACCAATGATGGAGATCTCTTCCCGGTCGATGATTACGTCGGGGGAGGAGACGAACCAATCGTCGGGGAGTCGCCCGACCAACCAGGCCTCGGCGTCCTCGGCGCTGGGAAGGTCGGCCTGTTGCCATCCACCCCGCCCACCCCGTCGACCTCCAGGCCTGCCCCGTCGTCCGCCAAGCTCTTCTCTGTAGGTGCCGCTCATGACTACTCCTTCAAAACATTACGCTATTACTTAATTACACTATTACTATAGGGAATCGCCCCGAGGCGTGCAAATAGGCAGGTAGATGCCATCTGGGTTGGTCAAAGGGCATTCGGAGTTGGATCCGGGAGGGTTGGTGGGCCCTCGGCGGGGGGCCCGGCGCGTCGGCCTATGGAGGCGGGGAGCCAAGGACGCCTGCAGCTACCAGGACTTGCCTGGCCTCCGAGACGCCAACCGCCCGAGCCGCCGAGAATCCGGCGGCAGTGGCACCGTCGATATTGACGAGGTTGTCATCGAGGAACAGCACCCGGCCCGGGGGCGGGCCCACCTGGTCGGCGACATAGTCGAACGCCCGCCGATCCGGTTTTGGCGCGCCGATCTCGAACGAGAGAAAACGGGTCTCGAACATCCGAACCACCGGCCACCCCGCCAGGTGCTCGTTCCAATGCCGAGCATTGGTGTTCGAGAAACATCCCACCGGGACTCGGGCCATCACTTCCGAGACCAAGGCTTCAGCCCCGGGCAACGGCCCGGATGGCCACATCCGGAACTCGTCGAGGAAGGCGGTCGGAGTGATCGACAATCCCCAGTCGTCGACCACGCCGCGGGCAAAATCGTCGTCTGAGCAACCGCCGCTCTCGAATCGCCGGACCCATGGACAGCCGAGCCAGCGACTCCAAAGTTCGTCGTCGTCCGAAATGCCGGAGAGCTCCCGCATTGACGCGACTCCTCGCATCTCCAGCAGAACTCCACCCAGGTCGAAGAGGACCATCTCGACGGACTCGTTCATTCCAAACTCTACTTCGGCACCTTCCACCGACACCGCCGGTCACGCCGGCGGGGCCTCACCCGCGCGGACGACATCGGCACGGCCGACGATGGGATTGACGGTAGTTTGGGCATGTGCAGGATGACTTCGTGCTGCTGGCCGGGTCGGCGAGCCGGAAGTTGGGCCAGTCGATTGCCGACTACCTCGACTGCTCGCTCGGTGCGTCCGAAACCATGAAGTTCTCCGAGGGGAACCTCTTCGTCCGGGTGCTGGAGAACGTCCGCGGCCGCGACGTCTTCATGGTGCAGGGGACGGCGTTTCCGGCCAACGACAATTTCATGGAGCTGTTGTTCTGGATCGATGCGCTGAAGCGAGCCAGCGCCGCGTCGGTGACCGCGGTGATCCCGTACTTCAGCTACGCCAAGGGGGATAAGAAGGACGAACCCCGGGTGTCGATCCGGGCCCGGGTCTGTGCTGATGCCATCGAGGCGGCCGGGGCCGACCGGATCGTCACCCTCGACCTCCATGCCCCTCAAGTCCAGGGGTTCTTCAAGGTGCCGGTCGACGATCTCTATGCCCTCCCGGTGCTTTGCGACGCGATTGCCGCCAAGGGACTCGAGGATCTGGTGGTGGTGGCCCCCGATGCCGGCTACGCCAAGAAGGCGCGGGCGTGGGCCGACCGGCTCCGGGCCCCGACCGCGATCGCCGACAAGCGGCGGGTGGACCATTCCGAGACCGCCGAGATCATGGAGCTGATCGGCTCGGTGGACGGTCGGACTGCCCTTATCGTTGACGACTTCACCATCACCGCCGGCACCCTGGTCGACGCCGCCCGGGTCCTTACCGAGCGCGGGGTGAAATCCGTCTACGCGGCCGTGAGCCACGGGTTGCTGGCCGGTGACGCCAACCCGCGGCTGGACGACAGCCCGATCGAGCGCCTGTTCATGACCGACAGCGTCGAGACCCAACCGACGCCGCATTCGTCGAAGGTCGAGATCGTGTCGGTGGCTCCGCTGTTCGGCGAAGCCATCCGGCGAATCTTCCGTCGGGAGAGCATCTCCGACCTGTTCCGCTAGCTGGAGACGGGGTCGCCGCACACCCGCTCGACCAGTCCGGCTCGATGCCGACGGGCCCCGATCCGGGTCGAGAGCTCTAGGCGGCCGACCCGAAGAACTGGCTGGACCCGAAGCTGAAGATTCCGCCATCGTTGGCGACGAACCGGTAACCGTTCCCCGCCGGCGACGCCTCCATGCCGACAATGGGTTGGTTGAGCCGTAGGGCCCCGGTCGAGCCCTCGAACGGGGCGCCACCGAACGAGAAGATGCCCCCATCGGCGGCTACCAACCAGTATCCGTTGTTGACCGGGTCGGCCGCCATGCCCACCACCGGGAGGTTGAGCGGCGACCCGCCCATCGAGCCCTGGAACGGAGCGTCGAAGGCGAAGATGCCGCCATCGGAAGCGACCAGCCAATACCCGCCGGTGTGGGCGTCGACAGTCATGCCGACGATGGGCGCATTCAGCGCCAAGCTGCCGGTCGAGCCGTGGAATTGGGCGTCACCGCAGGCGAAGATGCCGCCATCGGAGGCCACCATGAAGTAGCCGCGGCCGTCGGGGGAGGAGGCGATGCCGACGATTGGATGGCTGGGCGTCACTCCGCCCGCCGGCAATGAGCCGTAGAACCCAGCGTCACCGAAGGAGTAGATCGAGCCGTCCTGGCCGACCAGCCAGTAGCCGTGGCCGTCGGGGGTGGCGGCCACGCCCACGATGGGAGAGGCCGGAGGTGAGGACAGAGCCCCGTACCCGGTCGAGACAAAGCCGCAGCCATCCACCTGGCCGCCGGTATTGGTAATCCAGTATCCGCCGTCATTCGGGCCGCCGGCCATGCCGGTGACACTGCCGGAGACGAGAGGGGCGCAAGTTTGGGCGGCCCCGTAGAAGGAGAACCCGGGCGCGGGTGGATCGGCGTCGGCCACCACCGAGGTGGAATTGGTCAGGTCGGTGCATTGGTTGGAAGAGGTGGGAGCCACCACCCCGTAGTACAGGTTGATCTGGTTGTTGGAGATTGGCAGCACGAAGGGAGTCAGCGCCGAGCAACGCTGCACCCCGTCCACCTGCAGCGTTGGTACCGCTGGCTGTGACCAACTGGTGGGCGACGGGGAGCTGGTCTGCCAGATGTTGAAGCGGGTCACATCGGTAAAGAGGGTCTCGACCACGTTGAAGTACATGTACCACTGGTTCCCGCTCTGCAAGACGTCCGGATTGGCCATGCACTGTGCGCCGTTGCCCCTATAGGCGGGGTTCGACGACAGCACGTTCCGGTTGGCATCCACACTGGCCACCCCGATGATGCAGTCGGCGCCGTAGTAGACCAGCCACCGCTGAGCGCCCGACGGCTGGAGGACCACCGACGGTGAGGAGGCGTCCAATCCGTAGGCGTCGGTGAAGATCAACTGTTTGAACGATCCCCAATGGGCGCCGTCGCTGGAGGTGGCCGACCACAGCTGGGTGGTGCATCCGACCCCGCAGGACAACCCGGTGAAGAACATGGTGAACAGGTAGCCACCGCCGATCGAGGAGACGCTTACCGACGGATCGTTGACTTCGGTGATCCCGAACGACACCTGAGTGGGAACGATGTTGGTGATCGGGCCCGACCACGGCCCATTGGGGGTGGGAGCGGTCCGCTCGAAGATGGTGTCCAGTTGGCCGGAATTGAGTGCTTGTTGGGTCTGCCACCCGCCGTACCACATGATGTAGCCCTGGCCATTGGGATTGGGGATGACGTCGGGCGAGTAGATGTCCCGCCCGGTGAACAGCGTGCCGCTACCGGCGGCGCCGGCCGACCCGGTCGGGATCAGCGGCACGACTGTGTTGGCGGCGACCAACATCGCCACGGCTGAGATACCCACCGCCAACAGGCGCAATCGCTTCCGCATCGACCCCCCTGGGTTTGCAAAGTGCAGCGTTACCCTAACGAAGTTCGGCCGCGTTGTACCTTCGGCAGAACTGGGCTTCTGAGCCATCGGCACAAGTTGGCCGGATCCTGAGCCTCGGACCGAACGCCGAGGGTGTCCCTACCCGACCTCGAACCTCGGTACACACCGCGTCGCCAGCCGGATGGGAGAACGGCGCTTGACCTGGTGGCAACCGGCCCCCACACTTATCCGCAGGCCCGCTCGGGCCGGGGAGGAGCCGATGTCATGGGCAATTGGACCAGAGCCGAGCTGGAGTCAGCGTTCGAGGCGTACCAACGGAGGGCGGAAGAGGCAGGCCGCACTGGAAATTGGAAGGCATGGGCTGACCAGTTCACCGAAGATGCCACCTACATCGAGCATCACTTCGGGACGTTCAACGGGCGGGCGGCCATTGCCGAGTGGATCAGCACCTGCATGTCCGACTATCCCGGCAACTCGATGCCGGAGTTTCCCATCGGCTGGTACGTCATCGACGAGGAGCGCGGTTGGATCGTCTGCCAGGTTTTCAACCGGATGATGGACCCCGGGGACGGAACCGTGCATCAGGAGTACAACTTCACCCTGCTCAAGTACGCCGGGGATGGTTTCTGGTCCTACGAGGAGGACGTCTACAACCCGATGCGGTTCGGCGCCATGGTGGCGGAGTGGGAGAAGGCCAAGGCGGCGGCCTCCAGTTAGCTCTTCTGGGCGGATCCGCTGGCCACCGGCTGGCCACCAATGACGGACGAGCGGCGAGATCGCAGTTCAAAGTGGCCGGTGAATGTCGGTAGGTGTCCTCAAACGTGCTGGCCGCGGCCATTTCGCGCCCGGCGACGCCTGACGTGTTGTGCACCGTTCTTCTTGGGCCCCGGCCAGGAACTGGCCCGGCACCAACTCTGAAAGGAAATTCACGAAATCTTTCGCAAGGTAAACATCTGGCACACGTTATGACCGGTACATGAGGATTGGCTTCGTGAGCGGCCTCATCGCTGGAGTTGATGTGCTCGGCTTCTCAGACGGGCGGCCGCGAGACAACGAAGGGTGGGGACGTTGCGTAGGCCTTCCGTCAAGATCTTGGCTCCGATCATGGCTGTGCTCAGCGTGGTGGGCTACTTCGCCGTCATAGGCGCACCCGCCGTACGCCGCGCCCTCCCAGACCGCCGGCAGCGACGTCCCCGGCCTGGTCCAACAACTGGTCCTGGACGTACAACCAGGTGGACATCCTCAACGACCCGGGCACCGGCTATTTCCAGCTCAATGAGAGCGTCACCTACACCGTGACCGGGCAAGCGATGCACAACGGTTACAACACCTACGTCGAGCGCATCAACGGGACCGTCTGGCGACTGGACAGTAGCGGCAGCACGGCGACGGCCAGCGGCCAGACCCTTACCGGCATTACGGGAACCGTGACCGGCACCCAGTGGCAGCAGACCTCGAATCTGGCCCTGGTCGAACAGACCAGACCCAGGCCATCTCCGGCACCGCCGCCGGTATCCAGACCGTCACCATCAACTTCCAGGCCAACCAGGTGGCCACGCCTTCCTGGGTCACCGAAGACTTCCGGTTGCACGGTGGTGACACCTGGCTCGAAAACACCAGCATCGCCGAAACCGGCGTGGTGTCTTACAGCGCCGGCTCCTTCGGGTCGGGAACCTCGCCGATCAACAGCGTGCAACCGATCAATGCCACCGCCACGGACACCTCGACCACCGTCAGTGAACCCGTCGCCTCCAACATCCCCGTCGATCAGACCGCCTTCAACGACACGGTCAACAACGCCAGGGACACGCAGTCCTGGTCAAACACCTACCACAACGTGGTCGGCGACGACTTCGAGACCGGGGTTCCCGGCGGCGGAGCCTGCACCTCGGCATCGACAGTGTCATGCGCCGAACTCACCAAGAGCCTGGCCAGCGCCGGCATCACCGCGCCATCCCTGACCGTATCGGAAGCCGTCGTCCCCACCCCCACCGCTTGTGGTGGCGCACCGGTGACGGTGTCGGGGAACCTGTCGACCGGCGCCTCCGGCGCACCGGTCACCGTGTCCCTCGACGAGCAGTCGTTGAGCCCGGGACAGGCGGTGGTCCACAGCATCTTCAGCGCCTCGGGCGGCTTCTACACCACCAGTTTCACCGCCCCGAACACGCCCGACGGCCTGCAGAAGAGCGGTGTCGGGGGCTCGTTCGCCATCCTGGTCAGCGGTGGCGGTGCGGCCAACGCCTCCACCCTCGAAGTGCTACCTCCAGGACTGCACGACCACCGCCTACACCGGAGATTCCTCGGGTCCACCGGGCTCCAGCGCCAACCTTTCGGCGCTGGTCACTGACGTTGCCACCGGACAGCCGGTCAACGGCGCAGTCGTCACCTTCTCGCTGACCGGGCAGGCCACCACGGCCACCGCGACCACCGGCACCAATGGTGTAGCCGCCACCACCCTCGCGGTGGTGAGCCGCCCCGAGCGGCGACCGTCTCGGCGGCCTACGCCGGCGGTCCTGCTGACGCCGCCAGCTCGACCTCGGCGGCGTTCCAGGTGACCCTCGACGCCACCAGCACCAGTTTGACGCCGTCGGAGCCGGTCGCCACCGTCGGTGACAACGTCACCTTCTCCGCCCAGGTGTTGAAATTTCGGCCCGTCGATTCCCGCGGCTCCGACCGGTTCGGTGGTCTTCACCGTGGACGCCGCCCCACTCGGATCCACGGTCACCATCTCGCCGTCCGGCGTGGCCACCAGTGCGGGTGACTCGGCCATGTCCATCGGCACCCACAGCGTGGTGGCCACCTATTCGGGTGACGGGAACTACGCCGGGAGCAGCCAGTCGATCCTCTTCGTGGTCCACAAGGTCCTGACGCCCACCAGCACCACCCTGACGGCAGTGCCGGCGACGTCGGTCTTCGGCCAGTCGGTCACCCTGACCGCCGCGGTTGCCTCGACTGCGGGTGCTCCGACTGGCTCGGTGGAGTTCCTCAACGGGACCACCAACTTGGGAGTGGTGTCGCTGCCTGCCTCCGGTCCCGACCAGGCCAGCCTGACCCTGACCACCCTTCCCACCGGGACTGACACGCTGACCGCCGCCTACCTCGGAGACAGTTCGGTCAACTTTGCCCCCAGCAACTCGCCCCCGGTCCAGGAGACCGTCAATCCCGACGGCACCACGACCGCCATCACTCCGTCCAACGCCTCTCCGGTGGTGGGCCAAGGCGTCACTTTCCAAATCGCGGTGGGCGCCAATGCCCCCGGCAGTGGTGCTCCCGGCGGATAGGTCACCCTCTCTATCGACGGATCGCCGGTCGGCGGAGCTCAGACGCTCTCCGGTGGCATCGCCTCGGTGTCGGTTGCCTCACTCAACGCCGGTTCGCACACCGTATCTGCCCAGTACTCGGGAGATCCCAACTTCGTCGCCAGCAACGCCTCCATCACCGAAGCGGTGAGCCAGGCTCAGACGTCCACCGTGGTCATATCGAGCGCCAACCCCTCGATCCAGGGCCAGGCCGTCACCTTTACCGCCACAGTCACGGCCCAAGCGCCGGGCGCCGGCACTCCGACCGGTCTGGTGACGTTCTTCAACAACGGGACATCGATCGGCTCCGCCACGCTGGCCACCTCCGGCGGTCAGGACCGGGCATCGATCGGTCTGGCCAATCTGCCGCTCGGTCCCGGCCAGGTCATCACCGCCACCTATGCCGGTGACGCCAACTACGTGACCAGTACCACCACCGCCGCTCAGTCGGTCACCCAGGCCGTGGTCCCCGCCCCGCCGGTGTTCGACACCAGCACCACGCTGACCGCGTCGACCAACCCGTCGACCTACGGCCAGTCGGTCACCTTCAATGCGGTGGTCTCCGCGGTGGCTCCCGTGGTACCCCGACCGGAAGCGTGCAGTTCTCGATCGATGGCACCAACCTGGGATCCCCGGTAAGCCTGGACGGCACCGGCACGCGGTGAGTCCCGCCGTCTCCAGCCTCACCGCCGGCGGCCACACCATCATCGCCGCCTACAGCGGGGGATCTCAGCAGCCCGACCGAAGGCTTCGGCGCCAGTGGCCAGGTGCTCTCCCAGTCGGTGCACCAATCGGCCACCACGGTGGCAGTTACCTCCTCGGCCAACCCGGCCGTCTACGGCCAGGCGCTCACTTTCGGTGCCGCCATGACCGCGGTGTCCCCAGGCATGGGAACCCCGGGCGATCCGTGCAGTTCGTCCTCAACGGGCAGGACCTCGGAACCCCGGTGGCCGCTTCCGGCGGCACCGCCAGTGTCGTCCAGAGCCAGCCGCTTAACCCGGGCAACTACACGGTGTCGGTCATCACCACCGGTGATCCGAACTTTGCCGGTACCACCGGCTCCACCAGCTTTGCGGTGTCCTTGGTGGGTACGGCTTCGACCCTGACGGTTCAGCCCAACCCGGTGGTCTACGGCAACACGGTGACCTTCACCGACACCGTGGCCCCGACCGCGGGGCCGGAACCCCGCCGGCCGGCATCGTCAAGTTCTTTGACGGCGCCACCCTGCTCGGCCAATCAGCGCTGGCGACCACTTCCGGGGCCCAACAGGCGACGTTCTCGATCGCTACCCTCCATGGTGGGGTCCACAGCATCACCGCCGTCTACCAGGGCAACGCCTTCTACGCCGGTACCACTTCGGCCCCGGTGCAGCTCACGGTGAACCGTGCCCCGACCTCCATCGTCGGCACCGGCTTCATCAACATCACCATCCTGCCCACCTATCGGGTCCTCACCGCCACCCTGACGGTGACCTCCACCGGGGCTCCGATCGCCGGCCAAGTGATCAGGTTCACGGCCCTCGGGGTACCGCTGTGCACCGCTATCACCAACGCCAGCGGCAAGGCGACGTGCCTCTACCTCGGCTCGTTGCTCCCGGTGTTGCTGGCCCTCGGGTACCAACAGACATTCGATCCCACCCCCGACTACGGGGGCTCGACCAACAGCGCCGGCCTCATCGGTATCGGTTGAGCGACGGTGACCCCTCGCTCGTCCACCTGCCCATCGTCGTCCTGACCGGTTCTCCGGCCAGCCTCAAGCCTTTCCCAACCACGTTGCATTTGCCGAAGGAGACAAAGATCGTGCGTAAAGCCCTTGCAGGCGTCACCAGCGTTGCTCTCGTCACCGGACTGATGCTATTGGCGCTGGCCCTCCCGGCCGGTGCCGCGGTCACCACGCCGGCCAACAACGCAACCGTGTCCGGACCCGTCACCATCACCGACAACGGCGCTCAGAGCGGTGGCCAAAAGGGATTTCTGGGAATCGGCGTCTGCAGTGGCTCCACCACCATCAGTGTGCTGAGCGGGGCCACCACCGTGTTTGCTCCGGCCGGGATGTCCTCCACCAACTCGAGCAATCCACTGACCGTCACCTGGGCGAGCGACGGCTTCGCCAACGGTACCTACACGGTCAGGAGCGTCGAGAAGGCCGAGTCGATCATCTGTACGACCACAACCACCACCGTGAACGAAACAGTCACCCTCAACAACCCCGGGGCCCTGGTCTACGGCGGCGCGACCACCGGAGCCCCCGGCACCACCGCGGCGGTGAAGGCGACCCTCACCGACGCCAACAATGTCGCCCCCCCCAACGGCCAGACCGTCACCTTTAGTTTGAGCAACCCGGGAGGCTCCCCGTCGACGGTCAGCGGCACCACCGTCTCCGGAGTGGTCACTGCCAATCTGCCGATCACCGGTGTTCCCCGCGGCGCCACGCTCACCACTTCCTACGCCGGGGGCTTCTTCGGGTCCACCTCCGTCAACACCCCGTTCACGGTGACCGCGGATCCGACCACCACCTCGGTGACCTCGAGTGCCAACCCGACTGTCTTCGGTCAGTCGGCCACCTTCACCGCCCACGTGGTCTCCACGGTCTCGGGCCAGACCTTCGACAACGGTGGGACCGTCCAGTTCGCGGTGGGAGGAACCAACTTCGGCGGCCCGGTCGCCCTGTCCGGCGGGGCGGCCTCGATCGCCGACGCCGCCATCCCCGTCTCGGCCTCGCCGGCGGCAATCACGGCTACCTACACCGGCGACTCCAATTTCAACGGCTCTTCCGGCTCCCTGTTGGGTGGCCAGGTGGTGAATCCGGCGACGACCACTCTGGGGTTGGTCGGAACCCCGACCGGGTCCACCAATTTCGGTGAGTCCATCACCTACACCGCCACCGTCAGCGACACCACCGGAGTCGGGGCGCCCAACGGTACGGTTTCCTTCACCGAGACGATCTCGGGGGGGAGCACCCAGAACATCGGTGGTGCGGTCACCCTCACCCCGGTGCCCGGGTCCCCGCAACAGAGCGCCGGGACCAGCGCTTCGATTTCGATCCTGACGCCGGGCACCTACACGATTGCCGCCGTCTTCCACCCGGCCAACACCAACTTCACCACCAGCAACTCGTCGCTGTCCCAGATCGTCACCAGGTCCGGGACCATGATCACGGTGTCCTCCACCGCCAATCCCTCGGTGTTCGGTCAGCCGGTGCAATACACCGCCCAGGTCAGCGCCACTCCTCCGGGATCGGGCACGCCGACCGGATCGGTGCAGTTCCAAATCGGCGATGACGGCTTCAGCTAACACCCAGACCCTCAGCGGCGGACAGGCCACCAGTAACGCCGACGCCGGGCTGGCTCCGGGCACCCACACGGTGTCAGTGACCTACACCAATACCGATGGGAACTTCTCCAGTTCGTCAGTGCCCTTCACCCAGGTGGTCAACCAAGACCCGACCACGACGACGGTGACCACGTCGCCCAACCCGACCGTCTTCGGTCAGCCCGTCACCTTCAGCGCCTCGGTCGCCGCCGACGCCCCGGGAGCCGGAACCGCCACCGGGACGGTGGAGTTCCAGATCAATGGGCAGAATTATGAGTCCGACCCGCTGAGCAGCGGTTTGGCCAGCGCTACACCCGATGCCGCCCTGGCGCCGGGGACCTACACGGTGACCGCCATCTACAGCGGGGACCCGAATTTCGTGACCTCGACCGGGACCGCCACCCAGACTGTCAACCAGGACCCGACGACCACCGGGGTGACCTCTTCAGTCAGCCCGTCCGTCTTCGGCCAACCGGTGACCTTTACCGCCACCGTCTCCGCCAACGCCCCGGGGGCCGGAACCCCGACCGGCAGCGTGACGTTCCTGGACGGGAGCACCCCGCTCGGCACCCAAGCCCTCAGCGTGGTGGCCGGCAGTGACCAGGCCGCCATCACCGTGGCCTCGTTGTCGGTCGGCACCCATGCCATCAGCGCGGTCTACGGAGCCGACGTCGACTTCCTGACCAGTACCGGCACCGTGACCCAATCGGTCAACCAGGACCTGACCAGCACGACGGTGACCCCGAACGGTGCGATCGCCCAGGGCCAACCGGTGTCCTTCAACGCCACCGTCGCACCGGTGGCTCCGGGGGCGGGCACGCCCACCGGGACGGTGACGTTCACCATCAATGGTGCCCGGCTGGGCACGCCGGTCGTCGTCACCGGGGGTCCGTCGGGGTCGACCGCCACCAGCGCCTCGATCTCTTCGCTCAACCCCGGGACCTACACCCTGACCGCCACCTACTCGGGCGACAACAACTTCCTGACCAGCTCCGGGACCTCGGGACAGCCGGTCACCGTGGCCCAGACCACCACCACCCTGGTGGTGTCCCCGAATCCGGTGCAGTTGAACCAGCCCCTGACCCTTACCGCCACCGTGGCCCCGGTGGCGCCGGGCAGCGGCACCCCCACCGGCACTGTCGACTTCTACAACGGAGCCAACCTCCTCGGTTCGAAGACCCTGAGCGGGGGCGTGGCCAGCATCACCCTCTCGTCATTGAGTCCCGGTGCCCACAGCCTCACCGCCGCCTATCTCGGTGAGGCCGACTACGCCGCCAGCACCTCGGCGCCGGTGGCGGAGACTGTCGGGGTCATTCCGACCACCACCGCGGTGGCGAGCGGGCCGACCCCGTCGAGCTTCGGTCAACCGGTGACGCTGACGGCCACCGTCGCCCCGGTGGCTCCCGGAACGGGTACACCGACCGGCACGGTGAGCTTCTACAACGGCTCCACCCTCCTCGGGACCGGGACCCTGGCCGCCGGCGGCGGAGGGGACCAGGCCTCGCTGGTCGTCTCCTCCCTGCCGGTGGGGTCGAATGCCATCAGCGCCACCTACTCGGGTGATCCCAACTACGGGACGAGCAGCACCACCCACTCGGCCACTCAGGTGGTCGGCCCGGCGGCGACGACCATGACGGCGGCCCCGTATACCCAGCAAGGGGTGGTCTCGGCCACCCTGACCACCGCCTACGGTCCGGTGGTCGGTCAAACGGTGGTGCTCACGACCGGCTCGGCGTCGGCGTTTACCCTGCAGACGATCTGCACGGCGACCACCGATGCCAGCGGCACCGTCACCTGTTCGGGCAACCTGTTCAACTTGCAGATCTACGGCGGCTACACCGCCACCTTTGCCGGGAGCACCGACTACAAGGCCTCTTCCGCCCACGCCCAATGAGGCAAACGGCCGGAGTGGACCGCAGAGCCATTGTCCCGGCTCGTCGACCCGGAGTCGCGCCTCCCGCCACCTGAAGCCGGTGTAACACCCCGATGATGCCTTCTCAATCGAGTTGTGGATTCTCCTTCTGGCCGGCGAAGTAGCCGGCTTCCTCAGGGTCCGTCCAACCCCGGAGTCGAATGAGCCGTGCACACGGGGTGGAGCACCCCGCAGCCATCGGGCCCTGGCGCCCGGGACCTCCGGCGCCATAGCGTCAAGGGGAAGGACACGCCGGGAGATGATCGAGGAGGGCGATGGTGACTCCCGAGACGATGAAGGCATGGGCGGTGGACACTCCCGGGCCGATCGACTCGCACCCCCTACGCCGGATTGATCGATCCATCCCCATTCCGGGACCGGGCCAGCTACGGGTGCATGTGCGGGTGTGCGGGGTATGCCGCACCGATCTCCATCTGGCCGAAGGGGATCTGTCGCCCAAGGAGCCTCTGGTCATCCCCGGGCATGAGGTGGTCGGGATCGTCGACGGCCACGGCGCCGGTTGCACCCGATTCGCACTCGGCGACCGGGTCGGCGTCCCGTGGCTGGGCCATACCTGTGGAATCTGCCAGTTCTGCCTCGCCGGGCAGGAGAACCTGTGCCTCCGCCCCCGGTTCACCGGGTGGGACGTCGACGGGGGCTACGCCGAGTACGTGGCGGTGGAGGAGGGGTTCGCCTATCCGATACCGGACAACTTCAGTGACCAGGATGCCGCCCCCCTGCTGTGCGCCGGCATCATTGGCTACCGCGCACTCCGGCGGTCCCAACTGCCGCCGGCGGGCCGGCTCGGTATCTACGGGTTCGGCGGCTCGGCTCACCTTGCTGCCCAGATTGCCATGGCCGAAGGAGCCCGAGTACACGTGATGACTCGGGGGGCAGAAGCCCGCGAACTTGCCCTCGAACTCGGGGTGGCGAGCGCCCAGGGTGCCGACGACCCGCCTCCCGAACCCCTGGACGCCGCCATCCTCTTCGCACCGGTGGGGAACCTGGTGCTCCCGGCGCTGGAAGCCCTCGATCGTGGGGGAACCCTGGCCATTGCCGGTATTTACCTGTCGGACATCCCGACCCTCAACTACGAGCGGCACCTCTTCCAGGAGCGGACCTTGCGCAGCGTCACGGCCAACACCCGTCACGACGGGAACGAGTTCCTCGACATTGCCGCCCGCATCCCGGTGCGGGTCACGACCACTCCCTATGGATTCGACCAGGCCGAAGCGGCACTCGGCGACCTGGCCCACGGCCGGGTGAACGGCGCGGCAGTGCTGGTCAACTCGTCTGGCTGGTGACATCTGGACCGTTGTCCACCGCCTGTCGTTGCGTCACCTGGGCAGATTGGTGCGTCATATCGAATTCTGTGCATCTAGCTCCTATCGTTCAACGATCTACCCATTGGACAGTGAGGATCTGCGAGCGATGACAACCCAAGCCCCCACCAACGTCCCTCCGATCGACAATTGGAACCGACTTCTCGACGAGCGTGTCGCAGTCGTGAGTGGCGGAGGCGAGGGCATCGGGGCCGCGATCGCACGTCTCTTCGCGGAGCACGGCGCGTTTGTGGAAATCGCCGAGGCCGACGGCGAACGAGCCGCAAGGGCGTGCGCGTCAATCGAGGCCGCCGGCGGGTCGGCCCGGGCGAGTGTCCTCGACGTTACCGACGACGACTCGGTGGCTGCCTTCGCCCTCGACGTATTGGCTACTGCACGGGCGGGTTGATGTGGTCGTCAACAATGTCGGCGACTACCGGCCGCTGGTTCGGTTTTCCGAATCGACGCCCGAGTCGTGGAAGGCGATGTACGACATCAACCTCCATCATGTCTTTGCTGTCACCCAGGCGTTCGTCGGCTCGATGATCGAGCGCGGGAGGGGCTCGATCGTCAACGTCCATTCTGTCGAAGGGATGCGCGGCTATCCCGGCGACCCTGTCTATGGCGCCATGAAGGCGGCGGTCGCCCATTTCACGACGTGTCTCGCCGTCGGTCTCGGCCGAAACGGCATCCGGGTCAACGGAATCGGCCCCGATCTCACCCAGACGCCTCAGGTGGACTACCTCGCAGGCTCGGATGATTCAGAACCTCTGTGGGCTTCGTGGGCGCCGGTGGGCCGGCTCGGCTGGCCCGATGACCAGGCTCGGGTGGCCCTGTTTCTGGCGTCGGACCTCTCCAGCTTCGTAACGGGCCACAACATCCCGGTCGATGGCGGCACGAGGGCCGGGGGTGGCTGGTTCTACTCGCCGAGGGCGCATCGCTTTACGAACCGCCCCGCGACCCTGTAGTTGTCAACGTTGCGAATGGCGCCGAACTGAGCACGATTGGGAGAACGAGTCGGCCACCCTCGGAGTGCTGTCTACGATTTCTTCTTCGGCTTCTTCGGCGGCAACGACCGGGCGTAGCCAACGCCCAGTCGCACCCATCGCTCGAGCTTGCGCTTGGTGCTCACTTCCGTCGATGCCACCCGCAACCACCCGGTCATCGGGCGGCCGCCCATCACCGCTATCTCCGCCTTCGTACTGTCCACCAATTGGTCGGACTTCTCAGGATCGACTCGCACAAGCACGCCGCCCTGCCCGCTGGCCGAGATCGCCATGTTGCCTCCAACCAAGAAGGCCAGGCCACCGAACATCTTCTTCTCCTGTATCCCCTGTTCGGCACCGAGAAGTTCACGGATGCGATAAGCCAGGTCCTCGTCGTATGCCACGACCACGATGCTAGGTCGTGGGTGTACAGATGAGTGGAGTCTGACTGGGGGGTGGATTCCTCGATCTTCTTTTTGCCGATCAGTTTCGGGAAGGGCGGCGAAATCGCGCTTGGCTTGCTTGTACCACCCCATTCCGGAAATGGGATGTTTCCACCGCCCCTTCATTGCCTTCAACGCACTTTCGTGCGTTTCGTCACCTCCGGCGACCGTCTCCTTCAGATGCTTATCTTGCGCTTTTATGACCTCATCAGCGGTATTCCCATGGAGCGGCAACTCACATGGTCCGCCGAATTGTTTGCATGTCATCGTCTTCATCGGTGTCGCTTCCCTTCATGTACGGGGCCATCAACCAGGAGGAGGTAAACGGATGCAAAGCATCGCTCAGACGTGAAGCTCATGTAGGAAGCATAAGAACACCGACCGGTCGTGTGCTTCTCCGATCCTGCTTGGTGCGCGAAGTCCCAACTTGGACTGTTGAGCTCGGAGATGCGGGCAATCGCCAGCAAGTGCCCTCGCCATCTCCAGCAGTGTCAGACCCGGCTACGGGGCAACCTCTGAACCGGCTGGAGACGACTCTTCTCGGGTGGACTTCGAGTCGACCACCCTGTGATCCCGTCGTGACCCGGGAAGGCACGAGAGATCGAATCTGATCGATGTTCCTAATCGTCGTGCTGGTCATAGTCGGAGGCGTGAGCGTCGCAGTAGCCCGCACGATTCAGCACGGCATCGGGCAGAGACAATCGATTGGAATCGACCACGGTTCCTCCTCGCCACCCATGCGGACGGCAATAAGTGCCTTGACGACGACCTCCCTTACTGCGGGAGTGTTCGTCCCGCTGTGGTTCGTCGCATACGTGGCGATTGGCTTGGTGCGCCACGCCCTCGGGCAGTAAAAGGACTGCTGCCGACCAATCCCGAGGTGCCACAGGGGTCACTCTCCCGGCATTGTGGGGCACCTCGGCTGTTCCGGGATCATCCCACTTGACTCTCACCATGGGGCAGGGTCCAAGCTTCATTTTGTGGACGATCTCATGGCCATAGGAGAATTCTCGGAATGCTCTGGCCTCTCGGCCAAACGGCTCAGGACATATGCGGCCGAGGGCCTCCTCGCCCCGGCAGCGGTGGACCCGGGATCGGGGTATCGCTACTACTCGCCAGATCAGCTCGCTGACGCCCAGTTGATCGATGCGCTCCGTCAGGCCGACGTGCCACTCGCCGACATCCGCGGATTCAAGCGTCACCCATCCCAGGAACGGCTCGACGTCTGGGCGAGAAAGCTCGAAACCGATACGAACCACCGCCAGGGAGCACTCAACCACGCCCGCCGTCTCCTTGCTGCAGGCGAGGATCCATTGTTTCCGCTTGCCAACCCAGCTTTCAAGGAGGGACTCATGACCACATTGCGAACTTCGGGCCGTACAGACGTCGGACGGCTACGCGAGAACAACGAAGACGTCATCGTCACCACTGATCGTCTTGCACTCGTCGCCGACGGAATGGGCGGACACCCAGGCGGCGAGATCGCAGCGGAAGTCGTGGCCGGCGTTGTTCCTGCGGCCTTCACAGGTCAATCGGTGGACGAACTCGAAGCGGCCGTGCGTGCTGCGAACTGGGCAATTCGGGATCGCGCGGTCGCTCAGCCTGGCCTGGAGGGATGGGCACCACAATTTGTGCGGCTGGACTCCTCGCAAGCGGACATGTTGCCCTCGTCAATGTCGGTGACAGCCGGGCCTATCTATGGCATAAGGGCGCGCTGAGCCAGCTGACCCGGGATCACAGCCTGACGGCCGAACTCATCGAGCGCGGAGAGCTGCGGGTGGAGGAGGCAATCCAGCACCCCTACTACGGGATTCTCACCCGAGCACTCGGTGTCGCATCCGATGTCGAGATCGATCGCACAACCCTTGCTGTTGAGGAAGGAGACCGGATCTTCATTTGTAGTGATGGACTGTTCAACGAGTTGTCCGGCGTGGAGATTGAAAGCGCCATAGCGGAAGGTGGACCCGTGACCGCAATTGTCGACAACCTGATCGATGAGGCCATTAATCACGGAGGTCGCGACAATGTTTCCGTCGTGGCGGCCGAGGTGGCTGCATAAGGCACCCGGACTCGGCTCAGGGGTGACTCAGCAGCGGGTCCGGGGTGCCATCAAAGTGCCGGTGGGGGACGCGTAACTGTCGAAGACAGCACCGAGATGTGGCCATTTCGACAGCAGAATCATCGGCGTCGTGTTGGCGGGATAAAGGTGTGTCCGGTCAGGTTTCGTCGCTCAGATCACCCTCTTGGGAGCGCAAGGGCACGGTGGAGGTTTTGGTGAAATCTCAGGTCACCCGCTTGGGAACGCAAGGGCACGTTGAGGGCACGCTCGCCAGTTTTAGAGAATTTCGGGATCAGGTCAGTCCACTACAAATAGGGGACTGACCAGGGGAGTACACAGCGTGGAGATGATGGGACTCGAACCCACGACCCCCTGCTTGCAAAGCGAACCGAGACCGGTCCCGTGTAGTCATAAAATCCCTCACCACCCTGTTCACGAGGTGGGACGAGCGACAGTTGGTGCCCGTCAATGACCACCAGCTACCGGGAGCTGTGGTCTGTTTGTGGTCTACGGGCCGGTTCGTTCGGACGTCAAAGCTACGCCCCGGGCGTCCCGGCTAATCTTCCCCGTGTGGGCGAGCCTCCCCCGCAGCCAGAAGGTCCCGTGACCATCATGTTCACGGACATTGAGGGCTCGACGGCGTTGCGTACAACCCTGGGTGACACCGAGGCCGACGCCCTACTTGGCCAGCATGATCAACTGGTGCGGGAGCATATCGAGGCCAATCAGGGCCAGGATCAGAAGGCGGCCCTGGGGGACGGCTTTCTGGCCGTATTCATGTCCACCCGCCGAGCACCTCGCCTGTGCCATCGGCATCCAGAAGGCGCTCGACTCATTCAACCGAGCCCGTTCGGGGCGCGCCGCTCAACGTTCGAATCGGCCTCAACACCGGCGAGGTGGCATGGCAGGACAGCCAGCTCTCGGGGGAGGCGGTCCATGCGGCCGCCCGCGTGGCCGCGAAGCGCCCTCGGGGCGCCAGATCCTGGTGTCCGATGTGACCCGGCAGCTGGCTGGGACCGTCCCCGACATCACCTTCCGCGACGCAGGCGAGTACCAGCTCAAGGGCTTCCCTCAGCCCTGGCGGCTGTGGGACGTGGTGTGGGTCGCGAACCAGCCCGCTGCCCGAGCAGGTCTTTGTCGGACGCGAAAACGAGCTTGGCATCCTGCGGCCAAGCTCAATGACGCCCTCGAGGGACATGGTGGGCTGGTCCTGGTGGGAGGCGAACCGGGCGTGGGGAAGACGACGCTCGTGAAGCAGCTCATCGTGGAGGCCGAACAACGGGGGGCGTTCGCGGTGTTCGGACGCTGCTACGAGTCGGCGGGAACGGTTCCCTTTTCGCCCTTCGTGGAGATGCTCGAACAGGCGCTCAGCATCATGCCTCCGGACATCGTCCGGGAGGACCTGGGCGACGACACGCCCGAGGTGGCCCGATTGGTTCCCGAGCTCACGCGCCGGTTCCCCGACATCGGCGAGCCGCTCGAGCTCCCGCCCGAGCAGCAACGCCGCTTCATGTTCAACGCCGTGGGGTCGTTCGTGGGCCGCGGTGCAGCCCGGTTCCCGTTGATGCTTGTGATGGACGACGTCCATTGGGCCGACGAGCCAACGCTGCTGCTCATCGAGCACATGGCCGCGCTGATGCCAAACATGCGGGTCCTCGGCGTAGGCACCTACCGCGATGTCGAGCTCGAGGTCTCCCGGCCGTTGGCCTCGGCGCTGGAACGGATGTTGCGGGCCCGGCTGGTGGACCGCATCGGGCTGAAGCGCTTCAATGAGCAGACCGTGAGCACCATGCTCGAGGCCATGGCCGGGCAGCCGCCACCCAAGGCCGTAGTGGACGCGGTTTTCAGCGAGACGGAGGGAAACCCGTTCTTCGTGGAGGAGGTATTCCGCCACCTCGTCGAGGAGGGTAAGCTCATGGAGGACGGGGCCTTCCGCACCGCCATCACCATCGACGAGCTTGACGTTCCCGAGAGCGTCCGTCTCGTCGTGGGCCGGCGCTTGCAACGCCTGGGGGACGAGGCGCAGCGGGTGCTGGCCGCCGGGGCCGTGGTGGGCCGCGCATTCCCCTTCCCCCTGCTTGAGGAAATCGTGGAGGTCGAGTCCGGACGGCTCCTCGACATCGTCGAGGAGGCCGAAGCCGTCCGGGTGATCGTGCCCGAGGAACGCGGCGGGATGGTCTTCTACTCATTCGCCCACGAACTCATCCGCCAGACGCTGCTTTCGAGTGTGTCGATGTTGAGGCGCCAGCGGCTGCACCTCGCGGTGGCCAACGCCATCGAGCGGACCGACCGCCGCGCCCGCCAGGAGCGACCTTCCGAGATCGCCAACCACTTGCTGCAGGCGGGGGCGGCCGCCGCGCCCGAACGAACCCTCGAGTACCTCGAGCTCTCCGCCCAGCGGGCGCTCGACAGCGCTGCCTTCGAAGAGGCGCTGAGCGCCTGCGAGGACGCCCTGTCGGTGGTGGACCCCGAAGACGAGCCGCGCAAGGCCAAGATCAATGAGCGCTGCGGCTGGGCCTTGCGTGCGCTGGGCCGATTCGACGATTGCATTTCCTTGTGGGACGAGGTCATCAGGGTGTACGCCGAAGAAGGACTGGCCGACGAAGCCGCTGCGTTGTGCTCCGAATGCGGATACCAGCTGATATGGCTCAGCCGTTTCGAACAGACTTTCGCCTACTACAGTCGCGGCCTGTCGATCCTGGGGGATCGCCTGAGTGTGTGGCGGCCCATGCTGGTGGCCAGCAACGCCGCCGTCCTCGGTTTGGCTGGGTTCTACGACGAAGCCGAAAGGGGCTTAGAGGAGGCCGAAGCCGCCGCCCGCCAACTCGGTGACGACCGCGCGCTGGGCATCGTGCAGTGGGGCAGGACTGTCACAAACTGGTCCAACACTCGGGCTTACGGGGCGGTCACGGCCGGCACCCTGGCCATCGAGCTGCTTCGGCGGGCGAACGACCAGTGGACTCTCGTCGATGCACTGGCGTGGACGGCTATCCCCCTCGGTTACACGGGTGACTTGGGTGCGGGTCTCGCTCTCGGCCAAGAGGCAGTGCAACTGGGCCGAAAGCTCGGGCACCAAGGCGGCGAGATCCTTGGGCTGCGAGCCACCAGCATGATCGCCTGCATGCGGGGCCGCGACCTCGAAGAGCTGGAGCAGCTTGCCGCCCAGGACCTGGAGCGCTGCGAAGCCATCAAGTCCCCCTGGATGTCGCAGTCGCATGCGTGGCTGGCCGCCATTCAGATCCTGCGCGGCGACCTGGGACGGTCCCGGGCTTCCGCCCAGCGTGCCGTCGAGTTTGAGCCCGTGTCGGCCTACTCGGGAGTCGGATGGTGCTATCAGTTCCTGTGCCTGGCGTACGGCGGGGATGCCGAAGCCTGCTCAACAATGCTGGCCGAGGCCAACGCGAACTTTCCTGCCGCCGGTACAAGGACTGCCATTGGCCCGACCATGCAGGTAGTAGCGGCAGCGCACGGGTCGGCCGTGGTCGGCTTGTCCTCGAGTGCCGCTGATCTCTACCCACTGGTGGCGGATCTCGCCGAGGAATTGCCGGTCGCGCTCTTCGACTTCACCCTGGTTCACCGGGTGGCGGGCATGGCGGCTGCGGCGGCGGGTAAGTGGAAGACGCCACCGCCCACTTCGACACCGCCCTTCGCCAGCCGCGGATTCCCCGTCGTCCTGGAGGAGCCGCAAGTCAAGCACTGGTACGGGAAGATGCTCCTGGGGAAGGCCGGTCCGCTGGCGTGGCGCCGGTGACTCGCCGACGGCCTCCTCGAGCGCTCGAACCCGCGCGATGAGGCGGCCGTTCTGGCGGAAGAGCTGATAGCTGAACCAGCCCTGGAGGGCGAGCGCCAGGGCGAGGACGACGATGCCGGCCGCGAGCGCGGGGTCGGCGCCGGCGAGCGCGGAGCCGATGCTTTCTCCCGGCCCGGCGGCGGCGATCGCCCCGGCAACCGTCGCGAGCGCGAGGTTTCGCAGGAGGGAGCCTCGGCGGATGGGGGCCGAGTGAAGCTGGCCGAGGCAAT
The DNA here is from genome assembly GCA_963705785.1 of uncultured Solirubrobacterales bacterium. Lineage (GTDB taxonomy): Bacteria > Actinomycetota > Thermoleophilia > Solirubrobacterales > Solirubrobacteraceae > Palsa-465. Next base: position 131,621 of record CAVPKV010000066.1, on the reverse strand, counting down.
TGCAGTCAGGCTGTTCGCCGCGCGCCAACAACCTGGCGATTGCGCCCGAGAACACGAGCAGCGTGGCCGCCGCCGCGAGCCCACCCCAGCGCGTGGTCGCTGTCGGGAGCAGGAGGACGGCGATGACAAGCTCGACCACCGGAAGCGCGATCTGGCCGGGCGTGGCGAGGCCAGGCGGGAGGCCGAACTCGATGAGCGTCGACCGTATACCGCGCGGATCGGCCAGCTTGGCGACGGCGCCGAGCGCAAAAATCGCTGCTACCCCGATTCGGGCGATGAGGAAAGCCATGTTTATACGTCCATGTTTGAGTCCGTCCCGACTCCGAGGCAACCCTAACTGGCCAACGGGTCGGGCGCAAACGGCCGCCTTGACAGGCCCGCGGCCGAGGAACTATGGTCGGTCTCCCGGGGCGCCAACTGGGCAGCACTTCCCTGATCAGACGGATTGCCGAGGCGGCTACGTGCGTCTGGGCGCGAGGGAAACGATCAGCTGATGTCCACCCACCCCACCCAGGCCGAGATCAAGGCCGTACGGCACGCGCTTTACAAGCGCAACCGGCTGGAGAGCCTTAAGGAGCGGTTGTCCGAGCTCGCGATGACGATGAATTTGAATCCGACCATCCAGCTTCAGTCCAACGACATCCGGAACCCTTCCGGCAGTGGCCCGAACTGGTTCCTCAGGTCTAACGGCTCCGTCGACCCGCTGGTGCGGGAGGGAGCCGACCTGTGCGACAAGATCGCGCACACGATCCTCGAGATCCGGCACGACGTGGGGCAGGTCGGCTTTCCGGCGTCCGACAAGGACCACCTCATGATGGCGTTGCAGGAGGAGGCGGCGTCATGGACCGCGCGTGGGAAGGCGTGGAGGGCTCCAGATGCGCCCCACGTCGAGGCCGTGGTGAGCGAGATCTCCGCTCACGACAAGGCCTGCATCCGGGAAGTACGGCACGTCCAGCCTTACCTCAAGACCAAACGGGATGTCGGCGTGTGATGGACAACTCGGCCTTCCCTGAACGGAACTGGTTCGACCGCATTGCGGTTCGCCTCACGCGACGTCAAGCGCTCAAGGGCGCGCTGGCGGGCACGGCCACGATCTCGCTGCTGCGCCCTCGCACGGCGCACGCCGAGGATCCTCACGCGTGCCTGAAGGGCTGCCTGTGGACGAGTCACCAGACCGCTAACCGCACCACCCTCGGCTGCCTCGAGGGCGGGTACGCCACGGAATTTCTCTACCTCGGGTATGGCCCAGCCATCGGGCTGGCCTTCTTCGCTGCTCCCCTGGCCGGCTACGAAACCGGCAAGTACCTGAACGAGTGCGTTGGGAGAGCGATGTTGACGGAGAAGAAGCAACAGGACCGCTGTCGCGAGCCAGGCTGCCCGGGATTCTCCCCCAGCCAGCCAGGCGGCCCATGCGAAAACTGTGCCGGAGCGAACGGAACGTGCTGCGTATACCCGAACACTGAGACCGGCTACTACTGCTGCACGATGGTTCAGGGTAAGTCGCCGTGCTGGTGCACGATGCGCTGAGCCCGCATCGGAGACGCGAGCCGGGATCGATCTGCGGCTCGCACTCCGCGCGACGAGCGACGAGCGTCAGGCCGCCAGGGCTCGGGCCAGCTTCTCGCGCGCTCGGTGAAGCCTGATCTTCACGGTTCCAACCGGGATCCCGAGCGTGGACGCGATCTGAGCGTCTGTCTTGTCTGACCAGTACCTGAGAAGTACCGCTTGCTGCTCGCCATGGGTCAGGCTCGAGAGGGCGACCTCGACCTCCAGCCACTCGCGCGGTGGTTCCAAGTCGTTGCCGGTGCGTGGGGGCTCGTAATCGTCAGGGAGCTGCGCTTCTTTGCGCCTACTGGCCACGCGCAGTGCCTCGTTGCGGGCGATCGTCCGCAACCAGGGTTCGGGAGCTCCTGAGCATGAGTCTGCTCGCCGCCACGCCCTGATGGCGGCTTCTTGGGCTGCGTCCTGCGCTTCGTCTCCACCCAGGTAGCGACTTGCTTCGCGAAGGGCGAGAGCACTAAGCCGCCGCCAGTCCCAAGGAGCCGGCGCGGGGTTTAGAGATTCAGTGGAAGTCCCGACGGTTCGAGAATGCTGGCCGATGAAACCATCCGTGGCCTCAAACCGGCCTGATTGGTCCTGACCTCAAGTCCCTCGATCGTAGCGTGGCTTCGCGAGCCGCCAAATGACCCGGGATGCCTCAAGAGTCACCGCAGACCGGACAACCCTCGTCGCGCTCGAGCTCACGAGTCGAGGTCTGCCACGAGCGCATGTCAACGGTTATCGCACGTCCCCACGTTGCCGGGCGGCAGCTCCCGGTCAGGTGATGGAGAACCTCCATGCCGATCATGGAGCCAATCATGGCTGAGGCTGGCCCCAGCGTGGGCGCGAGGGTGGACTCCCGCTCGCGCTGGGCAACGACTGTGTCGTAGAAGGCGAAGCCGGCTCGGGACGCTCGCTCATCGCATTCGAAGCAAGCGGTCACGCCTGGAATGACCATCGGGCCGACGCGAATGAACGGCGGCACCTGGCCGGCGCTGATGTACGGCACACCAGCATCAACGCATGCCTCGTTGACCCAGCGACTTATTCGATAGGGCGGCCAATCGGCCGTAGCGACCACGAGCGAAGCGTTGGTGATGAGCCCCCCGAGGCTCCGCGGATCGCGAATACGCTCAGGGCGCGCTTCGATCTCAAGGTCAGGATTGAAGGCCCGAAGAGCGGCCGCCGCGACCTCGACCTTGAGCTTCCCCACATCCCCCGGACAGAACAGAACTTGTCGATTCAGGTTGCTCAGCTCAACGCGGTCGTCGTCGACGAGTGTGAGCCGCCCGACTCCCACGCACGCCAATGCAGCAGCGGTCCACGAGCCCAGGCCTCCCACACCAATGACGATCACGGTCGCATCCGCCAGGAGCTGCTGCCGGCAGTGCTCGGCCCCGGGCTGGGTCAGGGTGAAGTAGGCGAGTTGGCGGTCGTAACGCTCGGCCTGGGTTGGAGGTAGGAGAGCAGGGCCGGGCTGGACGCAGACAGTGACGAGCTCCGAGTCCAAGAGCGCGTCGACCGCGTCGGCTGCTGTGACCTGATCTGCTTGGGCTGCGAGCCGGCGGAGCATCTCAGTCCTGGTGAGTGGAGCCTGGCTGAGCGTGCGAAGCAGAGCGCGTTCCGCGGCACCGGGCTGAGCCACGACGTGGTCTTCTTCGTGTCCGAGCAGGTACAGGTCGCCGTCCGGCGCCTCGAATAGCTCCAGGTCTGCCCGCAGGACGTAGAGAGTCCCGTCTCCGCGAGGCGGGTTCGCACGAGACAGCCCGTGCGAACCCGCGACGCTAGCCATCTCAGTTGCCCTTCATGGTGTGAAGGACTGGAGCGGCCTGCTTCTTGAGCTTGCGGATTCGTAGCACTGGTGCTCACCTCCTTTCGCGGTGATGGAAGGCCGGACACGGGCCAGATAGATCGCCTTGCCGTGGCGCCTCTCGTCGAACGCCGGCTCCAATCGACCATCGGGGAACTGGCCAAGGACCGCGGCGGTCTCCAACCCCGCCGACCCAAGCGCCTCCTCCACGACTCGGCGCGGGTGATGCCGCTGGTAATGGATGCTCGTGTGGTGCTCCGTCTGGCTCAGCACGTGGACCCGGGCCACGGCCAGACCGCCTGGGCGGAGGTCAGGGCCGGCTAGACATTCCCAGCTGACCGTCGCCTGGCCCGCGTCGGCGGAGTCGTGCTCAGCCCAAAAGTTGCCATACATCCAAAGGCTGTTTGCGTCAAACACGATCAGGCCGTCGGGCGCGAGATTTGCCGCCATCCCTCGAAACATCGCCATGAGCTCGTTGGGATCAACCAGGTAGTTGACGATGTCGCTCAGCGCGGTGATGAGGTCGAACCGCCCGAGAGCGGGCAACGCGCGTACATCCAGAACGCAGAGTCGCGCGCGATCCCCCGCCTTTACCCGCGCCTTGGCCAACATGGCCTGGCTGTGGTCGCACGCCGTGACCTGAAACCCTCGCGCCAGCAGCGGCAGCACGCTCTTGCCCGTCCCGCAGCCCACGTCGAGCGCGCGGCGCCCACGCAAGCCGTTCGCCGCAGCGAGCCCAAGGAGGCTCCCCATCCATGCGTCGTAGTCATGGTGGGCGGTGAAGCGGTCGTAGTAGGGAGCGAAGGCGTCAAAAGCCACCTGCGCATGGTTGGCGTCTACGGCGGGAGAAGGCATCTACCCTAAAGACCCTCTGAGCGCTCAAGGTGGTTTCATCTTTCTGAATAATTTGATGGCTCAGCGCATTCGGGCGAATCTGCGGGGCGAAAGTTGGACGTAGCCGCCGAAGGGGTTTATTGTGTATTCAGCACGGCTTGAAGCATTCGGGGGACGCTGAGCGCCCCTTCGTAACGGGACCGGTCGGGGGCAGACCTCGCCGGTTTGCCAGCACATCCAGCCCAAGAGCGGAGAGATGATGAGCACACCGACCCGGACCGACAGGGGCAAGGCAAACAGCGGCGCCATCGACCATGACCTCGTCAAGGCCATGGCACATCCCCTCCGCTACGAGCTGCTGATGAAACTCGATGGCCGCACGGCCAGCCCCAACGAGCTATCGAAGGAGGTCAACGCCAGCATAGGAACCGTCAGCTACCACATCCGCCTGCTCGAGCAGATGGGCTTCGCCGAGCTGGTCGACCAAAAGCTGCGGCGCGGAGCGGTCGAGCACTTCTATCGCGCGACCCAACGGGCCTGGTTCTCAGAGCGGGGATGGGCACGGCTGCCGGTCGCCGTCCGCAGGAGCATCGCTGGGGCGACCTTGACATCGATCTGGGACAGCATCAAGCGAGCGGCCGCCGGCAACGCCTTCGATCACACCGACACCCACGTCAGCTCGATCGCGCTGGCCCTGGATCACGAGGCCTTTGCCGCGGTGCATGAGGTTCTCGACGACGCGCTCCAGCAGGTGATGGACATCCAGGCCGAGGCCCTGACGCGTGGAGCCGCGACCCGGTCCACGCAGCTCGTGCTGATGCACTTCGATTGCAGTCGACCCGAGCAGAGCTCCTCTTCGAGTGCCCGAATTCCCAGGCAGGTCAGGCGAAGCTAGGGCGTCCGCCTGGAGCTCCCCATCCGCCAAAACGGGGATGGACACGGTTAAGCGTGCGTAGTACCGTACGACAGGCGATTGCGCGAGATTTCTTGAGCAAGAGCCGCCCTCGGCCAACGTCGCCGGGCATTGTGTGGGCAAACAGGGCAGGGCGCTGGAGCGGGAGGAAATTTGACAGACCGCGGGCACGGAAAGGCCGCCGACGACAGGGAGACCGCGGCCAAGCAGCGGGGAAGTGCGGCCGACGAACGAAAGACCGCGGCCGAAAAGCGGGGCATTGTGGCCGCGGGACGCGCGAGTGCGTCTGACGAGCGCTCCATTGCATCGGCGGAGCGTGCAAGTGCGTCCGACGGGCGTGGAAGTACCGCCGGCGAGCGGGAGAGTGCGGCCGACGAGCGGGAGAGTGCGGCCGACGAGCGGGAGAGTGCGGCCGACGAGCGTGACGTTGCGGCGGCGGAACGTGACACCACGGCGCAACGACGCGAGCTTGGTTACGCCCGCTCGCTCCTCGCGTCGGCGCCCGATGCCATGGTGATCTTCAGCGCCGACGGCCTCATCAAGCTCGCGAATGCCGAGACCGAAAAGCTATTTGGCTACCACCGGGACGAGTTGATAGGGCGGCACGTCGACATGCTGCTGCCGCCCCGCTACCAGGGTCGCCATCCGGGTGAGGAGGCGGGGTTCTTCGTCGCGCCGGGAGCTCGTGCGACGGGCGAGAACCTTGATCTGTGGGGTTGCCGGAAGGACGGAAGCGAGTTCGCCCTCGACCTCCGTCTGAGCGCGCTTGAGACCGAGGAGGGCGTGCTGACCGCCGCCGCGATTCGGGATGTCACCGAGCGGCGGGATGTCGAGCAGTTCCGCCAGGCTGTCTTGGACAACATGGCCGACGGCCTGATCGTTGTCGACAGCGAAGGCCTTGTGAGCTACCTGAATATCGCGGCGACTGCGATGCTCGGGTACGCCGAAGACGAGCTGCGCGGCAAGCCGATGCACGAAAGCATCCATTACCAGCATGCCGACGGCTCGGGGTTTCCAGCCGAGCAAGGCGAACTGCTGCAGTTGCGTCTCGACGGACGACCGGTTCGCAAGGCGGAAGACGCTTTCACGCGCAAGGACGGCGCGATCCTCCCGATCGCGTACTCCGCCGCACCGTTGGGCAACGGCCCGAGCGGCTATGGCATGGTCGTCGTGTTTCGGGACACCACCGAGGAGCGCGCCCAGCAGACTCGCGCCCAGCGCGAGCTCAACACCCTGAGTTGGGTGGGACGCATTCGAGATGCCCTGGACGACGACAGACTGGTTCTCTACTCCCAACCGATCGTCTCGCTCTCAACGCAGGCTGAGGGAAGGCAAGAGGTTCTCGTGCGGATGCTGGGGCGACGAGGCGAGATCATCCCACCGGGGATGTTCCTCGGCGTCGCCGAGAAATACGGCCAGATCGGCGAGATCGATGAATGGGTGATTTCACAGGCCATCCATCTGGCGGCAAGCGGACAGATCGTGCACGCGAACCTGTCTGGGATCTCGATTGGCAGCCAGGACCTGGTCCCCCGGATAGAGCGGGAGCTGGGCGAGGCAAACACCGAATCCGGCCAATGTCGTGTTCGAGATCACCGAAACCGCGCTGGTGGGAGACATCCAGGCAGGGGAAGCATTCACTCGAGGAATCGGGGACCTGGGCTGCGCCGTAGCCCTCGACGACTTTGGTACCGGCTACGGGAGCTTCACCTATCTCCAAAAGCTCCGAGATCGCATACATAAAGATCGACATAGCGTTCGTCCGCGACCTCGCCAGCAACACAACCAACCAGCACCTGGTCAAGGCGATGGTCAACATCGCTCACGCACTCGGCCAGCGAACGATCGCCGAAGGAGTGGAGACCGTGGAAACGCTGGATCTGCTGCGCGAATTTGGTGTCGATTACGCGCAGGGCTTCCATATCGGCCGTCCACAGCCGCTCGAGCCCGCCCGCCGCCGCGCTCGCGACCTTCGCCGAGAAGATGGGGACCTGAAATCATTGGCTGAGGGCACCGACACGGCCACCAAAGACCGCTCGGCGACGGCCGCTGGAGCCCCCAGCGGGAGCGGCGATCCTGGAACGGCCGGGTGGGTCGCGGCGGCTTTGGAGGCCGCGCTCCGAGCCCGTGCGCCCGGCGTGCATGCCTCCACGCCAATGGTGCGACAGCTCGCGGTGAAGGTCGGCCGGGAATTGGGGCTCGATCCTCAGGACCAGGCACTCTTGGACATCGCTGCCCGCGTGCGCGACGTTGGCATGGTCGCAGTTCCTGACGCCGTGGTTATGGCCACGAAGTCGCTCTCGCCCTCGGATTGGGAGGTGGTAAATCGCCACCCTGTGATCGGGGCGGAACTGCTCGAAGAGCTGTTCGTCGTCGCTTCCGTTGCCCCAATCGTCCGGGCTCATCATGAGCGCTGGGACGGCGGCGGTTACCCGGACGGGCTGGCCGGTGACGCGATCCCGCTGCTCAGCCGCGTGATCGCGGCGTGTGATGTGTTTGTGGCGATCGCCAGCGATCGACCGCACCGGCGCGGTGTGGGCGCGGAGGCGGCGCTTGAGCACGTCTGCCTAGAACGTGGCTCGCAGCTAGACCCGCGCACGGTGGACGCACTCGTCGCTGCACTGGCTGGAGACGACGAGCCGGGCCCCTCGGCCCGTGGCGCCGCCGCCGCCGACCTGGTTACTCGCGGCGGACCGGCCCCCCGGCGTGCGCGCGGCGGCCGGGCCGATCTTACGAGCGCGATCGAGGAGTTCGACGTCGTACCGGCGTTCGCGCCGGCCCACGAGCGCGTACGCGCTGCCGCCGAGGCAACCGCTCCCGGCAGTGCAGGCCAACTCGTTGTGACGATTGAGAGCGACACCGGTTTGACCGTGGCGGTCTTGCGCCGCGCCCAGACTGTCGCGGGCCGGGGGCAGGTCGCAAACGTGGCCGACGCTGTGGCCGCACTGGGCCCGACCGGGATCCAGGAGGCAATCAAGGCGTTGCCACGCACCGAGTTTCCATGGCGAACCTCCCCGTTTGAAGTGCTCATGCACCGCTCGCGTGTCCACTCTCAAGCTGTCATGCGCGCGGCCGACCGGATCGTATGGGAGGCAAAGGTGCACGAGCGCGACGATGTTCTGGGTGCAGCGCTGCTGCATGATCTTGGGAAGCTCGTGCTCGGCCGCGCCCTTCCTGAGTACCCAAGCGCGGCAGAAAGAACTGCGACGCCCGAGAAGCGGATACGCGACGAACAGCGAGCGTTCGGCATGGATCACGCGAGCGTAGGGGGATTGCTACTGCGCAGGTGGGGGCTGCCTCGCCGACTCGCCGACACGGTTGCGGCGCACCACACCTCAGAAGCCGAGAACGAGGTGGCCAGCTACGTGAGGCTCGCGGACATGATCGTCCACCATGCTCAAGGCGACGCGGTCGACCGCGGGAAGATGCTGCTGTTGGCTCACCTGTGTGGACTGTCCGCCACCGCGCTCAGGGACGTGCTATTCGATCTGCCTCACGCGGGTGGAAGCCAACGGCGTCGAGCCGAGCGCTCGCCCTTGTCAGACCGGGAGACCGCGGTTCTTCGCCTCCTGGCCGAAGGCAAGCTCTACAAGGTCATCGCGCTGGAGCTGGGCCTCGCGACGAGCACCATACGATCCCACCTACACAACGTGTACGCCAAGCTCGGGGTCGACGATCGCGCCCAGGCGGTGCTTCTTGCCACAGAGATGGGATGGATCTGAACGTGCCCGTCTACACCGAGACCAGCGCGAGACTACAGCCACGCCGGCTTGCTGTCGATGTTGTTGTTGTGAACCCATGACCAGCCTAGTCCTACATATGAACAGCCCGTTGCCGGCCACCCATGCCGCCATCACCCCCACCAGATGCGAGTTCGGCCACTGCATCCACTCCGGCACTTGCCCCGGATGCCAGCGAGTCCAAGCTTTACGCCAGGCGGCTCAACTCACCGCCGCCGTCGGCGCCAACGCGCAGTGGAATGCGCGGCTCAACTAGCACGGCCGGCGCAGGACCGCGGGGAACTTGCGCCGTCCCTACTGCCTGCACCACCGACCCAAAGGAAGTGCTGATGCTTGGCTACTCATCCACAGGAAATGCAGACAAAGCTGACGTGACTGTTCCAAACGCACTCGGATTTCTCACTGCCCGCGCCCCGACCAGCCCTGCACAAAAGGGAGCGGCGACGTTCCTCCGTCATAGGGACGAGCGACGTGCCGACCGTCTGCACGAGATCCGCGAACAGATCGCAGACGGAACACTCGTCGTTCGCCAGATGACCGATACAGAACACAAAGCAGCAGTCCACGCCGCCGGCGAAAGCCGCGCCAAGCGGGGCTTGCCTCCGCAGTCGCCAACCGGCCTTGCAGCGCGCTGAGCAGCCCTCATCGAGACCTTGTCCGGCAATAGCGTCTGAAGCCCGGGAGGACTGAGGGCTCGACGTTGTGCCTCGGGGCTACTTGGCGGCTAGGACGTCGGCGGCGAGTATCTCCGGCGGTTCGGCCAGGAGTTCGTCGGCATTCGCGATCAGCGCCGCCGCGATCTCACCGTTGATGTGCGCCTGACGGGCATCTTCGTCGCCAAACGTGTCGAAGATCCAGAAGGTGGTCGGCGAGGTCCGCGCGGCGTACCAGTTCACGGTCCCAGCCTCGGCCTGGGCCAGCGGCAGCGCTCCTGTCAGCAGCGACGCAACGTCCTGTGCCTTGTCGGGCTTGGCCTCGATTCGGGCCACAAATGCGTATCGAACGTCCATGGTTTGTCTCCTGATTCTTTGTTGGGAAGGCCACCGTCGCGACGGGCGCTCCTGCTACTTCGCGCCGTGCGGCTGTCGCCGTGGGGCTCTGTTTCGGGACGCATCGCGCGGGGCGGTGGCGGGCTTCCGGGCGGTGGGTGCGTGGGTCTGCAACGTTGCGATGGCGCCGTCCAGAGCGGTCCGAAGCTGGGTGCTGTCGCGTGTCGTTTTGGCGAGCAGGAGTCCTCCCTGGATCGCGGCCAGCGTGATGGTGCTCAGTGTGCTGAGGTCGGCGTCGCTCGCGAGGAGGTCGTTGTCGCGCAGCCTTCGCAGCGCTCCGGAAATTGCCTGCCGCCAGGTTGCGAACGCCTCGCTAAGGGCTTGGCGCAGCGTTTCATCGCTGTCAGCCACCGCGGCCGCGAGCGTCCCGATCGGGCACCCACCGCGGGAGCGGCGACGCTTGAGCGTCGCCACCATTCCGTCGGCCCAGGCGTTGAGATCTTCCCAGGTGGCGACCGAAGCGAGCGCGCGCGCCTGGAGGCCGAGTACGGCGGCCGACTCGTACTCGACGACAGCCTCAACCAGCCCGTGCCTGTCGCCGAAATAGTGGTAGAGCTGACTCTTGCTCGCGTGCGTAGCGCTCATGACGTCTTCGAGGCTGGTCGCCGCTGCGCCTTGCGCGGCCACAATCCGGGCGGCAGCCTGAACGATTCGTTCGCGGGTGGCGCGGCCTCGTTCGGTAGGTGGAACCTCGAGCATTGCTGAATTGAAGCTTATCTGGACGGGTTGGTCCAGTGCAGCGGGCATTATGCCCAACTTGCGGCGATGAGAAACTCGTCGCCCAGCGCGGTGCGAAGTCTGAGGCGACCCTCGTGCAGGCGACTCTTGAATGCCGCCTCGCCGATCCCGGCGACGTCGGCCGCTTCGCGGGTTGAGAGGCCTTGGACGTCTCTCAGGATCACGGCCGTGCGGTATGTGGGCGGGAGGTCCGATAGCGCTGCCCCGATTGCGGCGCGCAGCTCTCGATACTCGGCCAATCGCGCAGGGCCTAAATCGGGGGAGGGGCTCTCCTGGACGCGCTCGTCGCTGACGTCGACCGTCTGGGGGCGCCGCGCGCCTTTCTCCAGGGAACGGTTGGCCTCGTTGATGGCGATCCGACAGAGCCACGTGGAGTAAGCCGAATTGCCGCGAAAGCGGCCGATGCCTCGCCAGGCCCGGAGCAGCGCTTCTTGAACGGTGTCCTCGGCTTCGTCGGGATCACCGACCAGGCGAAGCACGACCGCGAATAGTCGGTCGATGCAGTTCCGGGTGAGCGCCTCGAATGCAGCCACATCGCCATCCTGGGCGAGGCGCGATCAGTTGCGCTTCTGGGCGGTGAGCGCGGACATGAGCTCGTCGAGAGATGAGTGTGGTCATCTCTCGGGGACGCCGAGAAGAGTCGGAAGCTGAACCTGTGGCGTCGGCCCGAACCCGGTCGAACACGCTGGCGGGCGCGCGGACCTCGCGGTTGCCGTCGATCCCTGGGATCAATCTCAGCAGGGACTTGATGGCGCGGATCCCCCGGCTGCATTCCGGACATTCAGCGGCGTGCCGTTCCAAGCGCCGCCGGGCGCGGTTACGGAGATCGCCCTCGACGTAGTGCGACAGGTGCCGCTGCGACCACTCGTGGTCGTGCCTACGAGCAAACGGTCGCACTGGGGTGGCTCCTGAGTTCGGGGCGAGATCTCATCGGACGTTGGACCCGTTTGGCCGAAAAACGATTGTTCACCCTGGGCGACTCGGATTGGTCCGATCGGTCCACTCTATCAGCGGACTGGACTGAGTGGTCCAGCAATCGGATTTCGCGGCAACGGGTCTAACGGGGCGATATCCATCCACCGCCGAGTCCGGCGGACCCTTTCCGAAAGGAGTCTCAAAGTGATGTACCGATCCCTAGCGCGCCTGCGGAAGCGATCCACGGACCGCGCTGACCTTGACTTCGGTGACGGCCGTCCTCGCAGCTGCCCTGGCGGCCGTCTTCAGTTTCGGGGCCTCGCCTCGGCCGCCGCCAAGCATCAGGCGGGTAACACCGGCTCGGCCACCGGCCTCGGGCAGCTCAGCGGGTTGCTTCCGCGTAAGCATCTGACCGAGGAGAGCACGATCCAGATCAACCTGAGCAACGAGACCGCCCGTCTGCCGATCTACCCGGGCACCGCCCCGGTGCCCCACCATCCCGGACAGACGAAGAAGGTGTGGTACCTGCTGCTGGATGCCTCGGACAACGGCCTGGCCCACGACCTCGGCGTCAACTACGCCCCGAAGCTGGCGAACATAGCGATCAGCGACCCCGCGGCGGTCCAGACGGTGACCCTTACGAACCCCACGCCGGCGCAGAACCACTTCGGGCCGGCGGTGATCCACTTCCAGGGCGCGCCTGACTTCAGCCCGACCCGGATCGCCGTCCCCGGACCCACCGGCTTCCCGCTGAAGAGCTTCCAACCGGGCTCCGTCGCAGGACCCGGTTACAGCCCGTTCATCAGGATCAAGGGCTCGGATGTGATCTACAACGCCCCGATCATCGCCACGGGCAACGGGCCGTTCGACGTCACCCACCACACCAACACTGAGGACCGGGTGCTTGGCATCCATATCGCTGGTCCCTCGGCCCCGGGCCAGTTCAACGAGTCCTACGCGGACCTGCTGTTCGTCAAGGGCTTCGACGCCGGCCAGCCGATCGCATACCTCAGCACCGACGCCGGGCAGCCGCTGACCGCGGTGCTCGAGCGCTCGACCTACGTTCCGGCGCTCAACAACGCCTCGTTCAACGGCGGGGACGACTTCCTCGGCTCCGCTCGCGAGCGCCTGTTCGGGTTCATCAATGGCCAGACCGGGGCCGGCAACCCACAGGCCCAGGGGTTCCAGCACCTGGTCAAGGACGGTCACGCGTCCCAAGACGCCAGCCTTGGAAACACTGCGCTGATCAACTCACTGCGTAACGGCGGCGACCTGCTCAACGTGTTCGGGGACTTCCCGACGCTGATCGACCCGCGCCACGCGGACGCGTACAGCCCGTTGTGGGACGCTCAGCTCGGCCTGTGGACGCAGAAGGCGATCAAGCAAGGGCTGGCCAAGCGGCAGATCGACGAGAACCAGGTGTTCAACCTGGCCGCGACCCGGCCTGACCTGCTGACGGGCGTGGATCCCGCCACCGGAAAGCCCGCGCCGTACGGCTCCGTCGGGGTCGACATCAACTGCGCCGTTCTCGGCTGGCTGGGCACGAAGCCGCCCACGGCGAACCTCGCCGCACCGGCGCCCAACTCGCAGTTCCCCCCGAGGTAGCACCGAGTCCGGACCCGCGGATCCCGCTCCGGCGGGATCCGCGGGACCCGCCCGCAGCTGATCGCGAAGGTCGGACCCGTCGGTCCGACAGACAGAGCCCCACGCCAACAGAAATGGAGCAGAGATGGCCGTGCTACACCCAATTCCGCCGTTCGATGAGCTGACGTACTTCCCGACCCCGCGCTGGATCCGCGGCATGCGCCAGGGCGGCGCCGTGGTCGACAGCCGTCACGCGATGCTCATCTGGGAGCCGGGAAAGAAGGTGCCGATCTACGCCTTCCCGGCCGAGGACGTCGCGGTCTCCACGGACGCCGCCGTGTCCCTGGGCGTGCGTGGCGTCGACGACCCTGAGCTGGCCGGATACGTCACCCTCCCGTGGGAGGCGCTTGAGCACTGGTACGAGGAGGAGGAGGAAGTGTTCGTCCATCCGCGTGACCCCTTCGTTCGTGTCGATGCGCTGCGGAGCTCGCGCCACGTGCGGGTTGAGCGCGACGGTCAGCTGCTGGCCGAGTCCGACGCGGCCAGCCTGGTGTTCGAGACCGGGCTTCCTACCCGCTTCTACCTACCCGAACGAGACGTCGACACGTCGATCCTTTCGCCCAGCGATCTTCAGACGGGATGTCCGTACAAGGGGTTCGCGTCATACCGCGACGCCCTGGTTAACGGCCGGCGCCATCGGAGCCTGTTCTGGTCCTACCACGACCCCTTCAGTGCGGTCTCGGAGATCAAGGGACGCCTCGCGCCCTACAACGAGCGCGTCGACCTGATCGTCGATGGGGAGCTCAAGGACCGACCGGCAGGGCCTCTCGGGAGACGAGCCGCGTCAAATGTCCGTGCGGCGTGAGGTCCGAATTCGCTGGTCCTGGGGTGTCGTTAGGTGGCGAAGGAACGTAGGTGGGCGTATGCGGCGTCGAGCGCGATGCGGAGTTGCTGTGGGTCGCGCCGGGTCTGGGTGAGGACGAGCCCGCCTTGAATGGCGGCGAGGGTCGCTGTCGCGAGACGGGCGGGGTGTGCTCCGCGCCGGAGCTTGCCGGCGGCCTGCATCTGTCGTAGCCCCTCCCGCAGTGGCGCCTCCCAGCGGTCAAAGCCAGCGGCGAGCTCCGTGCGAGCTTGTTCGTCTGTTTCGGCGAGTTCGCCGGCGAGGCTGCCGATCGGGCATCCGCCGGCGGCGTGACGGTCGACCTGTAGCCGCACGAGGCCGTCAAACCAGGCGGCGATCGCGGCCCAGGAGGAGAGAGCGATCAGTCGGGGCTGGGCGGCGAGGACCTGCTGGATGGTGCGGTCGATGACGGCGTGGACGAGGTCGTCCTTGTCGGCGAAGTAGTGGTAGAGCTGGCCCTTGCTCACGTTCGCGGCGGCGCGGACGTCATCGAGAGTGGTGCCCGCGACCCCACGCTCGAAGACGAGCTCCGCGGCCGCGTCGAGCACTCGATCACGGGTCGCGCGGCCCTTGTCGGTGACGGGTTCAGCGCCAGCCATGGCTCCAGCATAGTTCGTTTGGACCAGCAGGTCCATGTGTGCTATGCTCCAAGCCGATTGGACTACCGGGTCCAAAACGTCACCTGACCGACAGGAGGAACCGATGACCGTTCAGGGCAAGACAGTGCTCGTAACCGGCGGCACCTCGGGGATCGGCGAGGCGATCGCCCGCGCCTACGCCGCCGAGGGCGCGGATGTGGTGATCACCGGACGCAGCGAGGAGCGGGGCCGGCAGATCGCCGACTCGCTGACAAAGGACGGGACGCGCGCGCGCTTCATCCGTGCCGACCTTGAGAACTTCGATGACGTCCAGCGCCTGGCCAACGAGGTCGACCACGTAGACGTGCTCGTCAACAACGCCGGCGCCTTCCCTTTCGGACCCACGCACGAGACCGACAGCGATCAGTTCGACTCGACGTACGCGCTGAACGTCAAGGCGCCGTTCTTCCTGACAGGAGCGTTCGCGCCCCGCATGGCGGACAACGGCGGCGGCGCGATCGTGAATATCAGCACGATGGTCGCGAGCTTCGGGATGGCCGGGATGGCGCTGTATGGCTCCACGAAGGCAGCACTCGAGCTCTTGACCAAGGCCTGGGCGGCCGAGTACGGGCCGCAAGGCGTACGGGTCAACGCCATCGCCCCGGGACCCACCCGGACCCCCGGCACGGAGCCGATGGGCGAAGGCCTCGACCAGCTGGCGTCAACCCTGCCACTCGGCCGACCGGCGAACGCCCGTGAGATCGCCAACGCCGCCCTCTTTCTGGGATCTGATGACGCGTCCTACGTCAACGGCGCGACCCTCGCCGTCGACGGAGGCCGCACCGCGGTTTAGCCGGCGCACCGACGAAAGGGAACGCCACAGCCGCGGACGACCGTTGAGGTCCTCCTGATCAGCTACCCCGACCTGGCATAGTGCTCCATGCCGGCGAAGTCGATCACCACGCACGGCTCGTCGCCGACCACCCAGCCGTCGTGACCGGGAGGAATGGCGACCACGTCGCCGGGACCGAACTCGAGCTCGGTGCCGTCGTCCATCCGAACCATCTGGTGGCCGGACACGACGTAGCCAACGTGCGCGGCCTGGCAGCTACCGGTGCCGGCAATCGGCTGGACGTGATCAGACCAACGCCATCCGGGCTCGAACGTGGCCTTGCCGACGACGCCGTCCCCGATTGTGACGAGCTCAACGCGGCCCTTGTCGGCCATCGGCCGAACCTCATCCGGCGACCCAAAGCTCTTCTTCTGAAGCTCCACGACTGCGCTCCTCTCATTCGATCAAAGCAACGAGCCTATGTGGTGGTCTGCGCCGCCGTCAACCCTCCGACCGCGTTGCCTGCTGTCGGGAGTAACGTGGTCGTCATGGTGTTTCGTCTCCCACAGGCGATTGGGTTTGGTCAACTGTTCGATCTGCTGAGCTGGAGGCCGGGATGACCATTTGCACCAGGCCGCTGACGACGTCGTAGACGTGCCCGGACACGGTGATGCGCGGGGAGATTGCGGGTGCGGAGCGCAGGCGCTCAACGTCACGGGTGACGGTCGCCGCCGGGTCGAGGACGGCGCGCTCCCGCAGGGCTGACTCGTCGGCGCCGATCCGTTGGGCGTAGCTGCAGCGGAAGGTGTCGTCGGCGAGCGCTCCGGTTCCACACTGGGTGTGGTGGATCACGGCGACCTCGAACAGCGGGGCGTTGGGCAACGCGGTCTCCGCGAGCTGGCCGATGAAGGCGACATCGTTGATCACCTCCGGGGTAACGCGGCCGCCGACGTTGCGGAGGACCATCGCGTCGCTGAGGCCGAGGCCGAGGAAGTGCGCGGGGTCGACTCGCGGATCGAGGCAGGTGATCACGAACAGACCGAGGTTCGGGAGCACGACCGCGCCCTCGTGGCCGCCGGCGGCGGCGAAGGCGCGGTTGCGCACGAGCCCCGCCTCGATGTTCGCCGCGTCCGGATCGCCGAAGCCGGTGAGAGCGAACCCGCTCGCCCGGCCGATCCCGGAGCCGGCGGCGGCAGCGCGTGGGGTGGATTGTTGGGCGCTCATGGTGTTCTGTCTCCTGTCGCTTAGGGGTGGGGTTAGCTGTTCGCTGCGGCTGTGGCGGGCGTGCCCAGCGCCGGCACCGCTGGTGTGTCGTCGCGGGTGGTCGTCGGTTGGGCGGGGAGCAGCGCCAGCGCCATCACGGCGCCTGCGGCGGCGATACCCGCGGCCACGTAGTTGGCCGTGTGGAAGCCCTGGAAGAAGGCCGAGTTAGCGGCGTTGCGGGTGGCTGACGCGAGCACAGGATGGCCGGCGGACCCCAGCTTGCTTGCGACTGTGAACGCGGCACCGACGGATGCGTGCGCGGTCCGCGCGACACTGGCGGGCAACCCCCCGGGGAGCGCGCCCGTGAGCCGGCTGGCGTACAGCGACGCGTAAACGCTGCCGATCACGGCGACGCCGAGGGTGGCGCCCAAAAGGCGCGTGGCGTCGTTGACCGCGGACCCGACGCCGGCCTTTGCTTTCGGGACGACGCCCATGATCGCCTCGGTCGCCGGCGCGCTGGTGAGGCCCATTCCTGTCCCGAGCACGACCATCTGCGCCGCGATCGTCCCGTAGCCGGTCGTGACCGATGAAGTCGAGACCCACAGGTAGAACGCGGCCATCAAGAACAGCCCGAAGGCAACGATCAGCTTCGTGCCGAACCGGACGGCCACCTTGGTGCCGAGGATCGAGGAGATCGCGACGAATGAGGCGACCGGCAGCAGGCGCACGCCGGTCGACAGCGGGCCGTAGCCCTTCAGGAACTGGAACATCTGCGTGACCAGGAAGATGAACCCGGACAGCGCGAAGAACGAGATCGCGACCGAGGCGCTCGCGGCGGTGAACCGCGGGTTGCGAAACAGGCTCACGTCGAGCATCGGCTGCTCCGCGCGCCGCTCCCATGCCACGAACGCCGCCGCAAGCATTGCCGTCACCGCGAAGCTGCCGAGCGTCCGGGCGCTTGCCCAACCGTGGTTCGGCGCCTCGATGATCGTGTAGACGAGCAGCGCGACCATCGAAGTCGACAGCGCGAATCCTGCCCGGTCGATCCGGGGCGCGTGCGGGTCACGCGAGGTCGGGACGTACCGGGCGGCCAGAACACCGGCGGCGGCGGCGATCGGGACCATCGCGAAGAAGATGCTGCGCCAGTCGGAGAGCTCGAGCAGCCATCCGCCGACGATCGGCCCCAGCGCGATCGCCACGCCCGTGATCGCCCCCCACAACCCGATCGCCCGGGCAAGCTCGCCCCGCTCGGTGAACACGTTTGTGATCAACGACAGCGTCGACGGGAACACCATTGCCGCACCCACACCCATCACCGCACGCGCGGCGATCAGCTGTCCGGGACTGTCCATCAGCCCGCCTGCCAGGCTCGCCAGGCCGAACACCGACAGTCCGGCGAGCAGCATCCCCTTGCGCCCGAACCTGTCAGAGAGGCTGCCCGCGGCCAGCACCGATCCCGCGAACAGCAAGTTGAAAGCGTCCACGACCCACTGGAGCTGTGAGTCCGACGCGTGCAGCTGGCGCACGAGCGACGGCAACGCGACGTTTACGATCGTCGTGTCGAGATTGATCACAAACGCGGCCAACAGCAGCGAGACCAGGATCAGGGGCTTGCGGTTCATGTACTCCTCCTCCGGAGCGGCTAGCTTGCGTCATGCAAGGCAGACTAGGCAGGATCCTGACTTTTGTCAAGCAAGTCAGCTATGATTGAACCGTGCTGCAACGCGACTATCCAGACCAGGTCTGCTCGATCGCCCGATCACTAGAGGTCATCGGGGAGCGCTGGACGCTGCTGATCCTCCGCGACGCCGTCGTCGGCCTGACGCGGTTCGAGGAGTTCCAGGCGAAGCTCGGGATCGCCTCCAACGTCCTCAGCAAGCGGCTCAAGCGGCTGTGCGACGAGGAGCTGCTCGAACGCGTTCCCGACCCAGAGCGGCCCGGCCGGCCGAAGTACGTGCTCACGGACAAGGGACGCGGGCTCGCGCCCGCCCTGATCGTGCTCATGAAATGGGGCGACCGCCACTACCCGACCCCGGGCGGCCCGCCCCGACTCACCCTCCACGCCAGCTGCGGAGGCAACATCGGCCCAGACCTCCGCTGCGACCGCTGCGGCAAACACGCCGCGCGCGGGGAGATCGAGCTCCCACCGGGCCCCGGAGCGCCACACGGCGAGCACGCCGGGCAGTAACCATCGGCCGGGCGGACCTTTACAGGCCTTTCCTCAGTGGGCGGTACTGGGCTCGAACCAGTGACCTCCTGCTTGTAAGGAGCGCTGACGATGCTGCCTAAATCTGGATGATTGCAGGGGATCTATCGCCTACGGACGGTGGTCTCGCGGGTCGTAGGTTGCTGGATTCTGCGGGCGTTTGTCGGGGTTTCGGCCGCGGATGGGCCGCGCGGCCTTTTCGACGTCGGCCGCCTTCATACGAAAGCGGAACCCACAATCCGGCCGCAGGCATGGTCAGACGATCGTCCTTCGTGCTTACGCAACTCGGCCACTCGAAGCGTGTGCGGCACCTTGATGCTCGTGGCCCCATCTACCACTCTGCGGGAGCCAGGCGAGGCTGCTCCTACCGCGCAGAGCGAAAGCCGGCGACTTGCTGCTACGGCGACGCCGCGTCAGACGCCGGCGGATGACTGTGTCGTGACGAGTGCCGCCGCGCGGGGCTCGAACAAGGCATATCCGTGCTCGCGGGAGAGCTCGAGCGTGCGTGCGGCCTGCTCGCTGGCGCGCTCGGCTTCGCCGCGCGCGGCCAGCGCTTCGGCCCAGCCGAGGTGGGCGCGCGCCGCCCACACCAGCATCCCGCGCTGCTCCTGGAAGTCGCACGAGAGCCTGAAGTGTTCGTCAGCGAGCTCGTGCCACCTGAGCGCCGCGGCCAGCAGCGCTAGGTAGGTGCGCGCGTGGCCGTACGTGCTCACCCCGTTCCACACGATCTGGTCGGCCCACGGCTCGATCAGCTCGTAGAGGATCTCCGCGGCGTCTGTGATACCCGCCTGCGCGGCGGCGTCGGCATACAGCGCAAGGGCGCTCAGTCGACCCGGTTCCCATGCCCCCGGCTCGAAGCGGCCCGCGGCCGCCTCGGCGACGATCGCAGTCGCCTCGTCGCGGCGGTCCAGCCAACAGAGCGTCCACGCCAGCGCTGCCTTCCAAGCCGGGGTCACCGGGTTTGCCTGGATGATCTGCTCGAGCGCGACCACATCGCTGACGCGACCCTGCACAAGCCGGACGGTGCCGATCAGCCCGGCGTAGATCAGGAACGCCGCTGGATCCCCCGCGTCGGTGCTGATCTGAAGCCCCTGCTTGGCGTAGCGCTCGACCTCGGGGAGGTCCCCCCGCAGCTGCGCCATGCACGCTTGCGCGGCGAGTGCCGCCCACCAGCGGAGCGTCGGTTCGCCGAGGCGCTCGGCGATCGCGGTCATGCGTTCGGCTGCCTTCTGCGCGCGCTCAAGCTCGCCGGCTTCTACCATCGCGTTCAGCTCCGCGACGGCGGCCCAGAATTCGAGCGCGGGATCGTCGGCCGCCTGCACACTCGCACGCAGCTCTTCCAGGTGCGCGAGGCGCCGCTCCAGCCCGCCGGGGGTAAGGTAAACGTAGAAGTAGTCGGTGAGCACGCGGGCGGTCGTGCGAGGGTTCTCGAGCTCGTGTGCGAGCGTGAGCGCCTGCTCCGCGAGCTCTCGCTGGTGGTCGTGCTCGTAGAGCAGCTCGATCGCCTGCTGCGACAGCAGCTGGGCGCGCCGATCGGGGTCGTCGTCGAGCTCGAGCGCCCGCTCGATCGCCGCCACCCGCTCGTGATCGATGTGGCCGTAGACGCTCGGCACACCCCCGCGGCGGTTGGCCAGCGCCGCGCGCGCCGCGCGCTCCCCGTCTCCTAGCTCCGAGGCGATCCGCGCCGCGTCGAGCAACGTCTGGCGGTACTCGGCGACGCCGGTGAGGCGTTGCGCCTCGCCCAGCCCCACCAGCAGCTCGTAGCGGGCGGCGGGGTCCTCGCGGTCGCCGAACAGCTCCACCGCGCGAGCGAACCACCCAACCGCCTCGCCGGGAGCCAGCTCGGCCAGCGCCCGCTCACCCGCCAGCTGCGCGTAGCTCACCGCCTTCTCGAGATCGACCGCTGTCGTCGCCTTCGCCCAGTGGTGCGCCAGCTCGCCCACCCTCGCGCCCGGCTCGCCGCCCAGCTGAGCCTCCAGCGCCCCAGCGATCCGCCGATGCAGCCGCGCGCGGCGGGTGGCGCCGAGGTCCTCGTACAGCGTCTGGTTGATCAGGGCGTGGGCGAAGCGGAACTCCCCGACGCGCCCGGTTGACTCCTCGAGCACCGACGCGCCGACCGCCGCCTCGAGCTGGTCGAGCAGGCGCTTCTCATCCAGCTCGGCCACCGTCGCCAGGAGCTCGAGCTCGAACGTGCGGCCGATCACCGCCGCGACCGCGAGCAGCTCCCGCGCCTCCTCGCCCAGGCGGCCGACACGGTGCTCGATCACCTCGCGCACGCTCTCAGGCAGCCCAAGGGGGGCCGAGCGGTCGATTCGCCACCGGCCCACTCCCTCGTCGAACACAATCGCGCCGGACTCGGTCAGGCTGCGCAGGATCTCCGCAACGAAGAACGGGTTGCCGTCGGTCTCCGAAGCGATCTGCCCCGCCAGCGCCACCCCCTCCTGGTCAAGCTCATGACCCGCCGCCGCCGCCACCACCTGCCCAACCTCACCGGCGTCCAGCCCCCGCAGGCCGATCCGCTGCACGCCCTCCGCCCTGCGCAGCTCCGCCAGCACCGCGCTCAGCGGATGGTCGCGGCCCAGATCTGAGTCCCGGTAGGTCGCGATCAGCTCGACCGCGCCCTGCTCGATAGTGCGCACCAGATGCTTGAACAGCGCCACCGACCCCGCGTCGGCCAAGTGGAGGTCATCAAGCACCAGGCACACCGGCGCCACCTGGCTGACGGCCTGCACCAGGCCGGCGACCGCCGAGAACAGCAGATACCGCTCGGTCTCGGGATCCGAAGACTGCGGCGCGGGCAGCCCGGGCACCCGGCGGGCGAGATTGCGCGCCAGCCGGACAAGCTCGCCCCCCTGATCCTCGACATGAGCTGAGAGAAGCTCCTCGGGAGCGTGCTCGACCAGCTGCGAGCACACCTCGATCCACGGCTCATACGGCACCCCTAAGTCCTCCGAACACGACCCCCAAAGCACCGCCGAGCCCTCGCCATGGGCGGCCAGCGCAGCAAAGCTCGCCAGCCTCGTCTTGCCGATCCCCGGCTCGCCAGCCAACAGCACCACCGTCCGAGCACCGCCACCGGCCTCGACCCGACTCTGCTCGATCAACGCCCGCTCCACCTCATACCCGACAAAGGAGATCGGCGGCACCGACCGCAGCACCGCCGGCAACGGCCACCGGCCCGGCGAACCCGCCTGCTCGCCCACCGGCACCCACGACACCGCAAACGCCTCCACCGGCCCCTCGAAACCCTTCAGCTCAAGCTCCCCCACCGACTCCAACTCCACCCCATCCACCCGGCCCGCCAACGCCTTCACCAGCGACGACGCCAAGATCCCATCCGACGGCGCCCGGTCACACAGCCGCGCCGCCTCGATCGACGGCATCCCAAAATAATCCCCATCCTGCACCGTCGACTCGCCCGCGCCCAACCCGATCCGCACATGCAACTGCTGCTCAACCTTCCGATAGCGGCGCTCGAACAGCTGCTGCATCGCCACCGCACACCGCACCGCCGCCGACGCCGACCCAAACGCCACCATCAGCCCGTCGCCCGTGCTCTTCACCTCCCGCCCACCAGAGGTCTCCACCGCCTCGCGCAGCAGCGCGAAATGCTCGTCACGAAGCTCATCCGCCCGCATCGCACCGACCGCCGTCGCCAGCCGCGTCGAGCCGACCAAATCGGTCAGCAAGATCGTCGCCAGCTCAACCGACTCAGACACTCCGTGTCACCCCGAAGTTGTGCGATGCCGCCAACCGCCAAGTCTAATCCACGAACGGGCGCACGGCGATATCCGGACTCGCCTCGCCGCGCTCCCCCTTCGCGTGAACTCAGCGCTCAGGCCCGTAGACCGCTTCCGCTCCGCGGGAACAGCAGCGGCCGCTGCTGACACCGTTTCAAGCCGGTACGCCTGCGGCGCCCTCGGCACTTGGACTTCGTCTAGCCAGCGAGGCCTGCAAGCGCTGCGCGGTCATCGGCCGCGAGCTCGGCGTTGCGTAGTTCGAGTGCCCCGTTCGCTGCCGCAATCACCCGCGCAGCTGCGAGTTCGTCGGGCGTCGCTTTGCCCGCCCAGGCAGCAACGTCTGCCCACCGCCAAAGCCGGTTACGCGAGCGCATGTGCGACACGGGCGCTGGGAACCCCGTACCCCGCTCACCGGTGGCAAGCAACCGTACGCTCTCACGACTGCGGCCGAGCCCCTTCGCGATCTCGGCGGCGGTCACGAGATCTTCGGGTTCGATGTGGGTGATGCGCAGGCCGCCGACCGACTCGACGGCGCGGATCGCGGAAGTGATCGCTTCGCTGAGGGTGCGCGCATGTCGGCTGAAGTCGGCGTACTGCACCCCGTCGACCGACCCGAACGTGGCGTCATCGCATCCAGCCTCGTACAGCTCGTCGATGTGCGCGTCGACGTCGCCGGTGATCAGGAGTGTGAAGTTGTGCTCAGGCATCGGATTCCTCCGGCTCGGGTTGTCCCTGGTGCGGGCAACGGTCGACCGCACGACGGATCTGCTTGGCGTGGTTGCCGGGGCTCTGCGGCGTCGACCAGATCGACAGTTGGCAACCGTGGCCACACTTGGCAACGCCCCAGCGGTGCCCGGGTTTGGTCTGCTCGATGGCCCAGCCGTTCTCCTCGGCGTACCGGAGGGCTTCGGCGACCTCCTTCTTGGCGTGCTTGCCCTTCGGCACGTTGACAATGTACAACAGGCCGTTGGCATTTGTCAACGCCTGGCGGCCGGCATCGATGATGCACGTGGTGTGTCTGGCTCTTTTCTGGCTGGGCCTCAGGCGCGGTAGTGGTAGGGACTTGGTGTTGGCGGGGGATGCTCTTGATTGGGGGACGGCGATGGGGTCTGTTCTCGGGGCTTCGTCAGGCTGTTGTGATGGGCAGTCGGAAGGTCGAGCAGCGGCTCTCGTCGTCTGCTGAGTGGAATGAGTTACCTGCGCTCAGGCCGCGATCCGCGTCCTGATGGCACGCCGGGTGATCGGCGGCCAGAAGGGCCGCGCGCGGCTCGCGACGCGGGAGGAGTTGCGCCGGATCATGTGCGCCCCGCGGCGAAATAACGGCCGCAAAAGGCCGCGCGGCCGGGCCGTGAGCAATGGCAACGCCAGCCCTCAGATACAGACCCCGCACGTGTGTAGGCCTTTCCTCAGTGGGCGGTACTGGGCTCGAACCAGTGACCTCCTGCTTGTAAGGCAGGCGCTCTACCAGCTGAGCTAACCGCCCGGGTATTGAGCCGCGGCTCGTCGACCGACGATGCTAGTGGGTGAAGACTGCGGCCCAATTGGCGCACCTGCGCCGTCCGGGCGGGGTACGGGCGGACGAGGTGGGGTACAAAGCTCCGTATGGCACAGAAACTGAACGTCGCAGATCTCAAGCTCTCAAGCCCCGCCTTCAAGCACCACAGTCCGATCCCGTCTCGCCACACCAGCGACGGTGACGACGTGGCCCCGGCGCTCGAGTGGTCAGGTGCCCCCGCCGGCACCAGGGCCTTTGCCGTCGTGGTCCATGACCCGGATGCACCTCTGGTGGACGGGTTCACCCACTGGGTGGCGTATCGCATCCCCGGCAATGCCTCTGGGCTGCCCGAGGGAGGTGGGGAGGTCACCGAAGGCACGAACTCGTTCGGCAATCAGGGCTATAACGGCCCGGCACCGCCGCCCGGCCACGGCAGCCACCATTACTACTTCTGGGTATACGCGCTCGACGAGGCCCCTGAGCTGGAGCCGGGGCTGGACCGCCGGGCGCTGTTGGAGCGGATCCAGGACCACGTGATCGAGCAGGCTCGGCTGGTGGGAACGTACAAGAACGAATCCTGAGCTCTCTGGGCCTCCCCGTCTGACAGCCTCGGGGACTCGGGCCATGCCGAAGATCCCCTCCTTCCCTCGCCTACCCGGCCTGCCGGACCCGCTACGGCGGATCACGCTGCCGGACGACCTCGACGCGGTGACGACGGTGGGACAGGAGCAGGACCCAGCCGCCGGCGGGCTGACCGAGGAGTCGGTGGCGCGAATCTGGCGAGCGGCCGTCGATCTCTACCGAAGCGGCGTTCACCCGGCGGTCCAGGTGTGTGTGCGCCGTGACGGGGCTGTGGTGCTGGACCGGGCCATCGGCCATGCTCGCGGTAACGGCCCGCAGGATGGTTCGGAGGCCGAGAAGGTTCCGGCCACCCCGGACATGCCGTTTCTGATCTATTCAGGCTCCAAGGCCATCACCGCCTTCGTGGTGCACCTCCTTCACGAGCGAGGGGCGCTGGACATCAACCGGAGGGTTTGCGAGTACATCCCGGGCTATGCCGAGCACGGCAAGGACGAGATCACCGTGGCCCACGTCCTGGCCCATCGGGCCGGCGTGCCCAACCTGCCCCGCGAGGCCTTCGATCTGGACCGGGTCTCTGACCGGGACTTCATTGTGGCCACGTTGTGCGCGGCCCGTCCGTTCGCTCGGCCCGGAAAGTACCTGGCCTACCACGCCGTCTCAGGGGGCTTCATTCTGGGAGAGGTGGTCCACAGGGCCACTGGCGATGACATCCGAACCGTCCTTGAGCGAGAGATCCTCCGGCCGCTGGGTTTCCGCTGGAACAGCTACGGCGTGGCTGAGGACGACATCCCCCAGGTGGCGCTCAATTACCTGACAGGTCCGCCCACGGCGCCTCCGTTCTCTCTCCTGCTGACGCGAGCCCTGGGGCTGGGGCTGGACGAACTGGTCAAGTCCAGCAACGATCCCCGCTTCCTGACCGCCGTCGTGCCGGCAGGCAACATCATCACGACGGCCAACGAGCTGTCCCGCTTCTATGAGATCTTCCGGGCTGGCGGGCGCCTGGACCACGTCCGGATCATGGAGCCGGAGACCATCCGCCACGCCCTGACCGAGCAGTCGCGGTTGGAGGTGGACCTGTCCTTGGGTTTCCCGACACGGTTCGGATACGGCCTGATGCTGGGCGCCCAGCTACTGAGCCTGTACGGCCGGGACACCCAGCACGCGTTCGGCCATCTGGGCTTCACGAACATGCTGGGTTGGGCCGATCCCGAGCGCGCCATCAGCGTGGCTGTCATGACCAACGGCAAGCCCACGGTGTATCCCGAAATGGCACGCTTCTACCTGCTCATGCAGCGGATCACCACCGAGGCTCCGAAGATCCCCGGATCCGAGATGCGGGTGTGGGACCCGCTGGCCGGGCGCCCAGAGTAACCGGGGCGCCCGTAGGCGGGAACCGTCAGCTGCGGCTGCCGGCGCGGGCCCGTGAGCGTGTGCTTCGGCTCCGCGCTGAAGTGCTACGCGCTGAGCTCGCAGGCGCTGAGCCGTTCCGCGATCCAGAAGCGCTCCGGGTTGAAGCACTCCGGGTCGTCGTTCGGGACTGAGTCGTTCCGCCGCGTCGCGACCGCGCCGTCCGCCGCCGCGTCGTCCCACCGGCCCGCTCCGCGCGCGGGATCTCGGCCCGGACGAGCTCCTTGACCAGGCGGGTCAACTCCGCGTCCAGGAACTTGGCCATCCGCTCCTCGTCGCGACGAATCGCCTTGGCCAGCTGAACCGTCTCGCGGTCCCCGACCTCCTCGGCCAGTGTGGTGATCCGCGAGTAGAGCGCGATCTCCACATGCTCCTCGCGGAGTTCCTCCTGGGCGTTGCGCAGATGCGTCTCAGGCTGGGAGGTCACGGCGGCCCGCGCGGCGCCGACCTGTCCCTTCACCGCTGATACGGCCTTCCCGGCCACCTCGCCCACAGCTCCGGGCACACCGGGAAGCTGGAGGCCGCCGGCCGCGCCGCCACCCAGCTGCTTGATCCGGGCGGCGACCCGGCGCTTGTGGTCGCGCGTCTCCTTGAGATGCTGCTGAAGGCGCTTCTTGTACGAAGCCTTCTGCGTCAGCGCGATATGAGCGCCCAGGTCTGCCTCCAACTCGGCCTCCTTGGCGTAGGCCTCGTTGAGCCACTGGATCAGCTTGGTGTCACGGACATTCAGGGTCTTGTTTGAATCGGCCATCGGACTGATTTCCTCCTCATCGTTGTGTGCCGCCGTTGGCGCCGGTCAGCTGAGTGGCGCCGCTCGGTGGCTGGCTCCTCAGTTGACGCGCCGCGGCGGCCAGGATTGTTTGGCGGGCCCGGTTGTTGCGCTCGTACAGCTCTACCGCAGCCAGTTCGGCTGCAGACGCACCGACCAGCCTGGCCCCGATCTCCCGGGCACTCATGTCCCGGTACCCCTCCCACGGCTCATGGATGTAAAGCTCGGCCCCGGCGCCCCCCTCGGCGCCGGGCTCGGCGACTTCCCGTACGAGCTCGGGCTCCGCCGACACGTGCGTCGGCTCCTCAACTGGGGTCCCCGATCGAGGCTCTGGCACGGCGGGGGGGCGTGCCGGTACCGGTCTGACCGCGGGCGCGCTGCGCGCCTCGGTGCTCGGGCCCGCCTCGCGCGCCGGCGAGGCGGGCGGGCTCACCCGTTCGATCAGGTGCCCTGCCGCATCTGACGCCAGGCCGACAGCCTGATCGGCCGCACGCCACCAAAGGCGCACGGCAGCTCCCGTCAGACGCAGGGGCAATGTGATCAGCTCGCCGACCATCCTGCTGTACTACCCCGCCCTCGGTAATCAAACCGAGCGTCGTCTCACGTCACGCGCTAGGGTGCGGGGCCCCACCGGTCAGTCTGCGATGAGAGGTGAGCCGGCCGGGTAGGAGGAGACACGAGCATGGACTTCGCACCTCGGAGCATCATCAGCGGTGGGTTGAAGCTCGCCGAGCGTGCTCGGGACGAGACCTATTTCGCTGCCATCTGCATGCGGTCCGGCGTGGTCGGGCTGGAGCCGCCCCACCGTGTCGCTCAACTCGTCCTGGCCATCGAACGCTACGGCCTGCTGGGCGGAGCCGCCACGGCGGCCGCGCTGCGCCACGGCGAGCGGACGGCCATCGTCGACGAGCGCGGGAGCATGACCTACCGCGAGCTGGACGAGAACTCAAACGCCCTGGCCAACGCCTGGATAGAGCGTGGGCTCGAGGCTGGCGACGGCGTGGCCATCCTGGTCCGCAACCACCGCGGCTTCCTGGAGTCGGTGTTCGCCGCGGGCAAGTGCGGGGCCCGCATCATCCTGCTCAATACCTCGTTCGCTGCGCCACAGATACGCGAGGTGGCCAAGCGTGAGGGGACCGACCTGCTGGTCCACGACGAGGAATACGGCGAGCTGCTGGGCGACATCGAGCCCCGATACGGCAGCTGGTACGCCTGGACGGACGAGCCGCGTGAGGACAGCATCGATGCCCTGATTGAGGGCGGTGACACGAGCAATCCCCCCAAGCCCTCCACCCAGGCTCGGATTACGATCCTGACCAGCGGCACGACCGGCACGCCCAAGGGCGCTCCCCGGAGTGAACCAAAGACGTTGGGGCTGCTCGGCGGTCTGCTCAGCAAGGTCCCGTTCCGGGCCAGGGAGGTCACCGAGCTGTGCGTGCCGATGTTCCACGCGCTCGGGTTTGCCCAGGCGATGGTGGGCGTGGGTTTGGGGTCGGCGTTGGTCATCCGGCGCCGGTATGACCCTGAGGAAACGTTGCGCAGCGTCGAGCGCCACCGAGCGACGGCGATGGTCATGGTCCCGGTGATGCTCGCCCGGGCCGTCGACAAGCTGGAGGAGATGGAGTCTGAGCCCGACACCTCCTCGCTGCGGATCATCTTCCTGTCCGGGTCCGCCCTCGGCGCCGACCTGGCGGTTCGGGCGATGAAGGCGTTCGGCCCGGTGGTCTACAACCTGTACGGCTCGACCGAGATCGCCTACGCGACGATCGCCACGCCGGAGGATCTCCGGGCCGAGCCGGCAACCGCCGGCAGGGTCGTGCGCGGCTCGGTGGTCAAGCTGTTCGACGACAGCGGCCACGAGCTGCCCGAGGGTGAAACCGGGCGGATCTTCGTGGGCAACCTGGGCCAGTTCGAGGGCTACACGGGCGGCGGCAGCAAGGAGATGATCCAGGGCCTGATGTCCTCAGGCGACGTGGGCCACTTTGATCACGACGGGCGGCTGTTCATCGACGGGCGCGACGACGAGATGATCGTGTCCGGGGGGAGAACGTCTTCCCGGCCGAGGTCGAGGAGCTGCTGTCGAGCCACGAGGCGATTTGCGAGGCCGCGGTCCTCGGCGTTGATGACGAGCAGTTCGGTCAGCGGCTGAAGGCGTTCGTGGTCACGCGGGGGGGCGCCAGCCTGTCCGAGGACGACGTCAAGGCGTACGTCAAGGAGAACCTGGCCCGCTACAAGGTGCCGCGGGAGGTCGTGTTCCTGGACGAGCTTCCTCGCAACGCCACCGGGAAGGTGCTCAAGCGCGAGCTTGAGGAGCGCGACGGCCAGTCGGGGGCCGATGGCAGCGAAGCCGCGGGCGGGACCAAACAGGCGGATAGCGAGGAGGGGTCCGATTCCGGCCGGCGGGCCGGCGCTCGCGACTGAGCGCCTGCGCCGGCTGACCGGCCGCGAGCGGTGGCTCATCCGGGGCGTCCTGGCCGCCACCGCGGCGCTGGCCGTGGTCGTGATCGTGTCCATCGCCACCGCCGGGCACAGCACCGGCGGCAGCTGCATTGATTTCACCGTGTCCTACTCGTTCGGCGGGCAGGAGTTCTTCCAGTGCGGGACCAAGGCCCGAACCACGTGCCGCTCGGTCGGTCAGCCAGGTGGCTTCGGGGGCCCGGCCGGGGCTGCCGTCGCCACCGAGTGCCGCAAGGTCGGCTTCCCGGTGGGGAGGGCGGGCTAAACGGTGACTGCGGCCCACGACTTCCGGGCGCAGTTTCCGGTGTTGGAGCAGCTCTCGTACCTGAACGCCGGGACGGAGGGACCGGTGCCGCGCCGGGCGGCTGAGGCGGTTCAGAGCCGGATGGAGCTCGAGACGACCCGAGGGCGCTGCGGGCGCCCGTACTTCGACGAGCTGAGAACCTGGCTTCGCTGAGCAGGGCCCGCTACGCCGGGTTGCTGGGATGCCAGGAGTCCGAGGTCGCGCTGACCGGCTCGACCACCGACGGAGTCAACACCGTCCTGTCGGGGCTGACGCTCCGAGAGGGCGACGAGATCCTGACCAGCGACGAGGAGCATCCGGGCCTGCTGGCTCCCCTCGGGCTGGCCCGGCGCCGGAGCGGCGTGTCGGTCCGGCTGGCCCCCTTCGGCCGGCTGGCCGAGCATGTGTCTGACCGGACGCGCCTGATCGCGTGCTCTCACGTGTCCTGGGTCAGCGGCCAGGTGGCCGATGCCCGCAGCCTGGCCGAGACAGGGATTCCCGTCCTGTTCGACGGCGCCCAGGGGCTCGGGGCGATCCCGATTGATGTCGGAGCGCTCGGGTGTCAGTTCTACGCCGCGTCGGGCCAGAAGTGGCTCTGTGGTCCGGAGGCGAGCGGCTGCCTGTACGTCTCGCCGGGCGCGCTGGAGGACCTGCAGATCTCGTGGCCGGGCTACGGGTCCCTGGCCGACCCGACCCGTCCGCTGGAACTAGAGCCCGCCGAAGGAGCGCGCCGCCTGGACCACGGGTTCCCCAGCGGGTTGAGGAGCTCATGGGTGGTCGCCTCCCTGGCCGTGCTCGAGGAGGCCGGCTGGGACTGGATCCACGAGCGCGCCGTCATGCTGGCCGGATCGCTGGCCGGCCGGCTGACCGAGCTGGGACTAGAGGTCCGGGAGCGCGGCGACTCCACGCTCGTGTCCTGGCGGGCGGCCAATTCTCAGGAGCAGGTCGAGCGCCTGGCCGCGGCCGGGTTCGTCGTCAGGAACATTCCAGCCTTCGACGTCGTCCGGGCGTCCGTCGGTGCCTGGTCATGCGAGGAGGAGCTGGAGCGGCTGGCCGCGCTAGACGGTACGCGCAGTCTCAATCAGCTGATCCGCTCCGGACCGGCGTACACGTTCATCGTGCCCCGCCGAGCAAACCCACACAGCGTCATCCCGCGCTCCTCGAGCCAGTGATATCGCCAGCGAGCTCGGGGCCCCGACGCCGACGAGGATCGGGGCGCCCGCCACCGCCGCCTTCTGGACCAGCTCAAAGGACAGCCGGCCGCTGACGCACAGGATCCGGTCCCGAGCGGGACCAGCCCGTCGAGCAGCGCCCGTCCGATGACCTTGTCCATCGCGTTGTGTCGCCCGACGTCCTCGCGTTCGACGAGCAGCGCACCGCCGGAGTCGAATAGCCCCGTGGCGTGAAGCCCCCCGGTGCGCTCGAACGTCGGCTGCTCCAGACGCTCCGGAAGCCGAGCCACCAGCGATCGGTCGACGACCGGGCCCGCGGTCAGCGGCGCGGCTGTGCACGGCCACCTCCTCCAGCGCCCCCTTTCCGCAGACCCCGCAGG
Source organism: uncultured Solirubrobacterales bacterium (assembly GCA_963705785.1). GTDB lineage: Bacteria > Actinomycetota > Thermoleophilia > Solirubrobacterales > Solirubrobacteraceae > Palsa-465. The sequence continues at coordinate 100,494 of CAVPKV010000066.1, read as the reverse complement.
ACGACGTCGTGTAGAAACGCCGGGTGCCGGGGTCGCGGATCAGCGGCCCGTCGACCCGGACGGTGTTGGCAGCGAAGTCCTCGGTCGGCCCGGCCTCCCGGGGGCCGTCGATCAGCCCCTCGCCATATAGAAAGCCGAGCGCGAGTTCCTCGTCGTGGCCCGGCGTGCGCATTGTCACGGCCAGCGCCCGCCCGTCCACCCTGATCTCCAGCGGCTCCTCCACGGCCACGTCGTCCTCGCCCCGATCGTGCTTGACGGTGGCGTATGGGGCGCCCATTTAGGAAACATTACGACCGCGGACTACCATCGACCGTTGCGGCCGGGGGCGGGTAGCATTCGTTACGCGCCCGCCGTTGCCCCTTGCGGGTTTGTCGTGTCCAGTCGCTGCCGTCGCCTGAAGGTGGCTGGCAGCGCTGGGATGTCCGCCAGACGAGCCGTCGATCGGTGCGGACCAGGATTCGCCAGGCCGGAATATGAGAACCCACGCACGAGCAATCATTCGCGCCACACTTCAGCGCGCTGCGCTGGGGGGGGTCGTGTGCGCGGCGGTCGTGCTGTTCGCGTTCGTGACCGAGGCCTCCAGGTCGGACGCCACCAGCCAGAGCGAGCTGGCCGCGCTGTCGGCCCGGGGATCGTTGTCGGCGGCTCATCTGCCCAGCTTTGGCGTGGCGGCCCGCAACGGGGTCAAGCAACTGATCGGGCTGGGTGGCGCGACCCCCGCCGCCCAGGAGACCGACGGGCTCTGGGGTTACCACATCAAGCCCAACTGGTGGCAGTCGGCGTTGGCCCTGTGGTCGATCGTGCGCTACCTGGAGCAGACCCGGAGCACGGATCCGATCTACGAGCGCTCGATCATGCTGCTCTACAGCCACAACGTGATTCGTCCGAATACGCGCGCCCCGCTGGACTTCGCCAACGAGTTCAACGACGACACGGGGTGGTGGGGAGTGGCGTGGCTGGAGGCCGCGCGGTACGAGCTTTACGTCCGTCACGACGTCGTCAGGGCGAGGAAGTTCCTGACCGTGGCCGAGTGGGACGCCGACACCATCACTCGCCAACCGCGCGTGTGCGGTGGGCTCCAGTGGGGCCTGGGCAAGCCGCCGGATACGACCACGATGGCCGAGTTCATGCACCTCACGGCCGGCCTGTACCGGCTCCGGATGGCCGCTGGGCCGTTCCACAGCCCAACATCGGCCGGCCGGTGGCTGGTCGACTCTCAGTGGGCGCTCAGCTACATGACCAAGACCGACCTGGTCAACATGAAGAAGGGGACGATCACGGACTCCCTGTACCCCAAGAGCTGCCGTCCCTACGGGCAGCTCCTGACCTACAACCAGGGTGAGGTCGCCGAGTCGCTGATCCAGATGGGGATGGCCCTTCATCAGCCCTGGTACTACAAGGAGGCCTTGAAGTTCCTGCGCGTCGGGATCGACCCCAAGTCGGGCCTGATCCGCCACGGCATCCTGCGCGAGCACTGCGAGGACGTCCAGGGCAACTGCGCGAAGAAGGACAGCCACCTGGACCTCCCGGCCTACAAGGGGATCCTGGTCAACGCGCTGGCCGACTACGACACGGCCACAGGGACCAACACATTCCGGCCGTTTCTCTTGTCCCAGGCCGCGGCGGTGGTTCAGCACGCGATCCTGGGCGGCGGCAACTCCGGCTGCCAGACCCCCTCAACCTGCCTGTTCGGCTTCTACTGGGCCCCGCCGCCCCATCTGGTCAACGACGCCGTGGGGGCGACGCTGGGCGGTCAGGAGAGCGGGATCGACGCGCTGACCGTCGTGCTCCCGTCGCCGACGACCAGGCGCTCGTCCCGCGGCTGACCAACCGCGGCCACGCCCTGACGGGCCCGACGAGCCCGCATCCAGGCCTGGGTCGGGCGCTCGACCAGGTACCAGCTGGCCGCCCCAAGGGCCACCCCTCCGGCCAGTGTGAGCACGAACATGACGGCGAACCACGGCGCCCCGCGGGGGGCGCCCATCCACTTGTCGACCAGGTCCCGGAAGGGAACGTGCCACAGGTAGATGCCGTAGGAGATCGTGCCCAGCCAGGTCAGCGGGCGGCTCCGCAGGAGCGCCAGCGGTCGGCTCCGACGCTCGCGCTCGCCCGTGTCCGGCGCCACCGCCGGTAGCACGAAAAGGGCCGCTGCCACTCCGAGCGCGAGGTGCGTGGCCAGGCCGTAGGCTGAGAGGAACACCTCGCCGTGCTGCAGCAGGACGCCGACGGTGTACATCGCGGCGGCCAGCCCCCAGCACCGGGCGGGGCGACGCGCCAGAGCCTCCACCCGACCGAGCAACTGTGCCCCTCGCTCCCACTCGGCGCGGAGCACCGCCAGGACAAGACCGAGGGCGAACCAGTCCCACAGGGAGGGAAGCCAACTGGCCGCGGCCAGGCGCGGCGCGAGTACCGGCAGCACCAGCGACCCGGCCAGCCACCCGCGCAGCTCCAGCGAGGCCAGCGCCAATCCCGCGATTATCGCCAGCTGGGTTCGGGCGGCCCGGACCGGCGTGGTGCCGGCAACCACCCGCTGCATGCCCCAGGCCAAAAACGGCAGCGCGACGTAGAAGCTGACCTCGACCGCCAGCGTCCAGGCTACGCCCAGGCCCCCCTGCAGGGTTCCGTTGCCGTAGATCTGCAACAGCCCGTAGAACTTCCACCAGTTCGGTCCGAAGATGCCCATGATCAGCGACGCGCCGGCCAACAGGGTGAGCGCCACCCAGTACCCGGGAAGGATTCGGGTGGCCCGCCGTCGGGCGTAGTCGCGCCAGCCCGGCGCCTTGCTCCCAGCTCCGATCGCTCGGGCGTACGGGAGGTAGAGCAGGAACCCCGAGATCACGAAGAAGACCGTCACGCCGGCCTTCAGCGCGGCCACGACCGGGGCCAGGGACCCGACTGATGCTGCGCCCACCACGTTCCCGGAGTGGTAGGCCATAACCAGGATCAGAGCGCAGGCGCGGAGGCCGTCGAAGCCCTCGAGCCGCCGCCGGTTATCGGTCGCACCGCCGGCCATATCGATCCTGCATCGGCAGGCGGCCCTCGAGGCATGAGTACCGCGGCGCTGCTCGACGTTTTAGGACCTGGTCCTCAGCTCCGGCAGGGAACGGCCGGAGACGCCGTCTGGGTGACCTTCCGGTGGTAGTCGTCCGCCCACACGAGCTGCGGTCGGCCACACGGTCCGACGGCGATGCTCTGAAAGTCACGCAGCGCCCAGTTGGCGCCCAGATCTGAGCCCACCGTCCCGGCCGTGTCGATGCCGCCCACGTGGACCGGCTCCGGTCCGCTGATCTGCCTCACGGTTATCCCCGGGTGAGCGCCGAGAGGGTGGATCACCCGGGCGAACATCTCCGTCCACACGGCATGAGGGCTCCGGAAGTCGGCCGCCCCCGAGCCGTACCAGGAGAGGTCAGCCACACCGCGACCGTTCACTGCCAGGGCGGGCATGATGTTGGACCGAGTTCGAGTGGCGAGCCGGACTGGCGAAGACCACCTGACCCCGTGGCTCCTTGAATGCAGGAGGTAGATGGCCGTGGCGGTGCCTCCGCGCGGTCGCACGGACAGGGCGGCATACAGATTCCCTGACCGATCAATGGCCGAGGCGACCAGCAGGTGGCCCAGGGTGGCGTCGTGAAGCGCTCCTGTCCGGGCGGTCGTGTCCAGGACCAGGCGGTTGCTCCAGGTTAGCCCCGAGTCGGTTGTGGTGGCCAGCCACAGTTGGCGCAGCGGGAACTCGTATGGGGGAACCGCACCTTGCCGACCAGCAGCGGACGCCACCCCGGTGGCCGTCTCGTAGAGCATGAACATGCGACTTGCGCTCGTGGGATCAAACACCGGACGACTGCTCAGAGCCAGAGCCGCTTGGCCGTTCGTGCCCCCGGTCACCGGGTACGGACCCGAGAAGCGAGCTCCGTGGTCTTCCGAGCGCCAGAGCACGATGTTGCCGCTGCCCTCGCTGTTGGCCACGTCCACCCCGGCCGGGCGGCGGGGGTCGACCACGAGCCACGGACGGTCTGGTTGATCGGCCCCGTGCGGGGCGGGGAACGACGCTGGGCCCTGCCACCTTCTGCCGTCGCGCGAGCGGAAGACCAGGACGGTCGGGTTGGCCGGTTGACCGGGCGGGTTCGGGTTGTAGCCCAGGTTCAGTGCGTACATGAAGCCGTCAGGTCCGATCGCCGCGTCGGCGTCGCCCGTGCTAGCCCCGGTTGGATCGAAGTCTCGTCCCGCCGCCCACCGTCGGCCGCCGTCACGAGAGAGCCAGAACGTCGGCGGAGCCCCGGTGTTCGCGCTCGCCGTGTCCAGGATCATCAATCCGCGGGGGCCGACGGCGATCGCGGGCTCGGCGAAGGAGTACGGCCTTCCCCGGATCACCCGGAGGGTCAGGACGCGCCAATGGGGCCGGGGCGAGCCCGGCCGGTTGGCCCCGGCCACAGCTGCCGTCCCCGCCAGGGCGGCAATCACCCACAGGACAACCCGTCTGCTCACCCGCAAAGCCCACCGATGATGGCGCGGATGGGCCCGGGGCGCGCCGACGGTGCCACGACCGGGGCGATGCCTCCGGTATCGTCGCGGGTGAGCGATGAGGCTCGCTCCGTAACCGCGGCGTCTGCCGCTGATGGCCTCTACAGAGTCGTCGCCCGACCCGGAGGTTGACATGGAGCCAGTCCTCGCCACATCTGTTCAGCCGGTCTGGATCGGACGGAGGGACCGAGCTGCGCTTTGATGCCCGCGAGCTAGGGGCCATCTTCGTGGGTGGCTGTGTCGGCGCCGTGGCCAGAGCGGAGCTGGTGCAGGCGCTCCCGTTCCGCGTCGGCTCCTGGCCCTGGGCGACGACTGTCGTCAACCTCGTTGGGGCCTTCCTGATTGGCTATCTCACGACGAGGCTCCAGGAGCGCCTCCCCGTCTCGGCGTACCGCCGCCCGCTGCTGGGCACGGGATTGTGCGGCGCGCTGACCACCTTCTCCACGTTGCAGCTGGAGATTCTGCGGATGCTCGACGGACGTCAGGTCGGGCTGGCGGTGGCCTATGGCGTGACCAGCGTCGCCGTCGGATTCCTGGCCGTCGCGCTGGCCACCAACCTCGTACGCCGAGCGAGGCTCACGGGATGAGCGGCTTGCTCGTGTTCGGAATTGGCCTGCTGGGCGGCGTGGGCGCGGTCGCCCGCTTTGTCATTGACGGCACGGTATCCGGACGCGTGGACCGCGACTTCCCCTTCGGAACGCTGCTCGTCAATCTGCTGGGAGCATTCGGGCTGGGGGTGGTCGTCGGAGCGTCGGTCGGCGGGGACGCCTACCGGCTGGTGGGCACCGGGCTGATCGGCGCGTTCACGACCTTCAGCACCTGGACATTTGAGAGCCAGCGCCTGGGAGAGGACGGGCAGCTCGGGGCCGGGATTGCCAACCTGATCCTGAGCCTCGCGATCGGGTTGGCCGTGGCCTGGGCCGGACGGGCCGTCGGAGGTTGGTTGTGAGCGACGACTGCCTCAAGCTGACTGTCTACTTCGGTGAGCGCGACCGAGCGTCCGGCCGTTTCCTGGCCGACAGGCTGACCGAGACCTACGCCCGCCACGGCGTTCAGACGAGCCTGGTCATCCGCGGCGTTGAGGGGTTTGGCGTCAAGCAGCACCTCCACACCGACCGCCTGCTCTCCCTCTCCGAGGACCTGCCGCTGGTCTCCGTAGCCGTCGATACGCGGGCTCGCATCCAGGCGATCCTCCCCGAGCTGACCGAGCTCCGCTTCGATGGGCTGGTGACGCTCGAGCGCGCCCGGCTGATCACGGACGTGTCCGCGCCCGAGGCATCCGCGACCGACTCGCCTGACGCGACCAAGGTGACGGTCTACGTGGGCCGACACGAGCGAGCAGGACGCCGGCCGGTGTTCGAGGCCGTGGTCGAGCTGTTTCACCGCAGGGGTATGCTCGCGACCACCGTTCTGCTGGGGGTCGATGGAACGGCCCATGGGACGCGCCGGCGGGCGCGTTTCTTTGCCGCCAACGCGTCCGTGCCGCTGATGATCGTGGGCGTCGGCGACGCGCCGGTCGTGGCGGGCATCTTCCCCGAGCTGCGCGCGCTTCTGGCCAGGCCCCTCGTGACGCTTGAGCGCGTCCGCCTGTGCAAGCGCGACGGCCGGTTGATCGCCGCACCCCAGCATCTGCCGGAGGCCGATCCGGCCGGCATGCGGATCTGGCAGAAGCTGATGATCCACGCGCCCGAGCGGGCGCGGGCCGACGGCCATCCTCTGCACGGCGAGCTGGTCAGGGCCCTGCGGCAGTCCGGAGCGTCGGGTGCGACGACGCTGCGGGGGATCTGGGGCTACAGCGAGCCACAGGCCCCGCACGGCGACTCGTTCTGGCAGCTCCGCCGGCGGGTTCCGACCGTGACAGTCATCGTGGACACCCCGGAGCGTGTCCGGGGCTGGTTTCCGGCCGTCGACGAACTCACCACGCGAGTCGGCCTGGTCACCAGCGAGGTCGTTCCGGCGTACCGGGCCACCGGACCCGGATTCGTGCGGGGTGGCCTGCGGCTGGCCAAGCCCGGGGCGGGCCGCCCCGATGGGTGAGCCGAGGGCCCGCGCCCGGTCGGGCCCTCGAGTGCTCTCCTAGTCGCCGCCCTCGTACTTGAACGAGATTCCGAGGCGGACGCGGTAGTTGACGACCTGGCCGTTCTCGATCGTGACGTCCTCGCGGATCACCTCCGCGACGCGAAGGTCGCGCACCGACTTGGCCGCCGTCTCAACCGCGACCTTCGCCGCCTCCGCCCAGCCCTCGGTGCTGGTCCCGATCACCTCGGTCACCCGGTAGACGCTGTCTGCCATCTGGCTCCTCCTTGCAGGCGTGGATGTTGACGCGAGCCTATATGCCTACAGCCCGATCTGCGAGCCCACGGTCACGGTCCGGTTGACCGGCAGGTTGAAATGATCGATCGGGCTGGCCGCGTTGCGCGCCATGACCGTGAACAGCGACTTCCGCCAGCGCCACATCCCGTGCCCACGATCGGGCGTGATCGTGATTCGTGACAGGAAGTACGAGGCGTGCTCGAGGTCGAGGTTGCGCTGGAGCAGGCCACGTTTGCGGGCCAGGGCCAACGAGGCGGGGATGTCCAGGCTGTCGCGATAGCCCGTGCGCATCGTGACGTGGAGGATCTTGAACAGGCCCTCCCCCAGCGTCTCGACGGCGAAGCGGTCCGCCGGGTCGACGCGGGGCACGCTGACCGAATCGATTGACACGATCAGCACCTTGTCGTGGAACACGCCGTGGTGCTCGACCTCGGCCTTGAGTGCCAGCGGCGTCGTGCTTTTGTCGGGGCTCAGGTAGACCGCGACATTGCCGCACCGATGGACCGGCGGGTCGGCCATCCGGACTCGGTAAAGGAAATCCTGGAGTGGTCCCTCGGCCTCCTCCCGGTTGCGGGTCACGATCTCCCGCCCGCGTCGCCAGGTCAGCATCACGATTGAGGCCAGCGCGCCGGCACACAGGGGGATCCAGGCCCCGTGGCTGACCTTGGTCAGGTTGGAGCTGAAGAACGCGATCTCAACGGTCAGGAACACGACGCCCAGCAGCACGAGCTTCCAGGTGGCGGTGTTCCACATGAACCGGGCCACGGCCAGGAACAGGATCGTGTCCAGGATGAACGTGCCCGTTACGGCGACGCCGTAGATCTCGGCCAGCGAGGACGAGCGCTGGAAGATCAGCACCAGTGCGATCACACCAGCCGCCAGGCCCCAGCTGACCACGGGCACGTAGATCTGACCCTCAAGCTCGGAGGTGTGGGACATCTTCAACCGCGGAAGCAGACCGAGCTGCATCGCCTGGCGAGCCATGGAAAAGGAGCCGGTGATGGCCGCCTGCGAGGCGATGATCGTGGCCGCCGTGGCCAGGAACACCATCGCGAGCCGCCCTCCACTGGGAACCAGGAGGTAGAACGGGTTGGTCACGGCGTGGTGGTGGGCCAGCACGAGCGCGCCCTGTCCCAGGTAGGACAGGAGAACCGCCGGAAAGACGATTCCGAACCACGTTCGTCGGATCGGTCCCGCCCCGAAGTGGCCTCGATCCGCGTACAGGGCCTCGGCGCCGGTCACAGCCAGGACCACGCCGCCGAGCGTCAGGAAGGCGGCCACTCCGTGGTCGATCATGAACCTGGCCCCCCAGGTGGGGGACAGCGCCTCCAGGACAGCGGGGTGGGCCACCACCTGCTTGGCGCCCAGGACCCCGATCACCACGAACCAGACCAGGATCACGGGACCGAACAGCCAGCCCACCGCGCCGGTTCCGAAGCGCTGGATCGCGAATAGCGCCACCAGAATGCCCAGCGATATGGGGACCACGAGATTGGCCAGGCCGGGCGCCGCCACCTTGAGCCCTTCCACGGCCGAGGTGACGGAGATGGCGGGCGTGATCATCCCGTCGCCGAGGAACAGCCCCGCGCCGAAGATCCCCAGGCTCACCAGCAGGGCGGTCCGGCCCAGTTTCCGGCGTTGGATGAGCGCGGTCAGGGCCATCACGCCACCGTCTCCGCGGTTGTGGGCCCGCATCACGAAGCCGGCGTACTTGATCGAGACGATGATCGTGAGGGCCCAGAAGATCAGCGAGACAATGCCGTACACCCCGGGGATGGTGGTCCGGGCGGCGTTGGCGTGGGCAGTGAAGATGACCCGCTCCGCGTACAGCGGACTGGTCCCGATGTCGCCGTAGACGACACCCAGGGCGCCCAGGGCCAGAACCAGGCGGCCGGCGTGAGCCACCACATCGCGCTCCGGGTCGTTGCCCGCGAACGCCGGGCGCCCATTCTCGCCCTCGGGCGCCGGCGCCGGCGAAACCTCCCAGTTGCCGAGCTTGTGGGCCGCTTCATTCAGCGTCCGGCGGCGCGCCGTCTTGGCGGCCGGCGCAGCGGCGCCATTGCCGGCCGCGCCGTTGGCGCCCCCCAACGTGCGCCCGGCCGCGGGACCCCCCCCGCGCGTCGAGGTCACTTCTGGAGTCCCGAGCTCTTGGCTTGCCGCTGACGGATGCCCAGGCCGCTCACGGCCTTTCCAGACTGCTTGGCGAGTTCGTCGACCAACGGGGTCCCCACGACCTCGATCCGCTTGACCACGAACCGCCGGAGCTTGCGCACGGGCTTGACCGCGGGGTCGGTGGCCTCGATCACGGTCCGCACGGCGCGGTTGAGTTCTGCGGGCGTCTTCACCATCAACCTTCAAAGAGAACCCGAGAATCCGGCCCGGCGCCATTGGTACTTCTACCCATACCCGTCGACCCGCCGGGGGCCGCCGGCGTCGCAGCCGAGCGTGCCTAGGGCTCGAGCAGGCCCCGCCGGATGGCGTAGCGGGTGACCTCGGCCACGTTGCGCATGCCCAGCTTCTCCAGCAGGTTTGAGCGGTGCCGATCCACCGTCTTGCGGCTGATGAAGAGCTGCTGGGCGATCTCGTCGCTCGTATGGCCCTCGGCGATCAGCTTGACCACCTGAAGCTCCCGCGGGGTGAGCGGGTCGTCGGAGATCACCTCACCACGCTTAGCCTGTTCCAAGACCTCACGCACCAATGCTGTGACTGCTCGCGGATACAGGAACGGCTCTCCCCTCATGGCCGCCCGGCAGGCGTCCACCAGGTCCCGGTTGGCGGCCGACTTCAGGACATAGCCCGAGGCCCCGGCTCGTAACGCCTCGAAGAAGTACTGCTCGTTGTCGTGCACCGACAGGATCAGAATCCGGACCTCGGGTTGGCGGCGATGAAGCTCGGCCGCCGCCTGGAGTCCGGTGAGCTTGGGCATTGACACGTCCAGAATGGCCAGGTCGACCTCGCGCGACAGCGTTTTTGCCAGCGCCTCCTGACCGTCGGCGGCCTCGGCGACCACACTGATATCCGTCTCGGCCTCCAGAACCGCCCGCAGTCCGCTGCGCACGACGGCGTGATCGTCGGCCAGCAGCACGCGGGTCCTCAGCGGCGTCAAGGCTGGGCGCCGCTGACCGGGACGCTCAGCACGACGGCGGTCCCCTGCCCCGGATCGGACTCGACATCCAGCCGTGCATCGATCAATCGCGCTCGCTCGCGCATGCCACCCAGGCCGCCTTCGGTGACTCGCGCCGGCAGGCCGCGACCGTCGTCGTTGACACTGAGCACCGCGCAACCATCCCGATGACTCAGGCTCACGGTGACCTGGGTGGCGTGGGCATGGCGCAGGGCGTTAGTGAGCGCCTCCTGGGCCACGCGGTAGATGACGAGTTCCTGCTCGGCCGAGAGCGCGGGAAGGTTCCAGTCCAGCTCGCGGGCGACCCGGAGGCCGGCCTCCCTGTCGATCCGGGAGCACAGGGCGATCAGGGCGTTGATCAGTCCGAGGTCATCCAGCGCCTCAGGGCGGAGCTCGCGCCCAATCCGGTGGACATCCTCCAGACTGCGCTTCAGGCTGTCCGCGATCTGGGTCAGGGCCTCGCGTTGTCCGGCCGGTTGACCAGCTGCCCGCTCGGCCTGCAGGGCGATCGCCGTCAGCACCTGGCCGACCTCATCGTGGAGCTCGCGCGCCACCCTCGTCCGTTCGCCCTCCTGGGCCGCCAGGGCACGCCGTCCGCTCTCCCGCCGCTCACCCTCCAGGCGGTCAAGCATCGAGTTCAGCGCCCCCGTCAGCGCGGCTACCTCACTGCCCGCGCCCTCCGGCGGCTCGGCTCGTCGCCCCGGATGCCCCGGTTCAACCTGGCCCATCATGGCGGCCAGCCGGCGCAGCGGCCCGAAGGCCCGGCGGAGCAGGGCCAGGTCAAAGATCAGCATCAGGAGAAGTCCCGCCGCGAGCACCGCCAGTTCGCCGGGGGTGGCCACCCGGTGGACGGTCACCGGGGTCCACGCCAGCAGGACGACGGCCAGCACGAACACGACCACATTGGCGGCGAACACGCGCCACAGCAGCGACACGCGGCCCCACGGCCTGGCGCGGGCGGGGTGGTCGGTGGGCGATCCGGTAGCCCGCGACGAATGAGCCTCGATCTGCGGCACGGCCATGCCAGTCAGAGACTACGACGGGCCTCGGGCCGGCGGTCCTGGACGGAGAGAGCGCCTTCTCCACCCACGGGTGGAGAAGCTCGAAATCTCCACCCGCAAATCGACCCGGAAGCCGATGTGCGATCCGGCCACCGGGGCGACCATGCACTCATGACAACAACTGATTACCTCATCGATTCAGCGCTGGTGCTCCTCGTCCTCGTACAGCTCAAGGAGCGTCCGCTCAGCACTCGCAGTTTGCTTCGCCCGATCGTCATCCTGAGCATCGCCGTCGCCAGCTATTTCCACGGTATTCCCACCGCCGGCAACGACCTCGTCCTGATCGGGGCGCTCGCGCTCCTCGGCGGAACGATCGGCGTCCTCAGCGGCAAGACCGTGATGATGCGGCGGGGCACCGACGGCCAGGTCGTGGCCCGGGCCGGGTGGGCCTCGGCGGTGTACTGGGTTCTCGGAATGGGCTCAAGGTTTGCCTTCCTGATCTGGATCAACAACGGTGGCCGGGCGACGGTGGCCAGCTTCAGCGCCGCTCACTCGATCACCAGCGGCGCGGCCTGGACGGCGGCTCTCCTGGGCATGGCGGTGTTTGAGGTCCTGGGCCGCACGGCGGTGCTGGCCCTTCGGCGCCAGCAGCTTCAAGGCCAGGTCGCGCCCGAACTGGCGTAGCGGCACTTCCTGGCGGCGGCCTTCGAGCGGGGCTCGCGGTATGCGAGCCCCGCTCTTCGGGCGTCAGGGTTGAAACCACCGACCGGCACTCCGTACCTTCTCTCACGATGTTCCTCTACCGCCTCGACTACCGCTACGCGACCCCGATTCGTCTGGCCGGCCTCGCCCTCGTCGCCTGGTCGGTCTTCGGCGCCAACCACCACCCCGGTGGAAGCGGTCGCGGCCTCGTCGTCTCCCTGCTGCTGGCGCTCGCCGCGATCGCCTGGCTCTACTGGACGATCTGGCCCCGCGGCCGGGAGCGCAGGATGGCCGAGCTGTACGTCCTCGCCGCCGCCGGCGGGGTGCTGCTCGGAGCCGCGCCCAACAGCGCGGCCAGCGCGTTCGTCTTCGTGGCCGTCGCCGCGGCGGCCGTGCGCAGGCCGCTGCGCGACGCACTCGGCGTCCTGGTCATTGGCGCGGTGGCACTGGCGATCGCCACGCTCGTCTATGACAACAATGGCCTCGGCCTTCTGGCCTACGTCCTGGGCTTTACCGCCACGATGTTCGGCGGGGCCAACGCCCGCGGGTCGCTGGTCCGCGCCGAGCAGGCCGAACTGCTGCTGGCCGAGAGCCAGCGCTCGCATGAGGAACAGGTTCGGGTCGCCCGGCTGGAGGAGCAGGCCCGGATCGCCCGGGAGATTCACGACGTGCTGGCGCACGCCCTGGCCGGGCTGGCCATTCAGCTTGAGGCCACTGCGTCGCTGATTGAGCAGGGAGCCGATCGAGACGCGCTGCTCGAGCGCGTGCGCCAGGCCCACGAGCTGGCCCGGGACGGGCTCCGGGAGACGCGCCGCGCGGTCGGCGCGTTGCGCGGCGACACGAGCTCAGTGGCCGAACGGCTCCAGGCGCTGGTGGCCGAGTACCGGGCGGGCGGCGAAGGCTCGGTCGAGCTTCAATTGGAGGGCGATATGGGCCTGATTGCGGGACCGATCGGGGACGCCGTCTTCAGGGTGGCGCAGGAGTCGCTGACCAACGTCCGCAAACATGCCCGCGGCGCCGACGTGTCTGTGAGCCTGCGAGCGGGCCGGAAGCCCGGCGAAGATGTGGTCCTCGTGATTGCGGATGCGAACGCCTCGCCGGGCGTGCGGGGCTACGCGAGCGAGCTGGCCAGCACCGGCGGCGGCTTTGGGCTCCGGGGGATGCGTGAGCGGGCGGAGCTTCTCGGCGGCACGCTCGCCGCGGGGGGCAACGGGCGCGGGTGGCAGGTCGAGTTGCGTCTGCCGGTGGCTGAGGTCCCGGGGCCGTGAGCGGGATGGTCCGTGTGCTCGTCGTGGACGACCAGGCCCTGGTTCGGGAGGGGCTGATGACCCTGCTTCAGAGCGCGCCCGAGATCGAGCCCGTGGCGGCGGCCTCCGACGGTGAGGAGGCCGTCGGACTTGTGATGCGCCACCGCCCCGACGTCGTGCTGATGGACCTTCGGATGCCCAAGCTCGACGGAGTGGAGGCCACTCGGCGGATCCTGGCCTCGTGGCCCGATACCGAGGTCGTCATTCTGACCACACACGCCGACGAGGCGTCGATTCTGGATGCGCTGCGTGCCGGCGCCCGCGGGTATCTGACCAAGGACGCGGGCATCGCCGAGATCAGCCGGGCCGTCCACGCCGCGGCCAATCACCAGGCGCTGCTAGATCCCGTCGTGCAGAGCCGCCTGCTCAAGGCCGCCGCGGCCGGGTCGCGGCCGGTACCGCCGCCGTCGTTACCGGACGAGCTCACGCCGCGGGAGGCAGAGGTCCTCACCCTGATCGCGCGCGGGTTGTCCAACGGGGAGATCGCCAGCACGCTCGTGGTCAGCGAGGCCACGGTCAAGACTCACGTCAATCATCTCTTCTCCAAGATCGGCGCCCGCGACCGCGCGCAGGCCGTCCATTACGCGTACACGCACGGGTTGGCCGGATAGTCGCCGGTCCTATCCCCCGGCCGTGAGCGAAGCCGTCAGTGCCTTAAGTAGTGCGCCGCCCCTGGGACTCCCGTGCCCCGTGCACGCGTCCCAACGCCCCCGACGGGCGCGGTATGCGCCGTTTCCGCCCCGCGAGACGTCGCTGAAAGCCGCTGCTCCGACCGCTTCGTAGAGCAGCGGGTTCAGGTAGCCGACCTGGGTGCCGAGGCCCTGGTTCAGGCAGGCGATGAGGCCGGCCCACAACGGTGCCACGGCACTCGTGCCTCCCCATCCGACGTTGGCTTCGCCGCTGCCGATCAGGTAGCCGGTCTCGGGATCCGCGTTGCCGGCGACGTCCGGGACGCCGCGACCGTGGCCTCCCCGGGCGACCGATGGAGGGACCCTCGCGGTTTGCTGCCAGTCGGGCAATCCGTAGATGGCGCTCACCCCGCCGCCGGTGGCATTGCCGTTGTGGTTGTTCCAGACGGTCTCGACGATCGCACCGTCCTGTACCTCCAGCCGGGTGCCTCCGCACGCCAGTACATAGGGGCTGGAGGCGGGATAGTCGACGTGCGCGTATCGGCCGGCGACGCCGTCGGTCCACCCGGCATCGCCGGTCGCCGCGCAAACCGTGATGCCGAGGGCGGCGGCGGCCCGGCACGCATCGTCCATCGCGGCCCGCGCCTGATCGGTCCAGTTGATCTCCGCGTCTCCCCAGCTGATCGAGATCACCGAGGGCCCGCGGGGGTCAAATACGGCCGTCGTGAGCGCATCGATGAACCCCCGGTCGGACAGGGGCGCGAAGTAGACCAACATCTCCGCGCCTGGTGCGACCGCGCCGATCACCTCGATGTCACCCAGCACCTCGCTGTCGGCCTCGCTGTCGTGACCGGGAAGGTTGCGGCCGCCGTCGACCGAGACGGTGGTGATCTTCGGCATTGGCAGCCCCAGGCTTGCGAAGTAGCGGCGCACCTCGGCGCGCCGGAAGCCGCCACCGAGCTCGATGATCGCGATCCGCTGACCGCGGCCGTCCAGGTGCTTCGGAAAGCCATAGAGCTCGGCGATCCTGTTGGGCGTGAAGGACCTCGATTTGACCTGCTCCATCCGCCCGGCCGGGACCACGTGGCACTTGGAGTGGGCCTGCGGGCGGTCATCCAGACCAAGGACGGCCTCGACGAGCGGTGCGAGCGTCCGAGGGACCTGGACCGGACCGGTTCGGCCACGGTACTCGCCCCGGGGCGAGCGGTACCGGACCAGTCTCGTCCGGAACGCGTCGCTCATACGGCCCGCCGACCCGCGGAGGACCACACTGCGACGAGCCACGCGCGAGTGGCGGACGGTCAGCCCGTGGGCGCCGGCGAACGCTGCCACCTCTGCCAGGTCCTGCGGATCGGCCCCGTGCCTGGCGGCGAACACCCGTCGCGTGAGATACCGCCGCTCGCCGAGCGGCTCCCGGCCGATCTGGCCCGCACTCGGCAGGGAGGTCCGTGGTCGGACAATCACGGTCACCTCGACGGGCTCATCCTCAGGTACGGCGCCCAGCCGGCGGGCACCCCGAACGGCCCGCCGGCCGCTACCGGCGACCTTGGCGTGGGTGCTGCTCTGGCTAGCGCTCCTCGCCGTGCTCCTCGTCGGCTTCCTCGCCGTGCTCTTGGAGGCCGTGTTCCTGGAGGCCATGCTCTTGGAGGCCGTGCTCTTGGAGGCCGTGCTCTTGGAGGCCGTGTTCCTGGAGGCCGTGTTCCTGGAGGCCGTGCTCTTCGGGGGCGTCCTCGCGGTCGCGCGTGTCATCTTCACCCACGTCAATCTCCTCTCGTCGCGGTCCCCGTGGCGAATTTAGCCGAACGCGAGCCGTGGTGCTGGCGCCCTCACGCGCGCTTGGCGGCGAGCGACTCCAGACGGGCCAGCTCGACCCGGTTGCCCTTGGCGTCCATGATTTCGCGGGCAGCGTCCAGCAGGCGGCCTGCGTCGCCTGGATCGGCCTCGGCGGCAGCGGTGAGCGCGGCCACCTGGACGAACGGGAACTGCATCCCGGCGCTGAGCTCTAGCGCCTCCTGGGCGGGCTCCCGGGCCTCCGCCATCAGGCCCCGGCGCGCCAGCGCCCGGACCAGCGCACTGCGCCAGAGCACCTGCGTGACGAGGTCGTCCTCGGTTGCCTCCTCGGCGACACTCCGGGCCAGAGTCTCCGCCTCGTCCAGCCGACCGAGCACGCAGACAACCTCGGCGAGCATCGCGCGGTGCGTGGCGGCCGACGTGGTGGCGCCGAACTCATCCAGGGCAGCGGACGAGGCGCGGAGCTCCTTTTCGGCGTGGGCCGGGTCCCCAGCCAGGAGCTCGATCTGTGCGCCGACGACCGCCTGTACGGCCCGGCGAAAGCGCAGCCCGAACTCCTCGGTCTGGGCAATGCCGTGCTGATAGATGCGGCGGGCGTCATCGATCCGCCCGTCCATGGCCACCAGCCCGGCCAGACCCGTATCGACCGCGACGCGTAGTGCGCCCTCCAGCCCGAGCT
The DNA here is from genome assembly GCA_963705785.1 of uncultured Solirubrobacterales bacterium. GTDB lineage: Bacteria > Actinomycetota > Thermoleophilia > Solirubrobacterales > Solirubrobacteraceae > Palsa-465. Next base: position 84,430 of record CAVPKV010000066.1, on the reverse strand, counting down.
CGGCGGGCAAACGCTCGACCCGGTCAATTGCTTCACCCACGGGAGTGGAGCCGTGGAGCAGTGCCTGGGCGAGCAATCCTCCGAGGGTGCCAACCATCGCCAGCCCCGCCTCGGCCTGCCTGGCATACGTGAGTGCGTGCTCCATTGCCCTGGCGCGGTCCAGAAAGCGGCCGGCGGCGAGATCGTCGCTGCTCCTCAGCCACCAGGCGCGGGCCAGGGCCAGCTTGTCTCCCAGCCCCTCCAGCTCTCTGATCGCAGCCTGGGCGACGCTCACGCTCTGCTCGGCCGATGCGCTGCGCACGGTGAACTCGACTACGAACTGACGCTCGACCCGGGCGTGCAGCTCGGCGGCACGTGTACCGAGCCTTGCGGCCACCTCGATCGCCTCGTCCAGCACATGCTCGGCGGTCGACATGTTCCCCGCCTTCACGTGCGCGTCTCCAAGCGCGGTCAGCAGGGGCGAGAGCCGCGGGTCATCGGGCGGCAGAAGGACCCGGGCGCGCTCCAGCAGGGCGATTCCGCCGGCGACGTCCGATCGGTCCAGGGCGTCCTGGCCGGCGCCCAGCAGGAGCAGCCCAGCCCGCCGGCCCAGCTCGGCATCCTGCTGGCCGAGTTCACGGCGGAGCCGGTAGGCGCGCTCGAGGTGGTATCCGCAGAGCGCATCGGAATCACCGCTGGCCTCGACATACGTGGCAGCGACCTGGTGCAGGTCGGCCCGCAGGGCCTTCGGCATCGCCTCATAGACGGCGTCGCGGAGTCAGGGCATGCTGGAAGCGAAACCCCTCGTCGGGGGTGGTGGCGTCCGGACGGACGAGGCCCTGCCGGGCGAGTTCGAAGAACCGGGCCTGCGCCGCATCGTGTTGTGCGAATGGCACCATGTCGAGCACAGCCCGGAGAGAGAAGCTACGGCCCACCACCGCTGCCCGCTCCAGCACTGCCCGCGCGTCAGAGTCCAGCCGGTCGAGCCGGGCGTGGAGGACCCCGCGGATCGAGTCGACCAGGGTCACCGACGCGCCCTCCTCCCGCGCGAACAGCGCGAGCTGCTCGATGAACAGAGGGTTCCCCTCCGCCACCTCGGCGATCCGGACTCTCAGCTGGTCGGGCGCCCCCAGCGCCTCGATCAGCACATTCGACTCCGCGTCAGTGAGCGGATCGAGCACGAGCGAGGCGTTTGGATCTCGAACCCACTGCGGACGCCGTTCCGCCAGCTCAGGTCGGGCGATGGACAGTACGAGCACCAGCGCAGGGCCGAGCCGCAGGGCCAGGTATTCGAGCAGATCGAGGAGCGTCTCCTCTGCCCAGTGGATGTCGTCGAACACCACGACGACGGGACGAGCCTGCGAGAGCTCTTCGAGCAACCGCCGGACGGCCGCAAAGACCTCGTAGCTCGAGCCCTCCAGCTCGACCTCGTCACGGCCCGCCGCTCGGAAGATTTCACGGACCGGGGAGAACGTCACCCCTTCGCCATGCGGCGGGCAGCGGCCAACGAGCGTTACCGCCTCGTCCTCCACCGTCGTGACGAGTTCGCGCACGAGCCGCGACTTCCCGATGCCCGGCTCCCCCACGACCGTGACCATGTGGGCACCGTCGCCGGCGACAACCCGGTCATATCGGGCCTGGAGCCATTCGAGGTCCCGAAAGTGTCCGGCGAACGGCGTGTCTCCTCGACGTGGAATCGCCGTCGCCTCCGGATCGACGGCGTCGAGGCGATAGGCCGTCACCTCCTCCGATTTCCCCTTCAACGCAAGCGGACCGACCTCGGATGCCCGGACGGCATGGGCCACGAGCCGGTATGTGGTTTCACCCAGCACGATCTCTCCCGGCTCCGCTGCCTGCTCCAGGCGCTTGCCGACGGCGATTGGCTCTCCGCTGACAAAGCTGTGTCCAAGGGACGGATCGCCGGTCATCACCTCCCCCGTGTTGACGCCGATCCGGACCTCCAGGCGGACATCCACCTCCCGATCGAACTCCGCGACGCACTCGCGCAGCGCCGCCGCGGCCCGGACGGCGCGCAGAGCGTCGTCCTCCCGCACGGCGGGGACGCCGAAGATCGCCATCACCTCGTCGCCGACGAACTTCTCGACCACGCCGCCGAGCCGCTCCACGACGGACGCCGCCCGGGCGAAGAACTCCGACATCAATCCGCGCAGCGCCTCCGGATCAAGCCGCTCCGCCAGCTGGGTAAATGCCACGAGGTCGGCGAACACGACGGTCACGGTCTTGCGCCCCTCCACCGACCGACTCAGACCTGCTTCCACCCGCCGAAAATAACACCGGCCCTCTGCGGAGGCTGCTCTTCCTGACTGGCGGCCCGCGGGCCGCTGCGGCGCGGCCGGTCGCCGGAATGGGAATACTGCCGCGATGCGATCGCTCCTCGGCGAGGCCCGGCGCCTCCTCGCTCATCGTCGCGCGCCCGCAGTCGCGCTCGCCCTGATCGTCCTGTACTCGCTGGGAGCAAGAGTCTTCTACCTGGGCGTGCCGTGCTCATCGCCCTGCACCGGTGACTCCGCCCACCAGCTGATCTTCGACGAGCAGTACTACGTCGATGCCGCTCGGGTGATCGACGATATCCATCCGCCGGCTGGGCTTCCCTACGCCAACGCGCCCCTGGGCAAGGACCCCAATGCCGAGCACCCCCAGCTGGGCAAGCTGATCATCGCCGGCACGATCAAGCTGTTTGGCAACAACCCTTGGGGGTGGCGGATCGGCAGCGTGATCTTCGGGTTGATCGCGATCCTGGCCCTGTATGCGCTGGTGCGCGGTGCCGGGGGCAGCCCCTGGCTCGCGGTGGGCGCCTGTGGAGTGATGGCGCTCGACAACCTGATGCTGATCCACGGCCGGATCGCCACACTCGACGTCTACTTCGTGGCCATGGTGCTGGTGGCTGCCGCCTTTTACGTTCGTGGACGGCCGCTGCTTGGCGGCGTGTCACTCGGGATCGCCAGCTGCATGAAGCTGGTCGCCCTGGGTGCCCTCCCGGCGTTTGTGCTGCTCGAGCTGTTCGTCGTGCTCTGGGCGCGGGGCGGCTCCCCGGGGGTCTGGGCCACCGCACGGCGGCGGTTACTGCCGCTGATCGAGCTCGTGGCGCTCACCGGGGTCACTCTGCTGCTCGGAGTGTGGCTGATGGACGTGCTCGTGCCAGGGTACGACCCCGGGACCCACATCACCTACGCCGGCAGCCCGTTCACCCACATTTCGCACATGCTGTCCTACGCGGCCCAGCTGAGGGCGACGCCGAACGCGACCGGAATCTCTTCCACGCCCTGGCAGTGGCTGCTCGACCAGAAGCCGATCGAGTACTACCGGATAGCGGTCAACTCTGTGGCCGGCGGGAAGACCGTGGCCAGCCGTGCCGTCTTCGACGCCCGAGGCGAGATCAACCCGTTCATCATCTTCCTGGCCCTGCCCGCGCTCGGCGCGGCGCTCGCCGCGGCGTGGCACGAGCGCGACCGCGTCGCCGCCCTCGGCGCCGCCTGGTGCGTGGGCACGTTCGTGCCGTTCGTCATCCAGGCCGACGGCTTTGACCGGATCTCCTACCTGTACTACATGCTCCTGGTGATGCCGGGCGTGTACATCATCACGGCCCGACTCCTCTCACCCTCTCGCGTCCCCCGGCTCGCCACCGTCGGATGGGTGGTGGCGCTCGTCTACAGCTTCCTGAATCTGTACCCGGTTAAGAGTTTGAGCGGGCACTGAGGCGGCTGGAAGGGGCCTGGCGTCGCCCATCCAGGGCTCCGTCGCACACGCCGCGCCCGTAGGCAGCTATGCGCCTAGCAGGTTGGGTTTACGCCCGGGACGGACGGCAAAAGGGTGTGCGTCGTACACGTAGTCAGGGTTGTGACAGTCGTCGTCCGCGTGCCGACTGTGGAGACCGCAGTATCGGTGCCCGAGGTCGTGGTGGTACTAAACATCGGCGACGTCCACGTCGACGCGGTGGCGGTGACCGTGCTCGTGGGAGTCGTGGTCGTCGTGGTGGAAGAATTCGAGCCGGTCACGGTGCTCTCGGGCTCGGTCGTGACGGTTGTGGTCGTGACCGTCGTCGTCCCACCGTTGACATGGACGACCTTCGTCGTCGTCTTGGTGGCCGTCTTCGTCCGGGTCACGTTGCACCGGCGGGTGAAATGGTTGCGCGTCCCCTTGACCAAGTGCCGGCGGCACTTCGCCGGCACTGTGCTCGACCCTCCACCAGCCGAGACGGCGACGCCGACGGGCACCAGCAGCACGACGGCGACGACCAGCAAGTCCAAGCGAGCGGATGAGAGAAGCGCGGCTCATGGGCTCGTCGTGGTGGTTAGACGGTCGTCGGTCGACGTCACCGTGCCTGTCGATTGGGTGGTGGTGAGGTGTAGGTCGTGGTCGAGGCCACTCTCACCGGACCGTCCCCGTCGCGGTTGTCGTCGGCGTTGAGGTGGTGGTCGTCGTCATTGCCGGCGCGGTTTTGTCGTGGTGGTGGTGGTCCCCCGGACCGTGGTTGTGCTACCGCTCGTGACGTGCTCGGTCGCCGTCTGGGTGGTCGACCGCGTCGTCCTGACCGTCTTGGTGTGAGTCCTCGTGACGGTCTTGTTGTGGAAGCAGTAGCCGTGGAAGGTGCCGTCTCTGCGCTTCTTGCACCCCGGGCCGTGGCCGGGACTGGCCGAGAAGGCCAATCCGACAGGGAGCAGCGCAAGCACCGCCACAGTCATCGCCAGAATCCAGCGCCTCACGCTGAGAAAGGTACCCGATTCGCGGAAACGTGTCGAGGTTGAAGAATGGACGAAAGGTTTGCCGCTGCCGTGGGCACCGAGACGATCGTGCGCGCCGAGGCGGCCTGTGCAGCACGGGACGACGGGGCAGGGCGGTACGATTAGCCCGCGGGCGGCGCGAAATCGTCGAGCATGATCCTCAAGCAGTACTACCTGGGCTGCCTCGCGCACGCCTCCTACCTGGTGGCCGATCGCCCAGGAGGTCCCGCGGCGGTCATCGATCCGCAGCGCGACATCGAGCAGTACCTCGCGGACGCGGACGAGCTGGGCTGCGAGATCCGGCACGTGTTCCTAACCCATATGCACGCCGACTTCATCGCGGGCCACCTGGAGCTTCGCGACCGAGTCGGCGCGACGATTCACCTTGGCGCACAGGCGAGTGCCGAATACGCCTTCACCCCGATGGCCGACGGAGATGAGCTGCGGCTGGGCGGTGTGCGGCTCAGGGTGCTCGAGACGCCCGGCCATTCGCCGGAGTCGATTTCGATTCTCGTATTCGATCCCGAACACGACGGCGGTGGGCCATACGCCGTGTTGACGGGCGACACGCTGTTCATCGGCGATGTCGGCCGGCCCGATCTACGGGCATCGCTCGGATGGACCGCCGAGCGACTCGCGAGCATGCTCTACGACTCGCTGCACGACAAGCTCCTGCCGCTCCCTGACGACACGCTCGTGTATCCAGCTCACGGCGCCGGCTCGCTCTGCGGCAAGAATCTCTCGACCGACACCGTCTCCAGGATTGGTGTACAGCGGGAGTACAACTACGCGCTGCAGCCGATGAGCCGCGAGCGGTTCGTTGAGATCGTGACGGCCGACCAGCCGGACACGCCCGCGTACTTCACCTACGACGCCGTCCTCAACGCCCGTGAGCGACCGACGCTCGATGACACGCTCGAGCGTGAGCTGCGGCCGCTGCGCCTCGAAGCGCTGCTCGAGCTCGTCGCGGGCGGTGCGCAGCTGCTGGATACGCGCGAGCAGGCGGAGTTCGAGGGCGCGCACATCCGTGGCGCGCTGAACATCGGGCTGGGCGGCTCGTTCGCCACGTGGTGCGGCACCATCCTCCACCAGGAGCGACCGGTCGTACTCGTCGCCGAGCCCGGACGCGAGGTCGAGGCCGCAACCCGCCTCGGACGGATCGGCTTTGACACGGTCGTCGGGTATCTCGACGGCGGGATGCAGCAACTCGAGGATGCCCCCGAGCTGGTCGATCGGATCGAGCGGATCACGGCCGGCACCCTGGCCGAGCAGCTCGCTCAGTCGCCCGCACCGACGGTGATCGACGTCCGCACAACCCGGGAATGGGGCGAAGATCACGTTGACGGCGCCGTGAACCTGCCGCTGTCCCAGCTTGCTCAGCACGTCGACGAGCTCCCGTTCGACCGCCCGCTGATCGTCTACTGCGCCAGCGGCTACCGATCGGCCGTCGCTGCCAGCCTCCTGCGCCGCGAAGGGCTGGCAAACGTCACGAACCTCATCGGCGGCCTGGCAGCCTGGAAGGCAGCGCAGCTCGCAACCGTCCCTGACCTTTCCGCGACCTGACGCCGGCTCCCGGCTAGGGGTGCCACCTGGCATTGGTGGCACCCCTGTGGAACCGGAATGGCTAGCCGATGCCTGGGAGGACCTTTGTGTGCTCCTCTTGGACGGCCTTGAGCGCCTTCGGATTCAGACCCAGAAGGCGGAGGATCGTCGGTGCCACCTGGGTCGTCTCCACCCAGGCGTGGACCTTCGAGTGCGGAACCGTCCCCGGCGCGTAGACGAGCAGCGGCACGTCGCGGTCGCCCGGGTTGTCGCCTCCGTGCTCGGCGATCTTGGTGCCTGTGGTGTACACCGTGCCGACCTGGACGCGACCGAACACGTCCGGGTAGCGCGGGTCCGAGTACGGCACGCCGAAGAAGTCGGCGGCCTCATGACCGGCGTAGATCCGGGCCAGACCGGAGTGCGCGACCTGCTCTTTGCCGCGGTTCACGCCATCGTTGTTGTAGAGGACCGCCGTGGCGCTGTGGTTCCATAGGTAGTTCTTGACGAAATCGGCCGCGTCCTGCGTCTTGACCGACAGGTAGCTCTGCCATAGGTCGTCGTCGGTACCGGCGACGATCAGGTTGTTCGCATCACCCGTCTGGGTGGTCCATGCCGCGTTGATCGCGTCGATGATCGGGCCGTCGTCGATTCGCTTCAGCAGCAGCGGATCCTGGGGCGACTGGCCGTGTTTGGCCGTGATGATGATCGCCGTGGACGACGCCAGACCGTCCTGGTTGATCGTGTCGACCATTCGCTCCAGCTGGGCGTTGACATAGTCGAATGCGCCGGCCAGCAGTGGGCGCGGCGTCATCGTGCTCGGGTAGTAGCCGGCGAGCTCGGTCGGCCCTTCCGTATAGCTGCCGTCGGCGTTCTGCGTGAGCGTGCTCGGCGAGTCGACCTTCTCGGCCACAGAGACGGTCTGGAAGTTCATCCCGAGGATCGCCGGGACGCCGACCTTCTGAGTACCGCTGTGGTCGTGGCCGCCCAGCTCGTTGATGACCGCCTGGACCTTGTAGCCGTCGTATTGCTTGGTGGCGGCATCGTCGTGCGCCCAGTCCGTGTCGGTCGGGTAGGGGACGCCGTTCGGCTCGACCGCCTGCGAGTCGATCTCCGGACCGAAGAAGTCGTCGATGCTGTTGCCGCCCGAACCAGGCCCGTTGAACGAGGTGTAGACCGCGTGCTTGTCAGACCAAGCGGTGCGCATACCGGCGCCGTGGATGACCTGGAAGATCGAGTTGACCTTCAGGTAGTCCCAGGGCATGATCGGCTGGCAGGTCGTCGGGTCGACCGGGAACGTCGCCGGGTTCAGCCCCGACTGCGGATGCGGACTCAGGCTCATGATGGCGCCCGGGTTGGTGTCATCGCCGCCCGGGAAGATCGAGCCGCCCTCATCGAATGACGGGAACGTGTTGCCGCTCCCGTTATTCAGCAGGTCCGGCACCGCGGGAAGCTTGTCGTCCGGCGAGTCGTAGATCGCGTTGCCCCCCGGGACCGGACCCGAGCAGTCGGTGGTGCCGGGCGGGAAGACGCCGTGGCTGTACTCGACGTCGTAATAGACGCCGGTCGCGCGTGGGTCGCCACCGGTCATCAGCGCGGTTCCGCCCGGATCGGAGTCCGACGGGTCCGACGTGTGGTTGTTGGTGAACTCGGCGCCACCGGAGGCGAGCCTGGCGAGCTCCGAGTTCGGATGGTTTGCCACGTACCAGTTGAGGTCGGACTGGTGCATACCGTCGACCGAGATCAGCAGCACGTGCTTGATCTGGCCTTTGCGGTGGGCGGATGCGCTCGGCACCACCATGGCGACGGTCCCGCCGATCGCAACGGTGGCGATGGCCGCGGATGCGACCTTCGCGCGTACGTGCATGGATACCCCTCCTTAGTCAGGAATCGAAGGGCCCGAACATTGCCGCGGGGCAATGGCTCGCCTGTGGCCAAGCCGTGGCGTACATGTGAAGCCCTTGTGATCGACGCGCCACGCGGAACCAGCACGACGGCCCGCGGTGCAGGCACTTCTAAGGGAGCGGGAGCGACAGGACTCGAACCCGCGACCTCCGGCGTGACAGGCCACGCCGGTCTCGGCGACCCTCGACGACTTAGCGTGCGAATTGCGTTGAATGACGGCACATTTGGGGTCTCTCGATCGATCATCGCCAATGTCCACAGGCATCCCCGCTGGGACGTTTGGGCCAGGATTGGGCCACGACGCTGACAAGAATGCGATGCCGAAGCCTCTGCCGGACCCTTCACATCCGGCCCCGAGAACGCGATCATTGAGCACGTTCGGCGTGTCTAAAGAAACCGACCCGGGGCACTGTGACCAAAGAGTCGTCTGACTCCGCGTCCTCCATGGGCGACGAGGCGCCGCGTGAAGGCGGGGCTGCGGTACGAGCATTCCTGATCGCGGACGTCCGCGGCTACACCCGCTTCACGCAGGAGCACGGAGATATCGCCGCCGCGCGCTTGGCGCGTAAGTTCGCCGAGCTCGTCAGGAAAGAAGTATCGGCAGCGGGCGGCGTCCTCCTCGAACTTCGTGGCGATGAGGCGCTGGTCGTCTTCGACTCTCCGCGGCAGGCTTTGCGTACCGCGGTTGTGCTCCAGGCGCGCTTTGAGCAGGAGACGGGAACCGAGCCAACAATTCCGCTGGGCGTCGGGATCGGTGTCGATGTCGGGGAGGCGGTTCCCGTCGAGGGTGGTTATCGGGGCGGAGCGCTCAACCTAGCTGCTCGCCTGTGCGCGCTAGCCGGCCCCGGTGAGGTCTTTGCGAGCGAAGGCGTGGTGCACCTGGCGCGCAAAGTTCCCGGCGTCCAATACCTCGCACACCGGCCGGTCCGTCTCAAGGGTCTGGATAAGCCCGTACGTGTTGTCCAGGTGGTGGGTGAGGGGGCGCTTCTGCAGCAGGCGCGCCAACCGTTGCGCGAGCGCCTGCCGGTGGAGATGGAGATCCCGCTTCTCAACCGGACGATCGGAACACGCTCATTCGGCGCTCTCGCGGGCGCTGTGCTGGTGGCGGTCGCGATCGGGCTTGCCTTCGCGCTGAGCGGAAGCGGCGGCGGTTCGCAGATAGACGCGAACGCGGCCGGTCTGATCGACTCGGGTAGCGGCAGTCTGCTGGCCAACGTACCCGTCGGCACGCAACCGGTCGCCCTCGCCTCCTATCGTGGAGCGGTCTGGGTCGTGGACGAAACGGACGACAACGTCGCCCGCGTCGACTCCAAGGCGAGGACGGTCCGCGATTTGATACCTGTCGGGTCGAGCCCGGCCGGGATCGCAGCCGGTGCGGGCGCTCTCTGGGTCACGAACAGCGAAAGAAACACGGTGTCGGAGGTCAACCCGGACGCGAATCGGGTTGTTCAGACGATCCCGGTGGGGACCGGTCCCGGTGCCGTTGCCTTCGGCGGGGGTGCCGTGTGGGTTGCCAACAGCCTCGACGGCACCGTCTCCGAGATTGCTCCGGCGAGCGGCAGGGTCACGAGGACGATTCCGGTCGGACCGACTCCCGTGGCGATCGCGATTGGTGATGGCGCGGCCTGGGTTGCCAGTGAAGCGACAGGCACGGTGCAGCGGATCGATCTCTCGAGCGGGGCGAACATCGCCGCGATCAGCGTCGGGAACGGGCCGAGCGGTCTCGCGTACGGCGGCGGCTCGGTGTGGGTGACGAACAGCATTGACGGGACGCTGTCGCGGATTGACACGATGACCAATTCGGTAACTAGCACAGTCACAGTCGGCCGTAATCCTCGGGCAGTCGCGGTCGCCGGCGGGAACGTCTGGGTCGCAGATAGCGGTGACGGAGCGGTTGTCGAGGTGGCTGCCGGTTCGGGGCGGATCGTCCGGACCGTCTCAGTGGGCAACAGCCCCCAGGCGATCACAGCCACTGGGAACGACATCTGGGCAACGGCAGTCGGCGCCCCGAGTACACACCGGGGTGGCACGCTGCGTGTCAGCCTGAGCGGCGATGCGTTCGACACGCTCGACCCGGCCACTGCATTTTCGCCTGGTTCGTGGCAGGCCCTCATCAACGTGTACGACGGGCTCGTCGCCTTCAGGCGCGTCGCAGGCGCCGCCGGGGCGGTGCTCGTCCCCGACCTCGCGGTCGCGCTGCCCCGGACGAGCGCCGATGGCAGGACGTACGCCTTCCAGCTACGGCAGGGGATTCGGTATTCGAACGGGGCAGTCGTTCGCGCGAGCGACTTCCGCTACGCGCTCGAGCGGATGTTCAAGAGCCGTTCACCAGGGGCGATGTTTTACGCCTCGCTCGCGGGCGCCGGCGCTTGCATGAGCAAGCCGGCGGGCTGCAATCTCTCCCGCGCGTTGACCATGGACGATGCGGCACGAACGGTCACGTTTCACCTGGCAGCGCCTGACCCCGACTTCCTCTACAAGCTCGCTTTGCCGTTTGCTGCGGCGATTCCTAGCGGGATGCCACTTCCACGGAGCACCACCCCGGGGCCGCCCGGCACCGGACCCTACGAGGTGTCGAGCTTTCAAGCGGGACACCAGCTGCGGCTCGTCCGCAACCCACTGTTCCGCGTGTGGTCGGAGGATGCCCAGCCGGGCGGCTTCCCGGACACGATCGAGTTCAGTTTCCACGGTCAGCCACAAAGCTCGGTGGAGGCGGTGCGGCAGGGAACCGCCGATTGGGCCGACGCCGCTCCCGGGGGCGGTCCTGTTTCGCAGCTGCCCGCGCTCGAGACGCGTTATGCCGCGCAGCTGCACATCGACCCGGCTGGAGCCGAGTACTACGTCCTCTTGAACAACCGGATTGCGCCATTTGACGACCGCCGCGTGCGGCAGGCGGTCAACTTCGTGGTCGACCGCGGCAAGCTCGCAGGGCTGGCCGGTGGCACCGGCATCGCTACACCGACTTGTCAAGTCATCCCACCCAGCGTCCCGGGCTACCATCCATACTGTCCGTACACACTCAGCTCGAGTCGTGCGGGTATCTGGACGGCGTCGAACTTCGCAAAGGCGGCAGCGCTCGTGCGCGATTCCGGAGCGCGAGGTAAACGTGTCGTCGTGTGGGCATTTCCGCCGCATGCCCAGCTCGCCCGATACCTCGCCGCAGTGTTCACACAGATCGGTTTGGACGCTACCGCTCGTATCCTCCCGATTGGCCCGTACTACTCCCTCCTGTCGAGTGCCCGCGGCCGCGCGACGATCCAGGCGGGGCTCGAAGGCTGGTTTCAGGACTACCCGGCCCCGGCGGACTTCATCGCGACACAGTTCTCCTGCGCGACCGGCGCAGTGTTTCTCTATTGCGACCGGTCGACCGATCGGCAGATCGCGTACGCAAACAGACAACAGTCCGCAGGTCCAGCCTCCGCGGACGTGCTCTGGACACAGCTCGATCGCGAGCTCGTGAACAACGCTGCCGCCGTGCCCCTCTACACGACCAGCTCGGTCGCGTTCGTCTCGCGCCGGGTCGGAAACTACGAGTACAACCCGCAATGGGGAACGCTGCTCGACCAGCTCTGGGTCCGCTAGACGCACCGACTGGCCGCGAGAGCGAACCCGCGCCTTTGCAGGCGTTCCAAGTGAGCGGGAGCGACGGGACTCGAACCCGCGACCTCCGGCGTGACAGGCCGGCGCTCTAACCAACTGAGCTACGCCCCCCTTGACGGGGATACTCAGTATGGCAGGGAAATCTCGGCGTCAGAGGCCCGGGTCACGTGTGGCTGGGACACCGTTCGGCCCTGCCGATGGGCCATCGCCCGTCTGCCCGGAGGCGGGAATTTTCTGTTCCCGCGCGCAGCTACACCGCGACTTCGCGGGCGCGCTCGGGTTATAGCCGGTACCAGTCCCGATCGTGTCCATCCGGCCGTGGACCGTTGGGATTCAGCGGCGGGGACCTTTGGAAGCAGGTTCCCGCCGCTTCTTTTCTATCCCCCGGGTCGGCCATCGGCGCCCAACAGCCGCATGATCGACCTCACGAAGCTCGCGTACCGCTCGGGGGTAAAGCGCTCGGGATCGGTGAGCACCATCCGGCCGGCCTCCTCTGCCAGGTCGCGAAGCGTCCGAGCGCAGAGCTCCACGTCCACGCCGGCGGGAAGGTCGCCCCGGTCCACCGACCACGAGACAAAACGCTCGATCCGCCCCAGGATGCGGGCCCGATTGCTCTCAACGTTCTCGCGGACGATCGACGGTGTCCCGTCCAGCGGCAGCAGGATCAGGCGCCATGTGGTCGGGCGCTGGCTGACGGCCTCCAGGAATCGCCTGACCCCGCCGACCAGGCCGTCCACCGGATCCTCGTCGTAACCCTGCTCCGGGACGACATCCGCCAGTTGCTTGAGCGAGCGTTCCTCCTCCCGGGCGATCAGAGTCTGCAGCAGCTCGGCCAGGTTGGGGAAGTGGTCGTAGACGACCGGCCTGGTCACTCCCGCGGCCCGGGCCACCGCCTCGATTGATATCCCCTCATAGCCCTGCTCGACGATCACGCTCAGCGCCGCGTCAATGAGCTGCTCGCGCCGCTGTGCGGGCGGAAGCCTGGGCGCGTACCGCCGGGGCTGCTTGGCCTCGGAGCGTGCGGCGGTTGAAGCTGGGCGAGCTGGCACCTGAATCCGATCAAGCGTAGCTGTAACTACGGAGCTGTAGCTTTGGTCCTCAGGGTCTCCGCACGCGCCCGTCCGGCGCAAACTGCGCACTCGTTCCAGTCGAACGGCGGAAGGGCCTGCAGGTGCTGATCGTTGGCGCCCCATCCGCGGTTCACGTGCCGTCCGATGACGACGGCGGCGACGGTTCCCGCGCCGGCCGCGCGCAGGGCCGCCGCGGCGCTCTGGGCGCTCGCCCCGGTCGTCCAGGTGTCGTCGATCAGCAATACATCCTCGCCCCGCAGGTCGTGGGACGTCTGGTATTTCGCCTGACTGAACTCCCGCTCGCCCAATGCGACACGGGAGCGATGAAGCAGGCGCTCATAACGCTCCCGCGTGGCCGCACACAGCTCGCCGACGATCCACGGAAGCGGGTGGGACTCATCCCGGCCAGCGTCACCGGACGGAACCGTGGTGACGAGGTCGAACCGCTCCACGCCGGCCGTGCTCGACAGGCACGCCTCATGCCGCTCCAGGAATCTCCACAGGACCGCGCCGAGCTCGATCCCCAGGATCCGGGCCCGCGACCCTTCGACACGCTTGTACCCAGCCAGCACTCCGTGCAGCCGCTCGTGGCCGACGCTGTAGGAGATCGGCAGAACGGCGGCCAGGACCGCCTCTTGCCGGGCGCACGGGAAGCAGTGGTCGTAGCTCCCGATCAGGTTGAAGCAGGTAAGGCAGACCTCGGGCCCCGGACGGGGCGTCAGAAGGAAGCTCTCGTAGAGCGCGGTCAGCGACCGGACCGGCGCCATGGCGCCCTCTACGCGGCCGGCGATTCCGCGGAGAGTCGGTCGACCAGCACGGGAACGTCGAACGGGGAGCCAACCACGTGGACGCCCGGGCGTTCGGCCAGTTCGCGGGCCCACTGCTGGACAAGCAGCGGCTCGGCCAGGAGTACTGGCCGGCCCTGGGCCAGCGAATGACGAGCCTGAATCCGAGCTCCGCTCCTCACGGATGCCTCAACGATCATCGTCGCCAGTGAGAGGGCGGACATGACGGCGTTCCGCAGCGGGAAGTTCTCTGCGCTCGGCGGGGTATCCGGCCAGAACTGGGAGACGACCGCGGACCCGCGGGCGATGCGCTCCTGGAGCTGTTGGTTCGCGGCTGGGTAGAAGTGGCGGAGTCCTGTTCCGATCACGGCGACGGTGCGTCCACCGCGAGCCAGCGCCTCGGTGTGGGCGGCGGTGTCGATCCCGGCAGCGAGCCCCGAGTTGACCGTGTAGCCGCCGTTCACCAACTCGCGGGCGATCTCACGCGCCAGCGCCTCTCCGGTGGCCGTCGCCTGTCGACTGCCGATCACGGCCACCGACCTGGCGTCGTCCGGCTGAAGCTGGCCGGCCACGAAGATCGGCGGAGGGTGGTCTGTCGCGGCCCTGAGGTTCTTCGGGTAGTCAGGGTCGTCTTCGGGGACCAGGCGGATTCCGTCGCGGTGCCAGCCGGCGATCTGCGCCTGCATCTGGTCAACGAGCTCGCCGGCCAGCAGACCGTGCGTCTGCTCGAGAAGCTCGCGGAGGGCGGCGGTTTCGGCCGGAGTCGTCAAGCGGCGAACGTATCTGCGTATGCGGACGCCGCCTATGCGGAGGCCGCGGTCCACGCCCGGCTTACGCCCTGGCGGTGCACCCGGAGAAGACTGAGGGCAGAGGTCCGGCGGGTCAGCCCAGGCGCTCGACCGGCTCGATGGCCGGTTCGGGCTTGGGGTCCTCGGTTTGCGCGGTCGTCTCGGCCACGATCTCGTCGTGGTGATCATCGCCGCTCAGCGCGTTGCGGAAGTCCCGCATTCCGCGCCCCAGCGAGCGCCCGACCTCGGGAAGGCGCTTCGGACCGAGCACCAGGAGCGCGATCACGAGGATGAACAGCAGATGTGTTGGCTGAAGGATGTCGCCGATCACTCCCCACAGCTTAGACCCTCCAGAGCCTTGGCTGGTAGGGCCTTGGTTGAACGGACGCTCATGGCGACACCGTCACGCGCACGCGGTTGGAGCGGCCGGGGGCGTAGGGGTAGTCGGTCTCCCGTCCGGTTGCCGCCCAGAACTTGTAGCGCTGAGTCCCGGCGCCATGGTGGAACGTATAGGTGCTGCTGAAGTCCGCCGTTGCGGCTGCGTGTATACGTAGCCCGATCTCAGTCGATCCGCCGTTCCAGCCGACCCAAAGAAAGACGACCTCCCCGTCGGTCGGTATGTGGCCGACCACGGATGTTGCCGCTGATTCGATGCTCCCCCCCAATGGGCTTGCCTCGGCCGGACGTGGATTTGACGCCGCCGGCACAACCACCCGGGCCGTCCCCGAATCCGACGGCTCGTACTTGTTCGAGCCTCCATAGATCGCCCTCACGATCCTGGACGGCCCCGGTCTAAGGCGGGCTCTCCAGACGCCGTTCGGACCCTGTCCGAGACCACGGTCATGCTTGAAGTTGTGCTCCAGCCGTCGTCTGGCGCGGTCTCAATCCGGACCCGCTGTCCCCCGATCGCGTCGCCGTTCCCCGTTCCGAGCCAGCCTCTCAGCTCGGCGCTCCTACCGAAGGGGACGCGGAGCCGCTCGACGTTGACGCGGTGGGGCAGAAGCACGATCCGCTTCTCGATCCAATGCCCGTGCCGGCGAACCCGTCGGTGCACGACGCGCGGATGGCATTGGACGACCCTGACGCGACGGGTCTGAGCCGGAACCCTGACCCGGACACGATGGCCGTGGTGATAAGCCGTGGCCCAATGGCCCGGGATCCGTACGCGCTCGCTTCTATGCGTGCATCGCAGTGCGCTTGCTATGCGGACGAGCGACACGGTGCTCACCGATGCCCAGCGAATAGGGAGCGTCCAGGTCGCTATCGCGGAGGTCGCGCGAGTCCCGTTCGAGTCGCGAGCGTTGCTCGCGCTGTAGCAGGACACGTGATGCACCCCAACCCCCTGGACCGGGATTGCGGCGGCGGCCGATGGATACCAACGGTCAGGTCCGGCATCGAGCGAGCAGACGATGCCGGCCACGCCGCTGGGGCCGGCCGTGGCGGTGGCCCTGACGTACTGGGTGCCGGCCGCGTTGGAGGCGTCGCTCGGTCCTGAGAGCGAAACCGTCGGCCGCTGGTTGTCGACCTGAATCGTTCGCGTGTACGTCACGGACTGACCGGCGCCGTCGACCGCCGTGATCGTCAGAGGCATGACACCCTGGCCGTATTGGGCCGTATCAATCGCCTGGTCCACGGCCGGTGCGGCGCACTGGTGCCACAGAGCGGGATGGCGCTGTGAGACCGAGCCGGGCCCGGTCTCGCCGTTGACGCTGGCGCTCAAAGCACACAGTCCCGTCGGCGAGTCGCCGGAAAAGTGGAGAGCCCACCAACCCCGGATCCAGCCTCTTGCCTGCCACAGCCCATCCGGCGCGACGAGCCGAGGCCGCTGCGTCTCGCGCACGCGCAACTCTACCAGCTCGACGGTCAGCCAGCGATTCCCGCCGTTGCATCGACGGGCCCGGCAGGCCAGCCGCCATCCGAAGTACCGGGTGCCCCCAGCTGGCCAATTGAAGCTCGGACCGCCACTGTTGGCGGAGCTCCAACCGCTCTGGCCATCGAAGGTGCGCACACGGCCGCTGCCTCCTCTCCAGTACAGACCGCCGTCCCAGCCGCTGCCGTCGTCGATCCCCCACGAGTACATGTGCGGGATGTAGACCGAGCTGATGACCAGGCCGGCGGGGGCTCGCAGTGACCAGCGGACCAGCGAACCGCGTTTGGCGGTCTTCCCGGCCACGGTCCAAATCGCCATACCGCCGGGCGGGTGGGCTTGGGTGTAACGCCGCGGTGGGGAGTTCCCCGGGCACCTGTCGCTGGTCTCGATCCCGGGCACCGTGGCCGGCCGGGCCGCGACGTGGTTGCCGTATATGTCGCACACCATCACCGTCTCGTCCGCCCGCGCGAGCGCTGGCAGTGCCAGGCAGAGGACACTCGCAATCAGTCCGAGCGAAAGCGGTGTGAGCCGAGCGGGCATGGCGGCATGAGAGCACACGAAACGACCCTCGCGGGCCGGTCCTGGCCTTTTGTTGCCCTTCCGGAACGGAGCCGTGTCAGAGGCGGTGCGGCGCGTCACGATCTGTTAGCAATTCGGGCCTATCGCGATAACCGAGTCCGGGAGCTTTCCCGAGTCCGCTCGGTTTCCCGAGTCCGGTCACTTTCCCAGCGTCCCGGGCCCGAAGGCCGCCCCCGGCCCTGTGGGCCCCGACCTGGACGACCCACCGCTGGATCCGGATCCGCCTCCATCCGACGCCGATCCGGATGTCCCTGATCCGGACGAGGAGACAACGGCGGCAGAGTTGGTCACCGACGGCTGGGTCGTCGCGGGCGGCGAGTAGACGACTGGCTGGCCGGTTGAGCGAGCCGGGCGAGATGGGGCCTGCGACGCGCGGCTGTGGCCGATCACATGTCGGCTCCGGACCGCGACGTGTGGCTTTCGCGCGGCCGCGAGCCGTCTGACTCCGAACGAACGGGGCTCGTCCCGGAAGTCGAGCGCTTGTGCGGAAGGGCTGACCTGGGCGATCTTCGGCCGCGCTCCGCGACCGATGTGCCTGGACTGAGCGCTGAGTGCGCGGAGGGAGACCAGGCCGAGGCAAAGGATCGCCAACCCGACTGCCGCTCTCCTGCCGCGGAGGCGTGCGGGTGAGCGCGAGCGCACGCTGGCCTGGGGGTCCGGCTCAGAGTCCGAGCCGTGCCCGTCATCGGCCGCGTCCGACGACGGCCCCGGGAAGTGCACGAACTCATCAGCCGCGGCCACCCCGCCCCAGAAGTCGACCGCCATCGGAGCGCGGGTCCCGTTTGACTCGGCCCCGCCATCCGGGTCGGCGCCCGTCGGCGGTGCATCGGGTTGAGGTGAGCGCGGTCGCAGCTGCACGAGCTGATCTCGGGGACCGAACCAATCCCGAGGAAGCTGCACGACCTGGCCGCCCGGGTCCGGAGTCCTGCCTACATCGTTGTCGGGACCGTCCGTCTCGCCTCCCAATTGCAGACACTTCGCGGTTACGTCCTGGACGTCTTGTACTCTACATGGAAATAGGTTTGATTGGACTCAATTAGACAAAGATGAGTATGAGTAGTAGCGATTTCGGGGAAGAATTCCTCACCGTGGCCGAGGTCGCGGAGCTGCTGAAGCTGAACCAGCAGACGGTCCGGAACTGGATCGACCAGGGATCGCTGCCCGCGCTGAAGGTGGGCCGGCGCGTCCGCATCAGGCGTTCTGACCTCGAGCGAGTGCTTGCGGACGGGGCCATGGGAAGCGGGAAGCCAACGTCGGACGAGGGCCCGAACGCGGCCGATTTCTGGGGCGGCGAGCAGGTGGGCTTGATGGAGCCATGAGGCACGTGGGTGGCCGATGAGCGTCTCTGAGAATCCCGATACCCAACAGGAGGAGATCACGCGGGCCGTCCGCGAGGCGAGTTCGGGGTGGGCGGAAGCGATGCGAGCACACAAGATGGCTCCACCCGATGCCGGCTTTGCCGGGCGGTTGAGCGGTCTGGCCGAGGCGGCTCGGCGGGAGCAGACCGCCTGGGAGCAAGCCCATGAGGCCGGCTTGCTCTGGCGACCGATTCCGGGAGCCGAGACCGCCCAGCCTCCTCACGAGCTCCGCCCGGGGACGGGGCGGCGTGGCCCTCCCGAGCTGTGGGAGCGATTTGACGAGTCGGTGGCCACCCTCAATCGCGAGATCTCCGGGTCCAGCGCGGCGGCGGTGGCGGCAGCGTTCGGGGAGATGGCCGAGGCGGCGACGGCACTGGCTGATGCCGTCGCTCAAGAGGATGAGGCGGACGCCGACGCCGGTGGGGCTCACGCTCGCGGCGCGGCCTAATCGCGGCTTAGATGGCTCCCCACAGCCCGCGTCAGGGCCCCCAAACGCCCCCGTTAGGCACGCAATCTAACAACCGGACCAGCGCACCGTTTTTCGGATGCTCTGTCCCGCCGACGTCCCGCCGACGAATTGGCAATCCGATACGAGATCTTTACCCGCGATGAAGCGCGGCGTGGAAGGCTGAGCACTGGGTCAAAACGACGAGAGGAGGGGACCAGTGCCTCAGATCATCGTGACCGCTGATCAAGCGCAGGAGCGGGAGCAGGACGGGATTATGTTGCGTGAGCGAGTGAACGTTGCCGACTTTGACAGCGAGCGATTCGCCGCCAACCTGATCGAGCGCCTTGGCTGGGCGGTTGTTGACGCCACCGAGGTAGAGCAGACCGACCGCCAGGCGGAGCCGGCCCGAGTCGGATAGGGCGGCTGCGCAGACGCGGCCGCACAGCGGCCGCGTCAGCCAGGTGGAACAACGGGCCGCATCAAGCGGCCCGAACGGAGTTGCAGAGTCGGAGTCAGGACCCCGGGCGGCCATACTGGCTACCGGTGGCCACGATCTCCGAAACAGAGCCCTGGAACGCACTGCTGGAAAGCGGGCGGGCCGACGGGCGCCTCGTTCATGACGATGCGTTTGCGGCCCGCCCGTCCCGCATCGTGCCCGCGCCGCCGGAGCTGGGGCCGAGCGCGAGCCGGGCGCTGGCATCAGCCGGGATCGCCTACCTCTACGCCCACCAGGAGGAGGCGGTGCGGGCCGCCTTCGACGGCCCGACGATCATCACCACCGGTACCGCGTCGGGAAAATCACTCTGCTTTCAGCTCCCCACGGTCGAGGTCCTGGCCCGCGACCCTCACGCCCGCGCGTTGTATCTGTATCCGACG
The DNA here is from genome assembly GCA_963705785.1 of uncultured Solirubrobacterales bacterium. Lineage (GTDB taxonomy): Bacteria > Actinomycetota > Thermoleophilia > Solirubrobacterales > Solirubrobacteraceae > Palsa-465. Next base: position 64,891 of record CAVPKV010000066.1, on the reverse strand, counting down.
AAGGCGCTGGCTCAGGACCAGGCGCGCGCGCTGCAGGCTTTTGGTCTCCCCCGCCAACTTCGGCCGGCCATCTACGACGGAGACACCCCGCGCTCCCAGCGCGCAGCGATTCGCAAGCGCAGCAACCTGATCTTGACCAACCCCGACATGCTCCACGTCGGGATCCTCCCCCACCACCACTCCTGGGGCGACCTGTTCGCCAACCTGGCCTTCGTGGTCGTGGACGAGGCGCACACGTATCGGGGCGTCTTCGGGTCACACGTCGGCAACGTCCTGCGGCGGCTGCGCCGGGTGGCGGCCATCCACGGGTGCGAGCCTCGGTTCCTTCTGGCCAGCGCCACGATCGCAAACCCCCGAGAGCTGGCGGAAGAGCTGACGGGCCTGTCCGACTTCCACGTCATCGACGACGACTCCGCGCCGACCGCGGCCCGGCGCGTGGCCATGTGGAACCCGCCGCTGCTGGATGAGGACCTTGGCCTGCGAGCCTCAACGCTGTACGAGGCGGCCGAGCTGTTCTCCGAGTTGATCCAGGCGGGGGCCCGAACGATCTGCTTCATGAAGTCCCGCAAGGGAGTCGAGCTGATCCTTCGCCACGCTACCGACCGGCTGGAGCCCGCACTGGCCGAACGGATCTCGCCCTACCGCGCGGGCTACACGGCCGCCCAGCGCCAGGAAATTCAACGCCGGCTGACCGAGGGCGAGCTGGTGGGGGTGGTGGCCACCGACGCGCTGGAGCTGGGCATCGACATCGGTCAGCTGGACGCGGCCATCTGCGTCACGTTCCCGGGAACGGTGGCCAGCCTGCGCCAGATGTGGGGACGGGCGGGACGTCGGGGCCGAGGACTCGCCGTCTATGTGGCCGGCGAGGATGCGCTCGATCAGTTCTTCTGTCGCCACCCGGACGAGTTCCTCGGCCGCCCGGTTGAGGCGGCCATCCTGGACCCCACCAGCCCGGAGATCTACTCCGAGCACATTCTCTGCGCTGCCCACGAGGCGCCCCTGTCCGAGGTCGACGCTCCGTTCCTGGGGCCAGGCTGGCGAGAGCAGGCCGAGCGGCTCGCGGCCGATGGGCTGCTGCGGGACCGGGGCGATTCATTCGTGCTCAGCCAGCCCGACGATTACCCGGCGGCGCGCACGGCGCTCCGCTCGGCCTCGGCGGACAGCTTCATCCTGATCGACTCCGAATCGGGTGAGGTGCTTGGGTCGGTGGAGTCGGGGCGGGCGTATGGGACCGTGCACGAGGGTGCCATCTATCTCCATATGGGGCGGTCCTACGAAGTCATCGCCCTCGACCTGGATGGCCGGCGGGCGATGCTGGAGCCGTTCTCGGGTGACTTCTTCACGCAGGCGAAGCGAGAGAGCATGACGTTCATCACGCGGCTCGAGGCCCAGCGGGACACCCTGGGGCTCACCCTCTACTACGGGGAGGTCGTCTACTCCGAGACCGTCCTGGGCTACCAGCGCAAGGGTCTCCAGGATCACCAGGTCATCGACTTCCAGACGCTCGACCTCCCGACGACCGAGTTCCGCACGCGGGCGCTGTGGTACGAGCTCGACGGCGTGCTGGCCGCCGAGCCATTCCCGAAGGAACTCCTACTCGGGTCGCTGCACGCACTCGAGCACGGTCAGATAGCCGTCCTGCCGCTGATCGCCATGTGCGATCGCTGGGACATCGGCGGCCTGTCCACGAACGCCCACCCGCAGACCGGCGGCCCCACCATCTTCATCTACGACGGGCATCCCGGCGGAGTGGGCATCACGCGGCGCGGCTACGAAGCGTTCGAGCGCCTGGTGGGCGATGCCCGCCGCCTGATCGGCGAGTGCCGGTGCAGCGACGGCTGTCCCTCGTGCGTCCAATCACCCAAGTGCGGGAACCTGAACGAGCCGCTGTCCAAGCGAGGCGCGCTGGAGCTGTTGCGTCGGCTCAGCTGACATCCGTCTGGCGACCTCGAGGTTGAAAATCGGCCAGACCTCGTTGTCTATCGCCCCGCCTTCTGATAGATGCTCCGCCGCCGCCATCATCCAGGATGCGCGGCAAGGACCAAACTCACACCGGGAGGCGTGATGAAGAATCGTTTGTTGTTGCTCGCTTGCGCTGTCGTTTTGCTTGGTGCCGGCTTGTGGGTCGCACCGGGCCAAGCGGCCCTGCCCGGGGCGGAGACATGTCTGATCAAGGGGTCCGCCACGATTACCCCAGGGCTGAAGGTTGTGCCGAAGTCAGGCAGCGTGTCTATCTCGGGGAGCCTCAGCCTGTGCCACGGATCGAACCTCAAGGTCGCAAAGGGCACCGTGACCGCTACGGCCGCGGGGACCGGCAGCTGCGCCGGCAGCGACGACCACCTCTCCGGCACGATCACCTGGCTGAACAGCTCGGGGGTCAGCCTCGGCACGTCGGCGCTTTCCGGCACGCTGGTCTCGGTGGGGCCGGTGGCCAATTTCGCCGGAACCGTGAGCAGCGGCCTGTTCGCGGGCAGCCCGGTCACCACGACCGCCGAGTTCACGCCGCAGGGCGGGGCCACCAAAGCAACGGCCTGCAACAGCTCGACCGGGCTGACCAACGTCTCATTTGAAGGCGTGACGACGTAGGCCGCTCGTAGTCAGAGGAGGAATCACGGCGGGGGCCGGGATACCGGTCCCCGCCGTCGTTTCCGAGCCCCGATCCGGACGATCGACCTCGGCCGGGCGGAAGGTGGAGCCGCTAGCATCGCGCCAGGTCTGGCGGCCGTTGCGCCCGGCCAGCGGCGAGATAGCTCAGTTGGTAGAGCACACGACTGAAAATCGTGGTGTCCCCGGTTCGATTCCGGGTCTCGCCATCGACATGCGCGGCCTCGGGCGCGGCCCCTGCGACGGTGGCGAGCGTGCGCGCGTGCCCCCGGGATCCCGGGGCTGACGCCAAATCGGTAGCCTCGCTGCACGGTTGAGCCTTGCCCCCGGGGGACCTTGTGGTGGAGTCGGTTGAGCTTGCGACGATCCTGCTGACCGATCTGGTCGGCTCGACTCGGCTGGCTACGTCCGTGGGCCCGGTACGCGCCGATGAGCTGCGCGAGGAGCACTTCGCCCTGTTGCGCGACGCGATCGCAGTCGGTGGCGGCAGAGAGGTAAAGAACACCGGCGATGGGCTGATGGTCGCCTTCACCTCGGCCTCTGCGGCGGTCAAGTGCGCCGTGGCGATGCAGCAGCTCTTTGAGCGCCGCTATCGCATCGCCGAGCAGGGCCTGCATGTGCGCATCGGCCTCGGAGCAGGGGAGTCCACGGTCAAGGACGGTGACTACTTCGGCATGCCCTCGATCGAGGCGGCTCGCCTGTGCGCACAGGCACCCTCTGATGGCATCCTCATCTCAGGGCTCACCAAGACGCTCGCGGGGCGCTGTGAGGGCATCGACTTTGCCTCGGCGGGTGAGCTCGAGCTCAAGGGCTTTCCAGAACCTGTTGAGGCATTCGCAGTGTCCTGGGCGCCGATAGCCGAGGAGACCTCCGGCGCGAGCCGCTGGCCGTTGCCGGCGTTGCTTCGCTCGGTGCCGCCGGTCTCCTATGTGGGACGTGTCGAGGAGCGCGCTGGGATCGAGGAGGCGCTGGTGCTCGCGCGCGACGGCGCACGCCAAGTGGTCCTGCTTTCGGGTGAACCGGGGATCGGCAAGACGAGACTCGCGAGCTTTGCAGCGCACCGCGCGCACGCCGAGGGCTTCGCGGTGTGCTGGGGCTCGTGCTCTGAGGAGCTCGCGGTGCCGTATGAGCCGTGGATCGAGGTCTGTTCGCAGATAGTCGAGCACGCCCCGCAGGAGCTGCTTGAGCGTCACTGCAAGCTTCATGGCGGAGAGCTCAGCCGGTTTGTTCGCTCGCTGGGCGAGCGCGTGGAGGAGCTGCCATCGCCGCAGACCTCTGACCCCGAGACCGAGCGCTATCTGCTGTTCTCGGCGGTGGCGGGACTGCTCGAGCAGGTCGCGCAGAGCGTGCCGGTATGCGTGGTGCTCGACGATTTGCACTGGGCCGACGGGCAGTCGGTTGCCCTCCTCAAGCACGTGGTTCGCACCGCCGAGCAGGAGGCGCTGCAGATGATCGCAACCTACCGCGACTCTGACCTCGGCAAGGATCACCCGCTCGGAGCCGTGCTCGCGGACCTGCGAAGGGTCGATGGCGTGCAGCGCATCGCCCTGCATGGCCTCGGCTCAGACGAGGTGGCCCAGATCATGACGTCCGCCGCCGGGCACGAGCTCGACGAGGACATCCTTCAGCTGGCGCAGGAGATCGCGACCGAGACCGATGGCAATCCGTTCTTTGTGGGGGAGATCCTGCGCGGCCTTTGGGAGTCCGGGGCGCTCATCTTCGACGAGGACAGCGGGCGCTGGAGCGTCGACCGCTCGGGTGCGATCGCGCTGCCCGAGAGCGTGCGCGAGGTGATCGAGCGGCGTGTGGAGCGCCTCGGCCAGGAGACGCTCGAGCTCCTGAGGCTCGCGGCGGTGATCGGACGCGTGTTCGACGTGGAGCTGCTCGAGTCGATGCTGGAGATCGACGAAAGCCAGCTGCTCGACCAGCTGGAGGCTGCGGTTGCCGCCTCGCTGCTGGCCGAGTCCGACGAGCGCGTGGGCCAGTTTCGCTTCGCCCACGCGCTCATCAACCAGACGCTGTATGAGGGCCTTGGCGCCACTCGCCGCGCGCGCATGCACGGGCGGGTTGCCCAGGCGCTCGAGGACCTCTACGGCGAGGACCCGGGCGATCGCCTGTCGGAACTCGCGCTTCACTGGCGCATGGCTGCCGTGTCGGTCGACAAAGCCAAGGCGGCCGACTACGCCCTCAGGGCCGGGCAGCGGGCGCTCGAGAGCCTCGCGCCGGCGGAGGCCGTGAAACTGTTCACCGACGCTGTCGAGCTGATCGGCGACCTTGACGGCGCCGAGCGTTGTGAGGCGCTGATCGGGCTCGGCGAGGCGCAGCTCCAGACCGGCGATGGCGCCTACCGCGAGACGCTGCTCGCCGCGGCGCGGATCGCCTCGACGATCGCCGACGCCGAACTCGCCGCGCGGGCGGCGCTGGCGAACAACCGCGGAGGGGTCTCAAGTGCGTTCGGTGAGATCGACGCTGAGCGGCTCGCGGCGATCGATAGGGCGATCGAGCTCGATGACCCGCCGACTCGCGCGCGCCGCGCGCGACTGCTCGCGATCAAGGCGCTTGAACTCGAGTGGGACCCGGACTTTGGCATGCGTCGCGCGCTCGCCGAGGAGGCGGTCTCGCTTGCTCGTGCCACTGAGGACGCGAGGACGCTCGCCGAAGTCCTCCGGAACGTCGAGGAGGCGATCCGAGCACCGGATACGCTCGCCTGGCGAATCGGTCTTGCTGAGGAGCTCGTTGGCTGCGCCGCCGAAGTGGGCGATCCTGCCCTCCGATTCTCGGCGCACAACTTCGACTTTCACACCTGCTTTGAACGGGGGGACCTCGAGCGCGCAAAGCTCGCCCTCGAGCAGCAGGAGCTGATCGCGCACGAGCTCGATCAGCCCACAATCAACTGGTTGGCCATGGTCGGCATGGACGGTTGGGAGCTCATGCACGGCGATCTGGTCGTCGGTGAGCGGTTAGCCGAGCACGCGCTGCAGATCGGGCAGGAGGCTGGACAACCCGACGCCGTCTTTGTCTACGCCGCCGCGCTGCAGCAAGCGCGTATCTATCAAGGCCGCGCACAAGAGATCGTCGAGATGGTGGAGCAGAGCGCGAGTGCCTATCCGGCGATCGCAGCCTGGCGAGCCGGACTGGCATCGGTGCTTGGCTATGTCGATCGAGGAGCCGAGGCCGCGAAGATCCTCGAGCAGGCTGCCAGTGACCGCTTCGAACACATCGCGTCGAACTCAGCCACGTTGACCGCGCTGGCGCTCTATGCCGAGGCCGCCGTGTTGACGGAAAGCTCGGGCCCCGCTTCGATCCTCCACGAGCTCATCGAGCCGTGGGCTGACCAGGTCGTCTGGAACGGCGTCATCGGCTACGGACACGCCCGCATGTGGCTCGGTCTCCTCGCTGCGTGCGTCGGAGACCACGAGCAGGCCGATGAGCACTTGGCGTTCGCGTGCGATTTCCAGGAGACCCACGGCCTGCTTCTATGGGCAGCCCGCGCCCATTTGGGCTGGGCGCAGGCGCTCGCCGGGCGAGGCGATGCTGCTCTAGCACGCGAGCATGCCGCCCGCGCGCTCGAGCTCTCACGCGAGCACGGCTACGGCGCCTTCGAGGGGCGCTCGGCGGCGCTCGTCGAGGCGCAATCAACCACCTAGACGGGAGGGATTGGCCCGCACCGTGGAGCTGATGCTCCAGTGCGAGGCGTCCTACGAGGAGGTGGGAGTGCCCGAGGTCCCGAGCCGCTCGGTGGCACCGGTCAGTTCGAACAGCCGCTGAACCTGGGGGCTACCCGGAACCACCCGTAGGGTCGATCCGGACTCGCGCATGCGCTGATCGACACCCAGTACGACCTGGAGCCCGGTCGAGTCCATGAACGTGACCTGGCTGAGGTCAAGGATCACGACGGGGTAGGACTCCCCGGCCCGAGCCAGTTCCTCATCGACGAGCTGAGCCGAGGCCAGGTCAAACTCGCCGGTCACGGCGATGACTAGGGCGTCGCCCTGCTCAGTGCTCTCAATCCTGAGCAGGGGATGGTCCCTGCTGATCGGTGGCTCGGGTTCCCGCATCAACGTCTCCCGCGTGCCGAATCTAGCGCTCATCGCCCGCTTGGCGATGCGTCGCGGACGCAACGACTCGGCTACCGCAGCGCTTGATCCCGCCTGACCACCCTAGAACAGACGTCCAACCACCTTAAGGCCGTCTTAGAGATCGTCGATGGGTGTTCTGATCCGCAGACCCCGTAGTTGTCCGTGGAGCCCCCCGGGACCGGGAGCTCAGGACAGACAAACCCGACTCTCTAGGAGATTTGATGTCCTTTTTCACTCGTAGGAAGGTGCTTGGCACCCTGGGCGTTATCGGTGTTGTGGCCATGGCCGGCGTCGCCTATGCGTACTTCTCGGCCTCCGGCTCGGGCACTGGCACGGCGACGGTGGGGACCAGCACGGCGCTGACCCTCCACGGCTCGACCTCCGGCTCGCTCTATCCGGGTACGTCGACCACGGTCACGTTCACCGCCGACAACTCGAGCGGTGGCAAGGAGCGGGTGGGGACGATCCACCTGGCCTCGATCGTGGCCTGCGACCAGGCCTTCTCAGGCGGTACGTGCGCGAGCGGTCATGAGATCACCTCGTGCGAGTCGGTTGAGACCGGCTCCTCGGACGGCAACACGGCCAACTTCTGGATGCCCGACGTGGCGGCAAACCAGGAGGTCGCGTCCGGCAGCGCTCAGTCCGTGACGGCGACAGGCTCGCTGATGATGAACGACCTGAGCACCAGCCAGGACCCCTGCAAGAACGCCAACCTGCTGCTCAACTTCACCAGCTAGGAGGCACGCCCGCGGACTGGGTGGCCACTGGAACCTGGCGCAGGTGTGCCAGCCGCCATTTGATAGCTCGTCGGCGCCCCGGTGTCTCCCGGGGCGCCGCCCTGCTACCAGCGGCCCCCCGGGAGGACAACCACAGGACAAAAAGATGAAACACGAGCAACTCATGGGTATCGCCAGCATGTTTATGCGTGCGCCCTTGCTCGCGTTATGTCTGGGTGCGACCGCGGCGCTCGCGTATGGCGTCCACTGGCATCAGACGAATATCCGCAGCTCCGGCCGCGCGCCGTTCAGTCTTGTGGGGAATCCGGCCTTGCGGACCGTCCTCGCCGGAGGCATCGCGCGATACACGATCGCCATCCACCGGGTTCGCTATCGGGGATCGATCAAGCTGTCCTTCGGGGTCGTAGGTCCGGGACTGCTCACACGGTGGGGGAGAAGCGTCGGCAACAGCGCGGCGATCCGGGTCCGTGGCCAGCGGGCCGTCGTCACGGTCAAGACGTCGGCCGCCGATGCGCCTGGCACGTACCAGGTGAAGGTGAGGGCCGTGGGCGGCCGTTACCGCGGGGTTCTGGGCCTGGGTCTCACGATCATCCGCCCCCGGTCCGCGTCGGTCGCGATCTCCGGCATTTTTGGGCCGCTGTGGCCGGGGACGTCGCAGGCGGTCGACCTGGCCCTGACAAACCCGAACTCACAGGCCATCTCCGTCAGCAGCCTCAAGGTCTCAATCGAGACCGTACGGGCGCCCGGGGCGACCCCCGCCCTCCCGTGCACCGCGGCCGACTTCTCGGTCGTGCCATTCGCGGGGGCCTATCCCCTGAGGGTTCCCCCTCATGCCACCGTCCACCTGTCCGACCTGGGGGTTGCCGCCGCCCGCGGGCCCCAGCTGCGAATGCTTGACCGACCGGTCAATCAAGACGGTTGCCAGGGCGCGACCGTAACTCTCTCCTATGCCGGGACGGCGACGAGCCCATGAGGCTCCGGTTCCGTCACCTTCCGAAGCGAGTCGCGACCAGCCTGCTGGTCGCGATTGCGCTTGTGAGCGGCGCCCTGGCCTATTTCACGACGACCGGGGCGGGCAACGCCAACGGGAGCGTGACGACCTTGAGCGCTCCTGCCAGCCCGGCGGCCAGTGGATCAGGCACGTCGGCCACGATCACCTGGAACGCCTCGACGATCGGCGGCACCGTGGCAGCGACCACCTACACGGTCGAGCGCTACAGCTCGGGCGGCACGGACCTGGGGGCTGCCTCGTGCAGCCCGGTGTCGTCCGGCAGCGGAACACCCAACGCCTTCGGCAGCTTCACCTGTGCGGACTCCCCCGGCGGCGGAAGCTTCAAGTACAAGATCACGGCGAAATACCACTCCTCCTGGACGGCCACGACGGCGTTCACCGGAACGGCCAGCGTCCAGTCCTCGACCTCAACGTCTGCCAGCGGACCCGCCACCGACGCGACCAATACGGCGATCGCGGCCAGCGCCATCAGCTCCACGCTGTCGGGGGGGATTGGGGCGACCGGGACGATCACGTTTAAGGTGTTTGGCCCTCAGGCCAGCGCGCCGTCGACCTGCACGAGCGGCGGGACCACCGTGGGCACCGCGACTGTGTCCGGCAACGCCACTTACCACCCGAGCGCGGGGTACACGCCGAGCTCGGCTGGCACCTACTGGTGGTACGCGAGCTACGGAGGCGACTCCGGCAACACCGCCTCGGCCAGCACATGCGGTAGCGGGATGAGCTCGACGGTGGTAAAGAACGCCGGCACACTCACGGCCGCGGCCCCGGCAAGCGGAAACGCCGGCTCGGCGATCGCGGCCGGCTCGATCGGCTCAACGCTGTCCGGGGCTACAGCCGGGGCGACCGGGACAATCACGTTCACCGTTTTCGGGCCCCAGGCGACCGCGCCTTCGACCTGCACCAGTGGCGGCACAACCGTCGGCACGGCCACCGTTTCGGGCAACGCGACCTACACGTCGAGCGCCAGCTTCACCCCATCCACCGCCGGCACCTACTGGTGGTACGCCAGCTACTCCGGGGACTCGAACAACTCCGCCTCCAGCAGCACCTGCGGTTCCGGAATGACTTCGACGGTCGTTGGTAAGGCCAACGCCCCCATAACCGCCGGCGCGCCGGGGACGGATACCACCTCGACGGCCATCGGAACCAGCTCGATCAGCGCGACGCTGAGCGGGGCCACGACTGCGGCGACTGGAACGATCACGTTCACAGTTTTTGGCCCGCAGGCCACCGCCCCGACCACCTGCACGAGCGGTGGCACGACGGTCGGCACGGCGTCCGTGTCCGGTAACGGCACCTACAACCCGAGTGCCGGCTACACCCCATCCACCGCCGGAACCTACTGGTGGTACGTGTCCTATGGCGGGGATTCCAACAACTCCGCCTCGAACAGCACGTGTGGAACTGGGATGACCTCGACCGTTGTGACGAACCTGACTATCGCCACGGCATCCGGGCCGGCCACCGGCGTCTCTGGCACCGCCGTCAGCGCCAGCTCAATCTCATCGACGTTGGTCGGGGCCACCAGCGGCGCCACCGGCACGATCACCTTCACGGTGTTCGGGCCACAAGCAACTGCGCCCACCACGTGCACCAGCGGTGGCACGACCGTCGGCACGGCGACCGTGTCCGGCAACGCCACCTACCACCCGAGCGCTGGCTTCACCCCCTCAAGCGCCGGCATCTACTGGTGGTACGTCAGCTATAACGGCGACACCAGCAACGGGGCGTCGACCAGCACGTGCGGGTCGGCAATGGCGTCCACGTACGTGTACAGCGTGAGCTCGGCGGCCAGCGCGACCGCGACCACCGGGACCAGCGCCAACACTTCGAGCTTCACGGTCCAGCCCAGCACGACCTACTTGCTGCTGGTGTTCCGCAACTCGGCCTCGGGGGACGGGATCACTTCGCTCTCCAGCACTGGGCTGTCCCCGTCGCTCACCCTGGGCTCGTTCAGCTCGATCACCTCGCAAAGCTACAGCTCCAGTGTTGACTATCAGTGGGCGTACTGGATCACCACCGCCAGCAACGCCAGCGGGTCGGGGACGCTCACGCTCAACTTCACCAAGTCGCTGGGTCCTGGCGGCCAAACCACGGTAGACCTGGTCCAGTTGGGCGGCGTCAACCCAACCGCCCCTGTTGTGGCCAGCAACGAGGGCCTGGCCAGCGGCTCCTCCAGTACTGCCACGGCCAATCTGCCCAACGCGCCCAGCGCCAGCGACCCGGGTCTGGTGTTCGTGACCAGTGCCAACCATCTTGGGAGCTCGGCTCCCGCGGCCACCCCGGGCATGACCAACGTGTTCTTCGCCTCAGGCTACGCCGGCGTGTACACGGTCACGCCGGCCAGCCAGAACGAGTCCTTCCCGATCTCCGGACCCGGTGGGGGAGCCTGGGGCAGCATCGCCTTGGAGATCAACAGCCCCGCTGGATTGAACGGGAACACCACCACGACCACGGTCAGCGCTCCCTCGACAGGGTCGGCGGCAAGCGCCATCTCCGCGGGCTCGATCAGCTCCACGATCTCAGGCGGAGCGATCCCGAAGGGCACGGTGACGTTCACTGTATTCGGACCGCAAGCGAGCGCCCCCACGACATGCACGAGCGGGGGTACGACCGTGGGCACCGCGACTGTGTCCGGTAACGGCACTTACAACCCAAATGCCGGCTACACCCCGTCCACCCCCGGCACCTACTGGTGGTATGCCTCCTACGGCGGCGATGCCGGCGACAAGTCCTCCGCCAGCACGTGCGGCTCGGGCATGGCCTCGACCGTCGTGGGCAACGCCGCACCCTCGCTGACTGTCAGCCCGCTCGGTGCTGATACCTCCGGCACCGCCATCTTGGCCAGCTCGATCAGCTCGGCGCTGTCAGGAGCGGCGAGCGGGGCCAGCGGCACGATCACGTACACGGTGTTCGGTCCCCAGGCCGCCGCCCCGACCACCTGCACGAGCGGCGGAACGACGGTGGGAACGTCGACTGTCAGCGGCAACGGCAGCTACAGCTCAAGCGCCGGCTTCACCCATCGAGTGCCGGCACCTACTGGTGGTACGCCAGCTACGGCGGCGACTCCAATGACTCCGCGGCCAACAGCGGCTGCGGCGCCGGCATGGAGCCCACCTACGTCTACAGCGCCAGCTCGGTGGCCAGTGGCATCGCCACCTCCGGCACCAGCGTCGCGACCTCCAGCTTCACGCTCCAGCCGAGCACGACGTATCTGCTGCTGGTGTACACCGTGACCAAGAATGGAGACACCATCTCGTCGATCGGCTCGAGTGGTCTCACCCCGTCGCTGACCACCGGGTCGTTCACCGCGATCAGCTCGCAGGCCTATAGCACGGGCACTAACAATCAGTGGGCCTACTGGATCACCACCTCAAGCGGCGCCAGCGGTAGCGGAACAATCACGGTGAACCTCGGCGTAAAGATCGACACTGAGGCTGTGGTCGACGTGATTCAGCTCGGAGGCACCAGTTCGACGGCTCCGATTGTGACCAGCAACGAGGCCGCGGCGAATGGAAGCTCAACGAGCGCGACGTCAGCACTACCCAATACCCCAGGCACCAGCGACGCCGGTCTGGTCTTCCTGACCAGCCCGAACCATCTCGGCCCCTCGGCCCCTACGGCCAGCCCGGCGATGACCAACGTCTTCTTCGCCAGCGGGTACGCAGGTGTTTACCTCGTCGCTCCCGCGACCAGCAGCAGCTACGCCTTCCCCATCTCAGGCCCCGGAGGCGGGGCCTGGGGCACGATCGGGCTCGACCTGACGCACCCCTAGCACGCCCCTAACCCGCAGGCGAGACGTCCGGACCCTTCGGCAGACTGCCCCACCCGGGGCCAAGCTGCCATGTCCTCAGAGCCAGAGAATCCAGCGACGCCGGAGGGCGCCGACGCTCCGGCGTCGCCGGCAGCCACGGCCCCAAAAGCCAGCCCCGAGAAGCGGGCCCTGCATGAGGTGGTCCACGTGTGGATCCCGCTGGCCATCGTGCTGGTTTCCGTATGCGCCGCGATCGTCGGGTGGCGCGCTTCGCTGTCCGATGAGGGCGCCACCCATTACGAGGACCTGTCCCGGCAGGACCTCGTCCAACAGCAGCAGCTCCTGATCCAGGACCACAACACGGTCGACTCCGATGTCCGGGTGTTCGGCCAGTTCGCCCAGTACTCGACGCTGGCCGAGTCGCTCCTTCACGACGCCGGGGCCGTGGGCGGCCCGACCGGCGATCAGCTCCGGGAACAGGGCGCGGCCGATCTGTCGGTGGCGCTGACGCTGGGCAAGCAGATCCAGACGGTCGACTATGGGTTTGACCCGAGCAACCCGTCCGGCAACTCCTACCTTCGGTCCGACGGCACGTACCTGCCCGGTCATCCCTACAACGCCCAGCAGGGCCTGGCCACGGCGGAGAACAACGACATCGCCCTGCACGGGCTGGAGCCCGAGCCCCTGCTGGCCAGGGCCGAGTCCCAGCACACCAAGGGGGTCGACTTCACCGGCATCGCCGCGCTGTTCATCGGGGTGCTGGTCCTGCTCACGCTGGGGGCGGTGGTCAAGGGCCAGCAGAAGCTGTGGTTCGCCGGCTCCGGGGCGAGCGTCGCCCTGGTGGCCCTGGCCCTGTTCCTGGCTACCCAGTTCTCCTAGTCATGGTCTTCTCCGAGCGCCGAAGCGATGCCTGAGGCCGGACCTGAAATCCCCCGGGTCGAGGAGATCGTCGGCGAGGAGGTGGAGGAGCACGGCCGCTACGGGCGTCGGATCGCGGTCGCGGTCGTCCTCACGACTCTGATCGGCGCCCTGGTGGCCTTCGCCCAGGCCTCGGCGCTGCGCACCCACGACGAGGCTGACGCCCGGGCAGAGAGGGACGGTGCCCTGGCCCTGAATGCCGCCGCCGTCAGCCGGGGGCAGGCGGAGACCCAGATTGACAGGTTCAACCTGCTCACTCAGGAGGTGCGCCAGGCCGACAACGCCACGCTCTTCCAGCAGTACGGCACATCCTCGAAGGCCACCCAACTCACGGCCGCACGGTGGAATGCGATCGCCTCGCAGACTGAGTCGGACACGCGGGCGATCGCGGAAAGCCAGGGCATTCCGTACATCTGCTCGCCGACGATCCAGAAGAAATGCTCGGGTACAGACGCTGCCTTCAGCCCCGAGCAGGACCCGCAGTTCCCCAACCGCTACATGCAGCAGGCCCAGTCCGAGGCCTACCGGCTGACCGCCCTGCGGGATGCGGCCAACCAGCAGGCCGACGACGCCGAGGCCAAGTTCGTGGCCTACGCCGCTGCCCTGACGATGCTGGCGGTGGCCGTCTTCCTGTTCGGCTATTCCCTGACTCCGCAGGGCCAGGCTCGGCGGATTCTCTACTCCCGGGTCGGGGTGCTATTCGTGCTCGTAGCCGGAGTGTGGGCTCTGGTCCAGGTGGCCACGCCAGTCTCCAGTCCGCCGGACGCGGCGGCCGCGGCATTCGCCAGTGGAGAGGTCGCGGCCAACGGGCTCAACGACCCGGCGGCGATCTCCGCCTACGACCACGCGCTGGCCATGCGACCGCGTTTCGTCGACGCCTACATCCAGCGCGCACGGGTGGAATACGACGCCGGCATTCCCCACCTGGGCGCCGGGGCGAACTCGCTTCCCACCACGGCCGACGCGGTCACGGTCCCATCCAAGCAGGCGCTGGACAGGGCCACCGCGGATCTGGAGCACGCCCACGACGACGGTTCGACCTCTGGCACGCTGTTGGCCAACCTGGCCGCGGACCTGACCTACCGGGGGCTGCTGGAGAACCGCAACTCAGACTTGGCCCAGAGCCATGCCTACGCCGAGCAGGCGGTCCAGAAGCTGAAGGACCAGGAGAACGTGGCCACGCTGCTGGCCGTGACCCACTTCATCCTGGCCGAGGACGACCTGGCCCAGGGCAGCCCGGCGGCCGACGAGGACTATCGCGCGGCGGAGGCGCAGTTGCGCAACCAGGGCGTCAACCCCGAGTTCATCGTGGCCGCGGCGCTGACCGACCTGAGCCTGATAGAGACCGAGCGTCCCGAGCTCACGGCCAGGGCCGACGCCCTCAAGGAGCAGATCGTCGCCCAGGGCGAGACCTACTACGACTCCAAGGGCAACCCGTACCACAGCACCCCCGGCGGCTACTCACCGGCCAAGGGATACGCCGGCCATCAGGTCCAGCTCTCGGGCGTGAAGGCCGAGCCGGACCCCGGGCATGCCCTCTACGTGATCCCCAACGCGAACGGTTTCAACCCCACATACGACCTGCTGTCGGCCCAGTGGGAGTACCAGGACCCAGTGCACGGCGAGTGGGCGGTGCTGCCTGAGATCTCGGGCCCCGTCAACAAGGGCGGGCTGCTGTCGCTGAACCCGGGCTTCGCCTCCGACAACCCGTCCTACGTGTCGGGCACGAGCCCGGCCACATGTCTGCCGCCCGGGCACTATCGGGTCCAGCTGTTCATCAACGGCCACCTGGCCGGGACGGCCACCGCCTCCAGCAACTGGTCGGCTCTGCACGCCGTCCGGTTCAGCGAGGTCGACGGGGCCGTGTGCGTACCCGCGGCATACAGGCCCTTCCCGCACCTGGGTGCGGGCGCCGACGGCTACGCCGCGCCCGACAACGGCGGCGGCGCGTTCATTCTGAGCATTCCGAGGGCCGCCGTGGCCATAATCGCCAACGACCAGGCCAGCCTGGCCGGCATCATGACCGCCACGGTGAACGGCTTCAGCAGCGGCTCCAACAGCCTCCTGCCCGGGCTGCATCGGGTCGGCAAGACCCAGGTCACGCCCTTCTTCATGAGCTCGGACAACGGCCAGCAGCAGGACTGGGCTTACGACAACGGCTACGTCTACTCGGGCGTGGGGACGGCGTCCAACGGCCAGATCTATATCGGGATCGCCTGGGGCCACAGCAACGACCTGGCCTACGACCTGTTCCTGTCGCTCAGCCCATTGAGCTGAACCGCTGCCCCGTACCGGCCGAGACCTCTAGGCCCGCCGCGACCGAACGATCACCCGCCCGCCTCGGGCCGGGATCATGGTCACGTTGCGATGCCGTGGCCGCTCGGCGCGGCTGCCGGCCGCCTCCAGATCCAGCCTCTGGGCCATCGTCCGCAGGACCACCCGCTGCTCGGCCATCGCCAACGCGGCGCCCAGGCAGCGGCGGGTGCCTCCGCCGAACGGGATCAGCTCGTACGTTCCGGGCTTGACCGCCCGGCCATCCGCACCCAACCACCGTTCCGGGCGGAAGGCGAACGGCTCGGGATACAGGTCCTCGCGGTGGTGCAGGAGCAGGATGCTGATGCCGACGGCCGTCTGGGCCGGAATGCCGTACGGACCCAGGCGCCAGGGCACGGCCACCCGGCGGCCGGTCATTGGTATCACGGGCCGCACTCGCATGGCCTCATTGATCGTGGCCTCGACGACGTCTTCGGCCTCCGGGGTCTCGCCCCGGGCCGCCGCCCGCAGCCGCTCGTAGGCCTCCGGCGCCCGGGTCAGCCGCTCCCAGGCCCAGGCCAGCTGGTTGGCCGTCGTCTCGTGGCCGGCCAGGACGAGCGTGATCAGCTCATCGCGGAGCTCACGGTCCGACAGGCCGTCGCCCTGCTCGGTCCGCGCTCGCATGATCAGCGACATGATGTCCGAGCGCTCCTCCAGATCGGTGGCCCGCCGCCGCTTGGCGATCACCGCGTAGAGGCAGCGGTCGGGCACGATCAGTCCGAGCTTGGTCAGCCCCACGGGCTCCTCGTGACCGATGTTCATGAGCTCGGCCAGCTTCGCCCCGGGGAGAGTGGATGAGCGAAGCAGCTCTCTGATGGCCAGGCGCAGCGCATGCTCGCGCGTGCCCGGCCGCGGCCGGCCCTCGATCCCAAATATCCCGCCCATGATCACGTCCAGGGTGATGGCCTGCATGCGCGCGGCGAGCCGCAGCGGCCGGCCGACCGGCCAGCGGTTGATCTCCCGCTCCGCCGCCTCGGCGATCATCTGCTCGTAGCGCACGATCGCCTCGCCGTGGAACGGCGGGAGCAGCAGCTTGCGCTGGCGCAGGTGGCTCGGGCCGTTGGCGGTCAGGACCGAGAAGGGACCGAGCACAGGGCGCAACGGTGACTCGGCGGCCAGCGTCGGGACGAGCTCGGGAGGCGCGGTGAACAGCGAGCGAACGTGATCCGGGTGGCTGGTGATCGCCGTGCGGCCCCTGACGTAGCCCCGGGCCCCCCACACCTCGCCGTACCGGCGACGGTTGTTGAATACGAATCGCCACTGGCGCTGACCGAACCACAGCACCTGGATCAGCCGGGGCCACGGTATGGCCGGGGGCTCGGGCAGGCCAGCCAGCTCGGCCGGATCAACCGGACCGGCCGGCGATGACTCGGCCTGGCCCAGCAGGCGGGCGTTACCCTGGACCGCCTCAGTGGATTCGATCACTGCGCTCACTATCGCGCCTCCGCCGATCGCTTTATC
Organism: uncultured Solirubrobacterales bacterium; assembly: GCA_963705785.1. GTDB lineage: Bacteria > Actinomycetota > Thermoleophilia > Solirubrobacterales > Solirubrobacteraceae > Palsa-465. Next base: position 48,010 of record CAVPKV010000066.1, on the reverse strand, counting down.
TCCCGTACCTACGGCACTGTAGCTACCCGCACAAGCCACGTCACACATGACCCCCGCCTACATCCTGGATGCGATCCGCACCCCCTTCGGTCGCTACGGCGGTGCTCTGGCCGGCGTCAGGCCGGATGACCTGGCCGCCCACGTCGTCGGGGCGCTGCTAGGCCGTCTGCCTGGCCTGGACCCGGCCCGGGTGGACGAGGTGCTGTTCGGCGACGCCAACCAGGCCGGTGAGGACAACCGCAACGTGGGCCGGATGGCCTGGCTCCTGAACGAGCTGCCCACGAGCGTCCCGGCGGCCACGATCAACCGGCTGTGCGGCTCGAGCCTCGACGCGGCGATGCAGGGCAGCCGCCTGATTGAGACCGGCGACTCCTCGATCGCCCTGGTCGGGGGAGTCGAGTCGATGAGCCGGGCGCCCTGGGTCATGCTCAAGACCGAGCGGCCATACCCCCAGCAGCATCAGCAGCTTCACTCGACCACCCTGGGCTGGCGGATGGTCAACCCACGGATGCCCGAGCAATGGACGATCTCACTGGGGGCCAGCGCGGAGAAGCTGGCCGGTCTGTACGACATCAGCCGCGAGCAGCAGGACGAGTTCGCGCTGCGCAGCCACCGCCTCGCCCAGGGCGGTTGGGAGGACGGGTTCTATTCGGGCTGGGTGGTGCCCGTCCCGGGCACCGAGCTCGAGCGCGATGAGAACATCCGAACCGACACCTCGCTCGAGCGCCTGGCCGCCCTGAAGCCCGCGTTCGTGGACGGCGGCACCGTCACCGCCGGTAACTCGTCGCCGCTCAACGATGGCGCCGGGGCACTGCTGATGGCCGACGAGGCCGGCGCTCAGGCGGCCGGGGCCACCCCGCTGGCCCGCGTGGTCTCGCGCGGGGCGGCCGCCGTGGATCCCGACGTGTTCGGGATCGCCCCGGTGGAGGCGGCGGGACAGGCGCTGCGCCGCGCGGGCATCGGCTGGGCCGAGGTCGACGTCGTGGAACTGAACGAGGCGTTCGCCTCCCAGTGCCTGGCCGACATCGGCCAGTGGGACGGTCTTGACCCTGAGCGGGTCAACCCGCACGGAGGAGCGATCGCCCTGGGGCATCCCCTGGGGGCCTCGGGCGTGCGGATCCTCGGCGGGTTGGCCCACGAGCTTCACCGCCGCCCCGGCAGCTTCGGCGTGGCCGCGCTCTGCATCGGGGTCGGCCAGGGGCTGGCGGTCGTGCTCGAAGGGCTCTAGCCCGCAGGATCCAGTCCGTACGGGTAGTGCGTCAGCAGTTCGTAGCCGTCTTCGGTCACGAGCACCAGGTCCTCGAAGCGCACGCCTCCGATCCTCTCGTCCCACAGTCCGGGTTCGATGGCCAGGACGTCTCCAGCCACCAGCTGGTCGTGGCCGCCCATGCCGAGCGTCGGCTCCTCATGAATCGCGAGCCCGACGCCGTGTCCCAGCGAGAACTGAAACCCTTCGCCCCGATTCTCGCCGGCTCCCGTGCGCTGGGTGCGAAAGCCCGCCGCCTCGAAGCGGTCACACACGGCGTCGAAGGGCGCCTGACCGGTGACACCGGCCTTGACCAGGGCCAACGAGTCGTGGAGCGCGACCGCGACCAGCTCCTCCTGCTGGCGGATCAGCTCGGAATGCTCGGGCGAGGGCGTGCCCACGACGAACGTCCTGGTCATGTCGGCCCAGCAGCCGGTGGCTTCGTCTTGCGGCCACAGGTCGACCTGGATCGGCAGCCCCGCCGGCAGCGGCCCGCTCCCAGGATCGTGCCCGCCGCCGCTCCACACCGTGGACACCAGGACGTCCGGTGGGCAGAGTGCGCCGAGGGCGGCGCAGGCCGCCCGCAGGGCGCCGCGTACGTCCTCGGCCAGCAGCTCCTGACCTTCCACGCGCAGCCGTCCTTCCGGGCCCGGCTCGGCGCGGGCCAGGAGTGCGGCCGCAGCCTCCATCCCGGCCTCAGCTGCTCGCTGGGCCGCCCGTATGCCTTCCAGCTCGGCCCCGCGCTTGGTCCGACGGCGGGCCAGGACGACCGCGTCGTCCACGACCAGCTCCACCCCATCCGCCCGGAGCCGGTCGGCGATGCCGACGGGGAACTCCGACGGGACGACCGCGCGACCGATGGCCAGGTGTTGCACGACGCGCGCGACGACCTCCCGCTCAGCCTCGGCGAAGCTCAGTCCTTGCCTCCGGAAGTCCCGGAACCCGAAGTCCAGGTAGTCGAGGATCTCGGCCTCGGGGACAGCGGCGGCGACGCGGGCGCTTTCCAGGTAGCTCGTGAGAACGAAGCGGCGCCCGTCCTGCTCCACGAACAGCACCGGATCGATGATCGCCAGTGGTATCTCATGCCGAAGAGCAGGCGAGCGTTCGGTGTCGCCGTGCAGGAGCAGAGTGGCCATTGGCTGCGCAACCTTATTGGCCCGTACGAGCATCATGTGCAGTGAGATGCAGCGCGGCCGACCCGTCAGGAGACGCACCGGCGCGGTGATCTGGGTCTGCGCGCTCTCCGCTGCTATCAGCGGGTGTGGTTCCGGCCACGTGAGGCGATCCCCGGCTGCGAAGCTGTGCAAACCGCAGGCCAGGCAGCTGGTGGCTCAGACTCTGGCGCTTCCCACGGCCCGGGTCGCCGCGGTGCCCGGCATGGGCAACAACGCCGAGCCTCAGTGCTCATTCAAGGCGCACCTGGCCGGCGGCGGGCGGTTCGACGTGACCGTCAACGTCGACCCCTCGCCCCAGCCGTACACCGTCCTGTCCCGCACGATCGTGGAAGGCCAGCAGGTATTCAGCCCGACGCGCCTGACCCCTGCCCCGGTCGCGGTCCTCCATCTGGGTCTCCTGGCCTCGTGGTTCCCCGGCCCGTCGCACCTGATGAGCACCGATGGCGTCCGGCTTGTAACCACGACCCTGATGTGGAGCGGGGCCAAGCAGGCCAAGGAGGTTCGGCTCGCGACCAAGATCTCCCGCCTCTATCTCGGCCGGTCCAAGGCGTTGCTGGCCCACGGAGCCCCGGCTGGGGGATGAGCGCCGTGTGGGCGCCTCGTTGCTTGGCCGGCGGCGGCGTGTTGCGGGTTCATTAGGAACCGCGGCCTCTGTCCCCGAGGGCTCGGCCAGTCAACTAGATTCTCCCGCGCAATCTCCACCTCCCAGCGATCATGCCGGGAGCAAGTCAACTTTCTGAGAGGAGAGAGGGATGCGCAAGCAGTTCAGAACGGCCCTCACGGCGGTCGTCGCGCTCGGCTCCGTGCTGGCCGTAGCCGCGTGCGGCTCGTCCAGTTCGCCCGGCACCGGGACGGGCGCAGCTGCGGCGACGTCGAGTGGCAAGAACGGCGGCACCGTGACCCTGCTGATGGGCACCGCGCCGCAGTCGCTCGATCCTGGGATGGACTACACGACGCAGGGTGCCGAGGACACGTGGATCACCTACCTCGGCCTGCTGACCTACAACCACGCCAACGGACTCGCCGGCGGCCAGGTGATTCCTGGGCTGGCCACGTCCCTGCCCACGATCAGCAACGGCGGCAAGACGTACACCCTGACCCTGCGTAAGGGTTTGGTGTTCTCCAACGGCAAGCCGGTCACGGCCAGCGACTTCACCTACACGGTCGAGCGGGCCATCAAGATCCCGTGGGGCGGCTCGGGCCTGTTCATCACGCCCAACATCGTGGGTGCCACGGCGTTCGCCAACGGCAAAGCCAAGACGATCTCCGGCATCAGCGCCAACGACGCCACCGGGAAGATCGTCATCAAGCTGACCAGTGCCTACGGCCCGTTCGCCAACATCCTGGCCTTCCCGTCACTGGGGCTCGTCCCAAGGGGACGCCGTTCAAGAACCTGGCCAACAACCCGCCGCCGGGCGTCGGTCCGTACATGACCACGAACATCGTCCCGAACCAGTCGTTTGACGCGACCCAGAACCCGGAATGGGCGAAGATGAACATCCCGGGCATTCCCGCCGGGCACGTGAAGACGGTCCAGGTCAAGATCGACTCCAACGTCTCGTCCAACGCGCTGTCGGTGCTCAACAACAGCGCCGACTTCTTCGACTGGGCGGACACGATCCCGGGCTCGCTCCTGGGCCAGATCAAGGCCAAGGCCGCAGGCCGGTTCAACCTGGTCAACCTGGGCGGATCGACGTACTACATCTTCTTCAACAGCCAGCGTGCGCCGTTCAACAGTCAGCTGGCTCGCGAGGCGGTTGTCACCGGGCTCAACGAGAACGCCATGAACCGACTCGGTTCAGGCACGCTGCAGCCGGCGTGCTACTTCCTGCCGCCACTGATCCCCGGCCACCCGTCTGCCCCATGTCCGTACGGGAACCCGGCCTCGGGCGGGAACCTGACCAAGGCCAAGGCCCTGGTCAAGCAGTCCGGTCAGGCCAACGTTCCGATCACCGTGTGGAGCGAGACCAGGCAGCCCCGGCAGGCCTGGATGACGTACTACACGCAGTTCCTGAAGTCGATTGGGTTCACCAACGTGACCGAGAAGGTCATCGCCGATGCGACGTACTTCACGACGATCGGCGAGGAGAAGAAGATCCATCCCCAGACCGGCTTTGCCGACTGGAACATGGACTTCCCGAACCCCTATGACTTCTATCTGCTGGTTGACGGGCACTCGATCCTGCCGACGAACAACGAGAACTTCGGTGAGACGAATGACCCCCAGATCAACTCGCAGGTGGCCAAGCTCGGACCCACCCCGACTCCGCAGCTGGACTCGGTGAAGTCGCAGTGGCAGGCTCTGGACGAGTACGTGGCCAAGAAGGCCTATCTGGCCGTCTTCGGCTACCAGACGTTCCCGTTCTTCGCCTCGAGCCGGATCAACTACGCAGGAGTGATCCGTTCCCCGCTCTACGGCTGGGACTGGACGTCGTTCCAACTGAAGTAAGCCAAGGGCCAAGGACGGCAATCCGTCGCATTGGTGGACTGGGGGAGCTAGGCTTCCCCAGTCCCACCTTGGCCCAGGGGCATCTGAATGGCCATAACGACCTCCTCCACCGGCACAGAATTCTCAGCGGACGAGTTCGCCAGTCAGGTGGAGGGAGAGAAGGTCCCGCCCGGTCTCGGGCCGTGGAGGCTGGCCGGCCGGCGCCTGCGCAGAAACAAGGTGGCCCTGTTCTTCGGTGGACTGTTCCTCTTGATCGTGGTCCTGTGCCTGCTCGCGCCGGTCTACTCCAGCGACGTCGCACATATCGGACCGAACGTCCAGAACATCGTCGGGACCGGCACGAACCTCAACAAGTGCCCGCCCACGTGCGTCAACACGCAGGACATCCCGGTCGGGCCCACCTGGCATAGCTCGTACTTCTTTGGGGCCGACAGCCTGGGCCGTGACGTGGCCGTTCGGCTGCTCTACGGCGGGCGCAACTCACTGGAGATCGGCGCCATCGCCACGCTCATAACCATCATCCTGGCCATCATCATCGGGCTGACCGCCGGCTATTTCCGCGGGATCACCGATGGGATCCTTTCCCGGGTGATGGACATCATCTGGGCCTTTCCGGTGCTCCTGCTGGGGATCGCGCTGGGGACGATCCTGGCTGTCCAGGGAATCGGGCCGTTCAAGTCCAGCACCCTGGTGACAACCGCGCTGGTGATCGGATTTATCTACATCCCCTATGTCGGCAAACCGGTGCGGGGCCAGGTGCTGACCCTACGAGAACGGGAGTTCATCGACGCCGCCCGGCAGCAGGGCCTGAGCCACTTCCAAATCATGTTTCGGGAGATCCTGCCCAACCTGGCCTCGACGATCGTGGTGTTCATCCCGCTGATCCTGGCCAACGCAATCCTGCTGGAGGCCGGGCTGACGTTCCTGGGGGCCGGAGTGCAGCCGCCCAACCCCTCCTGGGGCACGATGATCACCGACGGAATCAACCAGATCCCCGTGGCCTTCCACAACGTGCTCGTCCCGGGAACCATGCTCGTGCTCTGCGTCCTGTCGATCAACGTCTTCGGCGACGGTCTGCGGGATGCCCTCGACCCGCGGGCCAAGGTCCGCATCTCGCACTGAGCCATGCTCCGGTTCGCCATCCGCAGGGTGATATCGATGGTGGGGGTGATGATCGTGATCTCGATCCTCACGTTCCTGCTGTTCGCGGCCATCCCCAACGGCAACCCGGCCGAGAACCTGGCCGGCCGGCTGGCCAACCCGCAGGAGATCCATCTGATCGACATCCGGTACGGCTTCAACAAGCCGCTCTACGTCCAGTACGTGAAGACGATGAAGAACATCTTCACCGGCCAGGCGTACTCCTACCAGCAGGGGTTCAACGTCCTGGATGAGGTCAGGGCCGGGTTCCCCGCCACGGCCTCATTGGCTCTGGGGGCCGGCATCTTCTGGCTGCTCGCGTCAATTCTGATCGGCACCCTGGCCGCCGTCTTCTCCGGGCGAATGGGCGACCGCGTGCTCACGGTGCTGGCCATGATCGGGGTGTCGTTCCCGCCCTTCTTCCTGGGGGCGATCTTCATCTACTACCTCGGCTACAAGGCCAACTTCCTGCCCATCGGGGGATACGTGTCTCTGGGCACATCTCCCTGGGAGTGGTTCAAGCATCTGCTCCTGCCCTGGATCACGCTTTCCGTCCTATTCATCGGCTTCTACTCGCGGGTTTTGCGGTCGACGATCCTGGACACCGTCAACGAGGACTACATCCGCACGGCCCGGGCCAAGGGCCTATCACGACGCCAGGTGCTGGTCCGGCACACCCTCCGTAACAGCCTGATCCCGATCGTCTCCCTCTGGGGACTCGACTTCGCCTCGGTGATCGGCGGCGGGGCCATCCTCACGGAGTCGGTCTACAACCTGCACGGCATCGGCCAGCTGGCCGCTCAGGCCATCGGCAAGCTGGACATCATCACGGTCATGGTCGTGGTCATGCTGGGGGCGTTTGCCGTGGTTCTCATCGCCGCTTTGATCGACGTCCTGTACGCGTTCCTGGATCCGCGGATCCGCCTGGCCTGATGAGCACCTCCACAGGCCCGTTGCTGGAGGTGGACGACCTCCACGTCTCCTTCGCCACCGAGGACGGCGTCGTCAAGGCGGTCGACGGGGTCACGTTCACGGTCGGCGCGGGAGAGGTCGTGGCCATCGTGGGCGAGTCGGGATCGGGCAAGTCGGTCACGGCCATGACCCTTCTCGGCCTGACGCGGGGCCCCAACGCCCGCTTTACGGGCAGTGCCCGCTTTGAGGGCCTGGACCTGGTGGCGGCCAGCGAGGACGAGCTGCGCCGAATCCGGGGCGCGGGCATAGCGATGGTGTTCCAGGACCCGATGAGCTCGCTGGACCCGGTGTACCGGATCGGTCACCAGATCGTGGAGCAAATTCGGGCCCACGAGCCGGATATTTCGAGGGCCCAGGCGCTGGATCGGGCCGTGACGCTGCTCGAGCGGGTCGGCATCCCGCGTGCGTTGGAGCGCGTCCGCTCGTACCCGCACGAGTTCTCCGGCGGCATGCGCCAACGGGTGATGATCGCCATGGCGCTGTCCAACTCGCCGCGGCTGCTGATCGCCGACGAGCCCACGACCGCCCTGGACGTCACGATCCAGGCCCAGATCCTGGACGAGCTCCGAGAGCTGCGGACCACCATGAACGCGGGCGTGATCCTGGTCACCCACGACCTCGGCGTGGTGGCGGATATCGCCGACCGGATCGTGGTCATGTACGCGGGCCGAGTGGTCGAGCAGGGGACCTTGGATGAGATCTTCTACGACCCTCAGCACCCCTACACCTGGGGCCTGCTCGGATCCATCACGCGGGTGGACCAGGACCGCAGCGCGCGGCTTCCCACGATCCCGGGGATGCCTCCCTCACTGCTCTCGCCGCCCCAGGGCTGCCATTTCCGTCCTCGGTGTCCGCACGAGTTCGATCGCTGCAAGGAGGTCCCGGAGCTCAAGTCCAGACTGGCCGACGCTCCTGAGCATTTGGACCGCTGCTGGCTCGAGGTGGAGCGCAAGCGGTCGCTGCGCCAGGCCGGCGAGCAGATCGGCCTGGTCGCCGGCGAGACGGTGATCTCGTGATCGCGGGTCGGCCGTGACCGTGGAGGAGCGAACCGAGGAGCCTGGCCCTGCGCCGTCCGCGAACGGGGCCCCGCTGCTGGAGGTCGAGCACCTCAAGGTCTACTTCCCGATCAAGTCGGGGCTGATCATCGATCGCAAGATCGGCCAGGTGCACGCCGTGGACGACGTCTCCTTCGTCCTGCGCGAGGGTGAGACGCTCGGGATCGTGGGCGAGTCGGGCTGCGGGAAGAGCACGCTGATCCGGACGCTGGTCAGGCTGCTCAAGCCCTCCGACGGGTCGATCCGCTTCCGGGGGAAGGACATCACGACGGCCGGGCGCAAGGAGCTGCAGCCGGTGCGCCGGGAGATGCAGATGGTCTTTCAGGATCCGCAGGCCTCGCTCAACCCGCGCAAGCGGGTGAACCAGATCCTTTCCACACCGTTGCGGATCCGCGAGATCCCGAAGGACAAGATCGAGGGCGAGAGCCGCCAGCTGCTGGAGCGGGTCGGGCTCTCCCCTGAGCACCTGAACCGCTTCCCCCACGAGTTCTCCGGCGGCCAGCGCCAGAGGATCGGGATCGCCCGGGCGCTGGCGCTTGACCCGCATCTGCTTCTGCTGGATGAGCCCGTGTCCGCCCTGGACGTCTCGATCCAGGCCCAGGTGATCAATCTGCTGGAGGAGCTTCAGGAGGAGTTCCACCTGTCGTTCGTGTTCGTGGCCCACGACCTGTCGGTGGTGCGGCACGTATCCGACCGGATCGCGGTCATGTACCTGGGCAAGCTGATGGAGGTGTCGCCCTCCGAGGAGCTCTACCACAAGCCGATCCACCCCTACACCTCAGCGCTGCTGGGGGCCATTCCGATCCCCGATCCGCGGGAGAACCGGGCTCGGTCACGAGAAATCGTCCAGGGCGAGCCTCCCAGTCCGGTCAACCCCCCGTCCGGATGCCGTTTTCATCCCCGCTGCCCCCGAGCCACGGAGATCTGCCGGCGGGTCGAGCCGCAGCTGACCGAGTACGCCGGCGGGCACCTGGCCGCGTGTCATCACCCCCAGAGCGTCTCCGCCGAGGAGATCTCATCGGCCACGCGCTCTGAGACCTCGCCGCTGAGCGCGGGTGAGGTGAGCCCGGGCGACGCGGAGGCCGACGAGGCTCGTCAGGTCGCGCAGGGGCAGGGCCAGCCGGGTTCGCCGCCACCCCAGGCCGAGGGAGCCCCAGCCGGCGGCAGCTCCGGGCAGTAGCTGGCCGGTGAGGTCGATCCGCGGCCTAACCTCGGGTCCGCCCGCCGAGCCCCTGGGCGTCCTGCTGCTGCCCTCAAAGCTGGAGGAGTACGCGCTCGCCGCGCATGCGCGGGACCTGCTGGACATCCCGCGGGTGGTTGCCCTGGAGCCCCCTCGGGTCCGGGCCGGCCGCCTGGCCGCATCAGATGCGGTGATCATTCGCCAGGCCAGGCGGCTCCGGCTTCCCGGCAAGCCTCGGGTCCTGGTCCTGTTTCACCCCCGCCAATACCGTCTGGCCCGGGCTCTGTCGGCTCACCACGAAGCCGAGATCTGGTATGTGACCGGGGGCCCGTTTGAGCCGCTGGCCGTACCGGGCGAGGAGGACGACCTCCGGCTTTACGACCAGCGTGCCCGTGAGGTCGCTGCGGGGATCGTCGTGGCCACAGGAGCGCAGAGCCCCCGGATTGACAACCAACCCCTGCGCGAGCGCCTGGTGGAGCTGGAGATCATCAGTTCCAAGCCGTTCGTGCCCGGAGCCCGGATCCGGACTCGCTAGTCCGAGGCGTCGCCGGCCGCCGGGTTCAGATTGGCCAGCGGGAGGGCGTAGAAGCCAGCCAGCGCAGCCGTGATCCCAAGGGTCAGATACGGCGAGACGGCCGCAAGACCGGTGGCCACTGCATATGGAATCACGCCGGTGACCGCGCGCCGAAGGATCGCTCGCCGCTGCTCCAGGCTCAGCTGAACCCGCATCAGCTCTGGTCTGACCAGGAAGGATCTGCCGGTTGAGCGCGGTGAAGGCGAGTGCCATGGCGAACAGGATTCCGCCGTATACGCCCGCGGCCAGATGCTCCCCGTGTGAGGCCTTCAGGTAGCTGGCCAGGAGGTGGGTCCCGAACGGGATCACCACGACTGTCAGGAGCGCCAGCAGGTTCAGGATCAGGATCGAGTAGTCGGTCCTGGCCAGACGCCCGATCACCACGTGGTGGTTGATCCAGATGATCCCGATCGTGATGAACGACGTCAGATAGGCGGCGTACACCGGCCATCTCTGTCCCAGGTAGTGGCCGAGGTCGGGAACGGCGGCCGGTTGGTCGGGTACGGCGAAGTCCAGAACCAGCAGCGTGATCGCCACGGCCAGGACGCCGTCTGAGAACGCCTCCAGTCGCGCGGTACTCACACGCTGGAGTTCGCCGCCGGCGGTTGCCCTCCTACTCGTATGGACGGCGGGAGAACGGCCGCCGGTGGATCAGATGCAGCCGTCCCCGTCGCTGGGGCCGCCCGAGTTGTCGCCATCGGCGTCGGTGCCCTTCTTGCCCTGGGGGATGCAGGCGGTGCCTCCACCGCCTCCACCGCCTGCACCGCCACTGGGGTGATGGTGGTGATGCGTCGGGGGCGGGGGTGGGGCCGCCGTCGTGGTGGTGGGCGGCGGGGCAGCCGCGGTGGTGGTGGTGGTCGGCGGAGGGGCGGCGGCGTGGGTCGTCGTGGTGTGAGACGTGGTCACCACGTGCGCCGTCGGCTTGGGCTTGGGCTTTGGCTTGGGCTTCGGCTTCGGCTTGGCCTTGTGGTGCTTCTTGACCCTGTGGGTCTTCGTCTTGTGCACGACCGGCGCGGCGGAGACCTTCGAAGCGGTCGTCTGCGAGGTCGCCGCTGATCCGCAGCCGGCCAGTACCAGGGCCAACGCGATGGGCCCCAACAATGTGCTCTTGAGTCCTTTCTTCAGCATCCTTACTGACCAAGACGCCAGCGGCGGCGAATCCTTCCTGCAATATTCTCGACCCGTGCATGTGGGTCAGCTGACGGCACCTGAACAGAGGGTACTGGGGGCACTGATTGAGAAGCGCTGGACGACGCCAGATCAGTATCCGCTCTCCCTGAACGCTCTCCGGCTGGCCTGCAACCAGCTCACCAACCGAGACCCGGTCACCGACTACGACGAGGCCACCGTCCGAGAGGCCGCTCAGCGGCTATCGCGCTACGGACTGGCTCGCCTGGCCAGTGGTCACGGGAGCCGGGCCGCGAAATATCGACACCTGGCCGAGGATGGGCTCTCACTCGGACGAGAGGAGCTGTCCGTGCTGGCCGTCCTCCTGCTCCGGGGGCCGCAGACTCCGGGAGAGATCAAGGCTCGGACCGAGCGGATGGTGAGCTTTGGCTCGGTGGGAGCCGTGCAGGCGGTGCTGGACGGTCTTGCCGGCCGTGGATACGCACGGTCACTCGGTCGGCGACCGGGTCAGAAGGAGGATCGGTTCGAGCAGTTGCTGGGGGGTGAGGCGGAGGCCGATGGCGAGGCCGCAGCGGATGCCCCGGGCACGCGCACGCCCATGCCCGGTCCACCGGCTGGCGACCCTCCGGCCCCCGCCGCCGATTCTCGGTCGGACAACGGAAGCCTGGAGGCGCGGGTGGCTGCCCTCGAGTCTCAGGTCGACGAGCTCCGCAGCCAGGTGTCGAAGCTATCCGGGAGCAGGTAGGGGTACAGGGATCACATCGAGTCCGCGGATTCCCTCAAAGTCGCGTGGGTTGCACGTGTAGAGCGGCAGTTCGTTGGCGATTGCCGTTGCGGCGATCATCGCGTCGTAGGCCCGGGCCGCGGTTTTTCGTCCCGCGCCGCGTAGCGCTGCCGCGACAGCGCCAAACGCTCGGGCAGCCGCTGCATCGAAGGGAAGAGGCTCGAAGTCGACTTCAGCTTGCTGAAGATGGGCCTGGCGCGCTGCGCGATCCTGCTCATCCCGCGCAACCAACGGCCCGACCGACAGCTCGGCGAGAGTGACCGCTGTGATTACCGGCTCGGCCGGGAGCGTCTCAGGATCCTCAAGCCGCGAGAGCAAGATGACCGTGGAAGTGTCGAGCACGCCCCGGGTAGCCCGCGAAGCCTCGCTCACAGCGAGGAGTCCAGGACGACATCGACGTCTTCGCGAAAGCGCGTTGGATCGACGGGCGGTAGATGCCGCCACCGGCTCAAAAGTGCGGCCGCCGATGGCCCTGGCTGCGCGACTGGACGGAGTTCGGCCACCGGTTTGCCGGCCTTCGTGATCGTGATCGACTCACCCCGCGCAGCACGATCGACCACCTCGCCGCCACGGTTTCTGAGATCTCGGATGCTCACATTCGCCACAGCTCCCCAGTGTATCACCGGTGATACGCAGCGCCCGAGGGCCTGTTCGCCAGATAGTTAGCCGGGTAGCGCGAGCCCGACCGCGAACGTCGCGCCGCCGACGATCATCCCGGCCAGGGTCATCTCCAGCCCGGCCGACCACCAGGTGCGCAGCGTGACCAGCGACTTGGCGGCGCCGACCAGGAAATGGGCCACGAGCGAGACGATCGCCGCGGCCACGATCGCCACCGTCCCGGTCGTGATCATGAACGGGATCACGGGGATGATCGCGCCCGCGCCGGTGGAGACGCCGGCGGCCAGTGCCGCCTGGCGCGCGTCGCCCCCGCTGTCCGCGCCCGTCGTCCCGAACTCCTCCATGGACAGCGTCTTCAGCATGGCGTCCGGATGCTTGGCCATCCGCTCGGCCAGTTCGTCCGCGGTTTTCTCGTCGATTCCCTTCAGTTGGTAGAAGAGCGACAGCTCCTCCTTCTCCTCCTCGGGGTGTTCGACGATCTCCCGCCGCTCGCGCTCGACGTTGGCCGCGGCCACCTCCTGTTCTGAGCGCTGGGCCAGGAACGCCCCGGTGGCCATCGACAGCGCTGAGGCGATCGCCCCGGCCACGCCTGCCGTGAGCACGCCCGTTCCCCCGCCGGTGGCGCCCGACACGCCGGCGACGATCCCGAAGACCGCCGCCAGCCCATCGTTGGCGCCGTAGATGGCTCCCGAGATCCAGCCGCCTCCGGTCCGGTGCCACCGCTCGCGGCCCAGGATCCGGTTCAGGCGTGTACTGACCCCGGGCGCAGCCAGCGGCGCGTCGGCGAGGACGGTCGGTCCTGGCGCGTCGGGGGGCGAGCCGTCGGCCGACTCGGACATGCCCGGCGGGTCCGGGGAGCCGGAGCGGATGTCCTGGACGGCCAGCGAATGCGAGCGCTCCTCCTTGCGGATGTCGCGCAGCAACTGGTCGGTCACCGAGTCGCCGGTGGGCCGCTTGTAAAGGTCGTCGACCTCCTCGTCCTCGGCCGCCTCTCGGGCGGCCAGGAGCCGGTCCACGGGCGCCACCCGTGTCTGGAGTCTCAGAAGCAGCGGCACCTTGACGGTGCTCGGATCGGGCACGACGATGCCGAGCTCGGTCATACGCGCCTCCAGGCGTCGGCGGTGACCGCTCTCGGCGTCGGCCATCCGGCGGAGGATGTCGGCCTCGCGCTCTGCCAGCCGGCGAGCGATCAGGCCGTACGCGGCCCCGGCCAGGATCTCGCCGCGCCAGGCCTTCAGCAGGCGTGATCTGACCTCATCCGAAGTCCGGGACTCTGTCTCCTGAGTGGACGCCATTTTCATAGGGTATTGCTGTCCCGGCGGCAGGGAACGGCCACCATAGGCCGACCAGACCCGGTATGTCTGGGGTTGATCCACGGGCGCCGGGGGCGTAACGTGCTGCCGCGGGCGGCCGGGGAGCGATGAACGCGCGCGGGTGCGCCCACCCGGACGACCATGCCGCACTCCGACGCCGAATCACCGATGCCCTAGATGGCCCAGGTTCTGAAGCTCCCTGCTTACCGGCGGTTGCTGCTGGCCTATGGGCTGACACTGGTGGCCTGGAAGGTCGTCGAGGTGGCCCTGGCCATCCTCGTCTACCGGCGCACCGGAAGCGCGCTCGGCGCCGCCGCGTTCTTCCTGTGCGCGCAATTCGTCCCGGCGTTCTTTTCCCCGTCGCTGGTGGCCAGGGTGGATCGCCGGTCTCCCCGCCAGGTTCTCCCGGCGCTCTACGTCGTGGAGTCACTTCTGTTCCTTCTTCTCGGTTTGCTGGTGGGACACGTTGCCGTTGGTTTCGTCCTGGCGTTGGCGCTCGTGGACGGGATCGTTGCCCTGGTTGTCTTGTCGCTGGCTCGCGCCGCAGGGGTGGGGGTGACCGCGCCGGCGGGACTGCTGCGTGAGGGCAACGCGCTGATGAACACCGTCTCCTCGGTCACGCAGCTGGCCGGGCCGGCACTGGGCGGCTCGCTCGTGGCTCTGGCCAGCGTCCGAGTTGGTCTTCTAGTGGGCGCAGGGATGGTGGTCCTGATTGCGTTTACCCTCGTGACGGCCCGGGGGCTCCCAGGCGCCGTGCCCGAGGACACTCCAGCCAAAGGGCGTCTCGGCGCCGCGCTCCGTTACGTCCGCGGCCAGCCGGGCATCCGAGCGCTTTTGTCCCTACAGGCCATTGCGCTGGTGTTCTTCACGATGTCGATACCGGTCGAGCTGGTCCTGGCCCAGCACACCCTCCACGCGGGCGCCGGCGGCTACGGTGCCCTGCTGACGGCCTGGGGCGCCGGGGCGATTGTCGGCAGCGGAATATTCGCCCGTTGGCGCCAGCGCAGTTCGATTACGCTGATCGCGCTTGGCGCTGGGCTTTTGGGATTGGGTTTTATAGTCATGGCGATCTCACCGTCGATTGCCGTCGCGGCTGCCGGCGCCGCCGTGGGGGGAGCAGGGAACGGGGTCCATGCGGTTGCTGCGCGCACGGCGCTCCAAGAGCAGGTCAGACCGGAGTGGATGGCGCTGGTTATCGGTCTCAACGAGTCGCTGTCGCAGGCGTTTCCCGGTGTGGGAATTTTGCTCGGCGGCGCGTTGGCGCAGGTAGGCAGCCCGCGGTTTGCCTTTTGGCTGGCCGGCGGCGGTTCGCTGATCATCGCCGCTGCAGTGTCAATCCTGCTCCGCTCAGGCACGGGGACCATCGGAGCCGCACCGCCCACGGAGCCGGCCCCAGTCGGGCCGTTGACGTTCGCCGCCCAACACCAATTGCCCGGCGCTGAGGGTTGATCCACGGCGCGCAGGCGATCAGGCGGCGCCGAGCTAGCTGCGAGGAGGCGGACCGCCCGATGCGGCCAGAGCCGCGACCAGCTGCGTGCGCGACTTCACGCCATGCTCCTGGTAGACCCGAGTCAGATGCGACTCGACGGTCCGCAGGCTCATGTGAAGTTCGAGCGCGATCTCACCGTTGCTCGAGCCTGCCACGACCAGTTCCGCGACGCGTGCCTGAGCGGGGGTCAACCCCTCGGTCGCCCTCCCGCGGCGTAGGCCGATCCGGGACAGCTCGTCGCGGGCGCGTGACACCCAGAGCTGAGCGCCCAGCGGCTCGAGGATCTCAAGAGCTTGCTCAAGGGTTTGCTTGGCCGCGGCTTTGCGCTTGGCACGCCGCTCGATCGAGCCTTTCTCGAGCAGGGTGCGGCCATGCTCAAGCGGTCGACGACGGCGCAGGTGCGCAGCGATGGCGCGATCCATCGCGTCGATCGCCGACGAGAGCTCGCCGCGGGCGGCGAGCAGCATTCCCTCGCTCCGAGTGGCGATGGCGGACAGATGGTCGCTCTGGCAGACCTCTGCTCGGGACTGTAGCTCGGCGAGAACAGCCTCGGCCTCGTCGATCCTCCCCAGCGCGATGAGCGCCTCGATATCCAGCGACCAGAAGTGCGTCCTGGAGTACCCAGCCGGGCCGAACCCGACCGACTCCAGCCACTCGCGCTGCTCCTTCAGGCGGGCGTGAGCCACATCAGGCTGCCCCGAAAGTAGTTCGACCGCTGCGAGCAGGGGGATGAAGCGAGCACTCTGCAAAGCCGCGCCAGTGCGCTCCGTCAGCTCCAGGCCCTGCTCGACCTTCGTTCGCGCCGCCGCCAAATCGCCCCTTCCGAGCGCAAACATCGCATCCAACGCGGCCAGGTGCACGAGGTCCTCGGCAAACTCGCCCATCCCCTCCTGCGCAGCCTGACGATACTGCTCGGCCAGAGGCCAGTTCCCCATCTCCCATTCGAGCTCCGCCAGCCGGTTCGCCAGTGCCACTCGATCCCACTCCTCGCCGCGCGAAAGTGCCCGCTCGACAGCTCGTTCCAGCGCAGGGCGTGCCCCTTCGAAATCTCCGGCCCACTGCCGCGCCAGTGCGATTGTCGTCGCCGGCTGGTTGTAGGTGGTCGTCGCGGCGGAGTCCTCGATCGGGGAAAGGCTCGCGAGCAGGTCGTCGCGAAGCGGTTCGCCCGTGATCACGGACGTGAACAGGAGCTCTCCGAGGGCCCTCGCCACCAGCTCGGGGTCTCCAAGGGGCTCAGCCGTCCGGACCGCTGATTCGGCGTGGGCCCTGGCGCTGGCGAGCCGGCCGATGGCGGATGCCGCGAAAGTGAGCTCCCACTCGATCTGGACGCGCAATCGCTCATCGGACTCCGCGTCGGCGAGCGCTGACTCCAAGAGCTCCATCGCCGCTCTCGGTTCGTCGGCCGAAATCATTGCCAGCTGGAGCCGCGCCCTGGCCCTCAGCGGACCGCTGGCCAGATGTGGCATCACCTTCGCGAGCATCTCCCGCGCTCGGGACACCTCTCCACTCGTGAAACGGTGCTCAGCAGAAGCGACGATTCGTGCGCGATGCGCGTCGGCCTGGTCGATCGGCGTCAACCGTGCGGCATCCTCCAGGAGTTGCGCAGCTGACTCAACAGCTCCGCGGCGCGCCGCCACGCCTGCGGCGTGCTCCAGGCTGTCCGCGAGATCGGCATCGGGCGCCTCAGCCCCGAGGGCAAGGTGCTGCGCTCGCTCGTCTTCGTCGTCGATCACGGTGGCCAGCAGCCGATGCAACTCGCGTCGCTTGGAGGCCGCGGCATTTGCATAGTGGGTCGATGCCAGGAGCGGATGGGTGAAGCGGAGCCGATCGCCTGCGATCTCAATCACACCGGCCTGCTCGGCGCTCTCGAGATCGCTGAGGGCGAACTCTGGGATCGCGGCCTGAAGCATCCCCAGAGTCGGCTGTGAGAGTGCGGCAATGACCAGCAGCGCCGCGTCCGTACGCGGGTCGAGGTGCCGGAGCCGAAGCTTGATCGCATCCGAGATCGTGCGAGGGATGGGTAGATCGCCAGCACGTTCGCCGCCAGAGTGACCAGCCTCCAGTTCGGCCGCGATTGCGAGTGCCCAAAGGGGGTTACCCCCGGCCCCGTGATGGATGCGCCGCAACACCGGAGCTGAGATGCTTCGGCCGAGCCGCGCCTCGAGCAGCGTCTTGATCGCCCCCATCGACAGTGGCTTGAGCGACATGCTCTCCAGCCCGCGGCTCCCGAGGCGCTGATCAAGCTCAGCGGAGAGCGTGCCTCCAGCCTCCGATCGACGCGCGATCAGCACCCCGAGGCGCTCCTCCCGCAGGCGGGACAGTGCGAAAGTGAGCACGCGCGCCGATGAGGGATCGAGCCATTGCTCGTCGTCGATCGCGATCAGAACTGGACCGGCAGCAGACAGCTCACGCAGCACTCGCAGAATCGCGCGAGGTAGCGCCTCGAGATCGGGAGAGCTTTCCGGCAGCTCGCTCAGAAACAGAGCAGCCCGGAGCGCATGCGCCTGCACCTCGGGTAGAGCATCGAAGACCCCCTCCGGGATCCGTTCGAAGATATCCCCCAGCCCAGAAAACGCGATGATCGCGTCAGGTTCCGACGGCGCAGTCTCGAGAACCGTATAGCCGCGGCGACGAGCGGTCTCGACGGATTCTCGCCACAGAGTCGTCTTTCCGATGCCGGGCATTCCCTCAACGACGCACGCCACAGGGCCCGACTCGACCGCGTCGAGCAGCTGCTCCAAGCGCGTGCTCTCAGCCTCGCGTCCAACAAGCATCGCTGTAATTGCCCTCTCGCGGCTGCGACCCAATCCCATCGAGTTCCCATAACTGTACGGGGGTTGCGGCACGAAACGGCAATCGAGCACCCACAAGTCTGCGGGTTTCCCGGATTTACCTGCAGAGGGGTTCCCGATAGAACACAGGAAGAAAGAGCACGCGAAAACCCAGAACTAAAGTCCTGGGCCCGCGCCGCCGATATCGCAAGCAGAAACATGCCATTGCCCCTCACGGAAGGAGGGATCGTGGGATATACCGGCAAGTAATTCGAGTTTTCGGGGGGTCCGTTCCAGCGGGCCCCCCGTTTTGTTTCTCTGGGCACATTCATCGGCACGCTTGAGCGCTGCTTGAGGGTGAACTTTCTCCCCTGGACACAAGTTTTAGCCCGCGACTGCCGATAAAAGGCCCGGAATGGAGGCGGAGCGCACACCGACTGCGGGCTTGAACGCTCGCGAGCGGCCGTCCAAGGCGGGTCAGATCGTGCACCTCGGTGCGCTGCTGGGTGCCGCGGCACTGATCGCCATCACGGCTGGCGGCGCACACTGGACCCTGCTCACATTGGGTGTGATCGCGATCATGACCGTGGTCAGCGACCTCACGCGGGTCGAGGTCTCGAGCAAGGTTGAGCTCTCGGGAAGCTTCCTTGGGATCATCGTCGCCGCGGTCCTGCTCGGGGGCGGCCCTGCGGCGGTCATCGGTGTACTGACCATCGCCGTGACCTGGCTGCGGTGGCGCACGAAGTTCCACGCCCTGTTGAACAACCTAGCGACGTACGCATGGTTTCCCCTGATATGCGGCCTTTTCTTCCACGCCGTCGTGCACCTAGCCCACACCGGGCCGGGTGCGGTGAGCTACTACCTCTTCGTCTTCGCGGCCTTCGTGGTGGCGCTCGTGGTCAATTTCCTGGGGATCGCGGCGTATCAGTCTTACCTGGGCAGAAGCACGCTCCTGGGGATGACGCGCGAGGCGCTCATCCCGATGCTCCCCGCGGAACTCTTTTCGGCGCTTTTGACGCTGGCCGCGGTGTACGTCGCCGTGCAGCTGCACACCGTTGGCCTGGTTCTGTTCGCCCTTGTGCTGGTCGTCTTTCAGTACTTGGTGGGCGAGCTGCTCCTGTCCCAGCGCCGGAGCAAGGAGCTCCACCGCATGGCCACGATCGACGACCTGACCGGTTTGGCCAACCGCGAGCACTTCCGGGGCAAAATCGATGAGGAGATCGCCGCCTTCACCGCGGCGGGCAGGCCGTTCTCCGTGATCCTCATGGACCTGGACCGGTTTCAAGGAGGTCAACGACACGCTGGGCCACGACTACGGTGACCTGCTGCTGCGTGAGCTGGGCGCGCGGTTCATGAACACCGTCGGCCCGGGCGGGATGGTCGCCCGGCTCGGCGGTGACGAGTTCGCGTTCTTCACCGGGCTGTACTCGTCAGACGAGGCAGAGCTTGAGGCGTTCGGCAACCGTCTCCTGGAGGCCGCTCGGCAGCCGATCGTGGTGGACGAGCTGTCTCTGGAGCTTGACGCCAGCGTCGGCATCGCCATGTTCCCCCGCGACGGGAACGACGCCCACACGTTGCTGCGCCGGGCCGACCTGGCCATGTACGCCGCCAAGTCCGGCCAGATGGGCTTCAGCTTCTACAGCCCTCAGCTGGATCGCAACTCGGCCCAGCGGTTGTCTGTCCTGAGTGATTTTCGCCGAGCTCTGCTGAACGATGAGATCGTTGTCCATTACCAACCGATCGTGGATCTGGACAACCTCGTCGTCCGCGGGGCCGAGGGCCTCGTCCGTTGGGAGCATCCAGAGCAGGGTCTGCTCGCACCGGCCGCTTTCATCAGCGCCGTCGAACAGACGGGCCTGATCATTCCCCTGACCAACCACGTGCTGGACCGAGCCATCGCCCAGTGCGCCGAATGGCGCCGGGACGGACGCGACATGTCGGTGGCCGTCAACCTGTCCGTGCGCAACCTGCTGGACCGCGACCTCCCGGGTGAGATCGAGCGGCTGCTCTCGCAGTACTCGCTGCCGCCGGAGGCGCTTCAGCTTGAGATCACGGAGAGCATGATCATGTCCGACCCGGAGCGGGCCATGGCCACGGTGCTGGAGCTGAGCCGGCTGGGAGTCCACCTGTCGGTGGACGACTTCGGCACCGGTTACTCGTCGCTGGCCAACCTGCGCCAGCTTCCGATCAGCGAGCTGAAGATCGACCGCTCGTTCGTCACCCCGATGCTCAAGGACGACAGCGATCTGATCATCGTCCGCTCCACGATCAATCTCGGCCACGACCTGGGCCTGCGGATCGTGGCCGAGGGTGTCGAGGACGAGCGAACGTTGATGCGCCTGGCTCTGCTCGGCGCCGACATGGCCCAGGGCTTTCACCTGTCAAAGCCGCTCCCCCCCGAAGCGTTCGGCGAGTGGATGGGGCGGCCTCGGGCCCTGCTGGCCAAGGCCGGCTAGCGAAGAGTTGGCCCGCCGACCCGGCTGGCTGACCGTCTAGAGAATCCCCACCTCGGAGTTGTCGCCCACGAGGAACCGGTAGGCCCGGGGCTGGCGCTGATCGCGTCCGATGGTCACGTTGCGTCCCAGCAGCGAGGACTCCATCCGGCCGGCCAGGTTCCTCACCACCGAACCGGCGAGGAGGATCGAGTGTTCGACCTCGGCATTCTCAATCGTGCAATCCTCGCCGACGGCGGTGTACGGCCCGATGTAGCAGTCGATCAGGCGGGCTCCGCGGCCGATGATCGCCGGTCCGCGCACCGTGGTGCGCTCGAGCTGAGCGCCTGACTCGATCACCACCCGGCCGTCGACCTGGGAGCTGATGAGCTCGCCGTCGATCCGTCCCTCGATCGTGTCCAGGACCAGGCGGTTGGCGGCCAGGATGTCGTCCAGCCGTCCGGTGTCCTTCCACCAGCCGTGGACGATGTGGGGCTCAACGCGGGATCCGTGGTCCACGAGGTGCTGGATCGCGTCGGTGATCTCCAGCTCGCCCCGGTCGGAGGGCTGGATCGAACGGGCGGCGCCGTGGATGGCCGGAGTGAACATGTAGACGCCCACCAGCGCCAGGTCGGTCGTGGGCTCGCCCGGCTTCTCGACCAGGCGGGTCACCGCTCCGTCCGTGAGCTCGGCCACGCCGTACTGCTCGGGGTCGGGGACCGGGGTGAGCAGGATCAGGGCGTCGGGCGCGTGGTCTCGGAAGGCGTCCACGAGCTCGCCGATGCCGCCCTGGAGAAGGTTGTCGCCCAGGTACATGACGAACGGCGAGTCGGCCAGGAAGGGCTCGGCCGTCAGGACCGCGTGGGCCAGGCCGAGGGGCGCGTCCTGAACGATGTAGGTGATTCTCACCCCAAAGCGCGAGCCGTCGCCCGCTGCCGTCCGGATCTCGTCTCCCGTCTCAGGGGCGATGATGATTCCGACTTCCTCAATCCCGGCCTCCGCCATCGCCTCGATCCCGTAGAAGAGCACGGGCTTGTTGGCCACCGGGATCAGCTGCTTGGCGCTCGTGTGGGTGATCGGCCGGAGCCTGGTCCCCCGACCGCCGGACAGGATCAGCCCCTTCAGCGCTTCCATGCGCGCCAGCGTACCGACAGCCCTGCGTCCGCCCCGGTCAGCTGGCGACGGGCTGGATCGCTCCGCGGATGGCTTCCGCGGCCTTCAGGACGGCGCCGCGGACATCCTCGGGCTCCAGCACGACCGCGTCGCCGGCCTCCTTGAGCACCTCGCGGACCAGCCAGTCGACGCCGGCGAAGCCGAGCTCCACGATCACCGCCCCGTCGCTGCGCTCGCCCACGACGGTCCGTTCCTCTCGGGCCCAGCGGGCGCGATCTGGGGAGATCCAGATCCGAGCTCGCCGGGACGAGGGGACCTCTCCGGTCCGCGGCCAGCCGTCGACGTCGGCCGCCGGGTCGACGTCGGACCGGGGCTCGAACGAATCGTCGGTGACCGTGGCCGACTTGATCCGGTCCAGGCGGAAGTGGCGCACGTCGTCGCGGGACGGGTCGTAGCTGGCCAGGTACCAGCCCTCCTGGCCGTTGATCAGTGCGTACGGCTCGACCGTCCGGCTGGAGAACTCGTCTTCGTTCTCCTTGTAGTACTCAAAGGACAGCAGTCGCTGACGGGCGATGGCCCGGGACACGACGGCGGCGATCTCGTCGTCGTCGCCGCCGGCGTGGGCGAACTGGAGGCCCTCCTGGACGGGGTCCTCACCCAGCGCGGCCACGACCTTGGCCCGGACCGTGCTCAGCGAGCCCTCAGGGATGTGTTCCCCAATCAGGTCGATGGCGGCGATCAGGGCCTTGGCCTCGACCGGCAGCAGCCGCGCCGGGCGGGCAAACGAATCTCCGTAGGGCTCGGGATCGACCTCGATCATCCCGTCCGGATCGATCTCCGCGTACAAGACGTAGGTCCCAGCCCCGAAATTGACGACGTTCAGAACGGAGATGTCCTCGCGGAGCTCCTGTTCGGAGACGTTCAGCGCGCGGCAGATCTCGTCTGCCCCGATCCGGCGCCCCACCCGGCCGGCCTCAATCAAGATGCTGGCGAGCGTCACCAGGCGGGCAAAGCGTTCGGGGCGGATGGCCGACTCGGGATGATGACCGTTGCCGGAGTCCGGGTCCACCGCGTCGGCCGGGGCCCGGTCGGTGTCGAGCTCAGCCGCCGTCGTCACTTCCGCGGCTACGACCTCGGTGGCCGGAGCCAGCTGCGGCTCACCCTCGTGGCGCTCGATCAGTAGCTCCAGGCGCCCACCCAACTCGCCCACCAGGTCGGACGGGCTGAGGATCCTGGCGTGCTCGCCCAGACCGAGCACCCAGGCGATCAGCTGTCGGGCGTTGGCAAAGGCGGTGGTGAACACCAGGTCGCCGTCGTCACCGTCCACCCTGGTTGAGCCGTAGCGCCCGAAGTGGCGCTCGATCTGCCACGCGATCCGCCCGCTGACCCACACCTCCGCTTCGCCGATCGGCTCGCCGAACTGCCAGTGGATCCGGTTGGCATAG
This sequence comes from uncultured Solirubrobacterales bacterium, assembly GCA_963705785.1. GTDB lineage: Bacteria > Actinomycetota > Thermoleophilia > Solirubrobacterales > Solirubrobacteraceae > Palsa-465. The sequence continues at coordinate 25,126 of CAVPKV010000066.1, read as the reverse complement.
GCCCGCGGATCGAAATCAGCGGGTCGCTGAAAATCGTGCTCGGCCTTGGTGGCGTACGCGACCTTGCCGCGAATCCGGGACAGCCGAAACACCCGGATCGCGTCGCGTTCGTGCGAGCGGCCTACCAGGTAGAACTGGCCTCCCTGGTAGAGCAGCTGGTAGGGATCGATGCGGCGCGAACCGACCTCGTCCCGCTCCATCGTGTAGTAGTCGAACACGATCGTCTTGCGCCGGAAGATCGCCGTCTCGATCTTGGCCAATCGCTGGGAGACATCGTGGCCTCCGGCGGAGCCGGTGATGCCGAGGGCGACCCCGAGCTGGTCCGGGGCGGTGAGTGGGCTGGGGCGGCCCCAGGAGATCTGCTGGAGGGCCAACCGAAGCGGCTCGGCGTAGGCGAACTCGCCATCCAGCAGCTGCAGAGCGGTGTGGAGGGCCGCCAGCTCCTTGTCGGTGAACTCGATCGGGGGCAGGTGAAAGTTCTCCGGGGGCAGCGAGTACGTCTCCTGCTCGACCTGCCCGTCAACCGGCTTCTCAACCGAGAGGACGATGCCCAGCGATTCCAGCTCAGACCGGTCGGCGTAGAACCGGCGGGCGAACGCGTCCTCGTTCATCACGCTGTACCCCTCGACGTCCCGCCTGATCTCGTTGGCCGTAACCGGCCGGCGTTCGGCCATCAGGTAGGAGATCAGCGACAGCTGGCGGATCAGCTTCTCGGTGTCCTTGGCCATCGCCGCCAACTGTAAGACCCTCGGCGGGCCGGGGATCGCCCGCCCCGGGCACGTCGCCCGGTGTTGACGCTATTTGCGGTTTTCTGAGTCGCGCCGTGGCGAAGCGGTCACGCCGCCTGCGCGGCCTCGGCGCGGGGCGCGAAGTACGCGCCCGCGCCCAGCGCCTTGTCATAGCCCGACCATTGCTCCCCGTTCGGGAGCTCCTTCTCCAGGCGGTCGAAGCTGCCCAGGCGGCCGCCCAGGTTGTCAATCATGTGCACGAGCGTGGCTTCCCGCGTGCACGGGACCACCGGGCTCCCGTGCTCAAGCGAGCCGTGATGGCTGAGGATGATGTGCAGGACGGCCTGAGCCACGTCGGCCGGGAATCCGTCGAGCTCCTCAATCGCCCGGCGGACGATGTAGTAGCCGATCGGGATCTCCCCGAACAGCCGGCCCTCGTCCGACATGGAGATCGCCCCGCCGTGGCTCTCATAGGCGTGCAGCTTGCCGATGTCGTGCAGCAGTGCGCCTGTGACGGCCACGTCCCGGTCAATCCCGGGAAACGTCGCCGAGATCGAGCTGACCGCCTGGGCCACGGTCAGGCAGTGCTCAAGCAGGCCGTGTCGGTAGGCCTGGTGGTACCGCTTGGCGGCCGGGGCCTCCCGGTAGGCCTCCCAGGTGGCCGAGCCCGGGCCAAAGATCAGCGAGAGCAGGCGCCGCAGGTGGGGGTTCTGGATCGTGCTCAGCAGTTCCCGGAGGTCGGTTTCCATCTGCTGCGCGGTCCTGGTGGGTCCGTCCAGCAGATCGTGAGCGGCGTACTCATGGTCCTGGGCCGACCGCAGTCCCTGGATCGTCAGCTGGGGCCCGTATCGGGGATGGACGTTGTAGCGCCCGGTGACGAACAGGACCTCACCGGGGGCACACAGGTCCCGCACATCGGAGACCTCGTCCCAGATCACGGCCGGGACACTGCCCGTCCGATCACCCAGCGTCAGCTTCAGAAACTCGCCTCCATCCCGGCGAGATCTGGTCTCGGCCTCCCGCACAAGCAGCGCCTGAGAGACCTCACACGCCTCACAAAAGTCCCGCACATGCATACTTCGGCGAAGATAGAGTGGCGCGCGGACGACAAATGGAACGCACTGCGATTGTCACTGGTGGAACCGGCGGGCTGGGTGCCGCCGTCGTCGCGCGGCTGCTCGATCAGAGCTGGCGGGTGGTGGTGCCGTGGATCATCGAGCGCGAACTCGAGCGGGTTCAGGAGCGCCCCGGCCTGGAGCTGATCCAGGCCGATCTGTTCGACCCGGACTCGGTGCGCAAGGTGGTGGACGTGGGAGCCGCAGTGGCCGACGCGCCGCTCAGCGGACTCGTGAACCTGGTCGGCGGATTCGCCGCCGGCGGCCGCGTGCACGAGACCCCGATTGAGGACTTCGAGCGCCAGTTCACGCTCAACCTCCGGGCCACGTATCTGATGACCCAGGCGTTCGTGTCCCGCGTCCTGGCCGACGCTCCCGACGGGGGGCAGGCCGAAGCGGCGATCGTCTGCGTGGGCACCCGAGCCGTCCGGCGACCGTTCAGCGGCGCGGCCGGCTACATCTCCTCCAAGGCCGCCGTGCTCTCATTCACCGAAGCCGTGGCGGTGGAGTACAGGGACGACGGGATTCGCTGCAACGCGATCCTTCCGAGCGTGATCGACACGCCAGGCAACCGCGCCTCAATGCCCAAGGCCGACTTTTCCAAGTGGGTCAAGCCGGAGGACATCGCCGAGGTGATCTCCCACCTCCTGTCCGAGGATTCGGGGCCCGTGAGCGGGGCGGCGATCCCGGTGTACGGGCGGGCGTAGGGCGGCAGGCGGTCCCGAGGGTGCGGTTCGCCGGCCCCCGGCTCGGCGTTTTGGGCGATTTTGCTCGCATAGCAATGCAAATCGCCCAAGTTGCAGACCGCACAACCACTGGGCGGGGAGCCGCACAAGCGCTGGGTGGGGAGCCGCACAACCACTGGGTGGGGAGCCGCACAAGCGCTGGCCGGGAGCCGCGAAGCCTGGCGGAGGCGCTCAGCCGCCCCGCGCCCCGCGCCCAGCCGCCCCGCCCCCGCACCCCGCCCCCGCAAGTTGCACACCAACCCCGCCCGTTCCACCTACCGAGACATCCCCTGGAAAGCTGGAATCGCCTGACTAGGATCGAGCCATGGAGCGCAAGTGGTGGACGTTGATCGTGGTCTGTGTGGCCACGTTCATGCTGCTGCTGGACATCACGATCGTGAACGTGGCGCTGCCCACGATCGCGCGTGATCTCCATGCCAACTTCTCCGACCTCCAGTGGGTTGTCGACGCCTACGCCCTCACGCTGGCCGCGGTGCTTCTCACCGCCGGATCGTTGGCCGACCTGTTCGGCAGGCGGCTGATCTTTGTCGTCGGCGTGGCGATCTTCTCCGGCTCCTCACTGCTGTGTGCGCTGGCCCCTGATGCCCTGTTCCTGAATTTGAGCCGCGGGCTCGAGGGCATCGGCGGAGCCATGATGTACGCGACGGCGCTCGCTCTCCTGGCCCAGGAATTCCATGGCAAGGAGCGCGGGACCGCCTTCGGAATCTGGGGCGCGGTGATCGCGGCCTCTGCGGCGGTGGGACCGCTTCTGGGTGGCGCTCTGACCGACACCTTCGGGTGGTCCTCGATCTTCTACATCAATGTGCCGGTGGGCGTGGTCGTAATCCTGCTCGCCATCGACCGGCTCCCGGAGTCGCGCGACCCAGAGGGTAAGCGCGTGGACTGGATCGGCACGGTCACGTTCACCGCCGCGCTGTTTGCTCTCGTGCTGGCGCTGATCAGAGGCAACGACGAGGGGTGGACGAGCGCTCTGATCGTGGGCTTGCTGATCGGTTCAGTCGTCCTGTTCGTCCTCTTCCTGATCTCTCAGCTGGTCCAGAAGCGCGGGATGCTGGATCTGCGCCTGTTCCGCAAGCCCACGTTCGCCGGCGCATCGGTGACCGCCTTCGCGATCGCGGCTGGGATGTTCGCGATGTTCCTCTACCTGACGCTGTACATCCAGACGCTGCTGAATCTCTCGCCGCTGCAGACGGGGATTCGGTTCCTGCCCTTCACGATCGTCTCATTCTTCGCCGCGGCGATCACGGGCCGGGTGTCGCATCGATTTCCCGCGCGGGCGCTCCTGTTCGTCGGACTGATGCTGACCGGGCTCGGGATCATCCTCATGCGTGCCGTCACGCCGACGTCCAGCTGGACCGTGTTCGTGCCCGGGTTCGTGATCGCTGGAGCGGGCATTGGCATCGTCAATCCCGTACTCGCGTTTGCCGCCATCGGCGTCGTGACTCCTCAGCGCAGCGGCATGGCCACCGGCATCAACAACACCTTCCGCCAAGTGGGTACGGCCACCGGGATCGCCGCGCTGGGCGCGATCTTCCAGAGCACTCTGACCCGGCACCTGACCACTCAGCTCGCGGGTACCCCAGCCGCCGGACGCGTGGGCGAGATCTCCCGGGCGGTAACCGCCGGCGGGGCCCAGCAGGTCATCCGTGCCGTTCCCCACGCTGAGCAGGCACGGGCGTCGGCGGCCATCCACGTGGCGTTCACCGCCGCCCTGAGTGACATCCTGCTGGTGGGTGGGATCGTGGCCTTCGTGGGCGCGGCCCTGGCTCTCGTGCTGGTCCGCCGCAGTGATTTCGTGACCTACGCCCTCCCGGAGCCCGCAGCCGCCGCCGCCTCCTGAGGCCTCGCCCACGCGACTCATGCTTCGCAAGATCCAGTGATCCAACCCCTCTTTGAGCATCGAACCAAGCTGGCCGGGTTCAACACCCGCGTGCTCGAGTTGGAGGGCGATGGCGACCCGATTCTGTTCTTTCACGGCTACGCCGACAGCGCGGACACGTGGCGGCTGGCTCTGGCCGAGCTGGGCCGGCAGGGCCGGCGAGCGGTCGCGGTCGATCTGCCCGGGTTCGGAGCGGCCGACCGGCTTGGTGCGCAGCCCATCCTGTTGCAGCTGGATGCGTTCGCCACGGCGAGCCTCGACTATCTGGGCGGGAAGGACGAGCGAGTAATCGCAGTCGGCAACTCGCTCGGCGGGTGCGTCGCCCTGCGTTTGGCCGAGCGCCGCAGCGACCGTCTATCCGGAGTCGTGGCCGTGGCCCCGGCCGGGCTCCAGATGAGCCGCCTGATCGCGCTGGTGGAGCGCGATCCCGTGCTTCGGACGCTCCTGGCCCTGCCCTCGCCCGTGCCCAGCGCGGTTATCAAGGGCGCGGTGGCCAGGCTGTATCGGCAGCTCGCCTTCGCCCGGCCCCGGGCCATCGACCAGGCGATCGTCAAGGCGTTTACCTCACACCACAAGGACCGGGCCACCGTGGCCGGCTATCTGGCCACGGCTCACAGACTGCTGCCTGAGCTCCACGATCCGTATCGGTTTGACCGGATCTCGACGCGCGTCCTGATCGTATGGGGCGACCGGGATCGGCTGGTGTTTCACAAGGGCGCCGAGCGGATCCTCGAGGAGGTGCCCGGGGCCAGGCTCGAGCTGATGGAGGGCATCGGCCACTGTCCGCAGGTTGAGGCGCCTGACCGCTTCGCCCGCGTCCTGCTCGACTTCAGCGAAGAGCTCTCGGCCGTCGCCTGAGTGCTTCGCGGCGCGCGACGACTCGGCGCGCCTACTTCGCGAACGACCCGTGAAAGCCGAACGGGATCGGGTGAGGGACCTCGGCCCGGGCCAGCTCCTCCAGCGAATGGGCATCCAGAACGAGCAGGAACGAGGTCTCCCGGCGGGCGTCCAGCACCACCGACAGGAGCACGCCCTCGTCCTCGTCCCGGGCATCCGGGGCAGCCACGAACACCGGCTCGCCCGGGAAGGCCCCGTCCTGCTGCCAGATCTGGCTCGTGCCCGCGACGACGTCGCCCTTGATGATCCGGTCCAGCCAGCCTCCACCCGAGCCGACGCCCCAGACGTAGCGGTACGGCCTCTCATTGCACCGGCCGTAGTTGATTCGGGGCAGTTCGATGGCCTCGTCCAGCAGCGTTTCAATCGACACCTTCCCGGAGCCCGGTGAGACGCGGAAGCGCTCGAGCGCCGCGCCTGTGATCGGCTTGCCCGCCCGGAGCCGGTCCAGGTACAGGTCCTGCACGATGCCTGCGTCGGGGTACGTGCACACGTCCACGATCACGTCCTGGCCGTCCTCGTAGGAGGCCACGTGGTGAAAGCCGAACCGAGCCTCGGTCTGAAGCGGACCCAGATCCGCTGCGCCGTGGCGCGACAACAGCTGGATGCGTGTGCCCAGCTCCGGCTTCCAGCGGTAGTTCTCGATGTAGGGGCGGCCGCTCAGCGCCAGCCTGAGCGGATTGACCACGAGCGGGAACTCCATCAGCACGAGCCACCGCTCGGTGAGCCCGAACGAATGCATGTAGGCCGGCTCGCGGACCGGGCGCTCAGCGATCACCTCCGGCGCGTCGCTCCCGGGGGACAGATGGAAGAACCGGTAGCTGCTGCGCGGCCCGAGCTGGGCCGCATAGTTGATCATGCCCCTGTCCGCCCGGTCCATGTGCGGATGAGCGGTCGAGATCTGTCCGGGAGCTTTGTAGGCGAGTCCAGCGGCGGCGAGCGTGTCGCGATCGAACTGGACGGGCAGCGGCGTTTCGGTCATCGCGACGAAGCGCTCGCCCAGCTTGACCAGGTTGACATTGGCGTTGTCGGTGAGGGCCGGGGAGAACATCGCGGTCACCCGCTGAAACAGAGAGCGGCACGGGTCGGTGGCGAACTCCGGGTACGACAGCCGGCCCCGCTCGCGGGCCCCGCGGTAGGCCCGGGTCTCCAGGAAGCGGTTGGCGTACGACACGCTCTGGTCGGCGAATGAGAAGCGGTGGAGCATCGCCAGGCCGTCGAACCAGTGCTTCATCGTCTGCTCAGGCAGGTCCCACAGCGCCGGCCCGGTTCGGATCAGCGATCCGGTGAGCCAGCCGGGGACGGTTCCCTGGACCTCCAGCCGATCCAAACGGACCTCCTCCTGGAGCGAGTCGAAGCCGCGGCGGGGACTGGTGCTGACGGTGGCGGTGCTCATCGCGCTGATCCTTTCGTCTGAATCATTCGAACCGAATCATCCGAACCGTACTATAAGATCAAGCGCAATGTCAAGCGTCCGCCTCAGCACCACGTCGTACGCCGTCCTGGGACTGCTAGAGCACTGCCAGCCCGCGACCCCGTACCAGCTGAAGCAGGCGGCTCAGGTCAGCATCTTTCATTTCTGGACGATCCCCCACACGCAGCTGTACACCGAATGCGCCCGGCTGGCCGAGGCCGGCCTGCTGGCGGAGGAGCGGGAGGAGGGCGGGCGGCGCCGGCGGATCTACCGCCTGGCCCGCGCAGGCCTGGACGCGCTCAACCAATGGCGCTCAAGCCCTGAGACCGAGTTGTACGAGCTTCGGGACCCGGGTCTGCTCAAGCTGTTCTGCGGCGCCGACCCGGTCGCCGTGGCCCTTCGGCAGCTGGAGCACCATCGCCAGCGGCTGGCCCTTTACGAGCAGCTCTCCTCGGGCGAGGAGGCCATGACGGAGGGCATGCGGCTGGCCCTCGAGGCCGGGACGGGCCACGAGCGGGAGTACGTCCGCTTCTGGACGCGGGTGCTGGACAGCTAGCGATTGGCCCCGTCCGGATATCGTCCGATCCATGGCTGACTACACAAAGATCAACTTTGCCGACATCGAGAACAGCGCCTCGGGTCGGGGATTCGACATTGAGGCTCGGTTCGCCCGCAAGCAGATCGAGTCAGAGCATCTGGGCGTCTCTCAGTTCTCCTACGGCTCCCGCGTCAGGCCGCCCTACGGGCACCGCCACCGCGAGCAGGAAGAGGTCTACGTGATCACCGGAGGCGGAGGACGGCTGCGGCTCGACGAGGAGGTCATCGACGTCCGGAAGGGCGACGTGATCCGCGTCGCTCCCCACGTTGTCCGGGGCTTCGAGGCGGGCCCGAGCGGGCTCGAGATGATCGCGATCGGGAACGATCGGCCCGAGGAGGGCGACGGGGAGATGATTCACGACTTCTGGACCGAGTAGCCGCCCATGAGGATGCTGATCACCGGTGCCGGCGGCATGCTCGGCCTTGATCTGGCTCCGGCCGCGGCCGCCGCGGGGTGGGATGTTGTGCCCCTTTCCCACGCCGAACTGGACATTGCCGACGAGCGCGCCGTGGCTGCGCGCATCGGCGCCGAGCGTCCGGACGTGGTGGTCAACTGCGCCGCCTGGACCGATGTCGACGGCGCCGAGGAGAGCTCCACCGCGGCCATGGCGACCAACGGGGCCGGCGCTGGCAACGTCGCCCGGGCGGCCGATGGCTGCCGGGCCTGGACGATCCACATCTCCTCCGACTACGTGTTCGATGGCGGCAAGCGGGAGCCCTACGTGGAGTCCGATGCGACCAACCCGCTCTCGGCCTACGGGCACTCCAAGCTGGCGGGCGAGCGGGCAGTGGCTGAGAACGCCCCCGACAGGCACACCGTGATCCGGTCCTCGTGGCTGTTCGGCGCCCACGGTCGCTGCTTCCCGGCCACGATCCTCCGCCTGGCCGCCGAACGGGATCAGCTGACGGTGGTCGATGACCAGCAGGGCTGCCCCACCTTCACCGGCCATCTGGCCCGGGCCGTCGTCCAGCTGGTCGACGCCCCGCCGCCCCCGGGAATCGTCCATCTGGCCGGCGCCGGCTCGTGCTCTTGGTTCGACCTCGCGGCCCATGTCGTCCAGCTGGCCGGGCTCGACTGCCGTCTGGTTCCGATCTCGACCGCCGAGATGCCGCGGCCCGCTGTCCGGCCCGCCTACGGGGTGCTCGGCACCGAGCGCGACGATCTGCCCGAGCTTCCACCCTGGCCTCAGGGCGTCGAAGAGTTCCTCGCGGTGCGCGTATGAAGCTGCTGGTGTGCGGGGGTGCCGGATTCATTGGTTCCACGTTCGTGCGCCTCCGCCTCCGCGAGCACGGAGACGAGATCGCCGTTCTGGACAAGCTCACCTACGCGGGACGGCGGGAGAACCTCCACGACGTGCTCGACGAGATCAGATTCGTGCACGGCGCGATCGAGGATCCAGACGCCGTGGCCGAGGCCGCCGGCGGCGCCGAGGCGATCGTCAACTTCGCGGCCGAAACGCACGTCGATCGCTCGATCTCCGGCCCGGCGGCCTTCCTGTCCACCAACATTGAGGGCACCCACACCCTGCTGGAGGCCGCTCGGGAGCGGGGCATCCGCCACGTCCAGGTGTCGACCGACGAGGTCTACGGATCGATTGACGCCGGATCGTTCACCGAGTCCTCCCCGCTCGCGCCCTCGAGCCCGTACAGCGCCACCAAGGCGGGCGCTGACCTGCTGGTGGCGAGCTACTTCCACACCTGGGGGCTGCCCGCGGTCATCTGCCGAGGATCGAACAACTACGGGCCCTACCAGCACCCGGAGAAGATGGTCCCGCTGATGATCCTCAACGCCCTGTCCGGCGACCCGCTGCCCGTCTACGGAGATGGGCAGAACGTGCGCAACTGGCTGTTCGTGGAGGATTTCGCGCGCGGCATCGGGCACGTGCTGGATCACGGGGTTCCGGGAGAGGTCTACAACTGCGGGGGCCCAGACGAGGAGCACAACCTGGAGGTCGTCCGCCGGATCGTCGGGGCATGCGGCTCGGCTGAGTCGCTGATCGAGTTCGTCCGGGACCGCCCCGGGCACGATCGGCGGTACTCGCTCTCCTCGGACAAGCTCCGCGAGCTGGGCTGGGAGGCCCGGACCCGCTTCGACGAAGGGCTGGCGCGGACCGTCGGCTGGTATAGGGACAACGGCTGGTGGTGGGAGCCGATCCGGACGGGCGAATACCGCGACTACTACGAGCGTCAGTACGGACGGGCGCTCAAAGGCTGACCGGCCCCCCGGTGGCTGATCGGTCTGGTGTGCGGGATCAGCTGGAGCGGATCGAGAGCGAGGTCATCGACTGCCGGCGCTGCCCCCGGCTGGTGGCCTGGCGAGAGGAGGTGGCCCGGACGAAACGGGCGGCCTATGCCGACGAGGTCTACTGGGGCCGGCCACTACCCGGATTCGGCGATTCGGCGGCGCGGATCGTGATCGTCGGCCTGGCGCCGGCGGCCCACGGCGGCAACCGGACGGGCCGCATCTTCACCGGCGATCGCTCCGGTGACTGGCTATTCGCCGCGCTCTGGCGAGCCGGCCTGGCCAACCAGCCCCACTCCGTCTCCCGGGACGACGGACTCAGGCTGAACGGCTGCTGGATCAGCGCCGTGGTCCGCTGCGCACCGCCGGCCAACCGGCCGCTGCCGGCCGAGCGGGACAATTGTCTGCCCTATCTGGAGCGGGAGCTCAGCCTGCTCTCCGCGGTCCGGGTGATCGTGTGCCTCGGTGGGTTTGGCTGGGATGGGGTGCTGCGGGCTCTTGGGGGGCTGTCGGCGGAGATTCCCCGCCCCAGGCCAAAGTTTGGCCACGGCGCCCGGGCAACGGTCGGTCGGTGGGAGCTGCTGGGCTGCTACCACCCCAGCCAGCAGAACACGTTCACCGGCCGCCTGACCGAGGGCATGCTGGACGACGTCTTCGCCCGGGCGCGTGAGCTGGCCGATCGGGCCCAGCGGGATAGGCTGTAGCGAAATGCCAAGGAAAGAGCAGGGGGTTGGTCTCGCCGGATCGTTGATCGGGTCGGGGCAAGCCGGGGTGCCCTCGCCTCCGGAGATCTTTGAGATCGCCCACGATGCGTTCCTGAGCCTCGACGCCGACGGTCGCGTGATCTACGCCAACCCCCGCGCCGAGGAGCTGTTCGGCACCCCGGCGGGGGCGATCGTCGGGATGAATTTCACTGACGAGCTCGTGGCCGCGCGCGACCAGGAGCTGGTCCGGGAAGCGCTCGGGTCGCTGACCGTCGCCGACCAGGAGCGCCAGGTCCGGTGGCGCCTGGACCTGCCCGTCGTGCGCTCCGACGGGCGGGAGCTTCCGGTTGAGATGTCGGCCATCGCGACCGCGACTGACGGCGGCTGGATCGTCAACCTGTGGATTCAGGACGTGTCCGAGCGCGTGGAGCTCCTCCAGGAGCTTGAGGTCCACCTTCGCGGACAGGGCCCCGGGATGGCGCAGATCCTCGACTCGCTGGCCGAGGCGGTCACGATCCGCGACCCCCACAACCACATCATTTACGCCAACGACGCCGCGGTACGCCACATGGGCTTCAACTCACTGGAGGAGCTCCAGCGCCGGCCTCCTCAGGCCATCTTTGACGACTACATCGTCCAGGGCGAGGACGGTGAGGAGCTCGAGATGGGCGACATACCATCCGTCCGCCTGCTGGGAGGGGAAGACGCGCGGCCGCTGGTGCTGCGGACAGTTCACCGCAGCACAGGGCAGATCAGATGGAACATGCTCAAGGCCACCCTGATCCGGGACGAGGCCAGCCAGGCGGTGGCGGCCGTGACGATCATTGAGGACGTGACGTCGGAGAAGACGGCGGAGCTCCGGCAGCACTTCATCAGCCGAGCCACCGAAACGCTGATGTCGTCGATCGACTACCAGGAGACGTTGCGCAACGTGGCCTGGCTGGCGGTGCCCGAGATCGCCGACTGGTGCGCGGTTGACCTCGTGGACGAGGCGGGGATACGCGAGCAGGTCGTGGTGGCGCACCCAGACCCGGACAAGCTCGCCCTGGCGAAGCGGTTGCGGGCGTACGACACCGGCGAGCTCTCCCAAGACCGCGGGATCGGCCGAGTGGTGTTCACCGGCGTGAGCGAGTTATACCCCGACATCACCGACGAGATGCTGAGTCTGGGAGCGGTCGACGACGAGCACCTCGAGCTTCTGAGGACGGTCGGGTTCCGGTCGGCGGTCGTCGTCCCCCTACGCGCCCGCGGCCGCAGTCTCGGAGTGATGACACTCGTCACGGCGGAGTCGCTCCGAAGATTCGATCAGGGTGACCTGGACTTCGCCGAGCAACTCGCCGGCCGCGCCGCCGTGGCCGTCGACAATGCCCGGCTGGCCACGGCCCGGCGCCAGATCGCCGAGACGCTTCAGCGCAGCCTTCTGCCCGACGCCGTCCCAGAGATTGACGGGTGGGAGGTGGCCACGCTGTACAGGCCGGCCAGCGTCTCTGACGAGGTCGAGGTGGGAGGGGACTTCTACGATTTCTTCGAGACCCCCCAGGGCTGGATCGTCCTGCTGGGCGACGTGACCGGGCGTGGGGTCGAGGCCGCGTCGATGACCTCGTTGGTGCGCCACGGGGCTCGCTTCCTGGCCAAGGACGAGCACAGCCCCAGCATGATCCTGACCCGGCTCAACGAGGCTCTGCGCGAGCAGCCCGGCCTCTCGCTGTGCAGCGCGCTGTGCGCCCGGCTGGAGGCGGGCAGGCTGGTCATCAGCTCGGCCGGTCATCCGCCCCCACTGATCATCCGGGACGACGGCCGGATCAGAGAGATCGGCAGTCCGGGCCCCCTGCTCGGCGGCTGGGAGGGAAGCATATGGGAGGACCGGATCGTGGCGGTCGAGCCGGAGGAGACGCTGCTGATGTACACCGATGGCGTGACCGACACCAGGGGAGAGCACGACCGCTTTGGGGCCCGCCGGCTGCGTGGCCTGCTCAAGCTCCACGCCGGGTCGTCGCCGACCGAGTTGCTCGCCCGGCTTCAGGACGCTCTGAACGAGTTTCAGGTCGAGGGCCACTCCGATGACACCGGCGCGGTCGCGCTGAGGCCGCTGGGTCACTGAGGGTAGGCGTGGCCGCACTACCAGCCTTCGGCCTGAACATCACCCGCGGCGAGGAGGGGAGCGCGGGCGCGATCCAGATCGCCGTCGCCGGCGAGTTGGACAGCGCCAGCTCGCCAGCGCTGCTGGAGGCTTTTTACGAGGTTGCGTCCGGGGGCGAGCTGCGACGGCTGGCGCTCGACCTGGGTCGCGTGGAGTTCATCGACTCCGCCGGTCTGCGGGCGCTGATCGAGATTGAGCACGAGGCGGGGCAGCGCAAGGTCCCACTGGTCGTGGTGCCGGCCCCCGAAGCGGTTACCCAGCTCCTCCAGGTGGCCGGCGTGGCGCAACGCCTCCGACTGGTCGGCGACACCCCGCCCCGGCCGGCAGAGCTGGACTTTCTGGAGCGGACGGACGCCGAGTACCCGCCGGACGACCTGGCTCCCTCCCGGGCCCGGGCGACGGTGCGGGAGCTCCTGGGCAGCGCGCTCGAGCAGTCCGTGCTGGCCAGCGTCGTGCTCATGACCTCTGAGCTGGTCACCAACGCGGTCCGTCACTCTTCCGCGTCCGCGGTCTCGTCGATCGTGGGCCTGCGGGTCGTCGTGTTCCCGGACTGCGTTCGCGTGGAAATCGATGACCCGGGCCCGGGATTCGATCCGTCGATGCGACCGCTCGAGCAAACGTGGGTGTCAGGTCCCGATCAGGGCGGAAGGGGGCTGTTCGTGGTCGATCGCTCCGCCCAGCGCTGGGGAGCCCGACGGCTGGAGAACGACCGGGGCCGGCGCTTTTCGGTCTGGTTCGAAGTCGAGTCGGCGTGACCGCCGAGCGCGGGCGGCCGGTCCTCAGGGGTCTGCGCATCGCCGATCCGCCGGATCGCTGGCGGGCGATCGGCTTCACCGTCCAGGATGCCGAGCTGCGGCTGGGCGACGTGGCGGTCGAGCTGAGACCTGACGAGGCCCGGGAACCCGGAATTGTCGGCTGGACGCTCCACGGGATCGAGCCCGTGGACTCGATCGACGGGTTGTCCACGCAGGTCACCGAGGAGCTGTCCGGGAACGGGTCGGTGGACCATGAAAACGGCGCGCTGGCCATCGACCATGTCGTCGTCACGACGCCGGATTTCTCGCGGACCGCCGAGGCTCTGGGTGCCGTCGGCCTCGAGCTCCGCCGCGTCCGGGAGGCAGCCGGAGGCATCAGGCAGGGCTTCCGCCGGCTCGGCCAGGCGATCCTCGAGCTGGTCGAGTTGCACGACGCTCCCGACCCTTCGGCCTCCGCCCGGTTCTGGGGACTGGTCGTGACCGTGAACGACCTGGATGCGCTGGCCGAGCAGTTGGGGGAGCATCTGAGCGAGCCCAAGCCGGCCGTCCAGCCCGGCCGCCGGATCGCCACGCTGCGCCCGTCAGCCGGCCTCAGCCCGGCCGTGGCGTTCATGACGCCCGAGGGATAGAGCGGGCGCCGCGGGGGCCTCCAACCCCCGCGCTACGCTCGCCTGACGGTGTCTTTGGAGCGTTTCAGTCCTCACACTCGGGAGTGGTTCACGCAGGCGTTTGAGGCACCGACGCCCGCCCAGGAGCAGGGTTGGCCGGCCATCTCCTCGGGCGAGCACGTGCTCATCAGCGCGCCCACGGGCTCGGGAAAGACGCTGGCCGCGTTCCTGTGGGCGATCGACCGTCTGGCCGCCGAGCGCCGGGCCGCCGAGGCCGGCGGTGAGTCTCCCGAGCGCGGCATCTCCCTGGTCTACGTCTCGCCGCTCAAGGCCCTCTCGTATGACATCGACCGCAACCTCCGTGTTCCGCTTCGGGGCCTGGGAGCCGATCTCAGCGTGGCCGTCCGCACGGGTGACACGCCCCAGCGCGAGCGGCGGGCGATGCTCAAGGAACCTCCCGACATCCTGATCACCACGCCGGAGTCGCTGTACCTGATGCTCACCTCACAGGCACAGGAGCTGTTCGCCGGAGCCCGGTGGTGCATCGTGGATGAGATCCACGCCGTCGCCGCCACCAAGCGGGGTGCTCATCTTGCCCTGACCCTGGAGCGGCTGGTGCAGGCAGCCGGGGACGAGGTCCAGCGGATCGGGCTCTCGGCCACCCAGCGGCCCCTGGAGGAGATCGGCAAGTTCCTGGTTGGCCCCCGGCGGGCGTGCCGGATCGTGGACGCGACAGCGGCGGTGGAAAAGAAGCTGGACCTCCAGATTCACGTCCCCGTCGAGTCGATGGTGGAGCCCGAGGCCGAGCAGACGCCCGACCTGGACCCGCTGGCGGGGCAGGAGGCGACGCGCCGGTCGATCTGGCCGGCGATCTACCCGGAGCTTCTGAAGCTGATCCAGGAGCACACCTCCACGATCGTGTTCGTCAACAACCGACGGGCTGCCGAACGGCTGGCCCTGCGCCTGAACGAGCTCGCCGCCGACGACGCGGAGGATGGATCGGAGCCCAAGGCCCGCACGGAGATCGCTCGGGCCCACCACGGCTCGCTCGCCCGCGAGGAACGCCTGGTCGTGGAGGAGCTGCTCAAGAGCGGTCAGCTGCCCTGCCTGGTGGCCACGTCCTCGCTGGAGTTGGGCATAGACATGGGGGCGGTCGACCTCGTGATCCAGGTCGAATCGCCCAAGTCCGTGGCCCGAGGCCTTCAGCGGATCGGTCGCTCGGGCCACTCGGTGGGCGCCGTCTCCAGGGGCCGGATCTTCCCCAAGTTCCGGGCCGACCTGCTGGAGTGCGCGGTCGTCGCCCACCGGATGCGCGAGGGAGCGATCGAGGCCACGGTCGTCCCCCGGAATGCCCTGGACGTCCTGGCCCAGCAGATCGTGGCCATTGCCGCGGCCGCGCCGGACGACCGGCCCGTGACCGTGGACGAGCTGGCCGACCTGGTGGCCCACACATACTCGTACGCCGACCTGCCCCGGTCACTGCTGGAGAACGTGCTTGACATGCTGGCCGGCCGCTACCCCAGCTCCTCCTTCTCGGAGCTTCGGCCGCGGATCATCTGGGATCGGGTCCAGGGCACGATCAGGCCTCGTCCCGGCGCGCGCCAGCTCGCCATCATCAGCGGCGGAACGATCCCCGATCGCGGGCTGTACTCGGTGACGCTGCCGGACGGACGGCGGGTGGGCGAGCTGGACGAGGAGATGGTCTACGAGGCCCGGCCGGGGCAGACCTTCCTGCTCGGCGCCAGCACCTGGCGGATCGAGGAGATCACCCGGGACCGAGTGATCGTCACGCCGGCTCCTGGACTGCCCGGAGCGGTGCCCTTCTGGAAGGGCGACGGGGTCGGCCGGCCCAAGGAGCTGGGCGAGGCCATCGGTGCCTTCTCCCGCTGGGCGGTCGACCAGGAGCCGGCGGTCCTGGAGCGCGACTACGACCTGGATCGCCGGGCGGCCAGCAACCTGGTCGCCTTCCTGCGCGAGCAACAGGACGCCACCCGGGTCGTGCCCTCTGAGCGGACGATCGTCGTGGAGCGTTTCCGGGACGAGATCGGTGACTGGCGGGTGTGCATCCTGTCCCCCTTCGGGGGCCGCGTCCACGCCGCCTGGGGACTGGCTCTGAGCGCCCGGATCCGGGATGAGCTGGAACTCGAGTCAGACGCGATCTGGTCAGACGACGGCATCATCGTCCACCTGCCCGACGCCGAGGAGCTGGGTGGGGGGGACATCAATCTCATTGATCTGGTGATGATCGATCCGGATGAGCTCCAGGACCGGGTGGTGGCCGAGCTGGCCTCCTCGGCCCTGTTCGGCGCCCGCTTTCGGGAGAACGCAGCTCGCGCCCTGCTGATCCCGCGGGCCCGGCCGGGAAAGCGCACCCCTCTGTGGCAGCAGCGCCTGAAGGCCCAGTCGCTGCTCGAGGTGGCGCGCAAGCACGAGGACTTCCCGATCGTGCTCGAGACCTACCGCGAGTGCCTGCGTGATGTCCTGGACCTGCCTGGCCTGACCGAGATTCTGCAGCGGCTCCACCGCCGGGAGATCTCGCTGGTCGAGATTGAGACGCCCACCGCCTCGCCGATGGCGTCCTCGCTGCTGTTCGACTACGTGGCCACCTACATGTACGAGGGCGACACGCCCAACGCCGAGCGGCGGGCCGCGGCCCTGTCCCTGGACCGTGACCTCCTCCGCGAGCTGCTGGGCCAGGAGGAGCTCCGGGACCTGCTGGACCCTGGCGCGCTCGGCCAGGTGGAGGAGGATCTTCAGTTTCTCTCGCCGGTGCGCCGGGCCACGGGCCGCGACGCGCTCCACGACGTCCTCCGGGTGGTCGGTGATCTCACCCCGGTCGAGGTGGCAGCTCGGGTGCTGGAAGGGCTTGACTCGGAGGGGATGCTCGATGAGCTGCGCAGCGAACGCCGGGCTGTGCCGATCCGCCTGCGAGGCGAGGTGCGCTGGATCGACGCGGCGGACGCGGGTTTGTATCGGGACGCGCTCGGAGCAGCCCCGCCGTCGGGGCTGCCGGGCGCCTTCCTGGACGAGGTGCCCGATGCGCTCTCCCGGCTGGTCCGCCGCTACGCGGCCACCCACGGCCCATTCACCGACGCTGAGGTGCGCGAGCGCTACGGGGTCGACTGCTCGGCCGTGCTGGCCGCGCTCGAGCAAGCCGGCGAGCTCCTTCGGGGGGAGCTCCGGCCGCTCGAGGGCATCGCAGCCGGCGCCAGGGGTCAGCGCGAGTGGTGCGATCCCGAGGTGCTGCGGCGCATCCGGCGGGCCTCGCTGGCCGTGCTGCGCAAGGAGATTGAGCCCGTCGATCAGCGTGCGCTGGCCCGGTTTCTGCCCTCGTGGCAGAACGTTGATCGCCATCCGCCGGGCGGAGCCGGGGTGGACCGGCTGCGCGAGGCTCTGGTTTCGCTTCAGGGACTCGCGCTCCCGGTCGAGGTCTGGGAGCGCGATGTGCTGCCACGCCGGACCGGTGCTTACTCGCTCACCTGGATGGATCAGCTCTGCGCCGGCGGGGAGATCGTGTGGGTCGGGGCGGGCGCGCTGGGGCGCCATTCGGGCCGGGTCGCGCTCTACTTCCGCGAGGACCTGCCGATCCTGGGGCCGCCGCCCTTCCGCGGCGCCGAGCCGGATTCCGAGGCCCATCAGCTGGTCCGCGACCGGCTGGCCGCAGGTGCGTGCTTCTTCACCGATCTGCTCGTGGACGTCGAGCTCGCGCCGGAGGAGCTGCAGGAGACGCTATGGGATCTGGCCTGGGCCGGGCAGGCCACCAACGACGCGTTCGCGCCGCTGCGTGCCCCCAGGCTGACGCTGGCTCGCGCCCAGCGGGAGCGCCGCGGGCAGCGGGCCGGACGTTTCTCCGCCCGGCGTCGGCTGGGCGCGGCCGCCCAGGTGCAGGGGAGGTGGTCGCTGACGGCACCGCTGCTCCGCGCCGAGGCCGACCCCGGAGCCCGGAGGCGGGCGCTGGCCGAGCTCCTCCTGGAGCGCTACGGAGTGCTGACGCGGGAGCAGGTGTTGGCCGAGGGCATTCCCGGGGGTTTCTCGGCGATCTACTCCGAGCTCACCCAGCTCGAGATGCTCGGGGTGTGCCGTCGTGGTTACTTCGTGGAGGGCCTGGGCGGGGCGCAGTTCGCGCTGTCCGGCGCGGTCGAGCGGCTCCGCGCTCCCGCCCCGGTCCAGTCCGCGCCCCAGGTCCTGGCCGCGGTGGATCCTGCTCAGCCGTATGGCTCGGTGCTGTCGTGGCCCGAGAGTCCGGCCAAGACGACCCGCACGGCCGGGGCCTACGTCGTCCTGACGGGCGGCGTGCCGGTTCTGTACCTGGAGCGGGGCGGGCGCTCGCTCCACACGCTGGCGGCGGCGGATGACGATCGCCTCGGCCCCGCTCTGGGCGCGCTGGTCGAGCACGTGAGGGGTGGGCGGCTCAAGCGTCTGGCGCTGGAGAAGATCGATGGCGAGCCGGCACTGACCTCCTCCCTGGCCCCCAGGCTGGTTGAACTCGGGTTCCATGGTGGGCCTCGGCGGCTCACGCTGAGCGCATAGGCGAGAGCGAGCCGATGCCTGAAGGCGACACCATCGCCTGGGCGGCTAACCGGATTCGGCCCGCGCTGGCGGGCCGGGTTCCCGACGAGATCCTGACTCCCCAGGCTCGCCACGCTCTGGACCGCTGGCCCGAGCGTCTGGCCGGGCGGGTGGTGGAGAGCGTGGACACCCACGGCAAGCATCTGTTCATCCGCTTCGAGGGCGCCCTGACGGTCCACTCCCACCTGGGCATGACCGGCCGATGGCTGGTCAGAGGGACGCGGCAGCCGTGGCGCCGGGCCTGGATCGTCCTGCGGGTGGGAGATCGGTGGGTGGCCGAGCTCGGGGGCCCGGTCCTGGAGCTGATGACCGATGCCCGACTGCGGCTGGACCAGCGCCTGGCGGCGCTCGGACCCGACGTCCTGGCCGAGCAGTTCGACGCCGGGACCTTCCTGGCCCGGCTGCGCTCCGATGATCAGACGCGCTCGCTGGGCGACGCTTTGCTTGACCAGCGCAACGTGGCCGGGATCGGCAACATCTGGAAGGCGGAGGGATGCTGGGAGGCTGCCATCGACCCGTGGCGGGTCCTATCCGCGGTGAGCGACCAGGACGCGCTGAGTGTGATCGAGGCCGCTCGGCCCCGGATGCGGGTTTCGGCGGCGGACGGCCCCCGGACGATCAGCCCTCGTGCCTACGGCCGCCTCGGGCAACCCTGCCCCCGCTGCGGGGGCACCATCCAAGCACTGGGTCAGGGCGACGCCAACCGGACGACATACTGGTGCCCGCAATGTCAACGGTGAATCGCCTGCGCCGGGTGGGGCACAAGGGAGCCGACCTGATCGCTCCCGGGAACACCCACGCCAGCTTCGACGCCGCACTCGAGGCTGGGGTGGACATGATCGAGTTCGACGTTCTGCCCGAGCGCGGCTCGGGCCGTCTGATCTTGGCCCACGACCACCACGATGCGGCCCGGCGCGAACCCCACTCGCTCGACGAGGGCCTGGCTCACCTGGCTTCTGCGCCGTTCGCCGGCATCGAGCTCGACGTGGACCTCAAGCTCCCCGGGTACGAGCTTGAGGTCGTCGAAGCCCTGGCGGCCCACGGCGTCGCCGACCGCTGCCTGATCTCAAGCCAGCATTGGTCAAGCCTCCGGTTGATCCGCTCCGCTGCGCCCCAGCTTCGGCTCGGCTGGTCGGTACCCAA
Organism: uncultured Solirubrobacterales bacterium; assembly: GCA_963705785.1. Lineage (GTDB taxonomy): Bacteria > Actinomycetota > Thermoleophilia > Solirubrobacterales > Solirubrobacteraceae > Palsa-465. The sequence continues at coordinate 5,592 of CAVPKV010000066.1, read as the reverse complement.
GCTCCGACGCGACCCGTTCCGATCCAAGCGCACCGCTGGGCCCGCGTTCGTGGCGCTGCAGGTCATGCGGCTGCTCCTCCCGCTTCGGGCGGCGCGGGCCGTGAGACGAGGCCGATGTGACGCGCTGATGGCCCACTGGCGGCTGGTGACCCCGCGCCTGGTCCGCGCGGTCCGTCAGGCGGGGGGCGAGCTGTACGTGTGGACCGTCGATGACCCCGTGGCGCTCCGCTCCCTGGAAGCGCTTCGCGTCACCGGGATCATCACGAATGATCCTCGGCTGTTCGGGGAGCTGGCCGGACCTTAGATTGGGTGGATTTGCGGGCCCGGCCCGCTCGTCGCCCGCTCTCGAGCTCCGTTGACCAGTATCACCACGGCCGGGATCAGGCCGCCCGCGGCCATCAGCTCGAACACCACCCCGCAGGCGATCCAGCCGCCGCTGCCGCTCTGGCCAGCCGGCGGACTGAATCCGAGCGAGAGGAAGTTCCAGCCCAGGGCTCCGAACAGTCCTGTCCACATCAACAGCGCGGCGGCCAGCAGCGGCCCTCGGCTCAGACCCAGTCCGACCATCACCACCCCGGCCGCCACCAACCCGCCGAACACCCCGAACAGGATCAGCTTCACGTCGGAGCTGCTGCACTGGTGGGCGATCACATACGGGCCGCCACTGGCGCAGTACCCGCCGGAGGTGCGCATCACGTGGCGCATCCCGATGTACAGGCTGACCAGGGCGGCGACGAAGCCGCCGGCCCCCACCAGCGCGACGGGAATACCCAGCAGTCGTGATCTCATCGGGGAGTTGCGGGTCCGCGGCTACTCGGCGTGGCCGAAGAGCATGGCCACGTTCGGGTCGTCCGGGTCGACCTTGACCTTCACGTCCTCGCCCTCGGTGAACGGGTTTGACGGATAGGTGTACTGATTGATCGTGGTCTGGTAGGCGGTTCCGCCCGCAGGACTGATCGTCAGCGCGATGTTGTACTCGGTGCCCCCTGGAGTGTCGGTGTTCCCGGTTGAGGTCATCGAGTCGATGTGGGCTGGAGTGTCGACCCCGACCTTCATCAGCTTCTGGGCCCGGTTGGCCAGGGCCATCTGCTCAGCCGACGCGCCGATTCCGACCTTGCTGGTGGCGGCCTGAGCCGACTCAGCCGCGTGCTTGACGCGATCCAAAAGTCCCATTTCGTCCTCCTGTGGTGTTGGTCTAGAGATCTGCAGCCCCCGGTCCCAATTCCGTGGTGGTCGCACTGCACACGCTAGATCCGACGCGGGCGCTTGTCAGTATCGGACGGGTCTCGATCCAATCTCAGGCCCGATACGTAAGCGAGACCGATCGGAGACTGTAATCCCGGTCGGCCGGCGCTAGCTTGGCCCGCGAGTGCACATCGGGTGCGCTTCATGAACCAAGGAGGACGAGCGCGATGGGACTACTCGACAGGGTCAAGGCGGCCCAGTCACAGGCGTCCGGAGCGATGGCCGGCGTCGGAGGGATGGGCTCCGGAATGGGCTCGGCGATGGGCGGTGACATGGCCGCGCAGGCCGCGTATGCCCAGCTCGTGAACAAGCTGGGCAAGGTCGGTGTGCAGGCCTCAGCGGTGATCGACACGCTGCGCCCCACCGGGCAGACCGACATGGGCGGCGGTCAGATGACCGAGGTCGATGTGACGATCAGCCCCGACGGCGGGACGCCGTACCAGACGACGGTCAGGCAGAGCTTCCTGCCCTCCCAGCTGGAGGGCCTCTCCCCTGGCGCCTCGATCGGCGTCAAGTACGACCCGGACAACCCGCCGGCCGCCCTGATCTACAGCTGGTAGCCAGACCCGACCACAGAGAGGAGGAGCGATGGGCTTTTTCAAAGCGATGAAGGGCGCCAAGGAGCTGGGCGACTACCACGGTGGCATGCCCAGGATGAGGGACGCGTTCAAGAGCATGGAGGCATTGTCCGACGACCGGGGTGAAAAGGTGGTCCTGAAGAACGGGATCCCGACCAGGGCAACGGTGCAGGGCTTCACGACGCCGGTCCCGGGCGCCCGGCCGTGCTCGTCCGCGACGATCAGGCCAGGCCGGGTCGCTGAGCTGCTGCGGCAGCCAGTCCAGCTGCTGGACCTGGCCGATCACGATGAAGATCGTGTCGCAGATGACCTCGCGCTCGGTGCCCGGGATGAGTTCCGGCCGGACCGCGCCGCTGTCGTCCTTGGCCAGCCGCGCGTCGCTGAGCACGGCCCCGGTGACGTGCCCGTTCTCGGCCAGCACCCGGACCAGCGAGGTGTTCGGCTCGAACAGCACGCCCTCCTCGCGGGCCTGCTCCAGGTCCTCGGCCGCGATCGCCAGTTCGTCTTCGGACTCCAGCGAGACGATGGTGGCCGCGCCCCCACCCAGCCGGACCGCCGACCGGGCCGTGTCCGACGCGGTGTTGCCGCCGCCGATGACCAGTACCTCGCGGCCCACCTGGACCGGCCAGGCCGGCCTCGCGGAGGAACTCCAGCCCGCCGGTGACCCCGCGGGACTGGACGCCCTCGACCGGCAGCCGCAGGCCACGTCCTGGCCCAGGGCAAGGAACGCCGCCGGGTAGTTGCGCAGCTCGTCCCAGGAGACGTCCTCGGTCTTGACGAACGATCATCATTTCACCCAGGAAGGATTCACGATCTTGTTTCCCTAGCGGCCGACTCCAGCACTGGAGCAATTGGGGCCAGTACAGCTCTGCTTGACGGCGACGATTCAAGCGCGGGCCTGTACCGCCGCGATTCCTCCAAGAAGAACCCCTCAATTCTTGCCGGATCGCGGGCCGCCTACAATGAGTACACGCTCATCGGCTCTGGTAAGGGAGGGTCCGCCATGCCGCTGACCGTCGAAGCGATCTACGAGACGGCGTCCTCAAACCGAAGGAGCCGCTGCGCCTGGCGGAAGGCGCCGAGGTTCGCCTTATCGTGTGCTCCGGCCGATGAAGTACACGACCCACTGGAAGGCGTCATCGGCATCGGCGACAGCGGCCGGACGGACGGCGCGGCCAACCACGACCCACCACCGGGTCGCGCCGCCGCACCACGGCCAGTGTCCGTGGACCGCCAGCACCGCCGGCGCTTCGGCCTTCCCCTCGGTCGGCAACGGTCCGGCCAGCATCCCAAACACGCAGAACGAGACGCTCAAGGCCCTGCGGGACGCGCTGGCCGTCAAGCCGGAGGCCGACGGCGACGCCGTGGTCAAGGCCGCGACCGACCTCGGCGCCGCCCTGAGGCGGCGAAGAACGAAGCGATGAAGAACGGCAAGACTATCAAGGACGTGCGGGACGCGCTGGCCGTCAAGCCGGACGCCGACGCCGACGCCGTGGTGGACGCGGCGAAGGCGGCGGCCAAGAGCGGCGAGACGCTCTAGGCCCTGCGGACGCGTGGCCGTCAAGCCGGAGGCCGACGGCGACGCCGTGGTCAAGGCCGCAACCGACCTCGGCGCCGCGCTGAAGCGGCGCGGAACGAGGCGATGAAAAAGGGCCAAGTGCTCCAAGGATGTGGCGGACGCTTTGAAGGCGGGGATGGCATCAAGAAAGACGAAGACGACGAGGCGGCCATCGTCCCGGCGGTGAGGCCTCCTGCACCACGCCGAACCATTCCGCGCGCCGCGGGGGGTGGAACAATGGGAGGTCCTTTGGCGTCATTTCCCGCCCGAGGAGACGCTGCCGCTGCAACCGCCGACCTTGCGGCGCCGGCCCACGGCGACAGCGCCCGCCAGGCACTTTCCGTCGCATCGGGGCGGAGGCCGATTCCAGCCGACGAAAAGCTCCCCCGGCGCCACAGGCTCAGGCCGGCCGCTCGCCGCCCCACGCTTCGCGGAAGAAGCGCAGCCAGTTGCCGTGCAGGACGCCGGCGACGGCGGTCTTCCTTGTAGCCCGGCGCGGAGGAGTCGGGCAGCTCTTGCAATCGGCGATGGTGTCCAGATCGATCGGCGACTGTTCGCGACCGAAGCCGCCGTCGAGGTCGCTGCCGATGGCGGCGTGGCGGGCGTTGCCGGCCAGCTGGCAGACGCGGTCGATGTGGTCCACCACCGTCGCCAGGGTGACGCCGATTTCCTCCGGCGTCGTCTGGCCGCGAACCCAGCCGGGGACGAGCATCCAGTCGTCCATCGCCAGGGTCCCGATGACCGCCCCCACGCCCCACAAGGCAGTTGATCTGGTCGTCGGTCAAGTATGGCGCTGGTCGGGGACCAGGGCGCGGCAGTTGTGGTGGCTGGCAGAGGCCCGGCCCGCCGTAAACGTCGAGCACCTCGTCGAAGCACTGGTCGGAAAGGTGCGTCACGTCGAGGATCATGCCGACGCACTCCATTTCCTTCAGCAGCGGCCGGCCGGGCGGGAAGAGGCCGCGTAGCGATACTGCGCCCCCGGCTTGCAGATCCGTGCCCCAGTTGCCGGGGTCCATGTAGCCGACGCTGACGAGAAACGCCGGCCCGGCTGAAGGCCAGCATCTGACGCCAAAAGCCGGCGTTGGCCGGCGGCACTGCGACCGAACCGTTCAGCCGGGGCTGGGCACTGGTCCTCGGCCATCGGGCGATCTTCCGCGGCCACAGGTGGGCCTGGCCGGCGGCGGGGGCAGTTCGTCGGCCTGGGAATTCTGGCGAAATACACGATGGTGCTGTGGCTGCCGTCGGCGGGGCTGTTCCTGCTGGCCGACGCGGGCCGCCGTCGATCTGCTCTCTGCACCCGGCTTCTGGATCATCAGCACCCGGCGGGTTTGTTTTGTCTTCCTATCCTGATTTGGAACCTGCGAACGACTGGGTCACGTTCCGCCACGTCGATCACCTGGCCGGCGACGGCTTCCACTGGACGGGGCCGCTCGATCTACCTCGGCGGCCAGGCGGCCCTGCTGATGGGCTACTGGTTCGTGGTCTGGCTGGCGGCGATGACGGCGAATCGGCCGACGCGGGAACTCCGAGGCCGGCGAGGCTTATCTGTGGTGGCTGTCGGCGCCGATGTTCGTGGTGTTCCTGGCGTTCAGCTTCAAGACGGGCGGCGGCGAGCCGAACTGGCCGGTGACGGCGTACCGGGCTTCCCTGGATCTCCAGATAGAGGTCGGCCTGCATTTTCATGGACTGGGCCGCCGCTTGCAGCGTGTCTTCGGCGTCCGCCGGCAGATCGGAGCTGCCGCGGCGGAAGGAGATCGGATCCGCCATGACGCCGGCCGCGGGCCGCAGCTTGGCCGAATCTCTATCGGGGTCAAGGGGGATGCCAAAATTACCTTCAGAAGGCTCGCACAGACTTCCCTGTCCACCAACGACGATTCCTTGACGCTGTGAGAGATGGCCCCAGTCTTGACCAGGACCAGGGTGATTTTCTTGATCGCCTCCTCCAGAGGCTCCGCGTCCCTGGCATCGTCGCCGGTGAAAAGGCCGAAATGGGCGTAGTTCTCCCGCGTCGTCTTCAGCGGATTCCCTCCACGACGTTTTTCGCCTCGGCGTCCGTCAACGGTTTCGTCAGCTTCCCGGCGGCCGCGAGTCGCGTCGATCCGCCTGGACCGCCTGGATCATCCCGCCCGGCGTTCCACTGCGCAGGCCGCGTTTTCCAGGTAAGCCTTGACGACGCCTTCGACATCCTGACGATGTTTGTCGAGATAGTCC
>CAVPKV010000065.1:0-53579 GCA_963705785.1 uncultured Solirubrobacterales bacterium | reverse complement strand
AAAGGTTTGAGGCCGCCGGCGGCCAACTCGTGCTGATCGGACAGCTGACGCCCCGACACGCGCCCACTTCCGCCGGCGCGAGAAGATCGACGTGACCGTCCTCGCCGACAACGATCGGGCCAGCTACAGGGCGGTCGGCGCCAGGATCGGCGGCGTCGGTCAACTCGTCGGTCCGTCCGTCCTGGCCAAGGGCCTGGCCACCACTCTGCGCACGGGCAAGATGCAGACCCGCACGATCGGCGACCCGGCGCAGCTCGGCGGATCGATGGTCATCCGGCAGGACGGCACGGTCGCGTTCTCGCGGATGGCCAAGGACGCGTCTGACAACGTCCCGCCCGATGAGCTCGTGGCCGCGGTGCAGGCCGCCCGCGCCTCAGATCATCTCGCCCATCGCCGTCGAAGCGCAGATTCTGGCTCCATTCACAGCCACGGTCGTGGAGGTCGTGCGCGGCCCCGGCCAGCCCGTAACCCCCGGGCAGCCGATCCTGGTGCTCGAGGCGATGAAGATGGAGCACGAGATCGTCGCCCAGGCCGGCGGGCTTATCCAGAGCGTTGAGGTCCAGCCGGGGCAGACGGTCCAGGAGGGCGAGCTGCTGGCCGTGCTCGAGCCCGCCGACCACGCGCCACCCCGAGCCCGACGAGGCCCGACCCCGACACGGGGACCCGCCGACGACCTCCAGGCCGTCCTGGACCGGCACACCCTGACCAAGACGAGGCCCGCCCGGAGGCCGTCCCAAGCGCCACGACCAGGGCCGCCGAACGGCCCGGGAGAACGTGGCCGATCTGATCGACGAGGGCAGCCTGGTCGAGTACGGGCCGCTGATGTTCGCCGCCCAGGAGCGGCGGCGCGATCGCGACGAGCTGATCCGCCGCACCCCGGCGGACGGGTTGGTGGCGGGCAGCGCCCGGATCGACGGCCGCGAGTCGCTCGTCCTGTCCTACGACTACACGGTCCTCGCGGGCACGCAGGGGATGCGCAACCACATCAAGAAGGACCGGTTGTTCGAGCTGGCCCAGGGCGCCGTCTGCCCGTGGTCCTGTTCGCCGAGGGCGGAGGCGGCCGGCCGGGCGACGTCGATTGGCCCCACGTGGCCGGTCTGGACTGTCGGGCCTTCCACCTGTTCGCCCAGCTCAGCGGCCTGGTCCCGCTGGTGGGCATCGTGTCGGGCTACTGCTTCGCCGGCAACGCGGCCCTGCTGGGCTGCTGCGATGTCGTGATCGCATCTGAGGACGCCAGCATCGGGATGGGAGGGCCGGCGATGATCGAGGGTGGCGGGCTGGGCACGTTCACTCCCGGCGAGGTGGGGCCGACCGAGTTCCAGTACGCCAACGGCGTGGTGGATATCCGCGTTCAGGACGACGCCGAGGCCGTCCGCATGGCCAGGCGGTATCTGAGGTATTTCCGCGGCCCGAGCGAGCCAGGTCCACGCCCGGACCCGACGCGCCTCCGCGACCTGATCCCCTCCAACCGTCGCCGGATCTACGACACGCGGGAGGTGATCCGGGCCCTGCTCGGGGACGTGCTCGAGCTGCGGGCCGGGGGGGCCAGGGATCGTCACCGCGCTGGCCCGGCACGACGGCCGGCCGCTCGGCGTGATCGCCAACGACCCGAGCCATCTCGGCGGGGCGATCGACGCCGACGGAGCCGATAAGGCCGCCCGCTTCATGCAGCTGTGTGACGCCTTCGCACTGCCGATCCTGCTCCTGTGCGACACGCCCGGCTTCATGGTCGGCCCGGAATCGGAGCGGACGGCCACCGTGCGCCACTTCGCCCGGATGTTCGTCACCGGGGCCAATCTGGAGGTTCCGATCGGGACGATCGTGCTGCGCAAGGGCTACGGCCTGGGCGCGCAGGCGATGGCCGGGGGCGGCTTCAAGGCGGGGCTGTTCTGCGTCGGCTGGCCGACGTCCGAGTTCGGGGCCATGGGCCTGGAGGGCGCCGTTCGCCTGGGCATGCGGCGGGAGCTCGAGGCGATCAAGGACCCCGAGGAGCGCGACCGAGCCTTCCAGGCCACCGTGGCCGCGGCCTACGAGCGGGGCCAGGGGATCAACATGGCGGCGTATTTCGAGATCGACGATGTGATCGACCCGGCCGACAGCCACCGCTGGATCGACACGCTGTTCGGCGAGGACTCGGGGCTGTGGCGGAAGCATCCGGGCAAGCGGCGCCCGAACATCGATACCTGGTGATTTGCCCGCTGCCGCCGCCCGGGTGAGTCACCCGATGGTGCGGGCACCGGAGGGGCCTACTCGCAGTCCTCGCACGAGCCTCGCAGCAGGACCTCGTGGTGCTCGACGCGCACACCGAGGCGCTTCGACACGCCGCTGATCGCCCGCTCCAGCGCGGGATCGTCGAAGGCGACCAGGCGGCCGCACTCCTCGCACACCAGGTGATGGTGGTGGTGCTCGCCGCCGGGCAGCGAGCGCTCGAACCGGGCCAGCCCGGGCCCGACCGCGACCCGCTCCACCAGGCCATGCTCGGCCAGCAGCTCGAGCACCCGGTAGATGGAGGCACGGCCGGTGGGCTGGCCGGTTGACCGGAGGATTTCCTCGATCTCCACCGCGCTGAGCGCGCACGGCTCGGTGGCCAGGAGGTCGATCACTCGCTCACGGGCGCCGCCGCGTCGCAGACCTGCGCGGGCGAGCGTGAGATGAACGTTGTCCTTCCAACTCGCACTGGCCATGCCAGCACAGCTTAGCCGCCAGCGCGGCTAGTCCGATAATGAGACTCATTCTCAGCGAGTGATAGGGTTATGGCCGTGAGACGCGCTGCCGCGATCGTGATGGCCGCCCTGGTGATCGGCGGACTGGTGGTCGCCGGCTGCTCCAGCCAGACCTCATCCAGCGCCGGCGGGCTCAACGTTGTGGCGGCGGAGAACTTCTGGGGCTCAATCGCGGCGCAACTGGCCGGGAGCAAAGCCCGCGTCCAGAGCATCATCGTCAATCCGGCCCAGGACCCGCATACCTACGAGCCGACGGCAGCCGACGCGCGGACGATGGCAAGTGCCCAGCTGGCCATCGTCAACGGGGTGGGGTACGACCCGTGGGCGCCGCAGCTGCTGGCGGCCAACCCAGTGTCAGGCCGGCTCGTGCTCACGGTCGGGAGCCTGTTCGGGCTGCACGAGGGCGATAACCCGCACCGCTGGTATGACCCGACCGATGTGGAGACCGTGGCCAGGTTCATCACCGAGGACCTGGAAGGCTCGACCCCAGCGCCAGGACGTACTTCAAGAACCGCCTCGGGCAGTTCCTCACCCGGGACCTGGCTCGCTACCACGCCCTGATCGGACAGATCCGCTCACGCTACGCCGGCGTGCCGGCGGGCGCCTCGGAGAGCATCTTTGCCCTCCAGGCGCCGGCCCTGGGTCTGCGGCTGATCACTCCTTACAGCTTCCTGAAGGCGATCAGCGAGGGCACCGAGGTGACCGCCCAGGACACGGCGACGACCCAGCGTCAGATCACCCAGCACCAGATCAAGGTGTGGGTCTACAACTCCCAGAACACCACTCCCCAGGTCCAGCAGCTGAACTCACTGGCCCGGCAGAACCACATCCCGATCGTCCCCATCACGGAGACGCTCCAGCCGCGGACGGCCAGCTTCGAGCAGTGGCAGGTGTCCCAACTTCAGGCACTGGAGCGGGCGCTGCATCAGGCCGCCGGGAGATGAGGATGGAGACGGCCCCGACGACCGCGGCCGCAGCGCTCAGGCTGAGCGATGTCAGTGTTCGGCTGGGCGGCCGGACCGTCCTATCGGAGGTGAGTCTGGGGGTCAGACCCGGCGAGTTCATCGCCGTCCTCGGCCCGAACGGCGCCGGGAAGTCCACGCTCATGAAGGCGATCCTCGGGCTCGTGCCGCTGTCGGCCGGGACGGCCGAGGTCCTGGGCGGATCGCCGACCCAGGCGCGGTCGCAGATCGGCTACCTCCCCCAGCGTCACAGCTTCGACTCCTCGGTGCGCGTCCGCGGAGTCGACCTGGTCGCGCTCGGGCTGGACGGAGCCAGCTGGGGCATCCCCGTCCCCCTGACTCCTGGGGCCAGGGCGCGTCGCCGAGAACACAAGCGACGGATCGCCGACGCCATCGCGCTCGTTGGAGCCCAGGACTACGCCCACCGGGGGCTGGGCGAGCTTTCCGGAGGCGAGCAGCAACGCCTGCTCATCGCCCAGGCGCTGGTTCGGCGGCCGCGGCTCCTGATCCTGGACGAGCCGCTGGACAGCCTCGACCTGCCCAATCAGATCTCGGTGGCCGCGCTGCTGGCCAGCATCTCACGCGGTCGGGGCGTGGCTGTCCTGCTGGTGGCCCACGACGTCAACCCGCTGTTGCCGTACGTGGACCGGGTGGCCTACCTGGCGGGTGGGCGAGCCCTCGTCGGGCAGGTGGAGGACGTGATCACGGACAGGCAGTTGAGCGCGCTCTACGGATCCCCGATCGAGGTCCTGCGCACCAGCGAGGGTCGGCTGGTCGTGGTCGGGCTTCCGGAGGCGCCCCACCACCACGGCCATCGTCACGGCGAATGAGCGTGCCGTCGCTGTCGCCCAGCCCGCCGGCAGACATCCAGGACCTGTTCCAGTTCCCGTTCATGGTCCACGCGCTGGAGGCGGCCAGCATCGTGGCCGTGCTGGCGGCGGTGAGCGGGTGGTACGTGGTCCTGCGCCGCCAGGTCTTCGCCGGTCACACGCTGTCCGTGCTGGCTTTTCCCGGCGCCACGGGCGCGGCCTTGATCGGCCTGCCTGCCTCGCTCGGGTACTACCTGGCCTGCGGAGCAGGAGCGCTGGCCATGAGCCGCACCCGCCCCTCCCTGGGCCGGGGCTACGGCGGAGAAACGGCCACCATCGGAACCGTCCAGGCGGTCGGGCTCGGGCTGGGGTATCTATTCCTGTCCCTCAACCATGCCGTCCTGACCGGCTTTGAGACGCTGCTCTTCGGCACGTTCCTGGGTGTCAGCCAGCATCAGGTGCTCGTGCTGGGAATCGTGGCCGCCGCCACCCTGGGCTTGCTGGCGCTGATCTGGCGACCGCTCCTGTTCGCCACCCTGGATCCGGAGGTGGCGGCCTCCCGGGGTGTGCCCGTGCGCGTGCTGGACGCGACGTTCCTTCTCATCCTGGCCCTGGCCGTGGCGGCCACGAGCCAGATCACGGGGGTCCTGCTCGTGTTCGCGTTGCTGGTGGCTCCCGCGGCGAGTGCCCAGCTGGTCACGATGAGACCGCTGGCCGGACTGGCGCTGAGCGTCGTGTTCGCGCTCGTCATCGCCTGGCTCGGCCTCGCAGTCGCGTACTTCTCCATCTATCCGGTGGGCTTCTACACGACCACATTCGCGTTGGGCCTCTACGTGCTGGTCAGGCTCGGCCGTTGGGCCGCCACGAGGCGCTGATGTTCGCCCACGCCTTCGTCCGCAACGCCTACCTGGCCGGAACGTTCATTGGCCTGGCCTGCGGCGTGGTGGGGTGGCTCGCCGTGCTCGAGGGGCCAGGTGTTCGCCGGCGACGCGCTCAGCCACGTGGCCTTCGTGGGGGCGATCGCCGCCGCCGTGCTGGGGCTGGACGTGCGGATCGGCCTGTTCGCGCTAACGATCCTGCTGGCCGCCGGCATGGCCGGGGCCGGCCGCCGTGGACAGGCCGACGATGTTGTGATCGGGATCGCATTTGCCTGGGTGCTGGGGATCGGGTTGCTGCTGCTCGCCGTGCTGGCCGGGGGCGCCGGCGGAGGAAGCGGGATCGCCGCCACCAACGCCCTGTTCGGTTCGCTCTATTCCCTCACCGCCGGTGCGTCCGCCGTCGCCGCGGTCGTCGCGGCCGGAGTGGTGCTGGCGATCCTGGCCGCCATCCGTCCTCTGCTTCTGTCCACGCTGGACGGGGACGCGGCGCTGGCCAGAGGCTTACCAGTGCGCCTGCTCGGCGCCGCCTTCCTGGTCGCCCTGGCCGTCGTCACCGCCGAGAGCACCCAGGCCGTGGGGGCGCTTCTGCTGATCGGGCTCCTGGCCGCTCCGGCCGGGGCAGCCCACCGTCTCACGGCTCGTCCCTATCTGGGTCTCGCCCTGTCCGCCGGCCTGGCCGTGGGCGCCATGTGGGCGGGTCTGGCCCTCAGCTACGCCATCTCATGGCTCCCGCCGAGCAGCGCGATCATCGGGCTGGCCGCGCTGTCCTACCTCGCCGCCGCCGGGCTCCTGGTGATCCGGCGCTACCCGCGGGCCAGCAGCGCCAGCAGCTCATAGGCGATCTGCGCTGCGGCCAGAGCTGTGATTTCGGCGTGGTCGTAGGCCGGTGAGACCTCGACGACGTCGGCCCCGGTGATCTGGAGCCCATCGAGGCCGCGGAGCAGCTCCTGGAGCTCACGCGTGGTCAGGCCACCCGGCTCCGGAGTGCCGGTTCCGGGCGCGTGCGCCGGGTCGAGCACGTCAATGTCCACGCTGACGTAGATCGGCCGGTCCCCCACCCGCTGCCGGATCCGGTCAATCGCCTGGACGACACCGCCGCGCGAGAGCTCGGACGTGGACACGATCGCGTAGCCGAGCTCAGCGTCGTCCTCGAGGTCGCCGGCCGTGTAGAGCGAGCCCCGGATCCCGACGTGGATCGAGTGATCGAGGTCGAGAATGCCCTCCTCGGCCGCCCGCCGGAAGGGCGTCCCATGGGTGTACGAGGCGCCGAAATACGTGTCCCAGGTGTCCAGGTGGGCGTCGAAGTGGACCAGCGCGCACGGCCCGCGGCGGTGATGGACCGCTCTGAGCAGCGGGAGGGCGATCGTGTGGTCGCCCCCGATCGTGACCACCTTCCCTGCCCGCCCCAGGGTCTCGTTCGCCCCCCGCTCAACGTCCGCCACGGCCTGCTCCAGGTCGAACGGGTTGATCGCGCAGTCGCCGGCGTCGGCCACCTGGTGAACCCCCCAGGGGTGGACGTCGAGCGCGGGGTGGTAGGGCCGAAGCAGCTTGGACGCCGCCCGGACCGCACCAGGTCCAAAACGAGCCCCCGGGCGGTACGACACGCCGCTGTCAAACGGGGCGCCCAGGATCGCCACGGCGACGGCCTCGACGTCCTGGAGCCGGGGCAGGCGGGCGAACGTCTCCGGCCCCGCGTACCGGGGAACTAGACGCGCGTCCGGGGGACCGACCGGCTCATCGGGGCTGGCCATGGGCCGCACATGATGGCCCACTCACCCGCCGAAGTGCCCAAAGTGGGGCCGAAGACTGCGGCAGGCTGTGAGCGCCGACTGGAAGGCCGGGCTGTTGCGATCGAGCGCCCGGAAGGCCTGGCGGAAGCCGAAGGCCCCGCCGCTGTTGAACGTCGGATCGGGGACGTTGACCCCGTGTGAGCGCATGCACTGGGCGAACTTGACCAGCTGCTGCTGAAGCTGGGCACGCTCGGCTGAGCTCAGGCTGAGGGCCGGGATTGCCTTGACAGCATCGGCTCGGCAGGCCCGAATCGCTGACAGGATTTGCGCCCGGGGATAGTTCTCCAGGGCCCGGAAGGTCCCACCGCCTCCGGTGGGCGACGGGTCGGGCACGTTGATTCCGTGGGACCGGAAGCACTTGGCCAGGGTGACCCGGGCCTGGAAGCGGGCGTTGGTGCTCGTGCTCCCCAGGCTGGTGGAGGCCGGTGCCGATGACCCGCAGGCCGCCAGCGCAGCCGACAGCCCGATGATCGTGGATGCGGTCAGGATGCGCCTCATGCAGGCCAGGATGAATGGGCGACCGAAGAACGGCATAAATTCGGCCCCGGACGCGCGCCCCGGTTAGCCCCCGGACGCCCTCCCCGGGTAGGCCCCGGACGCGCTCCCCGGGTAGCCCCCGGACGCCTCTTCGGGGGGACGATGACATCAAATGGTGTCAAGTGCGTATGCTCCCAGCGTGGCGTCGGAACAGAACCTGGCGGAGCGCAGCATGGCCGTCGGACTACGGGCGCTCAACCGGCTGGCGGCGTCGGACCTGCTCGACCGGCTGGGCCTGCGCGAGCCCACCGAGCGGCTCCTGCGCGGCGCGTCCAGGACCACCGCCCAAACAGCCGCCCGAGCCGGACGGACGTTCGCCGCGGCCCAGAAGCGCTCCAAGCCCGCCCGGCAGCCCAAGGGCGAGCGAACCGACCTCTTCGACCTCACCCCGACCGAGGAGCAGCAGATGCTCCGGGATTCGGTGCGCGAGTTCGCGCTGGCCAAGCTCCGCCCCGCGGCCCACGATGCCGACGACGCCTGCGCCGCGCCCGGAGAGCTGCTCACACAGGCCAACGAACTCGGGCTGACGATGGTCGGAGTGCCGGAGGAACTCGGCGGCGCGGTCGAGCAGCGCTCGGCCGTGACCTCGGTCTTGATGAGCGAGGCGCTGGCCCAGGGAGACATGGGCATCGCGCTCGCCTGCCTGGCCCCGGCGGGGGTGGCCACCGCGCTCAGCCTCTGGGGCGACGCCGACCAGCAGGCCACCTACCTGCCTGAGATGGTGGGAGACGATCCGCCTGCGGCGGCGCTGGCCCTGCTCGAGCCGCGGTCGCTGTTTGATCCGTTCGAGCTTCAGACAACGGCCCGCGGGTCCGGTGACGGGTTTGTGCTGGAGGGGGCCAAGTCGCTGGTGCCGCGGGCCTCGGACGGCGAGCTGTTCATCGTGGCCGCGCTGCTGGGTGATGAGGACCCCGCCCGCCCGGCCCTGTTCGTGGTCGAGTCCAAGACGCCGGGGGATCAGCGTTGAGCCCGAGCCGGCGATGGGTGTCCGGGCAGCTGGCACCGGAAGGCTGACCTTCGCGGATGTCAAACTGCCCGCGGGCGCGCTGCTCGGCGGCGGCGACCCTGCTGTCTACGCCGAGTCCGTCGCGCTGGGGCGCCTGGGCTGGTGCGCGCTGGCCGTGGGCACGGCTCAGGCCGTCCTTGACTACGTGATCCCGTACGTCAACGAGCGTCGGGCCTTCGGCGAGCCCATCTCCCACCGCCAGGCCGTGGCCTTCACCGTGGCCAATATCGCGATCGAGCTCGAGGGCATGCGGTTGGCCACGTACCGCGCGGCCGCGCGCGTGGACCAGGGCCTGTCGTTCGCCCGTGAGGCCGCGCTGGCCCGCCGGTTGTGCGCCGAGCGCGGCGTGGCCATCGGCTCTGACGGCGTCCAGCTGCTGGGCGGCCACGGCTACGTGAAGGAACACCCGGTCGAGCGCTGGTACCGGGATCTGCGCGCCGGGGGCGTGATGGAAGGAGCCTTGGTCGTCTGATGGCCATCAACCTGGAGACACCACGGAAGTTCCAGCAGCTGGTCGACCAGGCGCACATGGTGGCCATCGAGATCTTCCGCAAGAACTCGCGCAAGTACGACCTGGCCGAGCACACCTATCCGAAGGAGCTCGACATGTTGGCCGCGGTCATCCAGGGCTCCGGCCAGGGCGGTGGTGTGGGCGGAGCCGGCGCCGGCACGGTCGGCTCCTCCGACGGTGCTGACAAGCGCAAGGAGGACGGCGACAACCGCAACGGCTCGAACATGGCCACGCTGCTCGGGCTGACCGAGCTCTGTTGGGGAGACGTGGGACTGCTGCTCACAATGCCTCGGCAGGGGCTGGGCCAGGCGGCGATCGCCGCCGTGGCCAATGAGGAGCAGCTCAAGCGTTTCGGCGGCAAGTGGGCCGCGATGGCGATCACCGAGCCCGAGGCGGGGTCCGACTCCGCGGCGATCCGCACCACCGCCAGGTGGGACGAGGACGAGCAGGAGTACGTCCTCAACGGCGAGAAGATCTTCGTCACCTCGGGTGAGCGGGCCGAGCTGGTGGTCGTCTGGGCCTCGCTCGATCCGAGTCAGGGCCGGGCGGCGATCAAGTCGTTCGTCGTCGAGCGCGACAACCCCGGGCTGAAGCTCGACCGCCTGGAGCACAAGCTCGGGATCCGGGCGTCTGACACGGCCAACTTCGTCCTCGACAACTGCCGGGTGCCGAAGGAGAACCTGCTCGGGAGCCCCGAGATCGCGCCGCACGGCGGCTTCTCTGGAGTCATGCAGACGTTCGACAACACCCGGCCGCTCGTGGCCGGCATGGCCGTCGGAGTGGCCAGGGCGTGCCTGGACCGCACGCGCGAATTGCTGGCCGCAGCGGGGATCGAGATCGACTACGACCGTCCCCCCCACGCCCAGCCTGCCGCCGCCGCCGAATTCATCTCCATGGAGTCCGACTGGGAGGCCGCACGCCTGCTCACGCTCCAGGCCGCCTGGATGGCGGACAACCGCAAGCCCAACTCTGTGCAGGCATCGATGGCCAAGGCCAAGGCCGGCCGGACCGGGACCGACATCGCGCTCCGCTGTGTGGCCCTGGCGGGCGCGATCGGCTACGGCGAGGGCGAACTGCTGGAGAAGTGGGCCCGGGACGTCAAGATCCTGGACATCTTCGAGGGCACGCAGCAGATCCAGCTCCTGATCGTCTCCCGGCTGCTGCTCGGGAAGACCAGCGGCGAGCTGAAGTAGAGCCTCCAGCTCGCCGCTCCGCACCCTCGCTACGCACCCGCCCTCGCGTACATCAGCGAGCCCGGCGTGGTCAGCAGGTCGCCCGTTTCGAGCAGCGTCTTCAGCCCGGACAGGATCATCGGCCAGCCGCCGTAGACCTCGCCGTGGGCGTCCTCGGGGAGCTGGTCGTGGATCACCAGCAGCCGGCAGGAATCCTCCACCTGCTCGATGTCCCAGGTCACCCTGGAGGTGCCGACGGCCTTGACCTCATCGCTCCAGAGTGCGTTGAAGCTCTGAACGAGCCGCCGGGGAGGGTCGACCTCTAGGTTCTCGCCCTCGGTGAGCAGCCCATTCGGGCCATGGCCCTCGAAGCGCGAGCCGTTGGTGAAGTCCGACTCGACCCGCATCCCGAAGGTGTACTTGGCCCGCAGGTCCGGGTCTGTGATGGCCTGCCACAGCCGCTCCGGCGTCGTCTTGATGTAGATCTCGAACACCTTCTCCATCGTTCTGTCCTCCAGTTGTTGCTTGATGTCGCTCAGGGCGGCAGCCCAGGGCTCGGCGTACTTGCTCACCCACCGGTCGTGGACGAGCCGGATCGGGACGGGGTTCAGGAAATGGAGCTTCTCGCGCCCCTTCCGCCGCGTGACCACCAGCCCGGCTTCCTCCAGCACCCGCAGGTGCTTCATCACGCCGAAGCGGGTCATGTCGATCCGCCGCTCGAGCGCGGTCAGCGTCTGTCCGTCGTCGGCGAACAGCTCGTCGAGCAATCGCCGCCGGGTGGGGTCCGCCAGGGCCCTGAATACCTCGTCCATGTCGCGAAGTATATGTGACCATATAGTCACATGTCAAGGCGACGTGCGGCCGGGGGGCGGGCGCGAGCGCCGGAGGCGGACGCAACCCCGGGGGCGGGGCGGGCAGGGGCGGCTCGGAGGCGAACTTTGGCTCTGGATGTCCGACAGGTGGACAGAAATCGCCAAGGTTCGCGGGCGCCGACCGCTCGCCCGCCCGTCCCGGAGCGCCGGACCTGCCCCCCGCGCCCGCCCTGCGCCTCCGCCTTCCGGCGCAGCCCCCTACCCGTCGCGCAGCGAGATGATCCCGCCCAGCGTGCCCAGGTACTCCTGGCCGGACGGATTGATTGAGATCCCGGCGTAGTTGTTGTTGTAGCTGAACCCGCTGCCCGAGTAGTCCTTGTACACAAGCTTCCCGGTGCGGAAGCTGAGCGCGGTCCACCACCAGTTCCCGTTCGGGTCGGTCGTGTACGTGTACACGAGGCCGTTGGCCAGGGCCACCTTGGACACGACGGTGGGCGCCGACAGGCTCGTGTTGAGCCACACCCGGTGGCAGCCCATACCGTCGCGGTTCAGGTCGACGCGGACGAAGCCGGGGGTGGTCACCTTGTTGGCCAGCGACTGCGGGCCCTGGTAGCCGTAGTTGTCCTCGGCGATCATCGTGTCGCCGGCCGAGATGATCGAGTTCTCGTCGGCACTCGACCCCTTGGAGAAGATCGGTACCTTGCACACCTGGCGGGGGAGCGCCACGCGGCGACCGGGCTTGGGCCGGCTGTAGGGGTGCGCCGCCGTCCGGTAGACCATGATGTCCATCGGATCGGCGTTGTCGGTGATGTTGACGTAGCCGCCCGGCATGATCGTGGGGGTCGTGCCGGTGCCGGCGTCCACCTGGCCGGGCTTGGACTCTCCGCTGTTGGGATACGTGACCGACCACACGACCTTGGGCACGCCGCTCGGTCCGGCGCCGAACCGGTACAGCTTGCGGGTGGTGGCGATGTACACACCGCCGTGCTGATCGGTGGCGAACGAGTTCTCAATCTCGCCGTTGGACCCGTGACCGAGCTGGACGAAATGCGTCCGTCCGGTCTTCAGGTTGAGGGTCACGACCTTCCCGTCGGTCTTGGTCACCACCCACAGCAGGCCGTTTGAGTCGGGGAGAGCGGAGGTGATCTTCTCCTGCGAGGAGATGATCTTGCTCAGGTCGTAGTCGTGGATCTGCTTGAACCCGGGTCCCGGGGTCTCGGCGATCACGAAGATGTGCTTGGTCGTCGTGGCGACCACGACCTGGTCGTGGTTGTTCAGGTAGAAGTAGCCACCGCCGGTGAAATCCTGAAAGACGTTGCTGGGCACGCTCTGGCGCGGGGGGAGCATGAAGGTGGCCAGCGTGGCCAGCGTCTTGGGGTCGAGCATGTACAGCTCCGGTCCCCCAACGCCTACGCAGACCGACACGACCCGACCCCTGCTGTCGAATGTGATCGAGCCGCAATCGTGCATGATCTCGCTGGAGCTGGTCTGCGGCTTACGGCCCATCGGACCCGCCCACCGGCTGACGTCGGTCTGCCAGGCGTCGTCGTGGATCTCCGAGGTCCCGTTCGGAGCCATGAACCGGTTCTGGGGCGTCCGCGGCACACCTCGGATCGGATGCGCGACGGCCGAGCGGCCGACGAACGTCTGGGCGGGTGGGGTCCCGCTGGACGGGATTGGCACCGGAGGCGACGCCGCCAGGGCAATCGCCGCCATGCTCCCGGCGAGCAGCAGCCCAGCCGGAACAACCCGGCGAATCACAGTGCGGATGCTTCCCTTCTCAAGACGTCCCATGCGCGGCTGATGTCCTCCTGGTTGGTTCGCATCTGTCCGACGGCCAGCCGCAGGACGTAGCGTCCCTCAAGCATGGCGTGGGAGATGAAGATCTCTCCCGACGAGTTGACCCGCTCCAGCAGCTCGCGGTTGCGCTCATCGCTCCCCTCGAACCGAAAGCAGACTACGGAGAACGGGCGCGGAGCGCACAGTTCCCACCCGTCCTCGTCCTGCACCCAGCCCTCGAACTGCTCGGCCAGCGCGATCCCGCGCCGGATGTGCGACTGCAGCCCGCTCCGACCCACGCACCGCAGTACCGCCCACAGCTTCAGAGAGCGGAAGCGGCGACCCAGTGCGGGGCCGTACTCGCTCAGCGACAGGGCGTCCTCGGAGCCGGGAGTGCGCAGGTAGTCCGGGATCAGGCTGAACGCGTCGCGCAGCGCGTCGGGCCGCCGGGACCAGAACAGCGAGCAGTCCATCGGGGTGAGCATCCATTTGTGGGCGTTGACGACCAGCGAGTCCGCCCGGTCGACCCCCTCGAAGGCCCAGCGGAGCTCCGGGCACACCATCGCGGCGCCGGCGTACGCCGCGTCCACGTGCAACCACGTCCCCGCCCGCTCGCACGCATCGGCCACCAGGGGCACCGGATCCACCGACGTCGTCGCCGTGGTCCCGACCGTGGCCACGACGCAGGCCGCCTGATCCAGGTCACCCAGCGCATCCGGACGGAGGCGGAAGGCGCCGTCGCAGGCGACCTTGCGCAGCCTCAGACCCAGCATCCGAGCGGCCTTGTCCACCGAGGAATGAGCCTGCTCCGAGCACACGACCTCCTCGCGCCCGGTGGCCTCACGGGCCGCGATCAGCGCGGCCAGCGTTGAGGTGGAGGCCGTGTCCTCAATGTGGCCGTGCCAGCCCTCCGGGAGCCCCAGCAGCTGCGCCGTCCAGTCCAGGACGAGCCCCTCGAGCTCGGTCGACGCCGGCGACGTCCGCCACAGGATCGCCACCGAGTTCAGCGTGGCCGCCAGCAGCTCGGCCAGGATCGCGGGCTCGGCGGCGCTGGTGGCGAAGTAGGCGAAGTACCGGGGGTGTTGCCAGTGGGTGATCCCCGGCAGCAGAACCTCGTCCAGGTCGCGCAGAACCGCGTCGAATGGCTCGGGCTCAGAAGGGGGCGAGCCCGGGAGGCGAGCCCTGATCTCACCGGGCTCCACCTGTGCCAGCACGGGCAACTCACCAACCCGCTCCAGATACTGCGCGGCCCATTCCAGGGCAGCCGCCCCGTCGCGCCGCAGATCCGTCACGCCGGGGGGCCGGAGGCGAACTCGTAGCGCACCCCGGTGAGCTCCTCGGAGACCTGCCACAGACGCCCCCAGGCATCCTCGTCGTACGCCCTGTGCGCCGCCGTCACCAGGTGCGGATACCCGCGCGCCTCCATGAATCCGTCGGGGCCCACGAACGATCCACCCGGCAGGTCGGGATACGTGGCGCCGTACAGCGAGGGCAGCGCGCCCTGCTCGGCGCCCTGGGCGACCAACACGTTCGTCACCGCCATCACGGCCCGCTCGTACACCGGCGGCGCGGCGAATTGGAGGTTGGTCCGGGAGTACCCCGGATGGGCGGCCATGCTGCGGAGCGCAGCGCCGGCGGCCGCGGCTCGGCGTTGGAGCTCGAAGCAGAACATCAAATTGGCCAGCTTGGCCTGGCCGTAGGCCAGCCACCGGATGTAGCGCCGCTCGCCCTGCAGGTCTGAGAAGTTGATCCTCCCGGTCCGGTGGGCCAGGCTGGAGACGGTTACCACCCGCGCCTCAGGGGCGGCCAGCAACCGGTGAAGCAGCCGGCCGGTGAGCGCGAAGTGCCCCAGGTGATTGGTGCCGAACTGGCTCTCGAACCCATCCGTGGTGAGCCGTCGGGGCGGCGCCATCAAGCCCGCGTTGTTGATCAGGAGGTCCAGCCGGTCTCCGGGCAGCCGGTCGGCGAAGGCCGCCACCGAGCTCAGGTCGGCCAGGTCGAGCTGCTCCAGCCGCACCTGAGCGCCGGATGCCACAGCGCCGACCTCCTCGGCGGCCGCCCGGCCCTTGTCCATGTTCCGGCAGGCCATGATCACGTCGGCGCCGGCGCGCGCCAGCTCCCTGCTCGTGATCAGTCCGAGACCGCTGTTGGCGCCCGTCACGACGGCGACCCGACCACGCTGGTCCGGGATGTCGGCCGCGGTCCAGCGCCCCGCCATCAGGTTGTCCGCCGGGCGACCGACTCACCGTAGGCCGCGCCGCGGAAACCCAGGACCGGGTCGTCGGACAGCTCGATGCCGTCGGTAACCCGGGTGGGGTCGAAGACCAGCACGTCGTCACCCGTCTCCCGCTCGGTATCGAGTCCGGTGATCTCAAGCGTGCCAGCGGACACGCGCCGACGGTCCGACGGCCACATCGCCCAGGGATCATCCACGGCGTCCCCGGGTTCGGCGAGCTGGAGCTCGAGCGTGAACCGGACCGGAGCGTCCGTCACCCGCTGGCGGATCTCGTCGTGGAGATAGTCGCGACCGCGTCGCCTGGCCTCGGCGGGAGAAATGCGCTTGTCACCGGCCTCGGGCACGAACGTGTAGCGCACGTACTGGGCCTCGTCCCCCGCGCCGACGAACCGGTACGCGTGGAGCGCGTAGTACGGGCAGGTGGCGAAGCTCTCCGGAGGGACGAGGCCCTTGCGAGCCACGGGTAGAGCCCGCAGCGTCTCTGGATGGCGGAGCAGGAACAGCGGCAGCCGCCAGGGTGAGGCCTGGGCCCGAAGGAGCTCGATGAAGGCTTCGGGGGTGTGGACCGGGAAGCGCGGGGAGGTTTGGGCCACGATGTCGGTCCGCGACCCGTCGGGGAGGTAGAGCTTGACCGCCATCCCGCGAGGATCGGGGGCGTAGTCGGCCGAGTCGGGCTTTCCCGAGCCGTTGGAGAACCTGACCGTGGCCGGAACGGACGAGCCGGCCTGCAGATGCGGGGCACGGGTCAGCTGGCCCGCCTCGGGGGCCGCGCGGAAGGTCCCCTTCAACAGGACGCCCTTGGCGTGAAGCGCCCGGTACCCGGGGTGGCGTCCGAACGCCGCGTTGGCCGCGTCGATCGCCTGCTGCGGGGTGGCGGTCATGACTCCAGCACCTCGAAGCGGATCCCCTCTCGCTGCAGGCGGTCGATCAGGGCCTGGCCCATGGCCACGGCCGGCGTGACCTGGCCGGCGGTCGTGGGGAGCTGGTCGTGGGTCAGGCACAGGGCCGACTGGGCCAGCATCTTCGAGGTCTCGCCGTAGCCGGGGTCGCCGCCGGACACCTTGCGTGCGCAGCTCTGAGCCCGTCCGCCCCGGGCCCCTGAAGCGGGACCTTGAACCAGGAGCTTGTCGCGCTGCTCGGCCGACGGGCCTTCGCCCGGGATCCTTGAGCTTCAGCAACAGCTTTCGCGTGGGCGCGAGCTGGGCCATCGCCACCGCGGCGCCGGCTCCGGCGGCCATCCCGGCGAGCACCGGCAGCCGCTTGACCACCAGGTAGTGGCTGTAGCTGAAGTCGGGGCCATAGCGATCGAGCGACCGGGCCGATCGCAGCACGGTCTGCGGATCGATCGTGGGAAACGGGACCGCCCAGCCGCCGCCGAACCGATCGCGGTGGGGCCCCCCGGCCACGCCCCGGATCCGTCGATCCGAGGACCCGGGCTTCGCGCTGCCGGCGCTCCTTGGCCACCCTGGCCCCGTCTCGCAGGCGCCCCATGATGTGGACGGCCGAGTGGTAGGTGCCGCCGGAGAAGGTCCCGCCGATCCGGACGAAGCCGTCCACGGACACCGGCACGTCCTCGGGCAACTGCGAGACCGTGTACAGGACGCCCAGGTCGTAGGGGATCGAGTCAAAGCCGCAGGAGTGGACGAGCCTGGCCCCGGTCTGCTCGGCCTGTTCGTGGTATCGCAACCACATCAGGTCGACGAACTCCGGCTCGCCGGTCAGATCGACGTAGTCGGTGCCCGCGGCGGCGCACGCCGCCACCAGCGCCTCGCCGTAGTTGATGTAGGGGCCCACGGTCGTGATCACGACCTTGGTCGACTGCGCCAGGGCGCGGATGGATTCGGGGTCGTTTACGTCGGCCTGCATCAGCGGGAGCCCGGCCTGGTCAGAGCCCAGCCGAGATCGCACCGCCTCGAGCTTCGATTGGCTGCGGCCGGCGAGCGCCCAGCGCGTTCCCGGATCGGCGTGGGCGGCCAGGTACTCGGCCGTCAGCCCACCCGTGAACCCGGTCGCGCCGAACAGGACGATGTCGTACGGCCGCTCAGCCACCGGTGGCGATCTCCCGGGCCATCTGGAGCGCCTGAGCGGGCGCCACTCCCGCCCGGGCCGCCACCCAGCAGGCCACGGGGGCCGCCACCCGCTCGGAGGAGTGCGCGGCCTCGCCGGCCACGTCCAGGAGCTGGCTCCACTCCTCGGCCGAGGGTGGTTCGGTCCCGAGTCGCTCCGCGAAGGCGGCGATCCACTCTTTGGCGTTCATCGGCGGGACGCGACTCTATCCCGCTCAGGCCGGCCTGCGCTTTCTCAGGCGCCGGTCAGCGACCGGCCGGCGGCCGACCAGCTGGACAGGAGGTCTTCCATCTGGGCCCTGTCGAGCGGCCGGGCGAACAGGAACCCCTGACCCCAGTCGCAGCCCATCGAGCTCAGGCGACGGAGCTCGTCGGCGTCCTCAATGCCCTCGCCAATGGCCACCAGACCCAGCCCGTGGGCCAGCGAGATGATCGTGCGCACGATCGTGGCACTGTGGTCCCGGGCGACCGAGCTGACGAAGCCGCGGTCGATCTTCAGGGCTACCACGGGGAACTCGAGCAGCGAGGACAGCGAGGAGTATTGGGTGCCGAAGTCGTCCAGCTGCAGCCCCACGCCGTGGGCGCACACCTCGGAAACGATCCGCTGGATGAGGTGGGGCTCCTGCATCAGCGTGCTCTCGGTGATCTCCAGCCGGAGCGCCTCCGGAGGGACACCCGATTCGCTCAGGGCGCCGAGGATGATCTCGGGGAGCGCCGGATCGTCGAGCTGCTGGCGCGAGATGTTCACGCTCAGGTACACCCGTTCATCCACCAGCGCCTGGGCCCGGGAAGCGGCGAAATCGTCTAGCGCCGTGCGGAGCACGTTATGGCCCAGCACCCGGATCAGCCCTGACTCCTCCGCCACGGGGATGAAGTCGAGGGGTGAGACCTCCGGCCGCCCCTCCGGCCACCGGGCCAGCGCCTCGAGCCCCCGGATCTCACCCGTGGCCAGGTCGACGATCGGCTGGTACTTGACCCTGATCAGGGACTGCTCGACGGCCGCTCGGAGGTCGGTCTCCAGGGCCAGCCGGTCGACCACCCGCTGGCGCATCGTGTCGTCGAAGATCACGTAGCTGCCGGTGCCCCGGCGCTTCACGTCGTACATGGCGATATCGGCGTTCCGGACCAGGTCATGCGCGCTCACCCCGCGGGCTCTGAGCGAGATCCCGATGCTGGCTCTGACAAATAGATCGTGACCGGCGACGTTGAACGAATCTTCCAGCGCATCGTGAACGCGCTCCGCCACGCCCGTGGCGTCGGCCGGGGTGACGACCGAATCGAGCAGAACCGCGAACTCGTCGCCCCCCAGGCGAGCCACCGTGTCCCCGGGCCGCAGGACGTCGGCGAAGCGCCGGGCCACGGCCACAAGCAGCAGATCGCCCACGGCGTGGCTGAGGCTGTCGTTGACGAGCTTGAACCCGTCGAGGTCGATGAACAGCACCGCGCAGCCGATGTCGGAGTCCCTGCGAGCGCGCTGGAGCAGCTGGTCCAGACGGTCCATCAGCAGCGCCCGGTTGGGCAGGCCCGTGAGCGGATCGTGGAGGGCGTCGTGGGCCAGCGCGCGGTTGGCCCCTTCGAGCTGGAGGTTCACGTCCTGCAGACGCGAGTTGGCGATCCGCAGGCCGCTCTCCGCCGAACGGACGACGCGGATCCCCAGCAGCAGCGCGGCCAGGGCCACCAGGGCGAAGGCGGCGAAGATCAGCCACGGAAGCCACTCGCGGAGCCCCGACACGCTGGCAAACAGGCGACCGGTGGGGGCGCTCAGGACGATCCGCCAGGTGGAGTTGGGGATCGTGGACTCGTCGTAGTAGTGGCCCTGACGCGTGCCCGAGGTCTGGCTCAGGGCCGCCCGCTGGGCCGGAGTGGTGAAGTGGTAACCCGGTGGCCGGGCCGGATTGGTCGAGGCCACGACGACGTCGTTGCCGTCGATGATGTAGTTGTGTGCCCCTCGGACGCCGGGGATCCGGCGGAGCTCCCCGGTGAGGAACGCGTTCAGCCCGCTGGGCGCAAACCCGGTCATCAGCACCCTCGTGCCGTAGCGGGTGGGGAACCTCACCGCCAGGTTGACCACCCCCGTGCGCCCATAGGGCAGCACATTGCCCAGCCCATAGGTGCGGCCGGCTCGAACCAGAGCGAGTGCCGCAGAAATTTTCAGGTCTCCCTGGGCCTGGTTGGTGAAGCCCTGCGACCGGGCCAGCACCCGCCCGTTCAGGGAGAGCAGGGCCACGTAGGTGTTCTGGCCCCGGACCTTGTCCAGCGCCTGGTCGCTCACCACACGCCGGCCATAGCGAACTTCGTACAGCCTGACCTCGGCATCAGCGCTGTGCAGCAGGCTGTCAATCAGGGCGGCAGCCAGGACGCTGCGTTCGTGCACCCGGGAGATCACGTCCTGTCGCGACTTGGCCTGGGTGTCCGAGAGCTCGATGGCGAACACCGTGAACACGGCGAGCAGGACGACCGCTGCCGTCACCAGGCCGACCGCCGCCCGCCGGCCGGCGACAGCCCTCATCACCATCCGCGGATTCAGTGTCACGGAACTCCCTTTTTGAAATGAGCCCCGGTCCGGGTTAACAGCCTACCTCCGGCATCAATGGCCCAATCGGCCTCTGGACACAATAGCACTAGAAAATAGAGTGTTGATCGACGAGATGGTGCCACCTCTACCCGAGCAGCTCGGGCGGCAGCCGGGCCCGGCGCATGTCGACCCGGCCGGCCCGCATCGGCACGCCCTCACGCCTCAGCAGGGCGGCCTGACGCCGTCCCTGGGCCAGGCTGCCGTCGGCTCGGACGACGCGGTGCCACGGCACATCCTCCAGCTCGCACGTGGCCAGGACCCGCCCCACGAGCCGCGGAGCGCCGGGGTCGATGTCGCCGTAGGCCTGGACGAAGCCCTCGGGGATTGCCCTGATCCGGGCGATGATGCGCTGGTGCCTGGGGTCGGTCACGATCGCCTACACCCTGGCATGATCCGCGCTTCCTGAAGCGAACGAAAGGCGAACACAGATGGCAATCCTGGAGGACAAGGTCGCGATCGTCACCGGCTCGGCCCGCGGCATCGGCCGGGCGACGGCCGAGCTTCTGTCCGAGCAAGGCGCCAAGGTCCTGATCAACGATCTGGACGGCGACGTGGCCGAGCAGACCGCCTCCGAGATCTCCGGGGACACGCTCGTGTTCGCCGGCGATCTGACCAAGCCCGGCGTCCCCGACGAGCTCGTCCAGAAGGTCATCGAGGAGTGGGGCCGGGTCGACATCCTGGTCAACAACGCCGGCTACACGCTGGACGCGCCGATCCACAAGATGTCCGACGAGTGGTTCCAGCGGATGCTGGACATCCACTCGATCGTGCCCTTCCGCATGTGCCGCGCGGTGGCCCCCCACATGCGCGAGCCGGCCAAGAAGGAGCGCGAGGAGGGCAAGGAGGTGTTCCGGAAGATCGTCAACGTGTCGTCGATCTCCGGGACGATGGGCAACGCCGGGCAGGCCAACTACTCCTCGGGCAAGTCGGCGGTCGTCGGGCTGACCAAGACGCTGGCCAAGGAGTGGGGCCAGTTCAAGATCAACGTCAACGCGGTGGCCTTCGGCTACATCGAGACCCGGCTGACGGCCTCCAAGGACGACTCAAACGTGATGGAGATCGACGGCGAGAAGGTCCAGCTCGGGATCCCCGATCAGCTCCGGGGGATGGCCCCGATGCTGATCCCGCTGGGTCGGCCGGGGACGCCCCAGGAGGCCGCGGGCGGCGTCTTCTTCCTGTGCTCTCCGTGGGCCAACTTCGTCCACGGCCAGGTGCTCAACATCACCGGCGGCCAGTTCTCCGGGATGATGAGCTAGTGGTGTTGGGGGGCGGCACATGTGCCGCCCCCACCGGCGGTGCATGCACCGCCGGGGCCGCGGCGCATGCGCCGCGGCCTACCTACCGCCGTTCTCCGAGATCACGTGGGCCTCGGTGGAGGGGGCCACGGTCCCGCAGCTGCCTGTGGCCGGTGGCTTGGTCGCCTGGCCGACCTTGATGGCGGTCCGGTAGCCGCTCACCCGGCCGTGGGAGTCGACGACGGTCAGGACGGCGTCGTACCAGCCGTTGGCCTTGTAGGCGTGGCCGACGCGCCGGCCGGTGGCGTGGGTTCCGTCGCCGAAGTCCCAGTAGTAATGAAGCTTTCCGCCGCCCCGGCTGACCGAGCCGGAGGCGTCAAAGGAGACGCGCTGGTGGGAGGCAACCTTGGTGGGCAGCGCCTCGTAGTAGGCGATCGGCTTGGACGACTGCCTGACCGACCCCACGTACTCGTGCCGGGCCAGCAGATACAGACTCCAGGTCGCCGGCAGCTGCAGCGCGCGGCTCAGGCCGACCGTGACCCGGTTGGCCACGGGGTTCCCATCGGCGAGCAGATTGAAGTGCTCCATGTTGTCCTCGGGCGTGTCGTAGCCCGCCTGCTGGGAGAACAGGCCCGCGTTGCCGAGCGGCGAGAGCGGCGTCGAGCCGACGATGTCCTCCTTGCTGTTCGAGTCATAAGCGCCCAGCACGCCGTACCCGGGGATCCCGAGCTGAACGAAGGGCACCTGGTCCGTCCGGCCGAGCGTGTCGTCCTGAACCGGTGAATACCGGGCGATGTCGGATGGCCGGTACGCCGGCACGGTCCGCCCGCCCTCGTTCGGGTTGTCGAGCGGGATCCGGAAGTGATACCTGGCGCCGAGGATCGCGAAGGCCTCGTGAACGGAGGCGTTGAGCGCCCCCCGGAAGTGCCGGATCGCCTTCATGTTCCTGGCCATCGCCGGGGGCGGCGTGTGCGCGTTGGGGCCGTAGATGGAGAAGTTCTTGATCGGGGAGGCGTTGATGTTCGTGTACCAGGGGCCGGGGGTCCACGTGCTCGTCGTCGTGCCCTCCGGGTAGGCGGGGTACTCGAGCCCGTTCTGGTCCATGTTGGCCACGACCACGTAGCGCCCCTGGGGGCCGGGCGGGATGAGATGCGAGGCGTAGTACTGCGAGCCCTCGAGCCCCACCTCCTCGGCGTCGAACAGCGCCACCTTGATCGTGCGCTCCGGCCAGGCGTGGTTGGCCTCCCACCAGTGGGTCAGGGCCTGGAGCTCGCCCATACCCATCGTCACGCCGCTCGTGTCGTCGTACGACGATCCGTTGCCGCTGTTCAGGCCCGGGGTCGAGTCGGGGTGGCCGGCCACGAGCGCGACCTGACCTGGGCAGACCTGACCGGGGATCGTGGCCACACGGACGTCGCCGGGGTAGGGCGCGTTACCCGCGCCGAAGATGCTGACCGGGAACAGGTGGTCGGAGACGTTGATGGCCGGCGCGAACGTCCTCCCCATCACCGCCGGGCTGGTCACCTGCTGCTTCCAGTGCAGGAAGAACTCCTGCCAGCCATTGACGGTGGGCGGCAGGTTGCCGTCAGCCGGGTTGAGGTCGCCGGGCGGGCCGTCGAAACCGCTGTACCGCATCAGGTAGTGGGTCGACATGAACACCAGCTGGTGGCCGATGTAGTTCACGTTGACCATGGGTCGGGCCTGGCGGGGGGCGTAGACCTGCGGCGCCGCATCGGCCAGGGCGGTGCCGAGCCACAGGACCGCGGCGAGCACCGCGGTGGCCAGGGGGACGCGAGCAGACCTCATCCAGCGACAGAACGCCCTGGCCGCGGGAAACTTGTGCCGGCGCTCAGAGCCGCGGATACGGCCGCCCGGCGAAGAACTCGGCCTCCAGCCGGCCGAGCTCGGTGGCCGGCTCCTGGCCCAGCAGCCACTCCCGGGCCACGTCGAGCCAGTTCGCGGTGGCCTGGAGCTGGCCGAGCAATCCGATCAGGAGCATGACCGCCCGCATCAGCACGAAGTGCTCGGCCGGGAGCATCAGCTTCTTGAACTCCTCGGCCTTGCGCAGCTTGTTGTACGAGCGCATCATCGCTCCGGTGGCGGTGCCGTCGACCGTGACCACATGGTCGGTCAGGAGCCAGCCGAAGATCGACCAGTAGCTCTCGTAGAACGGCTGGGCCAGCGCCGGGTCGTCGGGGAGCTGGCCCAGCGGAGCGATGACCTTGAACAGAGCGTCGGCGTCGTGCTCGTAGGTCGCCTTCGTCGACGCCATCAGCTGGTCGACCTCGTCGCCGGTCAGCGTCTTGAAGAAGCCAAAGTCCAGGAAGGCCACCCGGCCGTCGTCCAGGAACAGCGAGTTGCCCGGGTGGGGATCGCCGTTCAGCAGCCGGTGGCGAAGCGGGCCGTTGATGTAGAACCGGCACAGGATCTCGCCCAGCCGGTTGCGCTCCTGCGCCGGACGGTCGCGGACCTGGGCAAAGCGGGCGCCCTGGACGAGCTCGGACACCAGCACCCGCTGACGGCACAGCTCGCTCACCACGTCCGGGACCTCGATGAACGGGTGGGGGTGGGCGGGGTTCGAATACACCCGAGCCATCGCGTGGTGGTTGGCCGCCTCCAGCTCGTAGTCCAGCTCCTGCATGATCCGCTCGCGGATCTCCTGGGCGATCGGGCCGGTGTCGATGCCCGGGGCGATCACGCTCAGCAGCTTCAGCGCCAGCCGGAGGTTCTGCATGTCGGCGTGGATCGCCTCGGCGATCCCCGGGTACTGGACCTTGACCGCGACCTGACGGCCGTCATCCAGCTCGGCCCGGTGCACCTGCCCAATCGAGGCCGCGGCGATCGGCTCCTCGTCAAAGTCGGCGAACACGGATCCCAGCTTTTCCCCCAGGTCCTGCTCGATCACCTTCCGGATCGCCTTGAACGAGACCGGCTCGGCATCCTGCTGGAGCACGGCCAGGATCTCCTGGAACTGAGGCCGGATCTCCTCGGGCACCAGTCCCAGGTCCACCGCCGACAGCGTCTGCCCGACCTTCATGGCCGCGCCCCGCATCCCGCCCAGCACCTTGACCAGCGACTGGGCCGACTTGAGCTGCTGGCGCGAGGCCCGGGCCCGGCGGGCCTCGGAGTCGCCCCCGCCGATCAGGATGGCCCGGGCGGTGGCCTCGCGCGCGGCCACCCCGGCGGCCGCGCCGGTCATTGAGGCCGCGCGCCGCAGCCGTGAGCTGCGAACGTCGTCGTCGCCCACCTGGCCGCCTACAGCCCCAGCGTCCGCGCGATGATCTCGCGCTGGATCTCGCTCGTGCCGCCGTAGATCGTGGTCACGAGCGCGACGCGAACCTGGTGCTCCATGCCGTATTCCGTGGCGTAGCCGTAGCCGCCCATCATCTGCATCGCCTCGAGCGTCATCCGCTTGGCCAGCTCGGTGGCCTTGAGC
The DNA here is from genome assembly GCA_963705785.1 of uncultured Solirubrobacterales bacterium. Lineage (GTDB taxonomy): Bacteria > Actinomycetota > Thermoleophilia > Solirubrobacterales > Solirubrobacteraceae > Palsa-465. The sequence goes on along the minus strand of CAVPKV010000065.1, from coordinate 29,052 downwards.
TTGGCCATCGACGCCTCCCGCGGGAACGTGGTCTCCGGACTGGCGTCCGATTTGGCGGCCACGTCGTAGATCAGCAGCCGCGTGGCCTCGAGCTCGGCGGCCAGATCGGCCAGCCGGTGCTTGATCGTCTGAAACGAGCCGATCGGCTGCCCGAACTGCTTGCGCTCCTTCACGTAGGCCAGCACGTCGTCGAACGCCCGCTGCGCCAGGCCCAGGGCCTGGGTGGCGATGATCAGCCGTTCGTGGTTGAGCCCGGCCATCAGCTGGCGCCAGCCCTGGCCCTCCTGCCCGATCAGCCGATCGGCCGCAACCTCGCAGTCGGTGAAGTACATGTCGTTGACCTCACGGCTGGCCATCGTCTCGATTCCCCGGATGTCCATCCCATTTGCTCCGGCCGGGACGGAGAGCATTGAGAGACCCTCGTGCTTGTCCCCGGTCCGGTCGGTGCGGCACACGAGCAGGGTGTGATCCGCGGCGTGGGCGCCGGTGATCCACGTCTTCTGCCCGTTGATGAGGTAGTGGGAGTTGGAGCGCTCGGCCCGGGTGGTGATCGCGCCGACGTCCGAGCCGGCCTCGGGCTCCGACATGGCGATCGCCTCCACGCGGCCGCGGGCGATGCCATTCAGGAGCTCGTGCTTCTGCTCCTCGGTGCCGAACCGCCTCACCGCGCCGGCCACGATCATGCTCACGCCGATGAAGCCGACCGGGATCATGCCCCGGCCGATCTCCTCCAGCAGCAGGCACAGCTCCGTGGCTCCGCCCCCGCTTCCGCCGTACTCCTCGGGAATCGTGACCCCGAGCCACCCCAGCTCGCCCATGCGCTCGTAGAGAGACTGGTTGTGCGGCTCGTGGCCGCCGTCGGTGAGCGCGTCGCGCTGCTCGCGCGTCCCGCACTCGCGGCGGGCGAAGTCCCTGATCGAGTCCACGAAGGCTTTTTGCTCGTCGGTGAGGGTGAGGAGGGTCATGGCTGGGCAATCGTAATGCTCGGGCGAGGGCGGGGCGGCTGCGTCGGGAGCTGAACTTTGGCGCTGAAGTTCGGCATTACGGACCTGAGCGCCAAAGTTCGCGCCGCCCCGCCCCCTTAGAATCCCCACGCCATGTCGGCCGGGCTATTCCCCTCCGAGGCTGAGCTCGACGGGCTCCTCACGGGTCCCGACTCAATGGCCTGGCGGTGCACCAGCGACGTGCGGTTATACGCCGCGATGCTCTACCCGCTGCTGCTCCAGGTCGCCCATCCCACGGTGGGGGCCGGGGTGAGCGATTACTCGGACTTCGAGCGCCGCCCGTGGGACCGGCTGATGAGCACGATCGACTACGTGAGCCTGCTCGTGTACGGAGGTCGCGAGGCCGTCCCCGCCGGGCGTCGGCTCCGCGAGATCCACCGGGCGTTCAAGGGCACCCGGGACGACGGCCAGCGCTACAACGCGCTGGAGCCGGACGCCTACGCCTGGGTCCACGCCACGCTGATCGACACCTACGTGGCCGGCCAGGCCACGTTCGGCCGGCCGATGCGCCCGGACGAGATCGAGCGCTTCTACTCCGAGTACCGCGGGCTGGGCCGCCTGATCGGGGTACGCGAGCGCGACCTGCCTCCGATGTGGCCGGCCTTCAGGGAGTACTTCGATCGGATGGTCTCCGAGGAGCTCGTGCGCACCCGGGCCGTGGACACCGTGCTGGGCACAATCCGCCGGGCGCCGCCCCCACCGCTTCCGATCCCCGACATCTTCTGGCGAGCGGTCCGGCTCCCCGCGAGCCAGGTCCTGTGGCTGGGCGGCGTCGGGCTGATGCCGCGCAAACTCCGGACCCGGTTCGGCATCAGGTGGTCTCAGTTGGACGAGGCTCAGTTCCGCGCCCTGGGCAGGCTCTCAAGGGGCCTCACCCCGATCCTCCCCCAGCGCCTCCAGGTCACCGGGCCGGCGCAGCTGCGCTGGCGTCGGGAGGCAATCGCCCGGGGGCCGCTCGGGTCCCAGCCGGCGCGCGCGGCGTAACGAGTGCGGATCCGCAGCGCCGACCCGGCAGGCGACGCGGCCGCCTGCGCCGCCATCTACGCCCCGTTCGTCACCGAAACGGTGATCTCATTTGAACTCGAACCGCCCGACGATTCGAAGATGCGCGAGCGTATGGAGCGGCTCACCACCCGCTATCCCTGGCTCGTGGCCGAGGATCGTGAGCGGGTGGTGGGCTACGCCTACGCCAGCCCGCATCGCGACCGCTCGGCCTACGGGTGGGCAGCGGACGTGGCCATCTACGTCGCGCCCGAGCACCACGGACGGGGCATCGGCCGAGCCCTGTACGAGGCTCTGTTCGAGCTCCTGGCCGCCCAGGGCCTGCGGGTGGCCTGCGCCGGTATCGCGCTCCCCAACACGGCCAGCGTGACCCTGCACGTGAAGCTGGGCTTCCAGCTCGTGGGGGTCTACCGGCGGATCGGGTGGAAGCTCGGCGCCTGGCACGACGTGGCCTGGTACCAGCGTCCGCTGCCGGCGCCCGGGGGCGACCCGCCACAGGAGCTCAGGCCACCGGCCCGGCTAGACCAGCGCTGAGGGCCTGGAGAGCGCGGAGCGCACGAACCCCGGCGCCGTGTCCCAGTCCAGCCCGCCCACCTGATCAACCAGCTCGCCGACGCAGGCCTCGAGCTTGCGCCTCAGATCGGCCTCAGAGACGGGACGCTGTGGCGCGCCAGGAGGCAGCTCGAGCGAGGAGCGCAGGGCCGCGCCATCGTCCAGGGCCACCTCAATCGCCACCTCCCCGGCCAGCAGACCGTCGCCCTCGCCGGACGGCGCGACCTCCACGAGCCCCATCAGCCGCCGGGCGGCCGGCCGGGCCACCGCCTCATCACCGAAGCTGGCCAGGCCGACCGGATCGTCGAGCATCGCGCAGGCCAATCCGTACTGAAGGCTGAACTTGGCCTCCAGCCCCGTCCCGGGGCGGTCGTGGATCAGCGGAGTCAGCGCGCTGGCCGGCGTGGCGAGCTGGATCCCGCGGACCCGCGAGGCATCGACCGGCCCCAGCGCCTTGACCGCGGCGATCGGACGCTGGAGCGCATAGCAGCACGGATAGATCTTGACCGCCAACCCTCCGGGGATCGCCTCCGCTGAGCCAACGATCGCCGCGCCGTCACCGCCGACGAGCTCCACCCAGTCGTCGAGGGCCCGGGGGTCGGCGTCGGCTCCGGCCGCCGCCAGCGCGGCGGCCCGGATGCCCGCCTCGGCGGCGAAGGCCACCTGGAGCGACTTGGCCGAGGTGCCGAACGCGCGCTGCACGCCCCCGGCGGCGGGCACGGCCAGCGCCATCGCCGTTGAGATTCCGTCGGCGTCCAGGCCCCGGGCCACGGCGGCCGCGGCAGCGGCCGCAGGCGCACCGGCTGTGCACGTGGCGTGCCATCCCGCGGAGTAGTGGCGCCAGCCGAGGGCCGCGCCCAGGCGGGCCATGACCCCCGCCCCCGCCAGATAGGCCCGGGCGCCGCCGCCCTGGGCCAGGGCCACCGGAACGCAGACGGCGCTGATGTGCGCGGTGGACGGGAGGTGCAGGTCGTCGAAGTCCAGCACGTGGGCCAGCGCGGCCCATCGCCCGGCCTCGGACAGGGGCTCGAGCATCCGATCGCCCGCCTCACCGCGAGCGGCGAGCAAAACCGCCACCGTGTCCAGCAGAGAGCGCCCAGCCAGCGCCAGATCGTTGTTCGCGGGATCGAACGAGCTGGCCCAGTGGGCCAGCTCGTCACACGCTCCAGATCTCAGTCGGGCTCCTCGTCCAAGATCAACGCCAGCGTAGGGCACGCGTCCACGGCCCGGTCGGCCAGATCCAGGAGGTCCGGCGGGACCTCGGGCTGATCGAGGATCGGGTAGCCCCAATCGTCCAGCCGGATCAACTCGGGCAGCAGCTCAACGCACAGCGCGTGGGCCTCGCAGGCGATCGGGTTGACGCGGAGCCGAAAGCTCATCGCCGGCCCCGGGCCCGCTCGTCGGGGATCGGCTCAACGACCGTTTCTGCGAGCGCGCCGCCCACCGGGAGCCCGGCCGGGCGCGCCCGGCACCGCTGCCGGCGGTGCTCGTCGATCTCGTCGGCGAACACGTCCAGAGCGCTCACGATGAACCTGGTCGCTCCGTCGGGGTGGTGGCAGGCCCCGCGGCCGCGGATGTCACCGGCCCAGCGCTGCACTCGCTCGGTCTCCCGCGGATGGGCGACGCCGCTGGCCATCGCCCCGATCGAGTCCGCGATCGCCCGGAGGCCGTACGTGCACGGGCCGCATTGGTGAGCCGATTGGCGGGCCAGATAGTCGATCACCCGGGCGCTCTCGTGGAGCCGCACGAGCTGCGCCCCAGCGCGATCAGCACACCGGACCCGAGCGAACAGCCGACCGAGCGCAGGTCCTCGCGGGCCAGCCGGAGCTCGAGCGCTCGCCCGGCCTCGACCCAGGTCCCGAAGTAGCCGCCCACCAGGAACGCCCTGAGGGGCTCGGTCTCTCCCCCGGCCGCCTCGAGCAGCGCGGTCATCGGCGTCCCGAAGGCCAGTTCTAGACCCCCGGAGCGGCCACCGCCCCGGAGATCGTTACCAGCGCCGAGCCGGGGTCGGCGCTGGTGCCCAGCTCGCGGTACCAGCGCTCGCCGAACCGGGCCACGAGCGCGACCTGGGCCAGCGTCTCCGGGTTCTGGATCAGCGTGGGCCGGCCCCGGAAGCCCTTTTGGAACGGACGCGGCGGGACGAAGGTCGGCAGTCCCGCCCCGCCGTTGAGGTGGTGCATGACCGCGCTCTCCTCCCCGGCCACATAGCCCTCGGGGCGTCCACCAGCGACACCGGAACGGGGTCACGGTCCCGGGCGGCCAGGGCCGCCGCCAGCGAGCCCGGCGCCGCCGTCGCCCCGGTCCCGAGCTGGACGATGACCTCACGGGCCCCCGCGGCCTGGGCGGCCAGAACCGCACCGTCCAGCACCAGGTGGGGCAGACGGGTCAGGAGCAGCCTGTCCTTGGCGCTGGCCGGCTCGGTCTCAGAGCCGTTCACGACCACCGCGCTGACCCGACGTCGAGCCGGCCACGGTCCGGAGCTTGCGCGCCGTCGGGAAGTCGGCGCCGCCGCGCCCCCGCAGCCCGCTGCGCTCGACCGCCTCGATCAACTCGTGCGGGCTCCGGTGCGGAAGCTCGCCATGCACGCGCTGGTGCTCGGCCAGACTCATCGCTCCGCCGCCCGACCCCAGGCCGGCCAGCAACCGCGGGAGCCCGGGATGTCCCTCCAGCCAAGGGTGGCTCATCCGCCGGTTCCGATCGGGGTGCTCGAGAGGGTGCCGGTGACGGTCCGCGCGGACTGGTCGATTCGCAGCCCGACGTTGAGATCCAGGACCGTCCCCGCCTGGTCGCTGACCCGAGCCACGACATCGCCTCCCTGAAGGTTCTCCACGCGACCGGCGAACACGTCCGGGGCACCCACGACGCTCAGGTCGACCTGACTTCCGGTCAGCGACAGGCCGCCGCTGGCGAGCGGCTGGCCCCCCAGCCTGACCCTGAGATGTCCTCGGACCGATCCCTGGACGGCCATCTCCAGCTGGACGATCGCCCCGCTCCCGGCCGGGCTCTGTACGACGGTGCCCGCGAGCGTGGCCGTGAACGAGTGGGCCACCGGGTCGCTGCTACTGGTCGCCGAGCCGGACGACGTGCTCACGCTGACGGCCCTGGCGCTGGGGGAGCAGGCGCGCCGGGGTACCGGCCCGCCGAGCCCAACCGTGAGCGAGGGGCCCCAACGGCGGCGAAGATGAGGAGACCGACCGGGGCGATCACCGACATCGCGAACCCGCCGGTCCTGACGGCCGCGTGGCTTCTGTCGACGACGTTGATCCGGGCCAGCACGGCGGCCAGCACCGCGGCGGCACAGATCACCGTGAGCAGCAGCATCCACCACTGCTTGACGTCGGTCCCGGTCCCGAGTCCGTGCAGCACGGCGACCGGCCAGCTCACGTAGGCGAGCCAGTGAATCGCCCGCCAGGCGCCGTAGCCAAGCCGGCGGCGAACGAGGCTCGTGATGACCAGCGCCAGGATCAGGTCGAACGAGAGCGTTCCCAGTCCGAGCCACAGGGGCCGGTACGGCGACAGGAACGGGATCAGGCCGTCCACCAGGTTGACTGGGGCGAAGCCGTCCAGGACGGTCGTCACGACGTGGACGACGATCAGGGCCACACCAGCCAGTGAGACGTCGCGGTGCAGAGAGTCCACAGCGAAGCGCGGCCAGCGTGGAGCCGAGAAGCGCAGCGGGCCGAGAATGCCCAGGCAAACGCTCACGGTCAGCAGCACGAGCGCGACTGCGCCGGTGGCCCGGGTCAGATACCAGTAGGTGCTCGGACCGAGCGTGGAGCCGAAGGCACTCACGTCACGGCTCCGGTCAGGGTCGGCAGGTCGTCTCCGTCTTCGGGCCATCCAGCCACGTGGCGCACGCCACCGTCGACGCTGACGAGCCGGCTGGGCAGGCTGAGCTCCGCCAGCCACCGCTCGGCCCGGGCGCCTCGAATGATCGCCGCGGTGCTGGCGATGTTCGCGTCCAGACACGTGCTGGCCGTGACGCTCACCGTGCGCCAGGGACCGTCGGTGGGCCGTGCGGTGGCGGGATCAACCAGATGATGAGCCAGGCCGGAATCCGTCCGCCACCGGCGGACGGTCGTGCTGGACGTGGCCAGGCCGCCGGAGCGGACGGTGATCCACTGGCCCGGTGCGCCGGGCCCGGCGCGGTGATCATCGGTGACTCGAATCGGCCACCCGTCCTGCGGCAACGCTCCGGCCACCGCCACGTCACCGCTGAGCGACACCACCACACCGCATCCGGCGGCGACACTGGCCGCGGCGGCCGCCTGGTCGGCGGCCAGGGCCTTGGCCGTGGCACCCAGGTCGAGGCTGACCCCCGAGGACACCCGGACGGTCCCGGCCGCCGGATCGGTCTGGAGTGTCCGCCACCCCGGGACCGAGGCGATCGAGGGAGATGCCCCGGGGCGAGTGGCCACATCGGCGAAGTCGCGGTCATACCCCAGCGCGATCAGGGCCTGGCCCACGGTGGGGTCGACGTCGCCGTCGGTCAGCTGGGCCGCCCGGAGCGCCGCCGTGATGGTCTCAATGAACAGCGGGCTGACGCTGACCCACCGCCCGGCCCCGCGGTTGACCGCGGCGAGCTCGGAGTCGTCGCGAAAGCGCGAGCACGCGATGTCGAAGTCAGCCACCACCCGCTCGACTGCGACCCGCGCCGGCTCCAGCGAGCGCGGGTCGGTCACTCCGACGACGGCCAATCCGCCGAAGGCCTCAAACGTGAGGGTGGCCAGAGACCGCTCAGGAGCCGCCGGAGACAACTGCTCCACCGCCGCTCGGTGCTGCGGGGGCCGGGGCCGGCTGGGCGGGCGCGGCTGGCGCCGAGGGCTGGGGCGACGGGGCGGTCGGAGCGGGCGGGACCGCTGTCGGCGCCTGGTTGGGGCCCTGAAGGCCGAGCGCGGCCGGCCCGGCCGGCGCGGGCATCGCCGGCGCCACCGCGGAGGCGTGCCGCCGCGGGGTCGACGGCGCCCGCCTAGCCGAGGTCGCCCGGCTCGCGGTCGTCTTGCGCGACGCGCCGAGCGACTTGCCCGGGAGGAGCGCCGAGGCCAGCGCGGCCAACAGCGCGGTCAGCACGACGGCCGCGATCAACATCGTCACCCGGGCGCGTCCAATCCGGGCCAGCGCGGCGTCGCGAGCCAGCGCGGCCAACGCGCGCTGGCCACCGGGGCGCTCCGACTGCGCCCGTGGCCTCATCCGGGTGGGTGCCATCGACTCCATGCCTGCAATCTGCCACTAAAGCAATCAGTTGACACTAAGAGAGCAGTGAGAATTCGCTCACGGGGAGGGGCGCGGATATCGTGCGCTCGATGCTCGGTCCGAGCGAATCCCTCCAGCTCACGGCCTCCGGGCTGGAGGCGGAGGACGTGATTGCGGTGGCGCGCGCCGATCGACCGGTGGCGCTTTCCGAGGAGGCACGGGCGGCGATGGAGCGATCCGCGAGCGTGGTGGCCCGGCTGGCCGCCTCGGAGGAGCCGGTCTATGGCGTGACCACCGGCTTCGGCGCGCTGGCCACCGTGTACATCCCGGCCCCGCGGCGGGAGGAGCTCCAGCGGGCGCTGATCCGCTCACACGCGGCCGGGATCGGCGATCCGCTGGAGCGTGAGGTCGTCCGGGCGATGATGGTGCTGCGGGCCCGAACGCTCGCCATGGGGTGCTCCGGCGCCCGACCGGTGGTGGCCCAGACGATCCTCGCCCTGCTCAACGCCGGCCTCACGCCCGTCGTGCCCGAGCACGGCTCTCTGGGGGCGAGCGGCGATCTGGCCCCGCTGGCCCACTGCGCGCTCGCCCTGCTGGGAGAGGGTGAGGTAACCGACTGCGCCGGCGCCGTCAGGCCCGCGGCCGAGGCGCTGGGCGAGGCCGGGATCGAGCCGGTCGTGCTTCAGGCCAAGGAGGGGCTGGCCCTGATCAACGGCACCGACGGGATGCTCGGGATGCTCGTGCTGAGCTGCCGAGACCTCGGAGGGCTGCTGCGGGTGGCCGACATCACGGCCGCCATGTCGGTCGAGGCGCTGCTGGGCACCGACCGCGCCTTCGCCGAGGACCTGGTCGCACTCCGCCCCCAGCCCGGGCAGGCGCTGAGCGCGGCCAACCTCCGAGCCCTGCTCGACGGCTCGGAGATCGTGGCCAGCCACCTGGAGAACGACCCCCGGGTCCAGGACGCGTACTCGTTGCGCTGCGCGCCCCAGGTGGCGGGCGCGGCTCGGGACGCGCTCGGCCAGGCCGAATGGGTGGCCTCAAACGAGCTGCGGGCCGCGATCGACAACCCGATGGTGCTGCCGGACGGACGGGTCGAGTCGTGCGGCAACTTCCACGGTGCCCCGGTCGCGCTGGCCTGCGACTTCCTGGCCGTGGCGGCGGCCGAGGTGGGCGCGATCGCCGAGCGGCGAACGGATCGGCTGCTGGACGCGGCGCGTTCGCACGGGCTCCCGCCCTTCCTGGCCGACGACCCCGGGGTCAACTCCGGCCTGATGCTGGCCCACTACGCGCAGGCCGCAATCGCGGCCGAGAACCGCCGGCTGGCCTCCCCGGCCAGCGTCGATTCGCTGCCCACGAGCGCGATGCAGGAGGACCACGTCTCAATGGGCTGGGGCGCGGCCCGGAAGCTGCGCACAGCGATGGCGAACCTGGCCCGAATCCTGGCCGTCGAGCTGGTCTGCGCGGCCCGGGCCCTGGACCTGCGCGCCCCCCTGCGCCCGGCGGCGGGGACGGCGGCGGCGCTCGGCTGCGTCCGCGGGCGGGTTCCCGGCTTCGGTCCTGACCGGTTCGTGGCCCCTGAGCTGGCCGCCGCCGAGGACCTGGTCAGAACCGGCGCCGTGGTCAGCGCGGTGGAGAGCGCGCTGGGGCCGCTCCGATGAAGGGCGCCCGCCCAGTCCGCGCCCCCCGGGGACTCGAGCTGTCGTGCCGCGGCTGGCCCCAGGAGGCGGCGTTGCGGATGCTGATGAACAACCTCGATCCCGACGTGGCCGAGAACCCCGACGAGCTGGTGGTCTACGGCGGGACCGGGCGGGCCGCCCGTTCGTGGGCGGCCTTTGACGCGATCGTCAGGACGCTGCGCGATCTGCGAGACGACGACACGCTGCTCGTGCAGTCGGGCAAGCCGGTCGGCGTGTTCACGACGCACGAGTGGTCGCCCCGCGTCCTGATCGCCAATTCGAACCTCGTCCCCGAGTGGGCCACGTGGGACGAGTTCCGCCGGCTGGAGGACCTCGGTCTGACCATGTACGGCCAGATGACCGCCGGCTCGTGGATCTACATCGGCAGCCAGGGAATCCTCCAGGGGACGTACGAGTGCTTCGCCGAGATCGCCCGGCGACGCCACGGCGGGTCACTGGCCGGAACGATCACGCTGACCGCCGGACTGGGCGGGATGGGTGGAGCCCAGCCGCTGGCCATCACGATGAACGGCGGCGTCGCGCTGTGCGTCGAGGTCGATCCCGAGCGGATCGACCGCCGCCTGAAGACGCGCTACCTGGACGAGGTGGCCGACTCGCTGAGCGATGCCATGGAGCGGTGCCACCGCGCCCGCCAGGAGCGCCGCGCCGTCAGCGTCGGCCTGGAGGGCAATGCGGCCGACGTCTTCCCGGCCCTGCTGTCCAGCGGCTTTGAGGCCGACATCGTCACCGACCAGACGAGCGCCCACGACCCGCTGGGCGGCTACATCCCGGGCCGCATGTCGCTCCAGGACGCGCGCGAGCTGCGCCGCTCGGACCCGGACGAGTTTGTTCGGCGCTCGCGGGCGTCGATCGCCGCCCACTGCGCGGCGATGGTGGGGTTCCTGGACCGGGGCAGCGAGGTGTTCGACTACGGCAACAGCCTCCGCGCCGAGGCCCGGCTGGGAGGATTCGAGCGGGCGTTCGACTACCCGGGCTTCGTCCCGGCCTACATCCGGCCGCTGTTCTGCGAGGGCCGCGGCCCGTTTCGCTGGGTCGCGCTGTCAGGCGACCCGCAGGACATCGCGGCCACCGACCGAGCGGTGCTGGACGAGTTCCCCCACGACGAGCCGCTGGCCCGCTGGATCGGCCACGCCAGCCGGCGTGTGGCCTTCCAGGGGCTCCCGGCCCGGATCTGCTGGCTGGGCTACGGCGAGCGGCGCCGGCTCGGCCTGCGGTTCAACGAGATGGTCAGGACCGGCGAGCTGAGCGGACCGATCGTGATCGGGCGCGACCATCTGGACTCGGGCTCGGTGGCCTCGCCGTACCGGGAGACCGAGGGGATGGCCGATGAGTCGGACGCGATCGCCGACTGGCCGCTCCTCAACGCCCTGCTCAACACGGCCTCCGGCGCCACCTGGGTGTCGATTCACCACGGGGGCGGCGTGGGCATCGGGCGCTCGATCCACGCCGGGATGGTGTGCCTGGCCGACGGCACGGAGCTGGCGGCGCAGAAACTCGACCGGGTGTTGACCACCGACCCGGGAACTGGCGTCATGCGCCACGTGGACGCCGGCTACGAGCGGGCCGTGGACGTGGCCCGCGAGCGAGGCGTGCGGATCCCGATGCTCGACGAATGACGATCACCACGGTCGGCGACCCGGTGCTGCGCATGCGGGCGGATGAGGTGAGCCCGGAGGAGCTCCGCTCGCCGGAGATCCAGCGGCTGATCGACGAGCTGATCGGGACGCGGCGAGCCGCCGGGGGCGCGGGCCTGGCTGCGCCGCAGATCTCGGTCCCGAAGCGGATCGCCGTGGTGGAGGTGGATCAGGCGACCCGCGAGCGATATCCGTACAAGCCGGCCTTCCCGCTGACCGTGCTCGTGAACCCGGTGATCGAGCCGCTGTCCGAGGAGACGGTGCTGATCAACGAGGGCTGCCTGTCCGTCCCCGGGCTGCGGGGGGACGTGGAGCGCCACGTCCGCATTCACGTGGACTATTTCGATCGAAATGGTGTGCGATGCGAGGCGGTGGTCGAAGGCCTGACCGCCGGAACCTTCCAACACGAGGTCGACCATCTGGACGGCGTCCTTTACCTGGACCGGGCCGACCCGCGGTCGCTTACGACCTGGGAGCAGTTCGAGCGCCACGGCATGACCGAGTTCCTGGAACGAATCCGGCCCTACACGTGAAGCTCTGGTGTCAACAGGCCTGGCTGGGCGGCCCTGAGGTCCGGGCCGGTGTCCTTCTGGAGATCGCCGACGGGCGGATCACGGCGGTGAGCCCCGACGTCACGGCGCCGGCCGACGCCGAGCGCCTGGATGGCCTGGTCCTCCCCGGGCTGGCCAACGCGCATTCCCACGCCTTCCAGCGCGCGCTCCGAGGCGCGACCCACAGGGACCCCGGCTCGTTCTGGACCTGGCGCCGCCAGATGTACGAGCTCGCCGGGCGGCTTGACCCCGACTCGATGCTGGCCATCGCCCGGGCCACGTTCGCCGAGATGGCCCTGGCCGGGATCACGCTCGTCGGCGAGTTTCACTACGTCCACCACGGCCCGGGCGGCGTGCCCTACGCCGACCCCAACGCGATGGGACACGCGATCATCGCGGGCGCCGGCCAGGCGGGGGTCCGCCTGACGCTGGTGGACGCGTGCTATCTGGATGGGGGGATTGAGCCCGACCCGGTGCAGAAGCGCTTCTTCGACGCGGACGTCGAGGCCTGGAGCACCCGGGTGTCCGCACTCGCCGACGGGCCGGCGGTTCGTCTCGGCGCCGCCGTCCACAGCATGCGGGCGGTGCCCCCGGAGTCCGCCGCGCAGGTTGCCCGCTGGGCCGCGCAGGACGGCCGTCCCATCCACGCCCACGTCTCCGAGCAGCCGGCGGAGAACGAGGCCTGCCTGGAGGTCTACGGCGCCACGCCGACCGGGCTGCTGCACTACGAGGGGGCGCTGTCGGACCGATTCACGGCCGTCCACGCCACCCACGTGAGCGACGAGGACGTCTCTCTGCTCGGCCAGGCGGGAGTCAGCTGCTGTCTGTGCCCGACGACCGAGCGCGACCTGGCCGACGGGATCGGCCCGGCCCGCCGCCTGCACGAATCCGGCTGCCGGCTGACGATCGGCACCGACTCGAACGCGCTGATCGACCCCTGGGAGGAGATGCGGGCGATCGAGTTGGACGAGCGCCTGGCCTCGGGCGCCCGGGGCGGCCTGGGCGGGGCCACGCTCCTTCAGTCCGGCACCGCGTCGGGGTACGGGAGTCTGGGCTGGCCGGAGGGCGGAAGCATCGCCAGGGGCGCGTTGGCCGACCTCTTGTGCCTGGACCTGGGGGGCGTTCGCCTGGCCGGGTGCTCGGCCGAGGACCTGGTCGACTCGGCCGTGTTTGCCGCCGGGCCTGACGACGTCCGCCACGTGCTCGTGGGCGGGCGGTTCGTCGTCCGCGACGGCGGGCACGTCTCGCTGGACGTGGCCGGCGAGCTCGACTCGGCCGTCGGGGCGCTGCGCCGATGAGCGCGCTGGTCGTAGACAACATCGGGCTGCTCGTCACGCAGGACGACGAGCTCGGCGAGATGCGTGATGCCGCGCTGGTGCTGGAGGACGGTCGGGTCCTGGCCGTCGAGCCGGCCGGGGCGGCGGGCGACGAGCGGCTCGACGCCGGGGGTCGGTGCGTGATCCCCGGGTTCGTGGACAGCCACACCCACCTGGTGTTCGCCGGTGATCGCAGCGCCGAATTCGCCGCCCGCATGGCCGGCGCCCCCTACGAGGCCGGCGGCATCCGCGAGTCGGTCCGGGCCACCCGCGGGGCCACCCCGGACGAGCTGCGGAGGTTGGCCGCGGCCCGGCTCCGTGAGGCGCTGCGGGGCGGGACGACAACCCTCGAGATCAAGTCCGGGTACGCGCTTGAGGTTGAGGGCGAGGTGCGGCTGTGCCAGGTCGGCTCGGAGCTGACCGACGAGGTGACGTTCCTCGGCGCTCATGTGGTCCCGGATGAGTTCGAGCACGACCCCGACGGATACGTTTCGCTGGTCTGCGGACCGATGCTCGAGGCCTGCCGTCCGCACGTGAGGTGGATCGACGTGTTCTGTGAGCAGGGTGCGTTCGACGTCGAGCAGTCGCGTCAGGTGCTGGAGGCCGGCCGGGCCCAGGGGCTTGGGCTCAGGGTCCACGCCAATCAGCTCGGCGCCGGGCCGGGAGTCGGGCTGGCCGTCGAGATGGGAGCCGCTTCGGCCGACCACTGCACGCACCTGGCCGCGGCCGACGTCGAGGCGCTGGCCGGGTCGGACACGGTGGCCACGCTTCTGCCCGCCACCGACTTCTCAACCCGCCAGCCCTATGCCGACGCCCGGCGGCTGCTCGACGCCGGGGCCGTCGTGGCGCTGGCCAGCAACTGCAATCCGGGCTCCAGCTACACGACCTCGATGGCCTTCTGCCTGGCGCTGGCCGTGCGGGAGATGGGGATGACGGCGGCCGAGGCGCTGCGAGCGGCCACGCGCGGCGGGGCCAGGGCGCTGCGCCGCGGCGACGTCGGCCACCTGGCCCCGGGGGCGCGGGCCGACGCGGTCGTGCTGGCCGCCCCCTCGCCCGACCACCTGGTCTACCGGCCCGGCGTCCCGCTGGTCGCCGCCACCCTGGTGCGCGGCCGGATGGCCTGGGCCGACCCCGAGCTTCACTCGTCCGTCCGGGGGCCCACCCGGACGTGGACCTCCTCCTCGGGTTGGTAGGTCCGTTCGGCGGCGTAGGCCTGGAGCACGCGGTGGTCGGCGTCGGTCTGGGGCGCCTTGGTGAGTGATCGGGGATACAGCCGATCCTTGAGCACGACGTTGAGCTGGGCCCCGAGCAGCGTGACGATCGATTGGAGGTAGAACCACCACAGGATCGTGATCACGGTGGCGAAGTGCCCGTACGTCGACTGGGCGTTCTTCAGATGGCCGGAGATGATGAACGCCGACAGCTCCTGAAGCACGAAGAACACGAGGCCCGAGAAGACCGCTCCCGGGAGCACGTCCCTGGTCGTGATCTCGCGGTCGGTGAGCACCCGGAAGGCGGTCCACGAACAGGCCCACGTCGAGCGCGATCGAGATCACGTAGCCGGCCACTCGCCCGCCCACGCCCAGGTTGACCCCGCTCGAGGTGCTGGTCACGAGGCTCGAGATCAGCGTCGTGACGACCAGGCCGGTCCCGATCGTCACGAGCGCGAGCAGGCTCCGCTTGACCTGGGCGATCAGCCCCGGGCGCTCGTGGTAGGGGATCTCCCACACCGAGTGCAGCGCCGTCTGGACCGTGCGCACGGCCCCCAGGCCGCTCCACAGGGCGGTCACGAGGCCGAGGGCCAGCGCCCATACCGCGCCGGTCAGGCCGCGAACCGAGCTGTGGTCCAGGACCGGGAACAGGTTCGCCACGTGGGTGAGGACATTGGCCTTGTCCGAGGCCGGAAGCGCCCAACCCAGCACGGTTACCAAGACCAGCAGCAGCGGAAAGATTGAGAAGAAGGCCCAGAAGGCGATCATCGCGGCCAGATTCGTCGTCTGGTCCTCCTGGAACTTCTTGAACGTGGCCACGGCCACGCTCAAGACCGGGCGGCGCTTCTGTACGGCGTCGGCTCTGTCCACCACTCCCATGCCCGAACCCTACCCCGGCGCCCGGTGCCGCCAACTTGACCGATCACGGCGCGATGCCTAGCGTTGAGCGTCCCGCCACCCGAGGAGGAAGCGATGGCAATCGACGGACAGCAGATGGACACGCTCCGAGCCCTGTGCGACACGGTCGTGCCCGCGATCGAGCACGTGCCGGACCCGCACGGGCACTGGGCTCGCTCGGCCTCGTCGTACGGAGTTCCCGAGGGTGTGGCGCAGACGCTGGCCACGCTCCCGCCCGACCAGCTCGCGGGCGTGGGCATGCTGCTCGACGCACTCGCCATGCAGGGCTTCGGCGGGGCGTCGCAGGCCTCCCGCGAGCAGCTGCTGCGGACTGTGTCGCTGGGCTCGCCCGAGGCCGCGGCGGGGATCGCCGCCCTGGGCGGGCTGACGCTGCTGCTCCACTACGGCGCGCCCGATCCTGCGACGGGACGGAACCCGGCGTGGCCCGTGCTCGGATACCCGGGCCCGGTGTCCGCGCCGCCACCGGAGCCAAAGACGATTGCGCCGCTGGCGGTCAACGGCGACACGACCCTGGAGGCAGATGTGGTCGTCGTCGGGTCGGGTGCCGGCGGGAGCGTGATCGCCGCCGAGCTGGCCGCCCGGGGAGCGTCGGTGCTGGTGGTGGAGGCGGGCGGCTACTTCAACGAAGCCGATTTCAACCAGTACGAGCTGTGGGCTTGGCAGAACCTGTATTGGCGGGGCGGACCCACGCCGAGCGCGGACCGCAACGTCACGCTCCAGGCCGGCTCGTGCCTGGGCGGAGGGACGGTCGTCAACTGGACCAACAGCATCCGGACCCGGGAGTGGGTACGCCAGGAGTGGGCCTCTGAGCATGGGCTGACGGACGTGGCGGACGATTTCGATCGCCACCTGGACGCCGTCTGCACGCGGCTGTCCGTGAGCTCGGACTGCTGCGATCTCAACCGCCCCCACCGGGCGATGAAGCGCGGGGCTGAGGCGCTCGGGTGGTCGTTCGTCCTCACCAACCGCAACGCCGACCACTCCAGCTATGACCCGGCCACGGCGGGCTACATGGGCTTCGGCGATCAGTCGGGTTCCAAGCAGTCGACGTTGCGCACGTTCCTCCCCGACGCCGTGGCCGCGGGCGCCCAGGTCGTCGTCGGCCAGTTCGCAGAGCGCGTGCTTCTGGACGGTGGGCGGGCGGCCGGGATCGTGGCCCGCTCGCCTCTGACGGGTGTGCAGCTCACCGTTCGGGCCGGGCATGTGGTGCTGGCCGCGGGCGCGCTCGAGACGCCGGGCGTCCTGCTCCGCACCGGGATCGGCGGACCGGCCGTCGGCCGGTACTTCCGCCTCCATCCCTGCACGGCCACCTCCGGGGCCTACGCGGAGGACATGGAGGCCTGGTGGGGTGCGCCACACGTCGGGCTGGTGGACGAGTTCGCCCCGTTGGACGACGGCTACGGATTCCTGATTGAGGGCGTGCATTACACGACCGGGCTGGCGGCCTCGGCCATCCCGTGGCGGGATGCCCACCAGCACAAGGAGACGATCGAGGACTTCCGCTACAGCTCCACGCTGATCGGCCTGCTCCGCGACCGCGGCGACCACAACGGCCACGTGGCGCTGGACGCCTCGGGCACGGCCCAGCCCTTCTACTCCCTGAGCGATCCGGCCGACCAGGCCATGACGCGCCGAGCCCTGGAAGCCCAGATCCGGATCCACGCCGCCGCCGGCGCCCACCAGATCTCGGCCCTGTCGGACACGATGCCGATCTGGCACCGGGGCGAGGACCTGGAGAGGTTCATCGCCGCCGTCCAGCGGGTGCCGCTGAGGGCCGGAGGGATGCGCCTGTTCTCCGCCCACCAGATGGGCACGGCCCGGATGGGATTCGATCCGGCCACCAGCGTGGCCTCCCCCACCGGTGAATTGCACGACACGCCGGGGGTGTGGATCGGCGACACCTCGGCCTTCCCCACACCCAGCGGGACCAACCCGATGATCACCGTGATGGCGCTGGCCCACCGCACGGCGGAGCATTTGGCGCAGGCCGCGGGGGCGCCGGGCCAGGCGGGCCCCGCCGCCGCGCCGGCGCTCCAGGAGGCGTGACGCGCCACAACGTCACAAAGCGACCCGCCCGCGGTGGACCGTGTGACGGTATGGTCGCCATACGCGCCTAACGTCACGCAGCGCCGGCCGCCCAGCCGATTTTGTGACGTTACTCACCGCCTACGAACCGACACCCACCTCAGGAGGCCCCAAGGTGACCACCACCACCGACACCACCCTTGACCGGACCAGGTTCTTCATCGGCGGGAGCTGGATCCCGTCAACCGGCGACGGGACGATCGAGGTCGTCGACCCCACGACCGAGGAGGTCATCGGCCACGTGCCCGAGGGGACCCCCGAGGACGTCGACCACGCCGTCACGTCCGCCCGCGAGGCGTTCGAGGTCTGGAGTCAGGTGCCCGTGGCGGAGCGAGCCGAGGCCTGTGCCGCCATCGGCCAGGCTCTTTACGCCCGCCAGGAGGAGATCGCCACGCTGATCAGCCGCGAGATGGGCATGCCGATCCGGCTCTCCCAGATGATCCAGGCCGGTCTGCCGGTGATGAGCTTCAGCTCACAGCCTCAGCTGGCCGGCGAGGTGGCCTGGGAGGAGAGGATCGGTAACTCGCTGGTCGTGCGCGAGCCCGTGGGCGTGGTCGGAGCGATCACGCCGTGGAACTATCCGCTGCATCAGATCTGCGCCAAGGTCGCGCCCGCGCTGACCGCCGGCTGCACGGTCGTGCTGAAGCCCTCCGAGGTCACGCCGCTGAACGCGTTCGTGCTGGCCGAGGTGATTGAGGAGGTCGGACTCCCGCCGGGCGTCTTCAACCTCGTGTGCGGCTACGGCCCGGTCGTGGGCGAGGCGATGAGCGCCCATCCGGGGATCGACATGATCTCGTTCACCGGCTCGACCCGGGCCGGGCGCCAGGTGGCGGCCAACGCCGCGGCGACGGTGAAGCGGGTAGCACTCGAGCTGGGCGGCAAGTCGCCGAACGTGATCCTGGACGACGCCGACTTCCAGAAGGCCGTCGTGGACGGGATCCAGAAATGCTTCCTGAACTCGGGCCAGACGTGTAGTGCCCTGACCCGGATGATCGTCCCCCGCGACAAGCTGCCGATGGTCGAGGAGATCGCCCGTCAGGCCGCCGAGTCCTACCAGGTCGGCGGCCCGTTCGACGAGGGGACGACGCTGGGCCCGATCGTCTCCGAGACCCAGCGCGAGCGCGTGCGCTCCTACATCAAGAAGGGCATCGAGGAGGGGGCCAAGCTGGTGACCGGCGGGGCCGAGCCGCCCGAGGGCCGGGACACCGGCTACTTCGTCCGGCCGACGGTGTTCAGCGAGGTCACCGAGGAGATGACGATCGCCCAGGAGGAGATCTTCGGCCCCGTGCTGGTGATCCAGCCCTACGAGGATGAGGAGGGCGCGATCCGGATCGCCAACGCGAGCGAGTACGGCCTGGCCGGCGGCGTGTGGTCAGGCGATGAGGAGCGCGCTCAGCGCGTGGCCCGCCGCCTGCGCACGGGGCAGGTTGAGATCAACGGCGGCGTGTTCAACCCCCTGGCCCCGTTCGGTGGATACAAGAAGTCAGGCTACGGACGCGAGCTCGGCCGGCACGGCCTGGAGGAGTTCCTCACGATCAAGGCGTTGCAGCTTTAGGAGGGTCGGCAGGCCGCGCGGGCGTCTCCGAGTGCGCCCCGCGCGGGCGTCTCCGAGCGCGCCCCGCGCGGGCAGGGGGGTTGGGGAGAAACCGTTCACCATGGACGGAAATCCCCCAAGTTGCAGACGCTACAAGCAGGAATGAGGCTCCGGCGGCAGGCAGCGGGCCTGGGCCGGTCCGCCCGCAATTCCGACGGGCCGGACTGCCTAGTACGGAACCCGGCCGCCGTCGTGCCAGGCGGCCAGGCCCTGCAGCTCCGACAGGTTGGTGTGCGAACCGATCAGGATGCACGTGTGGCCGTCCCGTAGCCAGGACACGGCCTGACCGCTCGGTGTGGTCATGGACGACAGCCTGACGCCCTCCAGGACAGTGCTCCGCACCTTCCCGCCCTGGCGAAGCGGCGAGCCGGACACGATCTCGTAAGCCACCTGACTGGCGCCGCGGCGGTAGAAGACGATCGTCACCAGCCGCCCGTCCAGGCTGTCGCGGCGCACCCCACGGGCCTTGTAGCCGAAGTGGTCCTCCCAGTAGGGGTAGGTGAGGCCGACGGCGCGCACGCCGGGCAGCGTGTGCACCTCGGCAACGGGTTCTGCCACCCCCGCCGTGGGCGCGCGCGAGGTCAGCACGGCGGCCTGGGCCACCGTCGGCCCCGCTGTGCCTCCGCCCACCACGACCACGACGGCCACCACGGCGGCAGCGCCGGCTGCCACCACGGCCGTGCTCAGCGCCGCGGTCAGCCGGCTGGGTCCCGACCGGCGGGCCGGGGGCTGAGCCAGGGCCACGCGGGCGCGGAGCGAGGACGGAGCACGCTCGCTGGCGGCCGCGTCGATGGCCTTCAGAACACGCTGCTGAGCGGCCACGGCGGCCCGCAGCCGGGGAGAGTCGGACAGGGCCTGCTCGACCTGGCCCCGACGTGCGGCGGGCAGCGAGCCATCCGCGAACGCGGCCAGATCACGATCAGTTGGTGTGTGATGACGTCGCCAGGTCATTGGCGTTCCTCCTCGATTCCTTCCTGCTCCCGCCAAGCCGTGGCCAGGCGGACCCGAGCCCGATAGAGCCGGGTCGTGATTGTCGCCTCGCGGACCTTCAAGGTCCGGGCGGCCTCCCGGTACGACAGTCCGAGCACATCAATTGCGACCAGCGCGTCGCGGAAATCGTCCGGCAGCTCGGCGATCTGCGCGTACAGCTCGCGGGCTTCCAACTCCTCCTGCGGCTGCCGGGCGCTCCGATCCTCCAGGCGATCCAGCTCGTCGGGCAGCGGCTCGGCCGACACCCTTCGCTTGGCCGCCCGATGGCTTGAGAAATACGTGTTCCGCAGCACCCGGAGCAGGTACCCAAGGTCGTCGTCTGAGCGCAGTAGGCGCGGGCGCTTGAGCACCCGCGCATACGTGTCCTGAACCAGATCCTCGGCGTCCTCGCGCGAGCCCGTCAGGCCCCAGGCCGCCCGGTACAGCCGGTCGACGTGATCCCCGAGCCGCTGCGGATCCAACAGTCGCGTTTGAGATTCGGTCATGGGAACGAAGCCGTTGTCAGCGCGGTCGTCGCGCCGATTGGCGACGGGGGTCAGCCGTTCCGTGGCACTGGGCATCGTCTCACGACCTCTCCGGTTAGGCCTTTCGGGGGCCCTGCTCCTTGATCCACCTGAGAATTGCTCTCGAGTGGGTGAGTACCCGTCCGTCGGGAAATCTGAGCGCGGGCAGCTTGGTCTCGCCGGTGGCCTCCCGCAACTCCTCTCGTGATCCCTTGCGCAGGAACGGGATCGGGCTCCCGTGAGCCGCCACCACCTTCTCATACGGAATCCCGGCCGCCCGCAGGCCCTCCTGCACCCGACGGCAGGGGTGCACGCTCGGGCCCCCGTCATCGCCGTGGCAGACATAGAGGGTCGGGGCCGAAGCCCCTTCGGAACTGGGAGTGGTGTCCTGCGCTGTGCTCTGAACGTCGGTCACCGTTACCCCTTCACCAGGCCAACCATGTGGCCCTCGGGGTCGGCAAACATCGCGATCGTGGGACCGCCGGGAACGTCCATTGGTGGCTGGAGCGTCCGGCCCCCCAGCTCCTCGATCCGGGCCAATGCCGCCGCCGGATCGTCCACCTGCACATAGAACGTCACATGGCCCGTCTGGCCGTCTGGAGCCTGGCCCACGCCGCCATCGATCCCCGAGCCCGGGTGGGCCATGTAGTAGGCGCCCTCCATCATGTCCTGGAGCTCCCAGCCAAACGCCTGGCCATAGAAGTTCTGCAGGGCAGCGGCGTCCTGGCCAAGTACTTCGAAGTGGGTTACGGGATTCGGCATTGGCACTCCTTGTTGTGGATGGTCGGACGCCGCGATGCGGCGCCGT
The DNA here is from genome assembly GCA_963705785.1 of uncultured Solirubrobacterales bacterium. Classification (GTDB taxonomy): domain Bacteria; phylum Actinomycetota; class Thermoleophilia; order Solirubrobacterales; family Solirubrobacteraceae; genus Palsa-465. The sequence continues at coordinate 7,994 of CAVPKV010000065.1, read as the reverse complement.
TTCGACGCATCTTCTCGCTAAGACTCCGCGAGGGAGTTAAAACTTCCCGACTGGAGGGCTGAGGCTGTCCGAAAAGTCGGCATATGGTCCACTTTCTCGCGCAGCCTCCCGGGGCGAAAGCCCGCCCGAGTCCCCGCTCCGCGCTCACACGGCCCGCAGCGTTCGACCCGGCCGCGGGGCGGTGCGCGCGCGCCGGGTCGCCGCGCGCAGCCGGGCGGCGCTGGCCACCACCACCGGGCCAAGCAGAAGCAGGACCGCGGCCTCCGTGCCAATCGAGGCCACGATGGCCGTCTTGTAACCGTCCTCTGAGAAGCCGAACAGCGTGCTGGTCTCGCTGATGAACAGCGCGATCAGGGACAGAAGCGCGATCAGCGCGCCGCCCGCGGCCAGCATCCCGACAATCGCGGTGGCGCGCCGGGGGGCCAGCCCGCGTTCGAGGGGCAGGAGCAGCGCCCCGGCCACCAGGGCGCAGGAAATCGCGTTCAGCAGGAACAGCGGCCCGATCGTGGGGATCTGGTCATAGCCCGAGCCGGCGTACTGCTGGAGGTGGATGGCGCCCACCGCCAGCAGCGCCACGGCCCCGGAAAAACGCATCGCTCGCAGGATCATCTTCATTCCTCTCACCTGGTTTGGGTCTCCCCTTAAGCGACGCCGCGCGACGGCGATTGCTTCCCCGCGGGCGGTCCCCCCGCGGGTAGTCCCGGCCGCGGGGCGGTCCCCGCCGCCCCGCAAGCCTCAGGTCTCGTCCCCCAGGAGCTGCTGCATGATCGTGGCCGCGTCGAAGTAGACCCGTTCGCAGATGATCCGATCGCTGCCGGGGGCGAACTCGAAGATCGCGCACATCGGGCAGCAGAAGCTCCTTCCGGTGGGCGCGATGCCTCGGAGCTCTCCGCGCTGGGTGCCCAGAAGGTCGAACTCGGCAATCACGGCGTCATCGGCCGGTCGCAGCGAGGCGTTCTCATTGCGCTGGTCGGGAAACGCGGCCCGAGTCGTCCTGAAGTACTCGGCCACCTCGTCCGGGCCGTCATAGACCTCCCCCGTCGGGATGATCTCGTACCGGGGATGATCGAACGTGGCCATCGTGACGTCGAACTCGTGCCGGTTCTCCGACTCCATGTGCTCGCGGACGGTCGCCAGACGGCGCTCGTCCAGGTCCTGCGTGCGTGTCGCCTCAGTCACCCGCCGTCCCTTTCTGTTGGCGCTTGATTTGACCCGCGCAAAGGATCCCACGACGCCCCTGGACGAGCCGGAGCCGATGCTATGGTCGCGGCTGTGTGGGAGCGCGACAAAGGGGCCACCACGTCCGACCCGGTCGCGGCCGGCACCGGCACGCCCGCGGTCGCGGCCCGCGACGTGACCCGCCGCTACGGCGACGGCCCCACCGCCGTGGACGCGCTGCGAGGCGTATCGCTGACCGTGGAGCTCGGACAGCTGGTGGCTGTGATGGGGCCGTCGGGCTCGGGCAAGTCGACCCTGATGCATGCTCTGGCCGGTTTGGACCCGCCCACGAGCGGCTCGGTGGCGATCGCCGGGATCGAGATCACTGACCTGGATGACGCCGCGCTGACCCGGCTGCGCCGGAAGCACATCGGGTTCGTGTTCCAGTTCTTCAACCTGCTCCCGATGTTGACCGCCGAGGAGAACGCCGTTCTGCCGCTGACGATCGCCGGTGAGCGCCCCGACCGCGCCTGGGTGGACGATCTGTTCGCGCGCACGGGGCTCAGCGAGCGCCGGGACCACCGCCCGGCTGAGCTGTCAGGGGGCGAGCAGCAGCGGGTGGCGATCATGCGGGCGCTGGTGTCGCGGCCGACGATCGTGTTTGCCGACGAGCCCACGGGAAACCTCGACTCGCGGACAAGTGGCGAGATCCTGAAGCTGCTGGACGAGTCGGCCGAGGAGTACGGCCAGACGATGGTGATGGTCACTCACGACCCGCGGGCGGCCGCGATCGCCGACCGGATCCTGTTCCTGGCCGATGGTGAGATCGTGCAGGAGCTGACCGACGCCTCCTCTGAGCGAGTGCTCGAGGTGATGAGCACCCTGCAGTGACCCGGGTCGCTGTCAGAGGCCTCCTGGGCCGCAAGCTGCGAGCCAGCCTTACGGCCATCGCCGTCGTCATCGGCGTGGCGATGGTCAGCGGGACCTACATCCTCACGGACACGATCCGCTCGGCGTTCACAACCGTATTCACGGAGGCGTATAAGAACGCCGACGCGGTGATCACCGGCCGCAGTGCGATCGCCAGCGGCAACGGCGGGGACACCCGCGGTCAGGCTCCTTCGCTGCCAGCCTCGCTGCTGGCCCGGGTGCGCGCTCTCCCCGCGGTGGGGCAGGCCTCTGGCTCGATATCGGACTCGGCCCAGATCGTCGGGAGCAACGGCAAGGTCGTGTCGGCCGGCGGCGCGCCCGGCCTGGCCTTCAGCTACAGCCCGGCCGGCAGGCGCTTCAACCCGCTGAGCCTCGCCAGCGGCAACTGGCCGAGTGGGGCTGGCCAGATCGACATCGACGCCAACACGGCTCACAACCAGCACTTCTCCATCGGCCGGCGGATCGGCGTGATCGCCCGCGGGCCCGTCCAGAAGTTCAAGATCGTCGGGACGGTCAAGTTCGGCGGAGTGTCCTCGCTGGGTGGCGCGACGATGGTGATCTTCACACTCCCGGAGGCCCAGCGCGTATTCGCCAAGCAGGGCCGCCTGGATCAGATCAGCCTGGCCGCCAAGCCCGGCACCTCGCCAGCCGCCCTGGTCCGCGCGGTCCGCCCGCTGCTTCCGCCTTCCGCCCAGGTCAGGACGGGGCAGCAGCAGGCCAAGCAGGCGACCAGCGACACGAGCGGGTTCCTGACCATCTTCCAGGACTTCCTGTTGGCCTTCGGGGGCATTGCCCTGTTCGTGGGCAGCTTCGTGATCGCCAACACGCTGTCGATCACGATCGCCCAGCGCACCCGCGAGCTGGCCACGCTCCGCACCCTCGGGGCCACGAGGGCCCAGGTCCTGCTCTCGGTCATGATCGAGGCCCTGCTGATCGGGATCGTGGCCTCAATCACCGGATTGTTCCTGGGCCTGGGGCTGGCCAAGGGGCTGAACTCACTGCTGGTGTCGTTCGGGATCGACCTCCCCCAGGCCAGCACGGTGTTCAAGACCCGCACCGTCGCGGTCTCGCTGGGCGTGGGGATCGTGGTCACCCTGTTGGCGGCGCTGCGGCCGGCCTTCCGGGCCACACGGGTCTCCCCGGTGTCGGCGGTTCGAGAGGGAGCGGTGCTCCCACCATCCCGGCTGGCTCGGTTCGGCCCCCCCACTGCGCTCGGCACGATGGCCGCGGCGCTGGCGCTGATGCTCGTGGGAAGCCTCGTGAACAGCCTGTCCACCGGCCAGCGGCTGCTGGCCGTGGGCATCGGGGCGGTGGCACTGCTCGTGGCGACGGCGATGTTCGCCCCGAAGCTCGTCCCGCCGCTGGCCAGATTCCTGGGCTGGCCGTCCGCCCGCTTCGCCGGCGCCGCGGGTCGCCTGGCTCGCGGCAACGCCTCCCGCGATCCGGCGCGCACGGCCTCAACGGCGGCGGCGCTGATGATCGGCCTCGCGCTGGTCACGCTCGTGGGCGTCCTGGCCGATGGGCTGAAGACCCACTTCCGGGGAAGCGTCGACCAGGCGTTCGTGGCCAACTACGCCGTCACCGCGACGAACAACTTCACGCCGATCGGCCTGGCCTCCGAGAAGGCGCTCCGACACATTCCAGGCGTGCTGGTGGACACGGGGGTCCGAGCCGGCGACGGCAAGGCCTTCGGGTCGCGTATCAACGTCACAGGGGTTGACCCGGAGGCCAACAAGGTCATCACCGTCAAATGGCAGCACGGCAGCCAGGAGACGCCGGCGGAGCTTGGATCCAACGGCGCGTTCGTCAACAAGGATTACGCGGCGGCTCAGCATCTCCACGTCGGCTCGACGTTCGTGGTCGAGACGCCAAACGCCAGTCGTTTGCAGCTCGTGCTCCGCGGAATCACCGCCCCGGCCAAGGGCGCCTCGCCCTACGGCGACGTGACGATTTCCACCGCCACCTTCGACGCTCATTACCAGGACCCGCAGAACCTGTTCACGTTCGTGAACATGCGGGGCGGGGTGACGGCGGCCAACACAGCCGCGCTCAAGGCCGCGCTGAAGAGCTTCCCCGACGCCAAGCTCCAGACCAAGCCGCAGTTCATCAACAACCAGCTCAGCGGGCTGACCACGCTCCTGAACCTGCTCTACGTGCTGCTCTCCCTGTCGATCCTCGTGAGTCTGTTCGGGATCGTCAACACGCTTGTCCTGACGGTGTTCGAGCGCACACGGGAGCTCGGAATGCTCCGGGCCGTGGGCATGAGCCGCCGGCAGGTGCGGCGGATGATCCGCCAGGAGAGCGTGATCACGGCCCTGCTCGGCGCCGCGCTGGGCATCCCGCTCGGAGTCGTGGCCGCGTTGCTGCTCGGCGTCGCGATCCGGTACTCGGCCTTCACCGTCCCGGTGGGCACGCTGATCGTGTTCGTGTTCGCGGCGGTGATCGCCGGTTTGGTGGCCGCCATCTTCCCGGCCCGGCGGGCCGGACGGCTGAACGTGCTGGCCGCGCTGCAATACGAGTGAGACCTCAGTAGGCCGGGGGCGGGCTATGGTCCGCGGATGCGTCAGATCGTCCTCCTGCGCGGGATCAACATCGGGCCGCGCAACCGGATTGGCATGGCGGCGCTGCGGGAGTCGCTGTCAGAGGCCGGGTTCGAAGGCGCCAGGACCTACCTCCAGAGCGGAAACGTCGTCCTCTCCAGCGATGCCAAGCCGACCAGGTTGGCGTATCAGTTCCGGAAATTGATCGGCGAGCGCTTTGGCCTGGAGATCGATGTCGTGGTCCGCGCGCGGGATGAGCTGGCCGAGGTCGTGCGGCGAAACCCCCTGAAGAAGGTGGCCGACAACCCCAAGCGCTACCAGGTCACCTTCCTGGCCCAGGAGCTCGACCCCGCCGTGGTGGAGAAGCTGGGCGCGCTGGCAGCCGGCGAAGAGCGGCTCGTGGCCGCGGGCCGCGAGCTGTACGCCTGGCACCCCGACGGCGTCGCCCGGTCCAAGCTCTGGAACGGGCTGGCCGGGCCTGGGCTGGGGGTGACGGCCACATCCCGCAACTGGACGACGGTGCTCAGTCTGCTCGAGCTGGCCGACGAGTAGCCTCCGGGCGGAGCTGGGACTCTGACCGGTGTCGAGTTGGCGGACCGTGGTTCGTCTGTAGAGAAACTCGCCCCAAAAGGAGGCTCACGCCATGAGGTACACGTTGCTCATCTACCAGGGCTCGACGCCCACGCCCGACGACCCGGAGGCCTGGAGCGCCCTCTCGTCGGAGGAGCAGCAGCAGATCTACCGGGACTACCAGCAGATCACGCAGACCCCCGGAGTGACAGCCGGGCCGCCGATGGCCGGGCCCGACACCGCCACCACCGTCCGCGTCCAGGATGGGCAGCTGCTGACCACCGACGGGCCCTTCGCCGAGCTCAAGGAGGCCATCGGCGGCATGTTCACGCTTGAGGCCGACGACCTGGACGCCGCCCTGGAGATGGCGGCCAAGGTGCCGGCGGCCCGGCTCGGCGGAGCGGTCGAGATCCGGCCCCAGCGGGAGCGGTACTGAGCCTGGACCAAATCTTCCGCGAACAGTGGGGTCGCGTCGTGGCCTCGCTGATCGGCTTCCTGGGCGACTTCGACCTGGCCGAGGAGGCAGCCCAGGAGGCGTTCGCGATCGCGGCCGAGCGCTGGCCGTCCGAGGGGGTGCCGGCCAGCCCCGCGGCGTGGCTCTACACGACGGCCCGCAACCGGGCCATCGACCGGATTCGCCGTGAGCGAAACCTGGCCCTCAAGACCCGGGCGCTGGAGGCTGAGATGACGACCGAGGGACCCGCGGACACGGAGATGTCGCCGTTTCCCGACGAGCGGCTCGAGCTGATCTTCACGTGCTGTCATCCGGCGCTGGCCACCGAGGCTCAGGTGGCGCTGACGCTTCAGCTGGTCGGTGGCCTGAACGCGGGCGAGATCGGACGCGCCTTCCTGGTCCCGGAGGCCACAATGGCCCAGCGGCTCGTCCGAGCCAAGAAGAAGATCAGAGAGGCCGGAATCCCGTTCCGGGTCCCGCCGGACCATCTGCTTCCAGACCGTCTGGCCGCGGTGCTGGCCGTCGTCTACCTGATCTTCAACGCCGGCTACGGCGGGCGCCGGATCCTGGCCGCCGAGGCGCTGACCCTGGGACGGGCGCTGGCCGAGCTGATGCCCGACGAGCCCGAGGCCCACGGCCTGCTGGCCCTGATGCTGCTCCACGAGGCCCGCCAGGCGGCCCGCTTCACCGACGGCGAGCTCGTGCTGCTGGGCGACCAGGACAGCTCGCTGTGGAACCGGGAGCAGATCGCCCTGGGCCGGAGCGTCCTGGACCGAGCGATCGCCCTCCGTGGGCAGGGTCCGTACGTCCTCCAGGCCGCGATCGCGTCGCTGCACACCGAGGAGCCGCGCGACTGGGCGGGGATCGCTGCTCTGTACGGCACGCTGGCCCGCCTGACCCGCTCACCGGTCGTCGAGCTGAGCCGGGCCGTGGCGGTGGCCGAGTCCCAGGGGCCGGAGCCGGCGCTGGCCATCGTCGACTCGATCGAGCTCGAGGGCTACCACTACCTGCCCGCCACCCGAGCCGACCTGCTCGGCCGGCTGGGGCGAAACGGCGAGGCTCGACAGGCCTACGACCAAGCGCTCGAGCTGGTCCAGGACGACGCCGAGCGCCGGCTGCTGGAACGCCGTCGAGCCGAGCTTCGCTAACCGCCGGCGTCGCTCCGAGCGCGCAGGATCGCCTCGCGCTCGGCCAGCCGGTTGTTGCGCCGCAGCTGCGCCTCCTGCTCGCGCCGGCGCTCCTCCGGGGTCTCGGGGGCCAGCGGCGGAACCGGGGCCGGCTTGCCGTGCTCATCCAGCGCCACCATCGTCAGGTAGGCCGTAGAGGTGTGCGCCACCTCGCGGGTCCGCACGTGCTCTGACTCGACCCGAACCCCCACCTCCACCGAGGTCCGCCAGGCGGCGTTGACCGTGGCCTTGAACGTGACCAGCTGGCCCACGTGAACCGGGTCCATAAAGGTCATTCGGTCCATGCCCGCGGTCACCACGCGCACGCCGCAGTGACGGATCGCGGCGATCCCCGCCACCTCATCACACAGCCGCATGATCACCCCGCCGTGCACGTACCCGGCCGTGTTGGCGTCCTCGATCCCCATCCAACGAGTGAGGACCGAGCTGGAATCGGATGGCCGCCGGGGCTCCATCGCGCGGACTCTACGCGGTGCGCCCACCGTCCTCTCCCGGGTCGGCCTTGACCGCTCCCGGTGCGCGGGCCACGACGTAACTACATTTGTGGATGGCCGTGCCGGACGACCCCCACCCAGACCAGCCCGCAGCCGAGCAGCGCCGTCAGCGGCCGGCCATCGTCGTCGTGGACGATGAGCCCTCCGTCCTGGCCGCAGTGGGCCGAGACCTACGCCGTGGATTCGGCGAGCACTATCGGATCGTCCGGGCCGGCTCCGGTCAGGAGGCGCTGGAGGTCCTGAGGGAGCTGGTCCGCCGGGGAGAGCAGGTGGCGCTGCTACTGGCCGACCAGCGCATGCCGGGACTGTCCGGCACCGACTACCTGGTCCAGGCTCGGGAGATCGTCCCGACGGCCAAGCGGGTGCTCCTCACCGCCTACGCCGACACCGAGGCAGCGATCCAGGCCATCAATGAGGTCGACCTGGACTACTACCTGCTCAAACCGTGGGATCCCCCGGAGGAGAAGCTGTTTCCGGTGATGGACGATCTGCTGAGGTCGTGGGAGGCCGGCGCAGCGCTCGAGTCAGGCGGGATCCGCCTGATTGGCCACCGCTTCTCGCGAGCCTCGCACGATCTGCGCGACTTTCTGGCCCGGAACCTGATCCCAGCCCGGTGGCTGGACGTGGAGCGCGACGCCGAGGCCCGACAGCTGCTCAAGGT
>CAVPKV010000064.1:0-25439 GCA_963705785.1 uncultured Solirubrobacterales bacterium | reverse complement strand
ATGAATTGCCAAGCGCGCGAAAGAAATGGTCATGCCGCATGGAACGGAAGATGCCGCGAGCCGTGATTTCGCTGGTTAGTTCGTGCCAGAGGGCGAAATGCTTCGCGCGCCAGGTGACACGCTGTCCGGCCTCCACCAGCCCGGATGTGATGCCGGCTGTGGCGGCGGACTCCCCGCAATGTACATTACCGGCCAGATGCACTTCAACGCTCCGCGCCAGGTCAAAACAGCGCTCAATCGGTGCGCCAATGACGGTGATCTCTTCGAGCGTTAACCATTTCAGACCTCAGCTTCCTCTTAAGATTTCGATCGCGGCCATAGTTGAGCGGACGCTGGCAATGGCATCCGTGGCTTCCATTCCGAACGCGGCCGGATAATCTGAACATGTTCAAGTTCGATGCTACGCGCAGAACGAGGCGTTGTCAAGATAAATCTGAACGCGTTCAAAGATCCTGGATTGGTCGACTGGTCGGCGCTACGCGCAAATCCCGCAAAGGGCCATCGGCGGAACCCACGCACTCTGCACCTCCCGCGTGTCGAGATACGCCGTCATTTGAAAACGAGGCCGCAGCAGTGGCCGAAGCATCCGTTGCAAGTCCTGAGAAGAGTCCCTGCCGGAGCCCTCGGCAGAACGCGCAGGCTGGAACAGACAGGGTCGCTCTGTGTCATCGCAGATCTGCTTAATCAAATGGGACACTCGGGACCGCTCTGGCGCTTTTCTCCGCTGCCAAACGAACCCGGGAAGAAATTGAAAACATCGCGCCCCACGCCCGCCGGCTCCCAGCGCTGTCCTCCGAACGGGAGCGCAAATAACAGCTGAAAGCCACTGGCCAGGTCGAGCAAGGCGAACTGTATATACTTGGCTGGAACGGCACGGCAATGGACCCCTTTTTTATCTGGCTGGAGGCGACCTCACTCAGCACCTGGATCCGCGATTCCGCTTCCCGTCTTTGCCTTCCCCACCATCCTTTCTTTACACACCGTCGGCATGGGCCTGGTAGCAGGCTTAAGCGCGGCCATCGCCCTCCGCATCCTGGGTGTCGCCCCGCAGGTGCCTTTCGCAGAGCTCCAGCGATTCCTCCCGGTGATGTGGTTCGGATTTTGGTTGAACGCCGCTTCGGGCGTGCTGCTCTTAATCGGATATCCCACCAAAGCCCTCACCAATCCGGTGTTCTATCTCAAGCTGCTGTTCATCGCTCTTGCTGTCACCAGCGCCATCAAGGCCATGCCGAAAGCAAGCAAGCTATGGGCGTCCCTCGCGCTCGCCGGCTGGACCGGAGCCATCACCGCCGGACGCCTCCTCGCCTACACTTATACGCGGCTCATGGCAATCCAATGATTTCCATGCACGCTTTCCAATATTGGCTGTTCACTACCCTGCGAGGCATCAAACTAACCGTCCCGTTCATGCATTGAAGTGGGGCTGGCCGGCCCGGCGCAGATCGCTCACTTCCTGGGTTTGTCACTGCTGATCGGAACCATCTTCATGTTCGATCTGCGCATGCTCGGCGTCGCCAAGGGCATTCCGGTGGCGGCGCTGCATAAGATGATTCGTTGGGGCGTCGCCGGTTACCTCTTGAACGCAGTTACCGGATTTATGTTCGTCACCGCCGCTCCGGACCAGTATGTGTATAACTCGGCGTTCCATCTCAAAATGCTCTTCATGGCGTTGGCGGGGCTGAATATCTTAATCTTTTACTCGTTCGCGTATCGCCGGGCGAAGCTCGTTGGGCCGGCCGAAAGTACGCCGTTCCTGGCGAAGTTCGCCGGCGCCTCGTCTCTGTTCCTGTGGACCGGCATCATTGTCTTCGGAAGAATGCTCGCCTTCCATCGACCCGCGGTCTGCGGTCCGCACAATCCGGCGGGTTTCATCGCCGCCTGTTTTATTAAGTAGGAGGTACCCGATGATACGGCTTCTGATGTCGTTTGGACTGCTCGCCGGAGCCGCCTCAGCGCAGCGTACCGACGCCATGTTCGATCAGAACTGCGCCTCGTGTCATGAAGTCGGCGCCGCAGCCACTTCCGCGAAATCCCCGGATCGCAGGGCGATCAACAAACTGACCACGGGAGGCAATCTACGCATCCATCACCACGGGCTCCATGAAGGATAAAGCCCAGACCCTGGATGATCTTCAGAAGCGCCGCCTGGCCGAGTTTTTGGGCGGCCTGCGAAAGCTCGGCGCAGCCGGCCGGAGACGCCGCGCACATGCCGAATCATTGCGCGGATAACCCGGCGCTGGGCGATATCGCCGCCGGCCCTTCCTGGAATGGCTGGGGCGCGGACGGAAGCAATACCCGCTTAAATCCGCGGCCAACGCCGGTATCGCGGTCGCCGACGTGCCCCGGTTGAAACTAAAGTGGTCGTTCGGACTCCCCGGCGCAACCCACGTCTACGGGCAGCCGACGGTAGTGGCAGGTCGGGTGTTTGTCAGCTCTGACAACGGCTACGTGTATTCGCTGAGCGCGGCCTCCGGATGTGTCTACTGGTCTCATCTGGCCGAGGCGTCGGTTCGCACGGCGGTCAGCGTCGGGAAAATTCAGAGCGGCGAAGTCGCGGCATTCTTCGGCGACCTCAAAGGCAACGTCTATGCGGTCAATGCGCGCACCGGCGCAACGATATGGACGGCGCAGGGGGTCCACCCGCTTATGCGCCTCGACCGGCGCGCCCAAGCTGTACGAAAACCGTCTCTACGTCCCGGTGGCCTCCGCCGACGAGGGCTCCGCCGCCGACATCGTTCGCCTTGTTCCTGCTGCATTCGATCTTTCGTGGTGGTGTGCTGCGGAATGCGCACAACGCGAAAGCCCTCGTGTTCTCGGTCAAAGGTGAGGACCTCCTGTTTCTCGACTGCGTCAACAGCCAACTCGACGAGACGGTCCGCGCCCAGTATGCGCGGCTCGGGCTGCCGGCCGAACCCTTTGCCTCGGTCGGCTTCTTCGCCCCGCCCTTGCCGGATGACCAGACCGGTCGACCGCACGTATCGGGGCGGACCACGGGTGTCAGCGCGTTCTGGTGGACCATCACCGAGTTCTGTTCCGGCGAATTGCTGCGATACGTGTTCGCGGACGCCGAGGACGAGCGCAACCAGTACACCATCGTCGTGCACCAAGTGGCCAACCGGCTGCGTCTGGACACTACCCCGGTCGGCAACGACGGCGCCGCCACTATCGACGGTCAAATGTGCCGCACATACCACGACCTGGTCGACCTTGTCTGCGACCGTGTCACGGCCGACAGCACGCGGGCGGCATGGGCCGGCCCGGTGACCGGGCTGGGCACCGTCAATGCGTTCGTGCGCAGGTTGCGATCCAGCCAGCGGGCGCTGGGCGGCCTGATCCGTGGCGACCTTCCGAAGACCGCCGGTCGGCGGCTGTCCACGAAGGACACCCAGGTGACGGTCGTGGACCTCCACAATCTCGTGGAGCGGGCGCAGCGTTTCGTGGTAGGTGTCACTCTGGCCGACGAGACCGCCCGTAAAGAAGCGGCAGGACCAGGTGGGCTGCTGTTCACCATGCTGGACGAGCTCAACAAGTACGCGCCGCGGGACGGATCGAGCCCGATCAAAGACGTGATCCTCGACATCGCGGAGCGCGGTCGGTCCCTCGGCGTGATCCTCATTGGTGCCCAGCAGACCGCCAGCGAGGTCGAGCGGCGTGTCATCAGCAACAGTTCGATCAAGGTGGTGGGTCGCCTTGACGCGGCCGAGGCGGCCCGACCCGAGTATCGCTTCCTGCCGGCCGGCCAACGTGACCGTGCGATTCTGGCGAAACCGGGCGCGATGTTCGTCAGCCAGCCGGAGATTCCGGTACCGCTCGCGATCGAGTTCCCGTTTCCTGCCTGGTCGACGCGGCAGTCCGAATCAGAACTTGTCGCGGCGGACGGTGGCGACCCGTTCGCCGGCATGCCGACGGATCATGATCTGTTCGGCGATCGGCCACCGTTCTAATCCGTCGCAATCATTCCGACACCTCCACGAGGAAAACTCGATGAAGTTCTTGCATACCTCAGACTGGCATGCCGGCAAGGCTCTTGGCGGCCGGGACCGAATGCCGGAGCAGCAGGCGGTACTGGGTGAGATCGTCGAGATCGCCCGATCCGAACGCTTCGACGCTGTCCTTGTGGCCGGCGACCTGTACGAGACATCGGCACCATCGGCGGCAGCCCAGAAGCTGGTGGTGTATGCGCTGATGCAGTTGCGCAACACTGGCGCAGAAGTGGTCGTGATCGCCGGCAATCACGATCACGCCGCCACATTCGATGCGTATCGGCCACTGATGGCTGGCGTCGGTATCCGACAGTTCGGCACGCCGCGGCCGGCTCGCGACGGCGGCGTGATCAAGTTCGCAGCGCGCAGTACCGGGGAACGGGTCAATATCGCAGTGCTGCCGTTCGTGTCGCAGCGGTACGCGGTCCGCGCAACGGAGTTGCTGACCGGAACACCGGCGGAGAACGCGGGTAAGTACGATCAGCAGGTCCGGAACATGATCGCCGGCCTTCGTGAAGGTTTCACCGCGGACGCGGTCAACATCTTCATGGCACACCTGACGGTGACCGGTGGCCAACTCGGCGGCGGAGAACGGGCCGCGCAGTCGATCTTCGACTATCACGTGCCGGCGACCGCGTTCGGCGCCGATCCACACTATGTTGCCCTCGGGCACCTGCATCGTCGCCAGTCGGTGCCGGCGGCCTGCCCGGTGCACTACAGCGGCTCGCCGATCGCAGTGGACTTCGGCGAGCAGGACAACACCAGCGTCGTCCTCTCCGTCGAGGTCACGCCGAGCACGCCGGCCAAGGTGACCGACATCCCACTGACGGCAGCACGGCGCCTGCGCACGGTACGGGGAACGGTGGCGGAACTCGTAGCGCGGAGCGCCACGTTCGGCGATGACCACCTGCGTGTCTACGTGCGCGAGCCCGCGCGGGCCGGGTTGCACGAGGAGATCCAGGACGCGCTGCCCAACGCCGTGCAGATTCAGATCGATCGCGAATTCGCCGGTCGTGGCACGACATCCCGTCCGCAGACGACCGCATCCGACCGTACGCCGGGCCAGCTGTTCGCGGACTACTGCGGTGAGCAGAACGTCGACGACACCCGGGTACGGGATCTGTTCGACCGACTCCACGACGAGGCGACGAGCGTCGATCAGGCACCAGCCTGACCGACGGGAAGGAGCGCACAGTGCGCCCAGTGTTGTTGGAAATGACAGCTTTCGCCTCGTTCCACGAGTGTATTCAGGTGAACTTCGATGACGTGGACTACTTCGCGCTGGTGGGTCCTACCGGCGCTGGGAAGAGCACCGTCATCGACGCCATCGGCTTCGCGCTCTATGGATCGGTGGCGCGGTGGGGCCGTGAGGGCATGGTGTCACCCGCTCTGTCGCCCACAGCGAACCGAGGCGTGGTTCGGCTGGTGTTCGACGTGTCCGGTGCCCGCTACAGCGTCATACGCGAACTTCGCCGTATCGGTGGAAAGAACCCGCAGGTGGTGGTGCGCAATGTCCGACTGGAACGCTTCCACGCGCCGACGGCCATGGGAATGCCGGAGGACACCACGGATGTGATCGCGTCGGACGGCACGGTCACGCCCGCCGTGGTGAAGCTGCTCGGGCTGGACTTCCGGCAGTTCTGTGTCTGCGTGGCACTCCCGCAGGGCGACTTCGCGGAGTTCCTGCACGCGAAGGCGTCAAGCCGGCAACAAATCCTGATCAAGCTGCTCGGGCTGGAGATCTACGACCGGATCGCCGGCCGAGCAGGCGAGTTGGCGCGAGACCACACCGCCCGTGAACAGTTGCTCGCCGAGCAGTTGGGGGACTACGCCGACGCCACCGAGCAGAAGGTCGCCGAGTTGGCCGAAAGAGTGTCCGAGCTCGTCGGCCTGCGCGAACGGGTCGACGCAGCCGCACCGAAGCTGCGCGGCACCATGCGCTCGGCCGAGGACGCCCGCACGAAGGCGGAGATGCTGACCGACGAGGGCGCTCGCTTCGTCGGCGTGCGCGTACCCGAGGACGTCGCCGACCTGGACCAGCGCCACCGCACTGTCGTGGCAGTCCGGGAACGCGCCGCCGCGGACGTCGAAGTCGCCGAACAAACCGATCGCGACGCCCGTGCCGCGCTGCGCGCTGTCCCCGACCGAGGCGAACTGGAACCGATTCGGGCACGATGGCGGGAGCTCGCCGAGGTCACGGCGGAGCTGCCTGGACTTGCCGAACGTGTCCACGCGGCCACTGTCACCGAAAGCGAGACCGAGACCGCCGAATCGCTGGCCAAGGCGGCTGCCGAGCAGGCCCGCGATCGACATGACCTGCTGGTTCAGGCTGCCGGGGATCTCGCGGCCACGGCGCACCGCCTCCGCGATGACCGCGACCAGTTCGCCGCCCTGCGACAGCCGCCCGGTCTGCCCGGCGCGGCGGCCGCGATCGCCGGCGCCGAGTCGGCACTGGACGACGCCACCACGCGACTGGAACAGGCCGAACTGTCAGATGACGCGGCACGGGAAGAACAAGCCGACGAGCCAGACCGCGGCACGCTGTCGTCGGCTACGGCTGCCGCCGGCGAGCTCCAGGAACTCACCGGCCAGGCAACGACGATCGCCATCGACCTGGGACGTCGCGAGGCAAGACTGGAGCGGGCCAGGGTCAATCTTGCGACTGAGCTGACCGGCCGGGCAGAGGCACGACGGGCCGTCGAGCGGGCCGATCGTGCCGACCGCGCCGCCGCGCTACGCGTGGACCTGGAGGTCGGCACGGCATGCCCGGTCTGCGAACAGGACGTGCACGAGTTGCCCGATCAGGCCCCGACCGCCGACGTGACCGCCGCACAAGACGCACTACGGCAGGCCGAACAGGCACACGACAAGGCCGACAAGGCTGTGCGGTCATCCGAACGTGCTCGCGATCGGGTCGTCGACGAGCAGTCCGCGATCGGGGATCGGATCACACGCTGTCGGCTGACTCTGGCCGCCGCACCTCTCGACGGTGACCTGATCGCGACGCTTGCCGCGGCCGACATCGACACCGAAACCCTTGCGGCAGTGGCGGTGGACACAGGGGAGCGGCTCGCCGAGGCCGTCCGACGGCGTATGGATCTTGATGCGCGGGCCAAGGCGGCTGCCGCGGATGTCGTCAAGGCACGGCGGGTCGTCACCGAAGCCGGACACGCCCTCGGCGTGGCGCGGCGGGTCATCGACTCGGCCCGCTCCGGTCTGCGCGAGGCGCGTGATCGTCTTGCCAGGCTGGGTGCGCCCGTTGTCGACGACACCGACCTGCTGGCCGGTTGGCGCTCGCTGCTCGAATGGACGCGGGACCGGGATGCCGAACTGGCCGCCGAACTCACCACGGTGGCGAACGACATCACGCGAGTCGCTGATGAGATCCGACGTGCCGAACAGGTCCGCGGCGAGGCCGGGGCGAAGGCGCAAGCCGCACGGGACGCGAGCCGAAAGGCTCTCGCCGACCTCCAGTCGAACCGGACGAGACTGACCGACCAGCGGTCACGACGCGCCGCGCTTGGCGCCGCGCTCGCCGACGCTCCGACCGCCGATTCGGTCGAGCAGTCGCTGCGTCAGCTCGCCCAGCTTGACCAACAGTCCGCAAAGGCCGACAGCGCGCTCGAAAACGCACGTCGGCGTGCCCACGCCGCCATCGAGGGTGAGCAGGAGGTGGCACGTCTGGTCACGGAGTCGAGATATGCGCTGGACCGAGCCAGGGAACCCCTCGTCCACCTCGACGCACCGGCCCTGGCCGGCGTCGAACTGCTGGCGGACTGGTCGATGTTCGTCGACTGGGCCACGGTGGAATCGGCGCGTCGGAAGGCGGAACTGGCTGCGGCCACCCGCGCCATGCAGGACCTTGCCGCCGAGGTGCGAAACGGCGAACAGCGGTTGCTGGCCGACCTGACCGCACACCGCGTCCCGGTCGAACCGAGCGCGGAACACGACGTCGCGACGGCAGCGCCGGTCCGCGCCGCTGCCGCCCTTGCGACGGCCGAAGTCGAACATGGCGCACTGGACCAACGGCACCGCACCGCTATGACCATGACCGCCAACATCGATACCGAACGAACGCACGCAGTGGTAGCCAAGAAGGTAGCCGACCTGCTGCGTTCCAACAACTTTCCGCGTTGGCTGCTCGCTGGCGCGTTGGACACTCTGATCTCTGCGGCGTCCGCGTCCTTGATGGAGCTGTCTGCCGGACAGTTCGAGCTGACCCATGCCAACGGTGAGTTCCTCGTCGTCGATCACTACGAGGCGGATACCACGCGATCGGTCAAGACCCTGTCCGGCGGCGAGACCTTCCAGGCGTCGCTTGCGCTGGCGCTGGCCCTTTCGACCCACGTCGGGGCCATGGCCGAGGCTGGCGCTACGCGCCTGGACGCCATTCTCCTTGACGAGGGCTTCGGAACCCTGGATGAATCCACGTTGGACACCGTCGCCGCGACACTGGACAACATCGCCGCATCTGGTTCTCGGATGGTCGGGATCATCACGCACGTCTCGGCGCTCGCCGATCGAATTCCGGTGCGATATCAGGTGAACCGCGACTCGACCGGCTCCCACGTCGTGCGGGAGGGCGTGTGATGCCCTGGCAGGCTCCGCTGCTCGAACGCCCGAGGACCCGGTTCGCCATCGAAAGTTGGGATGTCCGGTACGGCAGTTCTCTCGAGATTGAGGAGTTGCCCGAGGCGAGGCTGACGGTCACGCCGGACATCGAAACACCATCGGATGCCTGGTCCCCGGTCGACCCGGACCCGGCGGTTGTGCTGCCGAGCGCCATGTTGTTCGTCGACGGCGTGCGGCGCGTCGACGCGCGAGTCTGGTTCGACGACGATGATCCTGCCGCGGATATGGATATCGTCACGTCAGCGGGAATCTGCGGTTCCTATGCGGCCGGGGTGGTGTGCTGTTGCTCCGGTCGTGCGCATGTGGTCGCGACCGAAGTCCGGCGCGGTGTGTTCGCCGTCACCACGGCGGTGACCGATATCGTCACCGACGCTGGTGTCTATCGGGCACGGCATATGACCCGTAAGGACGGCACTCCCGTCGCGGTCACGCTGTCCTCCGCATTGCAGCGAGAAATGTCTGATACCGAGATCGCCGCGGCAACAGCGGCGCGATCCGGCGCCACGGACCATCCCGCCGCCGAGGACGACCTGTTGGTCGTGGACGGACCGTTGGAGGGCCGCACCAGCATCGACCGGATCGTCGGTTACATCAAGAGCCAGCACTCCAGGTACCTGCCAGTCGAGCTGAACGCCATGGTTCGCTGGCTCGCGCCCGGCCAGCGAACGCCGGTGTTTCTCATTGACACGGGCTGGGACAGATACTCCTGGTATCTACGGTTGCCGAGTCCGCATGGGTCGCCCTGGGCAGGGATGGTTCGCCTTGAGGCGTCGTCGTTGCTCGACCCGTCGGCGGTCATCACGCTGGCCAAGGTGACACAGCGAGTACTGGGTCGCTATGCGTCGGACGCACACAAGGATCCCCGTGCGCCGCAGAATCTGTATCCGATCGCTGGGTTGGAGCGCCATCTTCGGCACCGCCTCGGCGATCGGCGCATCGTTTACCGGGCCCTACTTGCCGCAGCACGATGCCAACGACCTGCCATGTGAGCGCGCCACGAACGTGCCGGCCCCTGGGGCATCCGCCATCGGCTGGGACCGAGGCGAGGACGCGGGCGTCGTCGATGTCGTGCCGACCTAGCCGTCGACGATCGCGCCGTCTTGGAGGTGTAGTACGCCGTCGGCGAGGTCCAGGAGTGTGTTGTCGTGGGTGGCTACCAGCGCGGAGATTCCCTCTGAGCGCACCACTGTGCGCAACAGTCGCATGATCTGGCGGGCTGTCTCCGAGTCGAGTTGGCCGGTCGGCTCGTCCGCGATGAGCACCTGGGGCCGGCCGGCGAGGGCGCGTGCGATGGCCACGCGTTGTTGCTGGCCGCCGGACAGTTCGCCGGGGCGTTGGGCCGCGTGGTCGCCGAGGCCGGTGATGTCCAGCATCAGCTGGACCCGCTCCTCGCGCTCGTGGCGGGGTGTTCCGGCGATCCGCAGTGGGACGCCCACGTTCTCGGCCGCGGACAGGATCGGGAGCAGGCCGAAGGCCTGGAAGATGAACGCCACCTTCGTCCGGCGCAGGGCGCGCCGCTCGGGCTCGGTCATCGCGCTTACCTCGGCGCCGTCGACCCGAGCGGCTTGACGAAGTGGCGCTTGGGCTCAACAACCCGCGACCGCCCCAGACCCCAGCCGAACGTGATGTCCTGAAGCGGGCATTCTCCGCCCTTGTCGCACACCGGGCAGTCCAGCGGGTGGTTGACCAGCAGGAACTCGACGACCGCGTTCTGGGCGTGGTGGACGCGCTCGGTCTGGGTGTGGACGACCATGCCGTCCTTGACGGGCGTGGAGCAGGAGGTCTGGAGCTTGGGGATGCCCTCGACCTCGACCAGGCACATCCGGCAGGCCCCGACGGGCTGGCCGAGCTTGGAGTGGTAACAGAAGTAGGGGATCTCAACGTCGCCCTGCTTGGCGGCGTCAACCAGCATCGTGCCCTCCGCGGCCTGCACCTCCCGGCCGTCGATCGTGAGTTGGATGAGCTTCTGCTGGGGACGCGGCATCGTCAGTGCACAGGGATCGGTCCGGCGTGCTCGTCGGCCGCCCCCAGCGCCACGACATCCTCCAGCGAGCCGGAGTGGGCCCGCTCACGGGCGGCTTCGATCTCCGCCTCCAGCTCGTCGCGGAACTTTTCCACCATCGAGCCGATCGGCATGGCCATGGCGTCTCCCAGCACGCACAGGCAGTTGCCGATGATGTCGGTCTGGACCGAGGCCATCAGGTCGAGGTCCATCGGCGTCGCCTCCCCCGCCTGGATGCGCTGGAGCATCTTCACGGTCCAGTTGGTCCCCTCCCGGCAGGGCACGCACTTCCCACACGACTCGTGGGCGTAGAACTTGGCCAGCTTGAGCGCGACCTCAAGCACCGTGTGCGAATCGTCCACCACGATGATCGCGCCGGACCCGAGCATCGATCCCGCCTTGGCCATCGAGTCGAAGTCGTACGGGACGTCGAGGTCGTCCTTGGTCAGCACCGGCGAGCTGGACCCGCCAGGGAACCAGAACTTGACCTCCCGGCCCTCCGGAAGCCCGCCCGCGAGATCGTAGATGAGGTGGCGCGACGGGACCCCGAGTACGACCTCGTAGTTGCCCGGGCGCCGGACGTCGCCAGAGACCGACACGAGCTTGGTCCCGGTCGAGGTCTCGGTGCCGATCTTGGCGTACTCCTTGCCTCCCATCCCGATGAGGTGGGGCACGGTGCACAGGGTCTCGACGTTGTTGATCAGCGTTGGGCCGTGATACAGACCCTCGATGGCCGGGAACGGCGGCTTGAGGCGGGGGTTCCCCCGCTTGCCCTCGAGCGAGTCCAGCAGGCCCGTCTCCTCACCGCAGATGTAGGCGCCCGCTCCACGATGGAGGACCAGGCTGAGCGAGTGCTCGGAGCCCAGAATGTTCTGACCCAGGTACCCGGCACGCTCGGCCTCGTCAATCGCCGCCTCCAGGATCTCGGCCTGCTGCTCATACTCGCCGCGGATGTAAATGAACGCCCGGTCGAGCTCGGCCGCCCACGAGGCGATGATGATCCCCTCGAGCAGCATGTGCGGACTCTTCTGGATGAGCTCGCGGTCCTTGAACGTCCCCGGCTCGGACTCGTCGGCATTGCACACCAGGTACTTATCCGCGTCGCCGTGGGGCAGGAAGCCGACCTTCTGGCCCATGCGGAAGCCCGCGCCGCCCCGCCCGCGCAGGCCCGAGTCAGTGATGCTCTGGAGGACGTCCTCTGCAGACATGGCCAGGGCCTTCCGGAGCGCCTGGTAGCCGCCCCGGCGTTCGTACACCGGCAGCGTGTTCAGCCCCGGTTCGTCGATCCGGTCAAACAGCAGCTTCACCTGGTCCGCGTTCTCCTCGGCCACTCCCGGATCGGCGCTCTTGCGATAGCGCAGCTGCTTCTCCCGCAGGATCTCGCGACCGGCCGCGAGATCCTCCATGATCTTGGCCGGGTCCTCGGCGTCCAGCGGGCCCAGGTACTCGCCGTTCACCGAGGCCATCGGCGCGATGTCGCACGCGCCCAGGCACTCGAAAGCGCGGACGTGGACATCGTCGCGCCCGGCCGCGGCGCCGATCATGGCCCCGTAGAGCTCATCGGCTCCGCGCAGCGAGCAGCTGATGTTCGTGCACACGTAAACGTCGTGGTGGTTGATTGAGGATCCCGCCCGCCCCTCGGTCTCCAACATGTCGTAGAAGGTGGCCACCGAGGTCAGGTAAGCCGGCGTGACCTGCATGACCGCGGCCACCTGGTCGATGGCCTCCGGTGAGCACCACCCGTGGAGCTCTTGGGCGGCGTGGAGCGCGGGGATCACGGCCGAGTGTCGGTCCGGGTACTTGGCCATGAGGGCGTCGATCTGGCGACGGAGCTCATCTGGGACCGGCGTGGTCGCCAGGTCGGGGATCAGGGCCGGGTCCTTGTGCAGGTCGACTTCCTCGTCCCAACCGGGGACGCGTGAGCCGTGATCGAACCTGGTGACCGGCAGATTTGTGACCCGCCCACCCGGAACCCGCCCACCCGAGGCGCCGGCGGTGCTCATCGGTCGATTCCTCCGAGGATCGGGTCGAGCATCGCGATCGTCGCGATCAGGTCAGCGATGTACTCGTCGTGGACCATATGGCTGAACGCCTGGAGGTTCGAGAAACTCGGATCGCGCATGTGGACCCGGGCAGGCTTGGCGGAGCCGTCCGCACGCACGAAGCATCCGAGCTCGCCACGGGGTCCCTCGATCGGGTAGTAGGCCTCGCCCGGCGGCACCCGGAACCCCTCGGTGACGAGTTTGAAGTGGTGGATCAGCGCCTCCATGCTCGTCGCCAGTTCGTGCCGCGGGGGCAGGGCGATCTTCCGGTCGGTGGTGATGAACGGCCCCTCGGGCAGACCATCCAGAGCCTGCTGGACGATCTTGGTCGACTCGTACAGCTCGGCGTGCCGAACGCGATACCGGTCGTAATTGTCGCCCACTGTCCCGACCGGGATCTTGAACTCAAAGTGGTCGTAGCTCGAGTAGGGCTGGGCCTTGCGCAGGTCCCACGGGTTTCCCGACGCGCGCAGGAGCGGGCCCGTGACACCGAGCGAGAGGAGTGTCTGCTCGTCGAGCGTCCCGGTGCCATGGAGCCGCTCCACCGCGATCTGGTTCTGCGACAAGAGGTCGGCGTACTGGTCGGCCCGGCTGGGGAACTCGGTCAGGAAGCGCTGGAGGTTCCGGGCAAAGCCACGAGGGATGTCCTCGATCACTCCGCCGACCTGGAAATAGCGCGTGTGCATGCGCTGTCCCGAGGACATCTCGAACAGGTCAAGCACCTTCTCGCGCTCCCGGAAGCAGTACCAGAAGATCGAGATGGCTCCGATGTCAAGGGCGCTCGTACCGAGCCACGACGAGGTGCGAAGCGATCCGGTTGAGCTCAAGGTGAATCACCCGGAGGTACTGAGCTCGCGGCGGGATCTCGACGTCGAGCAGGGTCTCGACGGCGCCGCAGAACGCCATCGCGTTGAAGTAGTAGCTCACGTAGTCCATCCGCTCGACGACCGGGATCACCTTCCAGTAGGCCTTGTCCTCGGCGGTCTTCTCGATCCCCGTGTGGACGTAGCCGATGATCGGCTTGAGGTCTCGAATCACCTCGCCTTCGATCGTGGCCAGCAGCCTGAGTACGCCATGGGTCGAGGGGTGGTGGGGGCCGATGTTGAGCGTCAGGAGCTCGTGGGTCTCACCCGGACCCGCAGGCTCGGCGGAGATCGTGATCGACTCCTCCCGACGTCTGTAATCCTCCGTGAGCGAGGTCACGACTGGCTAGGTGTCCTGGCCATACGACTGGCCCTCGTTGAATGTGAACAGGACCGGCTCGCCACCGGTCGGGAAGTCGCGGCGCTGCGGATAGCCCTCGTAGTCCTCGGGCATCAGGATCCGCCGCATGTCCGGGTGGCCGGTGAATTCCACGCCGAACATGTCGTAGACCTCTCGCTCGGGGAACTCAGCGCCGGCGAAGAGCTCGCACACCGAATCGATCCGGGCGCTGTCGGTGGCCACGCGCGCCTTGACCGAGATCCGGTCCACTCTGGTCATGTCCAGGAGCTCGTACAACACGCCCAGACGAGGCTCCTCCGGGTAGTAGTCCACCCCGTGGAGGCTGGCCAGGAAGCCGTAGCCCTTGCCCTGGAGATGACTCAGTACGGACTTGACCCTCTCCGGGTTGACCACCAGCGTGGCTCGCCCACGATGGAACTCGGTGTCGAGGATCGAGTCCTGCGCGCGGTCGCGGAGCTCCTGGGCGGTCAGCTCGAGTTCCGTGGCGTCAGGCACCGCTGGCGTCTCCGGGTGACGTAACGCTGATGTCGGGGCTGCCGAGGTCGCCCTTCTCCGGGAGCAGCTCCTCTGTCCCGATCGCGTCGTAGCGCTCGCGCCATCCCGCCGGCGGATTCAGCTGCACCTTGGCGCGGAGCTTGATGATCCCGTGGGCCAGCGCCTCCGGGCGAGGCGGGCACCCTGGTACATGCACGTCGATCGGGAGAAACTTGTCGGCCGGGACGAGGGCGTAGTTGTTGAACACGCCCATCGAGGAGCAGCAGGCGCCCATTGAGATCGCCCACTTCGGATCGAGCATCTGGTCGTAGATGCGCCGGATGACGGGGGCCATCTTGATCGACACCCGGCCCGAGAGGATGATCAGGTCAGACTGCCGGGGCGAGGCCCGGAACGCCTCCCAGCCAAACCGGGCGATGTCCAAGCGCGATGCGACGATGTGGATCTGCTCGATCGCGCAGCACGCCAGCCCGAACGTGAGGGGGAAGAACGAGTTGCCTCGGGCCCACGCAACCGCGCGATCGAACGTCGTCGTCATCACCCGCTCCTCGACGTAGCGGTCGAGGTCCTCATCCTCCAGATCGCCCGTGAGCATCTGGCGAGCGGTCAGCTGCCGGGAGCGGAAGTCCTGGGGCAGCGGCTCCCGACTCAGAGGCATGGCGGCGCTCCCGTGGCCATCACTTCCACTCCAGCGCTCCGCGCCGCCACACATACACCAGCGCCACGGTCAGGAGTGCGACGAAGACCACGGTCTCGACCATGGCAAACGTCCCGAAGGCCCGGAGTACAACCGCGATCGGGTACACGAAGATGACCTCGATGTCGAACAGGATGAACAGCATGGCCACCATGTAGAAGCTGATTCCGAAGCGGAATCCACGCTGGACTTCGGATGGCAGCCCGCACTCATAGGGCTCCTGCTTGGAGCGGCTCGGACGGCGGCGACCCAGGAACATGTTGAGCACCGCAAAAACCGCCCCGACGACTCCCCCCAGGATGAGGAATACGATCGCGGGCAGGTAATCACGCAGCACGGAAGGCGGTTATACCACTACGCGGCGAGGCTTGTAACAGAGTGTTACTTAGTGCGAAATGCGGCTATCTCACGGGGCTTGGTACCTGTCCGAAGCCCCACGTCGCCCGGGGCTTGGCGGGGCGCCCGCCGGCAGTCGCCGCGGGGGTCGCACGGTGAAGGACGTGCACATCGCCGTGGGCGTGCTGACCATCTCGCTCAACGGCGCCGTGACCCTCGTCGGGACGTGGGAGTGGTGGCGGGCCCGGTCCGACCGCTGGTTCTGGTGGCTGCTCCGGGCCGGGCAGCTCGCCGTGGTCATCCAGATCGCGCTGGGGGGCGTCCTCCTGGCCCTCGGGCACAGGGCGTCCAACCTCCACTACCTTTACGGCGCGCTGCCGGTCCTGGTCTCGCTGATCGCCGAGCAGCTCCGGGCAGCCAGCGCTCAGATGGTGCTGGATGCCCGGGGCATCGAGTCCGCGCGGGCGGTGGGCAAGCTCCCGGATGAACAGCAGCGCACGCTCGTGACCACGATCATCCAACGCGAGGTCGGGGTGATGACGCTGGCCGCGCTGGTCATCGTGGTGCTCCTGGTTCGGGCGGCCCAGACGGCGTAGCCGGCCCGCCGTTGCCGTCCGGCCACGGGTGGTACCGGCCGCCGAACCAGAGCAGTGGCTGGCCGGCGTCGGCGGGACCCAATCCCATTGAGACGACCCGGCCGATGGCGATCGTGTGATCGCCCTCGGCGATCAGCTCGTCCAGGTCGCACACCGTCCAGGCCAGCGTGCCGTCGATGATCGGCATCCCATCGTGGAACCGGTGGCCCACCCCATCCAGCTTCTCGGCCTCCGGGAGCTTTGACGCGAACACGCCGGCCAGCTCCTCCTGCTCCGAGTTCAGCAGGTTGACCGCGAAACGGCCGGCCTCCTGGACGATCGGCAGCGTCCGGGCGCCGTTCTCGAAGCAGACCAGCACGAGCAGGGGCTCCAGCGACAGCGAGCACAGCGCGTTGGCCGTCATACCCCCGGCTCCGGCGGCCCCGGTGCTGGTGACCACGGCCACGCCGGTGACAAAGCGCCCGAACACCTCACGGAACAGCTCCTGTTGGGGGAGTTCGGGGACAGCGGACACGGCTGGGGGGGGTTATAGCGCGGGGGCGAGGGTCGCCGCGCGGGCGCCGTTGGTCGGGCGCGGCCGGGAAGCGTGTCCGATTTTGCTGACTATTTCCGCATTTTTCGACACGCTCCTAGTTAGGCGCCGCCGCTGCGCGAAAGAATGGACCCGGTACCGGCTCGTTGGTTGCCGCCGTAAAGGACGATCGCGTGGAGGAACGGGAGCGAACGTCGCATTCGGCCGGCACCGGGTACGCCCTCTTTCGCCGCGCTCGGCGCGGCCCCTGCCCGATGATTCCCGTTCACATGGCGCATAACGAAGAACAATCGTCGCTCGCCGACCGGCGCCAATGACGAGGAGTGCGTCCTCGCCGGCTGCGGCGACCACGGGCCGCCGGTACGCTGGCGTCCTTCACCTGGCGAGGCGAGGCGGGATCCTTCCGTATGATCTCGCCCCGCATGAGCCGCCTTGTCAAGGTCCTCCTCACGGTCGGCGCCGCGCTCGCCGTCGGGGCGCTGACGAGCGCCTGCGGGACCCAGAAGATCGCGCTCGCGCCGAGCAACCCGCTGTACCAGGGCGCCGTCCTATTCAACCAGCGCTGCTCGGGCTGCCACACGCTCTCCTACGCGGCGACACACGGCTCGGCCCAGTTCGTACGGACCAAGGAGTTCAACAATGGGCCCAACTTCAACGTCCGCTGCGAACGCCCGGTGACCCGCGTCCTGTACGCGATTGAGAACGGGGGCTTCTCGGGCCAGATCATGCCCCAGAACATCGTCGTGGGTCCCGACGCCGTGCTGGTGGCCAAGTTCGTGGCCACGTATGCCGGCCGGCAGGCCCCCAAGATCCCGGGCACGCCCCAGTGCGACAGCATGAGCATTGGATCGATCCCGTCGAGCACCGGCACGACGGCGACCAGCGGGGGAAGCGCGAGCTCGAACGGGGTGACGAGCGCCGGGAGCTCCACAGCGACGACGACTCTCGGATCGACCACCGCCACCACCACGAAGTCGGCGGCCCACAGGTCGAGCCAGCACAAGGCGCACAAGTCCCGGCGCAAGGCCAAACGGCCCTAGTGCCCTAGCCGCGCCCCGTGCTTGACATCCGCCTGATCCGTGACGAGCCGGACGCGGTCCGTTCGGCGCTCGCCCGCCGGGGACCTGAGCCCGTGGCGGCGCTCGATCGCCTACTCGGGGTCGACGAGCGCTGGCGGACCGTCCGGACTCAGCTGGAGGAGCTTCAGGCGGAGCGCAACCGGGCCAGCAAGGGCCGCAAGGGAGCCCCGACCCCGGAGGAGCGCCAGCAGCTGTCCGAGCTGGCCGAGCGCTCGCGCGCCCTGGGCGAGGAGGAAGGGACGCTCCGCGCCGAGCGCGAGGCGCTGCTCGCCTCGCTGCCCAACCTCCCGGATCCCGACGCCCCCGATGAGGACACGGTGCTCAGGGAGGTGGGGGATTCGGGCGTCACCGGTCGGGACCACCTGGATCTGGCCGGTCCCCGAATCGACATGGAGCGAGCCGCCCGGCTGTCTGGCTCGCGCTTCGCCTACCTCCTGGGCGACCTGGTGCTGCTGGAGCTGGCCTTGGTCCACTACGCGCTGCACAAGCTGAGCGGGGAGGGGTTCGAGCCCGTCTCGCCACCGGTGCTCGTCCGGGAACGAGCCCTGTACGGGACGGGATTCCTGCCGGACACCGAGCAGCAGATCTACCGGCTGCCCGACGACGAGCTGTTCCTGGTCGGGACGTCCGAGGTCGCGCTGGCCTCACTGCACGACGACGAGATCCTCGCGGCGGAGCAGCTCCCGCGCCGTTACGCGGGGTTCTCGGCCTGCTTTCGCCGGGAGGCCGGCGCCGCCGGCAAGGACACCCGCGGAATCTTCCGCGTCCACCAGTTCGACAAGGTCGAGATGTTCTCGTTCGTCGAGCCCTCAGAGGGCCAAGCCGAGCACGAGCGTCTGCTGGCGATCGAGGAATCGATCTGCCAAGAGCTCGAGATCCCCTACCGGGTGGTGGCGATCGCGGTCAACGATTTGGGCGCCTCGGCGGCCAAGAAGTACGACATTGAGGCCTGGCTCCCCGGTCAGGGCCGGTACCGGGAGCTGACCTCGTGCTCAAACACGACCGACTACCAGGCGCGCAGGCTGGACATCCGCTACCGCCCCGGGGGCGACGGTCGCCCGGAGCACGTGCACACGCTGAACGGGACGGCCGTGACCAGCTCCAGGACGATCATCGCGCTGCTGGAAAACGGCCAGCAGCCGGACGGGTCGGTCGCGCTGCCGGAGGTGTTGCGCGCCCACGGCGCACCCGAGGCCCTGCCGCCGGCCTGATCACCTCAGCGCGTCGGCGGGCAGGCCCACGAGCTCGGCGCTGCGCTCCCACAGGCCCCGGGCCAGGTCATCGTCCTGGGCCTGCGCGCTGGGGCTCGCCACCTTCTCGTCATCGACGTACTCGCCGGAGAGCGCTCCGCCTTCCTCGCTCAGGGCCAGCCAGACCAGCGACCGAGCTCCGCGCTCGGGAGACCGGAAGAACGGTCCGCCGAGCGTCGTCAGAACCTTCCAGATCCCGTTCTCGTTCTTGCCGAAGCCGGTACGAACCACGCCCGGGTGAAAGCAGTTGGCGTGCAGCTCAGGGGCTCGCCGGGCCAGCTCACGGGTGAACAGGATGTTGCATAGCTTTGAGGTGCCGTACACGCGCATCGCCGCGAATGAGTTCTTGGACTGGAGGTCGTCCAGGTCCAGACGGCCCGACTCGTGCGCGTCCGAGGCGGTGGTGACCACCCGCCCGCCGTTCAGCGGGTCACGCAGCAGGTTGGTGAGCAGAAACGGCGCCAGGTGGTTGAGGGCAAACGTCCGCTCGAACCCTTCTGAGGTCTCCTCGCGCCGGGCGAACAGCGCGCCCGCATTGTTGGCCAGCACGTCGATGCGCTCGTGGCGCTGTCCGAGCTCGGAGGCCAGCGCACGGACGTCTGACATCAGCGTCAGATCCGCCACATGCTCGTGGACCGGAGCGCCATCACCCGCCGCGGTGGCCTCGCGGGCCACCTCATGCACGCGCGCCGGCTCGCGGCCCACGATCGCCAGCTCGGCCCCCTGGCGAGCGAGCTCCACGGCCGCCGCGCGTCCGATCCCGCGCGTGGCCCCGGTGAGGACGACCACGGTCATGTTCTTCAACTCTATCTCCGGGGCCGGGGACAGCGTGAGCCGCCGCACAGGCTGAGACCGCCACGCTGGCGGCACAAAAGCGTCCTAACGTGGCGTGAGGATCAGGACCGGGATCACCCGCTCGGTCTTGCGCTGATACTCGCCGAACTGGGGCGAGCGCTCGACCTGAGCTTGGAACAGCCGCTCGCGCTCCTCGCCCTCCGCCTGAGTGGCCACGACGTCGAGCGTGTCCTCACCCACCTCGATCTTCGTCTCCGGATGGGACATGAGGTTGTGATACCAGTCGGGATTGGTGGGCGCGCCCGCC
Organism: uncultured Solirubrobacterales bacterium; assembly: GCA_963705785.1. Lineage (GTDB taxonomy): Bacteria > Actinomycetota > Thermoleophilia > Solirubrobacterales > Solirubrobacteraceae > Palsa-465. The sequence goes on along the minus strand of CAVPKV010000064.1, from coordinate 5,469 downwards.
TTGGAGGCAAAGATCACATAGCGCTCGCCGTCCCTGTAATAGGCGACCGGGTTGACCCGAGCTTGACCCGACCTGGCCCCGGTGTGATGCACGAGCAGCAGCGTCGTGTTCTGGAACATCCCGCCCACGCGGCCCTCGTTGGCCCGGAATTCCTCGATGACCTGGGCGTTGAAGTCTGCTGGTGAAGTCGACATCGGATTCCTCTCTGTATCTGTGCCCGTGATGACCGTTAGGCTGCCACGATTACCGCTGATCAGCGACACGAGGGCGAGCTCTTTTCGGCCCTGCACCGAGGTGAACCGTTCGTCATCCCCAACCCATGGGACGCCGGAGCGGCCAAGGTGCTCGAGGCGCTGGGCTTCAAGGCATTGGCCACGACCAGCTCGGGGTTTGCCTTCACGCTCGGGCGGCCCGACGGTGGGGTCACGCTCGACGAGCTGGCGGAACACGTGAGGCGCGTGTCGGAGTCCACGTCGCTCCCGGTGTCGGTGGATCTGGAGAACGGATACGGACCCGAGCCGGAGGCCGTGGCCAGGGCGATCCAGACCGCCGCGGCGTCCGGCGCAGTCGGCGGATCAATCGAGGATTGGGATCCGTCACAGGGCATCTATCCGCTCGACCAGGCCGCGGCCCGGATCGCCGCCGCCGCGGAGGCGGCGCGGGGCCTCGAGTTCCCGTTCACGCTCACGGCCCGGGCCGAAAACCTGATCCGGGGCCGCGACGACCTGGAGAACACGATTGCCCGGCTTCAGGCCTACGAGCAGGCCGGAGCCGACGTGCTGTTTGCCCCCGGGCTGAGGGGCGCTGAGCAGATCAGCGCCGTGTGCCAGGCGGTGAACAAACCGGTCAACGTGCTCGCCTACCCGACGGCCACCGTCCAGGAGCTCGTCGACGCCGGGGCACAGCGCATCAGCGTGGGCGGCTCGCTCACCTGGACGGCCGTGGAGGGGATGGCATCGGCCGCGGAGAGGATCCGCGATCACGGCGATTTCTCCGCCCTCGCCTCACCGGGCCGCGTCCGGGAGTGGCTGGCTCCCTGATGCGCCCCCGAACCTCCGCCCCCTCTGTACCCTTGGAGCTTCCCAATCGTCGGAGAGGCCTGCGCATGTTCCGAAACCCACTGACCGATTCGATCGTCGTCCTGGTTGTGCTGCTGGTGATCTTCGGGCCCAAGCGGCTGCCGATGCTCGGACGGTCGCTGGGTGAGGGGATCAAGGGGTTCCGGGACTCGATCGGCGGCAGATCCTCCCACGATGCGAAGGACAGCCCGGCCCTGATCACGGCTCAGGCCTCCGGCCCTCCTACTCCAGACGCGACGGCGGCCCAGGCCTCGCCAGAGCAGTAGCCGGCACCCGGACGCGGCGCCGCGGCGTCGTGGCCACGAGTAGCGCGGCGAGCACCAGCGCGACCCCGAAGAGCTGAAGCGCGGACGGCGCTTCGCCCAGGATCAGCGCCGCCAGGCCGACCGACCCGACGGGCTGGACCGTGAGCAGCAGCGAGGTCAGCGCCGCCGGCAGCCGGGGCAGCGAGAGCGTGATCAGGAGCCAGCCCAGAACCTGGGAGGTCAGGGCCAGGATGATCAGCCAGCCCGCGCCGGGCCAGGTGGGGACCAGATGGGCGTCCCCGATGATCTCCCCGGCGATCACGCATAACACGGCGGCCGTGGCCGTGGCGTCAAACAGAGGCCCTGCTGGCCGGCGGAGGTCCGCGCCGCTGCGCCGCAATAGCAGGAGGAAGCCGACGTACGCCACCCCGGCCCCGATCCCGAAAATCGCTCCCCGCGTGGGCTCGTGACCATAGGCGCCCCGTTCGAGCACCCCCGAGATCAGGACGACGCCGATCAGGGCGAGCGGGAGTGCGGCCAGCACCTGACGGCCTGGGCGCTCGGATAGCCAGAGCCAGGCGGTGAGCGGCACCAGGACGACCTGGACATTGGCCAGCACCGTCGCCAGCCCGGCACCGATGTCGCCGATCGAGTGGTGCCACAGGATCAGGTCGGCCGCGAAGAACACGCCCGCGCCGATCGCGAAGCGCCGCTCGGTCCAGGACCGGGAACCGAGTCGCCGGTCCTCCAGCCAGGCCAGCAGGCCGAGGACGGGGAGCGCGTATGCGCAGCGGAAGATCGCGGCCGTCGACGGCGAGGCGTGGCTCAGGGCGACGAGGATGCTGGAGAACGCGATCGCCGCCGCGCCCAGGACGGCGCACACCCGTACGTTGCGCTCGTCGTCCAGCCACCGTTCCATGGGAGCCCAGCGTATGCGGTGGCTCGTGGCCCGATGATTCTCCGGGCCCGAACGCGTCTAAGCAGCAGTTGGATCAACATGCCGCAACGGCATCGGAGAGGAGATCACGATGGGCAAGATCCTGGCGCACGAGTTCGTATCGCTGGACGGTGTGATGGAGACGCCGACGTGGACGTTCGACTATCCGTTCGACCCCAGGATGGGTCAGGCCATCGGCGGCATCGTCGCGGGCAGCAAGGCGATCCTGCTCGGGCGGACGACCTACCAGGAATTCGCCCCGGCCTGGTCGGCCCGGACGGCCGAGGACGACCCGGGCGCGCCGTTCTTCAACGAGTCGCCCAAGTACGTCGTGTCGTCAACGCTTCAGAGCGCCGACTGGCAGAACTCGACGATCCTCGGGCCGTATGACCCGGACTCGATCCGGTCGCTCAAGGACCGGGTGGACGGCGACATCTATGTCAGCGGCAGCGGGACCCTGGTCCGCGCGTTGCTGGCCAACGACCTGCTGGACGAGCTGCACATGTTCGTCTTTCCGATCGTGCTCGGCTCGGGTCTGCGGCTGTTTCAGGACGGCGGCCCCCAGAGCAAACTGGCCCTGACGGCGAGCGAGTCATACGACAGCGGCGTCGTGCACCTGGGCTACCGGCCGGCGTAGACGGGTGGCCACCCTCGGGCGGCGGCGGGTCTAGCCGGCGGCTGAGGGGAGCGGATCTCCCGCCAGCGACCACACGGCGATGCCGTGCAGGCCGAGCACCCCGGCGAGCGTGATGCGCCGGCCGATCGACCGGGCGTCGGACCACCACACCGTCGAGCCGTCACGGAGCGTGGCCGTCCATTCGCCAACCCGGGTTACCCAGCGGGGCTGGGCGTGCCAGCGCGCCACCAGCGCTCGGGCCTGGGTCACGCTCAGGCTGTCGTTGGAGTGGGGCCGCCAGGCGTACGCGTAGTCGGCCACGCCGAGGAAGATCCGGGTCGCCGGGACGGCGCGCTCCAGGGCCTGCACGGAGGCGCGCTGCCACGGGAGCGGCCCGATCGGACCGGGCGCGTTCTCCCACGGGCCGTGGTCGTCGTAGGTCATTAGCACGATCTGGTCGGCGCGGGCGGCCAGCCCCCGCAGGTCGTAGCCGCTGGCCCGGTAGCCCGGCAGGGTGGTCGAGGCCTGCAGACAGATGGTCAGCGAGTCGTCCGTCGGCAGGTCCGAGCGCAGGTCGGACACGAACCGAGTCAGGCCGGCCCGGTCCCTGGGCAACAGCGACTCCAGATCGACCGACGCGCCGTTCCACCCCTGGGCGCGCACGTCGTGGGCCAGAGCCCGCGCGGCCCGGTTCACGTTCGCCGGGCTGCCCAGCGTCCGGTGGGCCAGCGGCTCGTAGAAGTCGCCCACCCTGTTTGACCAGTTGCCGACCAGCAGTACGCCCGGCAGGCCGTCGGCGTGGGCCCGGGCGAGCTGCCGCCGCGCGGCGGCGTCGGGCTTGGAGACCGACGGGCCGTTCAGATCAACCCCGTCAATCCCGACGAGGGTCATGGAACGCGCGCTCCGATCGATCCGATGCGGCGCGGTGTCCTCGGACTGGAAGCCCAGCACGGCGAGCCGGGGTTCCCAGAGACGACGAAGCCTACGATCTTTGGCGCAGTTAAGGGATTCCTGCGGAACGAATTCACGAGTTAGGCATGAAAGATAATTTCTGGGCCATGGGCGATACTGGACCCTGCGGGCCATGCTCGGAGATTTTCTACGATATGGGGATTGCCGCCTCGGAGACGGGAGAAGACAAGCCTTTCGGCCAGGATGACTCCCGCTATGTGGAAATGTCGAATCTGGTCTTCATGCAGTTCGATCGCAATGCGCAAGGCGAACTGGACTTTGCTGCCCAGCCCTTCCATCGATACCCGCGCCGCGGACTGGAACGCCTGGCTGCCGTGTTACAGGACAAGATTTCCAACTTCGAGACCGACCTTTTCACGCCGTTGATCACCCGCGCCGCCGAGCTTACTCAAACCAAGTATCAGGAGGGCCAGACGCCTGGCGGCGCGTCGCTGCGCATCATTGCCGACCATGCACGGGCGGCCACATTCCTCATCTCCGATGGCGTGCTCCCGGCAAATGAAGGCAGGGGATATGTTCTGCGCAAGATTCTTCGCCGCGGTATCCGCCATGGCCGATTGCTGGGCGAAGAAAAGCCGTTCATGTTTCAAATGACCTATGCGGTTCGCGACCAGATGCAATCCGCCTATCCGGAGCTCGCCGAAAGCGCCGGACGTGTCGCCAAGACGGTGCAGGCGGAAGAGGAACGCTTTGGGAGAACGCTGGCCCTGGGGTCCAAGCAACTGGATGCGGCTCTCGATCTGACGCGCGACGGCTCGGGTAACCCCTCCGCGGCTCGATGGCGCCGCAGCCTTTCACTTGTATGAGACCTTCGGCCTGCCGCTCGATTTCATGATCGATGCGGCGCGCGATCAGGGCATTGAATTCGATCTCACGGGCTTTGAGCGCGCGCGCGCGGAAGAGCAGGCACGCGCCCGCGCCTCCTGGAAAGGCGGCGCAAACAGATACCGCCAGCCCGGTCTTCCGCGGATTGCCGAAGACCGTCTTCGAGGGCTACCGGCAGCTTACCTCGCGAGGCTGTGAAGTATTAGCCATCGTCAAAGACGGCGCCGGAGTCCCGCTGGCCCAACCCGGCGAGAGTGTCGAGATCGTGCTCGACCACACTGCATTCTATGCCGACTCGGGCGGCCAGGTGGGGGATGTTGGCTGGTTCTATTCCGCCGACCACAACACCGTGGTCGCCGATGTCCTCGGCTGTGTGCAGCCGGTGCAGGGTGTGCGCGCGCATAAGGTCTACGTGCGCCAACCGGTCAAGCTGGGCGATCACGTCGATACCGTCGTCGATACGGATTACCGCAACGCCACCCGCCGCAATCACACAGGCACGCATCTGCTCCACGCGGGATTGAGGGAAGTGCTGGGCAAGCATGTCAAGCAGGCGGGGTCTTTGGTCGATCCCACTCGCCTGCGCTTCGATTTCTCGCACTTCACCGCCGTAGCGGATGAAGAATTGCAGGAGATCGAGGACCTCATCAATAGAGAAGTTCTCGCCAACACTCAGGTCAGAGACTTTGGAAGACGTACCCATCGATGTTGCCGTAAATGAGTATCATGCCATGGCTCTCTTCGGGGAAAAGTATGGCGAGAAGGTCCGCGTGGTAAAAATTGGCGACTTCTCCA
>CAVPKV010000063.1:0-74157 GCA_963705785.1 uncultured Solirubrobacterales bacterium | reverse complement strand
AGTTCAGCCGGCTGAGTCGGCGGCCGGCCAGCGATGGGCGCCGCCGAAGCGCGCGCGCCTCTTTTGAGGTCGAGGTAACAGGTTCTTTGCAACTTCTTTAGCCGGTAGCGGTTTAATCGCGTGCGGCGGTGTCGCAGGATGCTGCCGAGGCGGTGTCACCACGAGGCTGCCGGACCGACGGGCATGGGAGGGCAGTGGTGACCTCAGGCCTTCACCGCCAGATTGCGGATGCTCTGCGCACGGGCCTCGACCTCGACGAGATAAACAGGACATCATCGAGCCGGCGCCGATCGGCGAAGATGAGAAGTCGGCTCTGTGGCTTTACGCCCAGGTCTTGTGGAGCGCCCGCGCCACCGCGAGTATTCGCTTCTGCCCGGTCGCTGAGTCCTTAACGCTGGGCCAACTCCGCGGGCCAGATTGCGGGTCATCGCTGCTAGATTGATCTGCCTCGCGGTGGGCGTAGCTCAGCTGGTAGAGCTCCTGGTTGTGGTCCAGGCGGTCGGGGGTTCGAGTCCCCTCGCTCACCCCTCAGGAAAGCCCTGCAAATCGCGGGAACTTTTAGTTCTGGAACGATTCGGGGACCAACCTCTTCCCCCAATTTCGCCCCTGTTTTTGCCCGCCCGCGAGGTCGTGATCAGGGGAGATGGATGGGTGGGGCACAGCTGTGTCTGTCACACGTGGTCCGGCTACGATCCGGCTGCTCGCACGCGGGAGGAGCCGTCTGGTCACCTCGCGGCGGGACGACTGCGTTTCCACGAAAGGGGAAGCCGGCACCAGGGGGCCGGGCGCATGCTGCTCGCCCAAAGGAGCAGGCGTTCGAGGGCGTCGCGGTAACTGAGGCATCGGGAGCCTCACGTTTGGTTCTCTTCCGTGGCCTGTAATGAAGTTGGGTGCGGGTGGAATGTAGGGGTGGATGTCCGAGAGAGCGAGACAGGAGCCCGGCGATGCTCAGATCCTTGACCAGAGGCGACGCCATGCGAGACGGTTGGAGGCATCTGACCCGCTGAAGGACTGGCGCGGGGGCCCGGGAGTTGAGGAAGCTCTGGATGAACTCGGCTCAGCGATCGTGAGCCGAGCGCGACCGGCGTCATCCCGACGAGCCCATCAATCGTCGCTGACCGGGCCGCGGGGGCTGGGCGGTCGCTGTGGCGGTATTGGCGCTGGGGGTGGAGCAGCGGCTGCCACACAGCTATTCACCAACCGCACTCTTCATGAGGCCGATCCCGACTTTTGTCGGAAGGCGTTGGCGCTGTCGGCGGACATTCACTACCCCCCGGGCTATTCGAGTTGGCGCACCTGGCTGCTCGTGGCGGAGCTTGACGTTCCCCGGGTTACGACGAGGGGCGCCTGCGATTCGGAGACCCAAGGAGGACGGGCTGTCACGGGACCGCATCAGGTGCGGGGATTCTTCGCGATGAGCGCATTCTGCGCTTGGGTCTATGACTGGCGAGCCGCCAAACGCGCTGGCAACGGCGTCGCCGTCCGCCAGGCGGCGAAGGTCATCAGCGATGCACCGCGGTGGCCGGCAGTCCAGGCCGAAGACCCGGACCCCACCGCCTCGGCTGTCCACGAGACGAGCTACGGCCGACACAACCCGCACAACGTGTTCGTCGTGGGCCGACACAGCCTGTTCGGGTGGTTCTTGCCCTTCGGCCAGGCGGTTCGGCGCGGCAGCATCGCGAGGGTCGATTGGCTGATCGCGGGCCGGTATGGCACGGCGGATGTTCATACTTCAAACCGCTGTCGGGGAGCCACGAGGGAACTGCACTGCCTCGCCGGTTCAGAAGCGCGATCGCACGAGGGTCGCGCCCGTGAGCGCAGAGATCCGTTCCCGGAGGAGCGCTTCCAAGAGCTTTACAAGCAGACACGCCAAGATCTTCTCGCGTACGTGCTGCGGCGGGCGTCCACTCCCGAGGACGCGGCTGATGTCCTCGCGGAGACCTATCTCATTGCGTGGCGGACCGTCGAGACCCTGCCCAACGGCGGTCAAGCTCGCCTGTGGCTGTTCGGCGTCGCGCGGAACCTTCTTCTCAAGTCCGCCCGGCAGGCCCGAGTTCGAAACGCGCTATCCGAGCGACTCGCCGCCGAACTTCGCGCCACCGCGAGAAGCCCAGCCACCCCAGACGAACGTCTGTGCAAGTTGGGAGCCGCCCTTGGCGAACTGTTGGACACAGACCGCGAGATCCTCACACTCAGCGCCTGGGAAGGGCTCACGCCCCGGGAGATCGCCGTCGTCACCGGCAGTCACGCCAACGCAGTTCGAGTCCGCCTGCACCGCGCACGCGGGCGACTCAGACGCCGACTTGCCCAGGAAGACTGGTCAACTGGCCCCGTCCACCACGACACCCGACCCCGGACCCATAAGACGGCATGGCCGCCCCTTCGATCGAGTCCAGAAGGCAGCGGCCGAGCCCCGCTCACTTCCCCTACGCGACCACTACAACAGCCAGCCGGCGGAGGCGGATCCACGCGAATGAATTGGCCGCCGCGGTCAGGTGGAGGACGGCTCCTTTGTCGCGAGGCCGATGCGCAGCAGCTGTCCGTTTTTGTTGATCGCCCAGAGCGCGTGAGAGGTGACGGCGGTGAGCTGGGCCGCTTTGGGTCCGTGGAGGATCTGGACGCCGTGGGGTGGGGTGAGGCGAAGCAGCCGCCCGTTGTTGTCGTTCCCAACGTATGCGCTGCCATTCCCGAGTACCAGCGCGCTGGCTTGTGGTGAGATTTGCCACTGATGCATGATCCGGCCGGTGTGGGGGTTGAGTGTTGTGACGACGACGTTCGTCGGGTGGGTCAAGCCGGTCAAGTAGCTCGTCTCCTCGCCCAGGGCCCAGATCAGTCCCGCTCCAGACGCAACGGTCCCGACGTCAACTGGTTGGCGGGCCCATGAGATGAGGTGGACCCCGACATGGTTGCTGCCGGGTGCAAATGTCCCGACGCCATCAAGCTCGTCTGCGACCCACGTCCGACCCGCCGCGCTGGTCGAGCTCGTGGCCTCGCTGGAGGTGAACACGATCCGTTCCAGTCGGGCGGTGCCCGGGTTGATCTCCGCAACGTAGCCGAGCCCGTCCGATGCCCAGATGCGTCTACCCCCGAAGCTGATGCCGGCCGGCTCGAATCGCCGGTAGCCGTTTGTCGCGATCGGCTTAGTGAGCTGGACATGGGTCGTGGCCGTGACCATGCCTGTCTGAGGGTTTATGCGGGATATGTCGCCGGTTTCGAAGTGCGCGACCCAAAGCGCGTCGGCACTGCTGGTCAGAGCGGTTGGGTGAGAGACCGGGAAGCGTTTGATCGGCTGGCCGGTAGCGGCGAGCTCGATCAGCTGCCCGGTGCTGGCGGTCGAAAACGGATCTGAGCAGTGACTCAGGCAGGTCAGCACCCACAGTCGGCCCTCAAGCGTCGTGGTGTCCTGGACGACCCCGCCGAGAGCCAACGGCTCGACCGTCCCACCGTCACGGACGCCAGCGCTGGCGCGTGAGCGGACCCTGCGTTGCGGGCTATCGCCCAGCCGACAGCCGCGGCCAGCAGCAGTACGGCAGCGACCGCGAGGAACCGGCGGCGGCGGCGTTGCTGGCGACGGCGGGCGTCCTTGATGACCGCCCACCGCGATGATGTCCAGGGCCCTTCGATCGCTCCCAACATGACGCTAGTATCACTAGCACGATGTTATCTGTCAAGATCGACCGCGACCGCCCTGTCCTGCTCCACGACCAGGTCGCGGGCGAGATCCGCCGCGCGATCGCCGAGGGCGAGGCCGCCCCCGGAGAGCGCCTACCACCCGCCCGCGACCTCGCGGCCGTGCTGCAGGTCAACACCAACACGGTGCTGCGGGCGCTACGGCTGCTGCGCGACGAAGGGCTCCTGGAATTCCGCCGCGGTCGCGGCGTCCACGTCGCCGGCACCGCCCAGCGCGGTGCCATGCTCGCCAAGGCCAAAGAGTTCGTGCAGTTCGGACGCCGATACGGTTATGACCCAGACGAGCTCATCGACCTCATCCAACAACTCAGCCAGTAGCAAAGCCACTAGGCAGACTCGATCAGCCTGCCCGTTTCGGCACCGAGCGGTGTCAGCGAGTCAGCGGCCGATGCGGTAGCGAATGTGCGTCGCAAGCGGGGAGTGGATCACCTCGACCGGCTGTAGGCCGGGGTCTTGCACTCCGTCGAACAGGCGCTCGCCGGCGCCGAGCAGAACGGGGGCGACGTCGAGCATCAGCTCGTCGATCACGCCCGCCGCGAACGCCTGCCGCACGGTGGAGGCGCCACCGGCGATGTCGACGCCGAGGTCGCCGGCCGCTGCCTGGGCGCGCTCGAAGGCGACATCGAAGCCTTCGGTGATGAAGTGGAACGTCGTTCCGCCCTCCATCGCGATCGGGTCGTGCGGGTAGTGGGTGAGAACGAACACAGGAGCGTGATAGGGCGGCTCGTCGCCCCACCACCCTCGCCAGTTCACGTCCCACGGGCCCCGAACCGGGCCAAACATGTTGCGGCCCATCACGTACGCCCCGCGGGGCCTCATGAGCTCGTCGCGCACGCGGGCGTCGGCTTGATGGAAGGGCTCGTCCAGGTGCCAGTGGTGGAGCTCCAGGCCGCCGACGCCGAGCGGGTTGTCGGCGCTCTGGTCGGGGCCGGCGACAAAGCCGTCGAGAGAGATGGACATGTGGCATGTGGTTGGTGTCATGTGAACCAAGACTGGCGAATCGACGAGAAATCATCGGTCGGGACGCCCTCGCGAAACTACCGGTTGCCCGGGTCCACGGCCGACCTGGGCACCTCGCGCCGTGTGGCCACCAAGTCGGACCTGCCCGCGGTTCCTCGCGCGACGAGTACCCGCACGGCCGCCAGCCAGCGACTCGCTCCGCAAGGAAGGCGAAACGGCTCGTGCCACGCGAACGCACTCGTCCGGCGAACGCCTTTCCGGATGGCGCCTTTGCCGCCGAGCCCTGGACATCCCGGTCAAGGCCGGGCATACTTTTCGGCGGGAAGCCTTGGCCAAGGGGTGGCCAAGGCGCGGGGCTGGCCGGGTCATCTTTTCATGTCGTCCATCGAGACAGCCGCCATCCTGATCTCCGACCTCGTCGGATCGACTCGCCTTGAGACGGCGGTTGGGCCGGAGCGTGCCGATGAGCTGCGTCGTGAGCATTTCGAGGTCCTCCGGCAAGCGATCGCTGACAACGGCGGGCGCGAGGTCAAGAACACCGGCGACGGCCTGATGGTCGCGTTCAACACCGCTTCGGGCGCGGTTGCGTGTGCCAAGGCGATGCATCAGCGGATCGACCGGCGCAACCGCGGCGCGGATGCCGAGCTGCATATTCGCGTCGGGATTGGGATGGGCGAGTCGACGGTCGAGGATGGCGATTACTTCGGCATGCCCTCGATTGAGGCGGCTCGCCTGTGCGCCAAGGCGCCCGATGACGGCATCCTGGCTGGCGAGCTGGTGCGGCTGATGGCCGCCCGCGGTGACCGAGAAGCTTTCAGGCCGGTCGGCGAGCTCGAGCTCAAGGGAATCCCCGAACCCGTCCAGGCGTATGAGATCGCCTGGGAGCCCGTGGGGCCTGGGTCTCGAAGATCCCGCTGCCGGCTCCTCTGCGCGTTGTCCCGAGGATCGCCTATGTCGGACGGGCTAGTGAGCGGGCGCTGCTGGGATCGGCCTGGACGGAGGTCCAGCAGGGGGCTCGGAGGATGGTCTTGATTTCCGGTGAGGCGGGAATCGGCAAGACTCGCCTGGCCTCGCATGCCGCGATCACCGCGCATGGCGAGGGTGCCACGGTGCTATGGGGTGCCGCCTCGCAGGACCTTGGCGCCTCGTACGCCCCGTGGATCGAGGCGCTGGATCGCTATGTCAAAGGGGCGCCTGACGAGGTCCTGGCCCGACATGTGGCTAGCGCATGGAGGCGAGATCGCTCGTCTGGCTCGCTCCCTGCCGCAGCGTGTCTCGGAAGTCCCAGAGCCGCAGAGTCGGACTCGGAGACCGAGCGCTATCTGCTGTTTGGTGCGGTGGCCGGACTGCTGGAGACCGCCGCCGAGAACGGTCCGATCGCCCTCGTGCTGGACGACTTCCAGTGGGCCGACAAGGAATCCCTGACGCTGCTGCGACACGTCACGAAGTCGATCGAGAGCGCTCCGCTGCTGCTGATTGTGACCTACCGCGACTCCGATCTGGATCGCGACCATCCGATGACCGACATCCTGGCCGACCTGCGGCGCGTCGAAGGGGTGCAGCGGATCGCGCTCGACGGGCTCGGTCCCGACGAGGTCGCCGAGGTGCTGACCGCCGCCGCCGGGCACGACATCGGGCATGTCGGCATGGAGCTGGCCGCCGAGATCGCCCAGGAGACCGACGGCAATCCGTTCTTCGTCGGCGAGATCCTCCAGCACCTGACCGAGTCAGGGGCGCTGGGGGTCGATGAGGACGGGCGCTGGCGCCTGCACCAAGACGATCTCCGAGCTCGGGCTGCCCCAGAGCGTGCGAGACGTGGTGGGGCGGCGGATCGAGCGCTTGGGCGAGGAGCTGCGCCAGATCCTGACCATCGCCTCGGTGATCGGTCGCACGTTCGATCTCGAGCTGCTCACGCGGCTGCTCGACCAGAATGAGGACGAGATCCTCGATGCTCTGGACACGGCGCTCGAGGCATCGGTGGTGACCGAGTCACCCGAGCGGGTGGGCCGCTTCAGCTTCTCCCACGCCCTGATCAACAACACGCTCTATGAGCAGCTGAGCGCCACCCGGCGCGCGCGCATGCACAAGTCGGATAGCCGAGGCGCTGGAAGAGCTCTACGGGTCCGATCCCGGCGACCGCCTGCCTGAGCTGGCCAACCACTTCTCACGCGCGGTCGTGGCGGCCGACCGCACCAAGGCGCTGGACTACGCTCGCCGGGCGGGAGACCGCGCGCTCGAGCAGCTCGCTCCGGATCAGGCGCTGCGCTGGTTTAACCAGGCCCTGGAGCTGTTGGGGCCCGACGCGCAGGAGAGCGAGCGCTGCGAGCTGCTGATCGGGATCGGCACCGCGCAGAAGCACCTCGGCGACCCGCCTTCCGGGCCACGCTGCTGGAGGCTGCGGCAATCGCGCGGCGAACCGGGAACGTGCCCCAGCTCGTGCCGCGCGACGCTCGAGAACACCCGCGGCTGGCATACGGCGGCGGGACCGTGGACGCGCGAACGCGTTGAAGGGCTTGAGGCGGCCATCGCCGCCGTCGAGCCCAGGCTCCCCGGAACGACCGATCCTGCTCGCCCAGCTGGCGGCCGAGCTGACCTTCTCCGGAGACTTCGAACGAGTAAGCGCGCTCGTGGACGAAGCGCTGGCCGGCGCTCGGACCTTTGATGACCGACGTCCCCTGGTCCGCGTCCTATACCACGTCTGCAATGCCCAGCTCGGCTCTGCCGACACCGCCCATACGCTCGTGGGAGCTGACCGGCGAGCTCGAGACGCTGGCCGAGGCTCTGGCGGATCCGTTCCTGCTATGGGGCGCATTCCAGTGGCGGTTCACCAGCGCGCTGCAGCTCGGTGATGCGGTCGAGATGGATCGTGCGCTGACGCATGCCCGGCAGCTCGCCGACCAGATTGGCCAGCCGGCGCTCCACTGGTTCAATGCCTATCCCGGCTCCACCAGAGAGCAGTTCCACGGTCGGCTCGAAGCGGCCGAGGCACTGGCGCTCCAGTCGGCCGGCATCGGCCACGAGTCTGGGCAAGCCGACGCGCTGATGATCGTCGGGGTGCAGCTGTTCGCGATCCGCGCCGAGCAGGGACGGCTGAACGAGCTGATCGAGATCCTCGAGCAGCGTGTAGCCGAGACTCCGGGGCTGCGGACGCTCCAGGCGACGCTGGCCTTCGCCTACAGCGAGTTGGGACGCACCGAGGAGGCCAAGGCGATCTTCGAACGCGGCTGCCGCTGAGGACTTCGCCTCTCTGCCGTTCGATGTTGGCTGGATCAACGGCATGGCCCGCTACGGCGAGATCGCCGCTCGGCTCGGCGCGACCGGACCGGCCTCGGTCATCTACGACAAGCTCCTGCCCTACCGGGACCAGATCGTGACCTCGGTGTTCACCGTCACCGGCTCGGTGGAGCGGACCTCGGCGTGTTGGCCGCGACGCTCGAGCGCTGGGAGGACGCCGAGCAGCACTTCGCCGCCGCGGCCGAGACCACGAGCGCGTGGGTGCGAAGCTGTTCCTGGCCCGCACCTGGCTGAACTGGGTGGCGCCCTGCTGGCCCGTGGCGAGGCCGGCGACGCCGATCGGGGCCGAGAGCTGATCGAGCGGGCCGTCGAACTCGCCCGCGAGCACGGAAGCGGCGCGATCGTACGGGACGCCGAAGCGCTCATCGCTCACCACGCGGGCGCGTAGGCGCCGAGGCAGTCACGCCCCAAGTCCCGAGAACCGCGGAACGCGAGGCGATCGCATTAGCATCTTGTGGGCCTCAGAGCGGACGGCTGCTACTGCGACAAAGGACCGGTCCGGAGGGCCGCGGCGGGACGAGTGCTTTCGCGTGGTTGCGACATTCTGATCTTGCCGAAACGCTTACGATTCGCAGACCGTGAGCGATCCTCCCGACCTGGACGGTGTCCGCCACGAGTACGTCAATGCTGGAGGGTTGCGCACGCATGTCGCGCTAGCCGGGCCCGAGGACGCGCCACCGATCGTGCTGGTGCACGGCTGGCCGCAGAACTGGTGGGCGTGGCGTCGAGTGATACCAGGCCTGGCCGAGCGTTTTAGGGTGATCGCGCCTGATCTGCGCGGCCACGGCTGGACCGAAGTGGCCGGGACCGGCTACGAGAAGGAGCAGCTGGCCTCGGACCTGCTCGCCGTTGTCGATGAGTTGGGGGTAGGGCGGGTGACCTGGGTTGGTCATGATTGGGGTGGGTGGACCGGCGTGCTGGCGGCGCTCCGCGCGCCGGAGCGCTTTGAGCGGATGCTGGCGGTGTGTATCCCACATCTATGGGTTAAGCCGACCCTGAGCCGGCTAGTGGTGGGGCTCAGCTATCAAGGACCGATCAGCCTGCCGCTCGTTGGGCCAAGAATTAGCGACCCGATGGTCCGGAGGATCTTGCAGGTCGGGCGCGGAGGCGACCGTCTCCAAGAGGCCGAGGTCGGTGTGTTCGCCGAGCACCTCCCGGCGAAGGTGACCGTGGCGATGTATCGGACCTTTCTCACCCGTGAGCTGAGGCCGATAATCCGCGGTCGGTACGCCGACGCTGTGCTTCAAGTACCAACGACGCTGCTACTGGGGCGACGTGATCGAGTCACGGCGGGCATCCCAGCGGGGCCAGTCGAGGGTCAACCGCAGCTACATGTGGAGAGGCTCGCTGGTGTCGCACATTGGGTGCCCGAGCAGCGATGCCAGGCCATCATCGACTGGAGTAACGGCGGCTGACGCGAACCGCGGGCGGGCTCGCGTTCGCGTTCGCGTGATTCCGCGAGCCCCGCCTTCCGCGCGTAAGAGGTCTGCGGGCGAAGCGGCTTGAGGTACCGCGTGAGAGGCAGAGGTCTCGGCCCGCGGGCTTGCTTGCTCAAACGCTCCTTTTCCGCATCGTCTGGAGCGACCAGAAGCTCCCGTTTGGTGCGCCCGCGCTGTCGCGATTAGCCTGATTGGGGATGCACGCGCGGTCGAGTCTGCCTGCTGGGTTCGTCCGCGTTAAAGAAGCGGCCGGCTTGTCGGGCAGATGCCTGGATGTCAGGGGTGGTAGGGCCAAGGCCGGCAGCGCTTGGAGCGGGTTTGAATGTCCAGGCGGTGGTCTGGGTTCTGACGTTTGGCGGTAATCCTGGGGTGGTTGCCGAGGACGAAGCGCTGTTAGGGGCGTATCCTCAGCTGGCCGGGGGCACGGTGGATCGATTGCCTCTGAAGGGGGTTGGTGGTGGCGAGCTCGTGTTCAGGCTGGCGGCGGCAGGTGGCATGGGGTGCGGTTTGGCTGGTGGTCGGGGTGGGTTGGCTGGGGGCTGCGGCTGCTGCGCAGGCTCGCGAGTTGCATGTCCGCTCCACGGACGGTGTCCATCTGGCGGCATGGACCACGGGGAGCTTGCACGCGCGCGCGGCGGTGATCATGATTGCCGGCGGGCCCGGCGAATCGCACCAGGAATTCGGCCCCATGCCGGCTGCCCTCTCGAAGTCCGGCCTGCTTTCGGTCACCTATGACGCGCGCGGGGTCGGTGCCTCCAGCCCGCCGAGCGACGGCCGCTACACGCTGAGCGCCGATGTCGAGGATCTCGAGGCACTCCGCCACGCGCTCGGGGTCCGGCGGATCGCGCTCGTGGGCCATTCCTTCGGGGGCTTGGTTGCCGCTGCCTATGCCGTCGCGCATCCCCGCCACCTATTCGCGCTCAGCCTGGTGGACGCGGAACCGGCTGACCGCCAGACACAGTTCGCAGGCCTCAATCGGCTCGGGCATCGGATCGCGCAGTTGCAAAATGAAGGGCTGATTCCCAATCCGCTCCCGCCCGATCAGGGAAACAGTTGCACGCGGCATTTCAATGCGGCGACTCCGGCTTACCTGGGTGATCCTCGCGAGCGTGTGCCGAGCTGGCTGGCCTCCACCGGCTGCTCGGTACGTACATTCAACGGGACCTTTCCTTACACCGTGAACGTGTCGGTGCTCGCGCCGATCGCTCGCGGTCTCGGGCGGCTCGTGCTTCCGGCGCTCGACCTCTTCGGTTCCAAGGACGTGTTCGGTCGCACCTGGGACCTGGAGTCGGCACGGCTTCTCAAGCATGCCGGTCCGCGCGTGGTCGAGATCAAAGGCGGCGGGCATTACCCGTGGCTCGAGCGCCCTTCGGAGTCGTTCGACGAGCTGCGCACCTTCTTCGGCGGCGCCGAGAAGCGACGCTGCGGGACCGGCGGCGGGCTATGCGCGGCACACCCTCGCTGACGCCACCACCCCTGCCGGCATCAACGTCGCGTCGGACAGTCGCCCGGTGCGAAAGGCATCACAGACAACAGGAGTTGAACTGTTCGGGCCCCAAATGCTGCCATTCGCCTCAGTGAGAACCGACTTGTGCTGTCTCCCCGAAGCCCCCGCCCGATCGCTCTCACCTGGGATGGTCCCTATCGCGTGATCGGGGGTGCGGTCGGCGTTACTCAGGGCGGCCGCTGTCAGCGCCAGCCAGACCAACCCATCCGACGCTGCGATCCCAGAGTTCCGCGGCGAGCTGCGGCGTCGCGACCTCGCTTGGCTCTGTGCGGCGGCACTCGTCGTAGTAATGCCCGCTCTCGTTGGCCAGCTCAGGCGCTGTCGCACAGTAGAGCGTGGTCTTCGCCCCCTCCGCCGGTGAGATCATCCGCCTCTTGATCAGCGGTCGGACCGGCCACGGAACGTGGCGCCACACGTCCGTGGCCACCGCGCCGGGGTGCAGGGAGTACGTGGTGACGCCATCGTCTCCGAGTCTCCTGGCGAGCTCCTGGGCATGGAGCACATTGCCGAGCTTAGACACGCAGTATTCGGGGAATCCAGTGCGGGTCTTCGTCCGTTGACGAACGGCATCGAAATCAATCCCGGGCGCGCGGTAGTGCCCGGTGCTGGCGACATTGACGATCCGGGCCGGGGCGCTCTCTCGCAGTCGGTCGATCAGCAGTCCGGTCAGGAGGAAGGGCCCCACGTGGTTGGTGCCGAAGGTGATCTCGAAGCCGCTGTCGGTCATCCCCCGCGTGCCCGCGAGTCCCGCATTGTTGATCAGGCCGTGCAACGGCTGCCCAGAGCGTAGGAACTCGTCCGCGCACGCGCGCACCGACTCCAAGTCGCCCAGATCAAGGTGGAGGAACTCAAGACGCTGGTTACCCGTCTCGGCGACGATCGCCTCGATCACCGCTCGGGTCCTCTGCTCCGAGCGGCTGGCCAGGTACACGCGAGCTCCCCGGCGCACCAGCTCACGCGAGGTCTCTCGACCGATGCCTGAATTGGCGCCGGTCACGAGATATGTCCTGTCGTCCAGATCGCCGATCCGCGCAGCATACGCGCGGCGCCCATCCGCCTAGCGGGAGGGGATCCGCGGTCGCGCCGGCTTGCCGTCGCGCCTGCCGGTGAATCGCCCTCTGAGCCGGTGACGTTCCCTGTGGCGGGAGGAGCCGTGCCCATCGGTGTTTGCCCCGTGAGTGCAATGTCGAAGCGGGTCTCGTCCAAACGCCGCTACTCCCCACAACGAGCAGGGTGTCGATGACGTGTGCTGAGAGGACGTCTGGTCCCGCAAATCCGGACCGTCCACCCGCACCGAACTGGCCGCCTCGCCGCCGAGGCGACCTTGCTCAGCAGGGCGGTCCCGCCCGATGCCCGGGCAGCCGAGCGCTCCCGCGCGTGCTCTCGGGCGGAGCTACGAGCTGGCCGCGGCGCTTATTGGGAGTGGACGGTCTTGCTGAACGCCGCCTGGCAGCCGGACGTCGCACGGACGTGGGCATAAAACCTGCCGGACTTGTTGGTGTTGATCGACCACATGGAGTGAGGACCGTTCGGCTGCGCAATGTCGGAACCGATCTTTATGTCCTGGCTCGGCTTCGGCACGCTGCCGGTTTGCTTGAAGAGCACGACCTTGCGGCCAGCCTCGCAATTCTGGTTGTGGCTTATCACGTAGCCGAAGAAGCCACCCTGCTGTGCCTGAATGGTGACCGTGGTGGCCGCCCCGCCTGACGCACCGGCGGTCCCGGCCAGAGCTACAAGGCCGCAGACGGCGACGATCGCGGTGGCGATTGAAAGCTTCCTGAAGTTCAAAGCGTCCTCCCCCTTTTTGCGGCAGGCCGACTGGATTGGAGCGTCAGCCTTGCCTGGTAGACAGCAACCCTAACACCGCCGCCGCAGGACCCCGCCTCGGGCGTGCCGGGGATACGGTGTTCCATGCCCATTGCTTGCCCCGTGATTCTTGGGTTGATACTTGGACCCTTTGTGTTTCTTGAACACCGGCTCACGTGGAACTTGGCCGCAAAGTTGGGGGTGTTTCCCCGATGTACGCCCTCCCGTCGGGGCCTAGCGTCAGGTCGTGATGGCCACGTTCATCCTCGCCCACGCCCACGACCAGGCTGAATGTGAGGTCGCCTACGCCGCCTGGCGCGGCTACGACAGTCCCCTGCGCGGCCTGGACGCGATGGCCTCATGCGCCACCGGCGACCACCGCATCTACTGGACAGTCGACGCGGACAACGCCCGCCAGGCGCTCACGCAACTCCCGCCGTATCTCGCCGAGCGAACCCACGCCAGCGAAGTGCGCCGGGTGGCAATCCGATGACGGGACGACAGACCAAGCACGGGTTGCCGGCGCCCCCACCCCCAAGGAGACCCACCATGCGTCGCATCCGTCAACACCGTCCCTCGCCGGCGCTTGCCGTCGCCTTCGTCGCTCTGTTCGTCGCTCTCGGCGGCGTCGCCTTGGCCGCCACCTCCATCGACGGCACCACGATCAAGCTCGGCAGCGAGCCCGGCAACCGGCTCGCCGCCAACTCGGTCACCGGCAGGCAGATCAAGGAGAGCACGCTGCGCACGGTCGGGCGCGCCAAGTCGGCAGGCGCACTGACCGGCCTGCTGACGGTCGAGAGCAACTCCACGGACAACCCCCCGGGCTCGCGCGACTACGCGGTCGCGTCCTGTCCAGCCGGCATGCACGTGATCGGCGGCTACGTCACGACCAGTGGCACCGGCGTCGAGCAGTCGATTCACCTTGAGGGCCCGATCAGCCAGTACGGCGCCTGGATCGGCTACGTCAACAACGCCAGCACAACGGTCGACGACACCTTCACCGTCAGCGCGATCTGCGCGCATGTCACCTACCGCCCCGTCACGCTCACCCCCTGACCTACTGAGGAATCCCGTGCACACACGCCGCCTATCCCTTGCCCTCGCAACCACGCTGACGGCGCTCGCGGTCTCGTCGGTGGGAGCGACCGCCTCCAACGCCTCCTACTTCGGCATCCACGTGGCCACGGCCGACAACCCAGACTACCTGACCTTCCTCTCGGCAAAGTGCCACGTCCACAAGAGAAGCGGCTTCGAGGCCGTCGCCGTCGACCGAGGGTGGAACCTCACCGTCAAGGTCCACCCGTTCACCGGCTTTCACCGCTACCAGCTGGACCGGGGTCACTTCAACGGCACCTTCCTCTCGCTCCAGGCTCCAACCGGGGAGGAATACGCCAGCGACTTCGTCCCGCCAGCCCACGAGCCCGGCGGCGGTCAGATCGACTTCTCCGGGAAGGGCGGCGGCCTCATGAGCGCAGGCTTCGGGGCCATGTTCAACGCAGACGGTACCGACGCCGTCGACGTCGGGGGCGTCCTGAGGTGCCACTACCCGAGGCGCAAGCACCGCTAGCGGCCTGGATTGCGTTGACTCGAGGAGGCCTTATGTTTCGCAAGTCCCGTCGCAAGTTTCTCCCGCGTCGTCCGGGCCACACGGCGGTGGTCGGGTACGTGGCGTTGTTCCTGGCCCTCGGCGGTGGCGCGCTGGCGGCAACCGGCGGCTTCATAGGCTCAGACGGGCGGATCCACGGTTGCGTGGACGGGAAAGGCGTACTGAGGGTCCTCAGGGCGCCCGCCACCAGCTGCAGTGCGGGCAAGACCAGGATCGCCTGGAACCAGACCGGCCTGCGAGGGATCAGAGGCCTGCGAGGACCGCAAGGGATCCAAGGGATGCAGGGCGCGCAGGGCCTACAGGGCCCGAAGGGCGACACCGGACCGGGAGCAATCTCGATCCCGATCACCCACCTGGACCACAACACAACCGCCCCGGCCCGCGTACTTGATGGAATCCAAATCAACGTACTTTGCGGCGGAAGTATGGTCGTCGTCAGCATCCAAAACGACACACCGGGCGGCACCATTTACGTCAGCGGGGAGAAGGCCGAGGACGGTTCGCTGTCGGCGCTCAATACCTCCTCCACCAGTACCGTCGCCGCACTCGGCTCTGGAACCGTCAACCTCGACGTGATCGCCACGGCCCTCGGCACCTGGGATCGCCTCGACCTTGGCGGCTTCGACGGGGGCGCCAGCGGCTGCAACTTCTGGGGGCTTGTCACCCCAGGCACCTAGCGGTCGGGGGTTCGAGTCCACGCGCTCACCCTTCCACAACGGGCGCGGCGCGCGGCCCCGACGGCTCTGCGACCCCGACGATCAGCGGACGTATCCAGGGTGGGGCGTGTTTGAGCGTGTCGTGTCCGACTTCGGTTACGTCAAAGCCGGCGTTGCGGATCCCCTCCAGGGTGGGGCGGTTGCAGTGGCAGCCGTGCGCGAGCCGGACGTTGATCGGCATCATCCGGTCCTGCAACCGCGCGAGCTTGTGGTCCTCTGATCGGACGTGCTCGACGAACAGGAGCCGACCTCCCGGGCGCAGGACACGGCACAGCTCGCGCAGGGTGCGGGGCTGATCGTCGACGGTGCAGAGCACGAGCGTCGAGACCACGGTGTCGAAGCTGTGGTCGTTGAAGGGCAGATCCTCGGCGGGCGCGCGCAGCAGCTTCGCCTCTGGCCGCAGTCGGTCGACTCGCCTCTTCAGTTGGCGAACCATCGGCTGCTCGGGCTCAGTCAACGTGAGCGTTTGCACCCTGTCGCCGTAGTACTGCAGGTTCATTCCGGTACCGGCGCCGATCTCGAGCACGTCACCGGTGGCCGACCTCAGCAGTGCCTCTCGGTGGGCCCCAAGCCCGGCTCGCTCGGTCCTGGCCATAACGTGGTCGTAGACCCCGGCGAAGATGCGTCCCCAAAGACTCATCTCATCACCTCTCAAACAGGTAGTGAATAGGTCGGGACACCCGGCGGCGCTGGATCTGGGCTACGAGTGGCTCTCGGCCAGCGGGGAATCCCGGTTGTAGTGAACCTTGTAGCCCACGGCAGTGCATTTGCCTGGGAGGGGGCATGCCACCGCGAGCAGTCGGCTGTTGAACAAACCGGCGGGAGTCGCGGCGTGCTGGAGCGACCAGCGGTATCCGTTCCACCGCACCGCGATGGTCGAGTACTTGCGGTAGCCGGCTGGGGCGATATGCCTGTAGCTCCCGACGGCGGTGCAGTCGGTGGCCGACGAGCATGTCACCGCAGAGATGGCGCTGACGCGCGCGCCCGTGGGGGTGGGCACCTTCTGAATCCGCCAGCGGCGTCCGTTCCACCGCTCAGCCAGCTCTCGGGATTGTCGGCGCGCGTTCGCGTAGTAGTGCCCGACGGCCGTGCACGCGGTGCGCGAGGAGCAGGAAACCCGGCGCAGGTACGTGCCGTGCGAGCCGGCGGGGTTGGGCGTCTGCATCAGAGTCCAGCTGCTGCCGTTCCGCCGCTCGGCCAACGCGTGGGCGACGCTGGTTCCGTCGGTCGTCCTCATGTAGCTCCCCACGGCGATGCAGGACGTGGCCGAAGAGCACGACACGCCCGACAGGCTGTCTCCTTCACCTCGGCTGGGCGCGCTCTGGATCGACCAGGTGCCGGCGTTCCAGCCCATCACCAGAACGCCGCTGGAGTCACTCCCCACGGCCACGCAGGCCTGCGTCGACGGGCATGACACGCCCAAGAGCTCGTTGGCGAAGCTCGGCCCAGGTGGCGGAGGGTTCGGGGTGGTTTGGAGTGTCCAGCTGCTGCCGTCCCACTCCTCCGCCAGAGTGTCAACTCCCGCGGGCACCCCGTAGGACCCGACGGCAATGCACATGTTCGTGCCTGAACACGAGACGCCCGCCAGATCCTTGGGCGAGGTGTTGCCCGGAGACGGGTCAGCGGTCGGCTCGATCGTCCAGCTGGTGCCGTCCCACCGCTCCGCCAGCGTGGCGCCGCCCTGAGCGCCGCCGCTCGTCCCGACCGCGGCACAGAACGTCGGAGATCCACACGCCACGTCGGAGAGAGAGGAGTAGGTGTCCGAAGCCGGAACGTCCTGCAGCCTCCAGGGCGAGGCCACGGCCAGGCTGGGGCTGGCCAAAAAGCCCGAAGCCAGCACTCCAAGCGCAAGAGAGCGCCGCATCACGAATTCCCCCACCAACCAACCATAGGCCGCATCTTCCGGGTCAGAACGAATCACCGGCCAGAAAGTTGCGACCCTGGGCTCCCGCGAGCGGTCGGGCCCCGCCGTAGGGTTGGTGGGCGATGTTCGCCGCCGCAGCTCGCCGGCCCCTACGCCGGCGGCACGCGCGAGCACGCGCCTTCCACCGCCCCCGAGCCCTGGACCCGCAGTGAGCAGGCCCAACTGCGCCCGCGCGTGTCCCGGACCAAACATCCCGCAGCACCTTGACTGATTCCTCCGCAGCTGACGCTCTCCACGCCGACGCCGTGTCGCTGGACCTCGGCCCGGGCCGCTCGCAGGAGGCGGTCCTGCACCGAATTTCCGTGTCGCGAGCTTCCCTGCGCGGAGCTGCGCGGCACTGGCCCGCCCTGCTCGGTCTGCCCGCGCACCGAGCTCCCACAGGCGGTCACGACGAGCGTGGTCACCACGATCAGGCCGCGGCGCGTAGGCGTCACCCCTCCAGCAGTTGCTCCAGAGCCAGCCGGGCCGCCTGCGAGCGCTGGGCCTCCTCGGCCAGGGCGCCGGTGAGCGCGTCCAGCCATGGGCCCAGCGCGAGCTCCTCGCGCCGCAGCACGATCCCCCGCACCGTCTTGGCACGGCTCGCGGCGGCGCCGGTCCCGGTGAGCAGCAGCGAGTAGGTGTCGTCTCCGAGCTGCACCTCGACGCCCTCGATCGGCTTCTGGCGGCTGAACAGGCCACCGGACTTTCGGATGACGCGGGTGTTATCCGGGAGCGCGTCGCTCAGCTTCTGAGCCAGAACCTCGGCCAGGCCCCTGGCATCTGCGCCGTCCGCTCGCAGCAGCGAGGCCCCGAGGTCGAACTGCTGGTCCGCCATCGACGCGATACTACGGACCAGGCGTGATCGACCAAGTCTGGTGACGTGGGATTCTTCGGGCGTAGGAGCGAGTCAAGCGAGGTGGCGCAACAGTCACGCTCCCGGATTGAGGCGGGCGGGATCCCACCGGCCGCAGAGCAGCGGCTGCAGGGGCTCGGCGCCCAGGGCGCGCTGTTCACGAGCGGCCTGTCGGTCAACGAGTTCTCGGTTCTGAACCGACTTGGTCCTCGGCCTCTGGCCCAGGTCATGGGCGCGAGCGTCGTCCGGCCGGCGCTGCAGCTGCTTCCGGCCCTGACCCCTGGGATAAACGTCATCGGAGGCAGGTGGTACTCGCCGAACGCTCCGAGTCCCGCCGCAGCGATGAACCGCATCACCGACGCCTCCCCGTCGCAGGTCCGTGCGTACCTCTGGCACGCCGACGTGGTGTGCGAGCTGGACGTTCTCACAGCCGCCTGGAACATGGCTCGCCAGCGAGCGCTGGACCGGCTCACCGAGGAGGCGCTTCAGGTGGGCGGCGACGGGGTGGTCGGGGTTCATCTGCACCGCGGCTCCCACGATCTGGGCCGGCGGACGATCGAGTTCGTCGTCACGGGGACCGCCGTGGGCGGCGGCGGCCCGGTCGGCCGGTCCGGGCCCGTGCTGACGGGTCTGCCCGTCCAGGACCTGTGGCGATTGCGCCAGTCCGGCTACGAGGCGGTGGGCCTTCTGGGGGCGAGCATCGCGGTGTTCGCCTCCCCGGCCCGAACGACCCGGGTTCGCCGAGTCCGCACGGCCCGGCAGAACCAGGAGCTGCAGGAGCTGAGCCAGGCGTTCCATCTGGCCAGAGACACGCTCCGGATCCGGCTCGGAGGCCAGGTCAAGGATGCTGGGGCAGACGGAGCGGTGGGCGTCGAGTTCAGCCACTCGCTCCATCGGGAGAAGCTGTCGCTGGCCTCCTCGCTGTCGACGCTCGACAGCCGCGGCTGGCACCTCGGGCGCTTCGCGATTCCGTATTACGTCTCTGGTAAGGGCGAGGCTGACAGACATGGATGGGTGCTGACGATGCACGTGTACGGGACCGCTGTCCGGCGGAGCGAGCCGGCGCCGGCGAATGACGTCAAGACCGCGATCCGGATGGGAGCACGATGACCGAACAGGACCAGCAGTCCTTGGAAGGGGTGCCCGAGTCCGGGCTCGAGCGGCTGGGTCAAAATCGCGCCGGTCTCTTCACCTCAGATCTCAGCGTGAGCGAGTTCCTGCTGGTCAAGGAGGCCGGGTTTGATCCCCTGGGTCTCGTGGTGGGCAGCTCGATCTTCCACATCGGACTTCAGGTCGCCGGGCCGATGTCGAGCCGTGAGCTGGATGTGCTCTCACAGGCCATGTACAGCGCTCGTCATCTGGCCATGACGCGGATGGAGGAGGAGGCGGACCAGCTCGGGGCGGACGGGATAGTGGGGGTCCGGCTCAATGTCGGTCGCTACGAGTGGGGTCCGAACATGGCCGAGTTCATCGCCATCGGAACCGCGGTCAAGCATCGGGCCGGGGCGCTGCACCGGGCACCGAACGGACGGCCGTTCCAGAGCGACCTCTCGGGGCAGGAGTTCTGGACGCTGCTGCGGACGGGCCACAGGCCCGTTGGGATGGTCATGGGCAGCTGCGTCTACCACGTCGGCAGGCGGGGACCGTTCCGCTCGATCGCCCAGACCGGCCGGAACGTGGAGATGCCCAACTTCACCCAGGCCCTGTACGACGCCCGCGAACTGGCCATGCAGCGGATGCAGACCGAAGCGCAGGAATTGGGAGCCGAGGGGATCGTCGGCGTCTCACTGTCGGAGAAGAGCCACGGCTGGGGCAGCCACGTGATCGAGTTCTTCGCCCTGGGCACGGCGATCGTCCCGACCGACGAGGCGGTCAGCATCGAGCCGCCAATCCAGGTTCTGGATCTGAACGATCGGTGATGAGTGACAGCAGTCGCGCCGGGTCGTAGTGTTGTCAGAGATGCCTGGGACGTGGCGTTCAAAGGTGGGGGGGTGGGGCCTGGCTCTGGTCACGGCGGTGGTTCTGTCAGCCGGTGTGGCAATGGCCGCCGGCGCTGGCTCTGGCAGCCCGTCTCACCTGCGGGCGTCGGCCGGCCAACCGGCTCGCTGCTCACGCAAGGAGCCACGGATCCCGGCTCAAGGCTGGCCTGCGGCCGAGCACAACCTGGCCCCGACCGGGGCGAGCGCTATTCGCCTGTGCCGGTACTCAGGCCTGAACGACCACCCGCCGCTGATACTCGTGCGGGCCAGGTTGCTGAACCGGCCCCGGCTCGTGGCCCAGTTGGTCAAAAGGTTCGACGGGTTGCCTTCAGGCCCCCAGGGAGCGGTTTCGTGCCCCGCCGATGACGGCTCGGAGATCGTCGCCTTGGTGAGCTACCCCGGCGGGCACCGGGTGCGGATCAGCGTCGGCCTGACCGGCTGTCTCGGGGTGAGCAACGGCAGCGTGAACCGGACCGCATCGGGCTATGGCCCGCACCCTGCCCGCGGACCACGGCTGCTGGCGGAGCTCAAACGGCTGGTCGGCGGTGGGCGCTCGGCCGCGGCCAAGCCACGCCGCCGCGGCTGAGCCGCCGAGCCCGCGCGCGGTCTCTCAGGCGGGCTCGACGGATACAGCAGGCAATCGCCCCGGCCGGGCGGCCTACGATGGCCCGGATGGACGTGGTCGAATTTGGGCGGCTCACCGACACCCAGCGAGCCGAGCTCGAAGGGGATGAGGACGACCCCTTCGATGCGGCCGGCGACACGCTCAAGTGGCGCAGCAAGGATCGGCATGTGGCGCTACGCGGGCCCGAGGGACACCTGTTCGCGTCGGCCGGCCTCGTGCTGGCCGAGGTGCAGGTCGCAGACCTGGCGCCGATCCCGGTCGTCGGGATTGGTGGAGTGATCGTGGCCGAGCCCCATCGAGGCCGGGGTCTGGGTGACCGGGTGATCGTGGAGGCTCTGGCCAGGGCGAGCAGCATGGGCCGGGCGGCCGTGATTCTGTTCTGTCACCGCGATCGGGCTGAGCTGTACGTGCGTCATGGGTTCCTGGAGATCCCGCGGCCCGTCCGGGTCCAGCAGCCGGACGGTCTGGCCGAGATGCCCTACGTGTCGATGTGGCGGCCCGTGCGCGAGGGTTGGGAGCTCCCTGCCGGCCGGCTTGTGCTCCTGAGCCTCCCGTTCTGAGTCACGGCGCGAGGGCCGTCGATGGCCGCTACGATGCGGCGTCGCATGAGGGGCCGGTTGATCCCGCGGAAGGCCTGGGGACCGCTGTTGCTGGCGGCCATGGCGTGCTCGCTGGGCGGACCCGGAGGCGCGGGAGCCCGGCCCGCGCTGTACACGCCTCCGGCGTGCCAGACCGTCGCCTTTCACAGCGAGCCTGATCTGCATCCCCAGCGGGCGTGCATGAACGTGGGCGTTCACACGCGCCGGACCGAGAGCGGGTCCTACCTGTTCCTCACGCCGGACCAGCGATGGGATCGGGATCTTCCGGGACACCGGGACCCTCGTCTCGTGGCTGTCACGCCCCGCGGGCGCGACCGAGGAGCACAACGCCACCGTGGTGAAGTTGTGGGGCCGACGCTACCTCGCGGCCTGGGCGGGCACGGCCCGGCTGTTGGGAAAAAACGGCGTCTCGGTCAACAGCGGCACCGTGCTGCTCTACAACGAGCACTACCAGCAGGTCGGTGAGATCACCGCAGGTCCTCCGTACGGTCCGGATCGCGTGGACATGCACGAGTTCCGGATCACTCCTCAGGGGGACGCGCTGATCGGGATCTACGAGCCCGTCAAGATGACGATCGATCACCAGTCGGTGACCGTCGTCGAGTACGTGGTCCAAAAGCTCTCCCTGGTCCGACGATGCGCGCGGCATCCACACGGGCAAGGTCCTGTTCGAGTGGCGCTCGCTCAGACATGTCCCGACGTCTGCCTCCTATGCCGGCAATCCCGGCGATGGCGGTGCCTGGGACTACTTCCACGGCAACGCCATCGCCCAGGACACCGACGGAAACCTGGTGATCTCGGCGCGCAATACCTGGGCGATCTACAAGGTCAGCGTGAAGACGGGCCGGATCCTCTGGCAGGTCGGCGGGAGGGGCGACCACCGGCTGGGTCAGCCGTGGTGCTATCAGCACGACATCGACGTCCTGGGCAACAACGAATACAGCCTGTTCGATGACGGCGGAGTCGGCCCCGAGTGCTACGCCGGGGGCAACGAGCACGCCTCGCGGGGGCTGATCATCCGCGTGGACCCGTCAAAGCGGCCCGCCGGGGTGACGCTGGTTCATGCCTACACGCATCGCCCGGCGATCGACACCGGCTACCTGGGGAGCGTGCAGCGGCTGAGCAACGGCGACGTGCTCGTCGACTGGGGCAGCGAGCCCGAGATCACTCAGTACAGCCCCGACGGGAACAAGCTCATCATGGACCTGTCGCTGTCATACCAGTCCTACCGGGGCTTCCGCTACGCCTGGGTCGGAACCCCCACGACCAGGCCCTCGGTCGCCGCCCAGCCCACCAGCTCCGGCACGAAGGTGTGGGCGTCCTGGAATGGGGCCACCAAGGTCGCGTCCTGGCGAGTGCTCGTCGGACCGGCTCCCACCGGCCTGGCCCCGATCAGCTCGCCGGTCAAGAGACAGGGCTTCGAGACCCGCATCTCCCTGAACCGCCGCTATCCCGACGTGGCGGTGGAGGCGCTGAGCTCCGACGGTCAGGTGCTGGGGACCTCCGAGCCGGTCAGCACCCTGAACCAGGGCGCCCGGAACGGCGTGCGCAGGTAGGGGCCGGCCGCTACCCGGAGGCCGCCATATCAGTCGCGGCCGACCGCTTGAAGGTCCGCTGCCAACGCCCTGCGGTCCGGTGTCCGCTCCGGTGGCGCCGACGGACGGTCGAGCGAGCGCAGGTCTGCTGACGCTCCCGGTCCCGGGAGCGCAGGTAGGTGATCAGGAACAGAGCGCCAACTCCGAACGGGAAACCCGCCAGCACGACGGTCGGGATGCCCGCCCCGGCCTTCTGCAGCAATGCCATGCTCGCCCCGATCAGCAGCAGGGCCAGGGAGATGCGCAGCGCGCCGACGGGCACGCGGTAGATCAGAGTGCTGCCGAGCCACACGCCGGGCACCGATCCGATCAGGATCGTGCCGGCCAGCCCGTAATCCACGTCGCCGGCCACGACGTGAGCCAGCGCGGCCGCCCACAGGAGAATCGCGGCGTGGAACATGTCCGTGCCGACGACCTGCCGGGGGGCCAGCCGGAAGACCAGGATCAGAGCCACCGTGATCAGGGCGCCGCTCCCGGCCGAGGTGACCCCCAGGACGAATCCGATGCCCAACCCGAGCAACGCCGCCACGGCCTTGTCGCGGCGAGTCAGCTGGACGCGTTCGCGCTCCCGCTTCACCGCCTGGGTGAGCAGGAGCCGGCCCAGCATGGCGATTCCGCACAGCATCAGGACCGCGCCCAGCGCGATCAGAACGGTGTCGTCGAAGGACTTCTTGTCACCGGCCTGGAGCGCTTTCAGAGCCACGACCCCGGCCACGGCCGCGGGCACCGACCCCACGGCCATCCACAGCGATAGGGGAACGTCCACGGTGCGCTGGCGCCAGTGGCGCCACCCGCCGACCGTTCTGGTCACGGCCGAGTAGGCCAGGTCGGTGCCGATGGCGGTGATCGGTTTGACCCCGATGATCAGGATCAGGATCGGGGTCATCAGTGTCCCGCCGCCCACCCCGGTCATGCCCACCAGGATGCCGACGCCGAGCCCGAAGCCCACTACGACCGGATCAATGTGCAAAGCGACGCTTCCTGAGTGGCCAGGCGTTCAAAATTACGTTCTTCCCTACCGGGAAGGTGATGATAACAGCGCCCGAGCGCCCCTCATGCGCGCGGGCGGTGGACCCGCCAGGCCTCCGGGTCGGCGATCAGCGCGGACACATCCGCCGGCAGCGTCCCGCTGGCCACCTCGGCCAGCGTGACCCGCTCCAGGACCACCCGCAGGCTGGCTCGCACGGCCACCCAGACGTCCGTGAGCGCGGTGGCCGATCCGTCATATTCGACCTGGTCGGGCGCCACCCCCTGCACGTTGGCCAGCGGCCCCTCGACCGCCCTGAGCACGTCGGCCAACGTGACCTCCTCCGGGGGGCGGGCCAGCCGGAAGCCGCCGTCCGCTCCGCGCCGGCTCTGGACGAGGCCCGCCCGGCGGAGCGCCAGCAGGATGTTCTCCAGGAAGCGAGGCGGGATCTTCTGGGCCGCGGCGATGTCGGCCACCTTGCGCGTTTGCCCCCGGCCGCGGCCAGCTCCACTGCGGCCCGCACCGCATAGTCTCCTCGGGCGGTCACGCGCATCGTCCAAGTGTGACGCAGACCATCGGGCCCGCGCGGGGCCGTCCTGCCTCCAGACCTAGGGAACCTCGACCCCGAGTGTCCGGGCCGTCGAGGATTTGGGAACGTCGGATTGCTGGGGCGCGGTGCGCAGCAGATGGTCGCCGAGGGTCGAGGTCACGCCGAACCAGTAGTGCTCGTTCTTGTAGTGGTGAAGGCGGTGACCGCGCCAGATCGTCCGGTAGTAGCGGCCGTGCGGGCGGTAGGGCGTGTGGATCAGGAAGTGACACCACTCGTACAGCCCGAGGATCGTGTAGCTGGTCAGGAGACCGGTCGCGGCGTGCGGCAGCCGGTCACCGCCCAGCACGGCATGGATCGGGAATGAGACCAGCCAGACCGTGACGGCGATCTGGACCACGAAGATGAACACCGCGTAGGTGGGGATCAGCACCCCGTCCAGTTCGGTCGGGGCCATGTGGTGGGCGCGATGCTCGCGCGCGGCCAGCAGGTCGTAGCGCCGCCCTCGGAGCCGGATCGGGCGGGCGTGGAGCAGGTAGACATGAATGGCCCATTCGGTCACCGGGGTGAGCGCGATCACCGCGCCGGCCACGGCGAGGTCGCGCCAGTCCCACGACCCGAGCACGATCCGGAGCGCCAGGGCGGCCACGAAGGCGGCGGCCAGGAGCGGGGGAGAGGGCCGGCGGATGAAGGCTCGCCAGCAGTCGGCCAGCGTGAGCACGCCGGGATTGCGACGCGGAATCGCGTCCGCCGGGGCGGTTAGAGGATCTGGACTGTCCGCGGTCCCTGCCGCCGATGCCCTCAGAGGGTCAGCCGTCTGGCCCGGCATGCGGCGCAGCATAGTGACCCGGCCATCGGCGCGCCGAGCAGGAGATCTTGCTTTGCCAACGGGTTTTGGGAGTAGCCTGGGTCCAGGAGCATCCTCGCGAATGGCGGTCAAGACTGGCGATCTCGAGTCGGAACTGATCGAGGCGGTCATCGACCGCGTCAGGGACCGTCTCCCTGACGCGCAGGCCTCGATGGCCGAGTCGTTCGTCCGGCAGTACTACCACTGGGTGCCCAGCTCCGACCTGGCCGGTCGGAGCGAGGACGACCTGTACGCCGTGGCCATCGCCCACTGGGAGCTGTCTCAGCAGCGCCGCTCGCATGAGGCCAAGGTGCGGGTGTACAACGCCGGCCCGGACGCGGAGGGCGAGGACGGGGCGTACACGTTCATCGACATGGTGAGTGACGACATGCCGTTCATCGTCGATTCGGTGACGATGGAGCTGTCTCGGCTGGGCCGCGGGATCGGCCTCGTCATCCATCCGGTGATCCGAGTCCGCCGGGACTCGGACGGCCGGCTCGTGGAAGTGCTCGAGCCGAACGAGGATGCCAGCGACGGCCAGGCTGAGTCAATCCTGCACGCCGAGGTGTCGCGCGAGCACGACCCAAAGCGACTGGCTGAGCTGACGCGAGCGATGGAGCATGTGCTGGACGAGGTCGATGCCGCCGTGGCGGACTGGCCGGCGATGCGGGCCCGGATGCTGGAACTGGCCGACGGGCTGGGACACTCCTCCGCCCCGGCTTCGCCGCAGGAGTTCCAGGAGGCGATCGCCTTCCTGCGCTGGGCGGCCGACGACCACTTCGTGTTTCTCGGCTACCGCGAGTACGAACTGCGCGGCGACGACGGCGGGACGCTGCTGGAGGTCGTGCCCGAATCGGGACTGGGCATTCTCCGCGGTGCGCCCACCAGGCCGCGCAAGCCGCTGAGCGCCCGGGCGGCCACGCTGGCCCGTGGCCCGCAGCTCCTTGTCCTGACCAAGGCCAACGCGGTGGCGACGATCCACCGGCCGGCCCGCCTTGACTACATCGGGGTCAAACGGTTCGACGACGCCGGGCGGGTGTCCGGCGAGTGCCGGTTCCTGGGCCTGTACACGACCTCGGCCTATCGGGCCAGCGCGCTGACCACGCCGGTGGTCCGGGACAAGGTGCGATATGTGCTCGACCGGGCTTCGTTCCCGCTCGGGAGCCACGACGCCAAGGCGTTGCTGGAGATCCTGGAGAGCTATCCGCGAGACGCGCTTCTGCAGGTGCCGGCGGCGGATCTGTTTGAGATCGCCATGGGGCTCCTCGGCCTGGGCGAGCGGCCGAGGCTGAGGCTGTTCGTGTGGCGAGACCCGCTGGACCGGTTTGTGTCCTGCCTGGTCACGATTCCTCGAGACCGCTTCAACACGGAGAGCCGCGAGCGAGTGGGCCGGATCCTGCTCGAGGAGTTCTCGGGCCACCAGCTCGACTTTTCGCTCCAGCTCTCCGAGTCGCTGCTCGTCCGAGTCCATTTCATCGTCCGCTGTCCGGAAGGTGTGCCCGAGCACGACGACCTCACGGCCCTGGAAGCACGCCTCGTCCGGGCAGTTCGAGCCTGGACGGACGACCTCCGGGATGTGCTCGTGACGGAGCGCGGCGCGGAGCAGGGGGCGGAGCTGTACGCACGCTACGAGGATGCGTTCCCGCCCAGCTACCGCTCGGAATGGTCGGCCGAGGACGGCGTCGATGACATCGCCAACCTGGAGGACGTGGTCGGGACCGGGTCGCCGGTCATCAACCTGTACCGGGCGGCCGCCGGAGCACTGCGCTGCAAGCTGTATAGCGCCGAGGGGGTGGCGCTGTCCGACGTGCTGCCCACGTTTGAGCACATGGGCGCCCGCGTGATCGACGAGCGTCCCTACCAAATCAGGCTGACCGACACTCGAGACCTCTGGATCTACGACTTCGGCCTGCGCAGCCCGGCGGAGCACGCGGAAAGCGTGAGGGAGATCTTCCAGGATGTGTTCCTCGGGGCGGTGTCCGGCGAGCTCGAGGACGACCGGCTGAATGGCCTGGTCCTGGGAGCGGCATTACCGGGCCGGGAGATCGTGGTCCTGCGCGCCGTGGCCAGGTATCTGCGCCAGGCCGGGATCCCGTACTCGGATGCCTACATGGAGCGGACCCTGATGGCCCACCCCGACATCGCGCGGCTGCTCGTGAAGCTGTTCCTGGCTCGGTTTGACCCCGAGGATCCCGATCCCGATTTCGCCACTCATCTGGGTCGGGCGATGGAGGTTGCGATCGACGGCGTCGAGAGCCTGGACGAGGATCGCATCCTGCGCGGCTTCCTCTCGGTGGTCAGGGCAGCCCTGCGGACCAACTACTTCCGCCGCGATGACGCGCGCGGCCTCCCGCTCCCGTACCTGTCGATCAAATTCGACCCGGCCCAGATACCGGTCTTGCCCAAACCGGTTCCCATGTTCGAGGTGTTCGTGTACTCGCCGCGGTTCGAGGGGGTCCATCTTCGGGGTGGCCGGGTGGCCCGCGGGGGGATCCGCTGGTCAGACCGGCCAGAGGACTTCCGGACGGAGGTCCTTGGCCTGATGAAGGCCCAGACGGTCAAGAACGCCCTGATCGTCCCGGTGGGGGCCAAGGGAGGATTCGTGCTCAAGCGGCCTCCGCGGGATCCGGCCGAGCTCCGTCAGGAGGCCGTGGCCTGCTACCGCATGTTCCTGTCCGGGCTGCTCGATCTGACCGACAACATCGTCGACGGTGATGTCACCGCCCCGCCGGAGATCGTGCGCTACGACGAGGACGATCCGTACCTGGTCGTGGCGGCCGACAAGGGGACCGCTGCGTTTTCAGACCTCGCCAATGAGGTCGCGGCCCGGTACGGGTACTGGCTGGGCGACGCGTTCGCGTCGGGGGGCTCGCACGGCTACGACCACAAACAGATGGGGATCACGGCCCGCGGGGCGTGGGAATCTGTGACGCGTCACTTCCGGGAGCTCGGGACAGACGTGCAGGCCACCGACTTCACCGTGGTGGGCATCGGTGACATGTCGGGAGACGTGTTCGGCAACGGGATGCTCCTCTCGCCCCACATCAAACTCGTGGCCGCCTTCAACCATCAGCACGTGTTCCTGGACCCTGCCCCGGACCCGGAGGCCAGCTTTGCCGAACGCAGGCGGCTGTTCGAGCTCGAGCGATCCTCGTGGGTCGACTACGACCCTGGGCTGATCTCGGCCGGCGGGGGCGTGTTCGAGCGCACGGCCAAGTCGATCGTGATCTCCCAGCAGGCCAGAGAGGCGCTGGGCATAGAAGCCGACGAGCTCCCACCGTCGGATCTGATCAGGGAGATTCTCCGGGCCCCCGTGGATCTGTTCTGGAACGGCGGAATTGGAACCTACGTCAAGGAGACATCCGAGTCCCAGTCCGAGGTCGGGGACAAGGCCAACGACGGCCTCAGGGTCAACGGACGCGAGCTTCGCTGCCGGGTGGTCGGGGAAGGGGGGAATCTCGGCTTCACCCAGCGGGGACGGGTCGAGTACGCGCTCGAGGGGGGCCCCGCGGGCGAGGGCGGCCGGATCAACACAGACGCGATCGACAACGTGGCGGGAGTCAACAGCTCAGACCACGAGGTGAACATCAAGATCCTGGTCGATGCCGCCGTGGCCCAGGGCCGCCTGAGCCAGGACGGTCGCAATCAGCTGCTGGTCGACATGACCGAATCGGTGGCCGAAAACGTCCTCTACGCCAGCTACACGCAGACGCAGGCGATCAGTCTGGCCGTGGCCCAGGCCGCGCCGATGATCGACGTCCATCGGCGGGTGATCAGGCGCCTGGAGCAGGTGGCCGGGCTGGACCGCGAGCTGGAGTTCCTGCCCAGCGAGGACGCGATCTCGGAGCGAAAGGCGGCCCAGAAGGGACTGGTGGCGCCCGAGCTG
Organism: uncultured Solirubrobacterales bacterium; assembly: GCA_963705785.1. Lineage (GTDB taxonomy): Bacteria > Actinomycetota > Thermoleophilia > Solirubrobacterales > Solirubrobacteraceae > Palsa-465. Next base: position 45,338 of record CAVPKV010000063.1, on the reverse strand, counting down.
GCCCTGGTCATGGCCTACGTCAAGGTCTACATCTACTCCCGATTGTTGGACTCGGACCTGCCGGAGGACGAGCATCTGTTTGAGGACCTGGAGGGGTACTTCCCGCCGCCCCTGCGCCGTCCCTACTGCGATCTGATGCGGGTCCACCCGCTGCGGCGGGAGATCATCGCGACGGTGGTGGCCAACCAGCTCGTGGACCGGGGGGGCACGACATTCGCCTTCCGCCTGGGGGAGGAGACCGGCGCGGCGCCGGCCAGCCTGGCCCGAGGATTCGCCGTGGCCCGCGAGGTCTTCGCGATGCGCTCGTTCTGGCAGGAGGTGGACGCGCTGGACAACCGGGTCGATGCGGCGCTGCAGCTCGAGATGCTGATCGAGGGCCGGCGCCTGGTCGAACGCGTGACCCGCTGGCTGGTCAGGGAGTGTTCCGAGCCGATCGAGATCGCGGCGGCGGCGGCCCGCTTCGCCCCGGGAGTCGACCTGCTGGGCCGAGCGGTGCCAGACGTCCTCGAGGGGGCCGACCGGGAGGCGTTTGAGGAGCGGGCGGCGCAGCTCACCGAGGCCGGCGTGCCCCGCCCGCTGAGCGCCCGCGTGGCGGCCATGCCGTCGATGCCTTCGGCCTTCGACGTCGTGGTGATCTCCGCGGCCACGAAACGAACGCTCGAGGACGCGATGCGCACCTACTTCCGGCTCGGGGGGCGACTCGAGCTGAACTGGCTGCGCGACCGCATCGTGGACCTGCCGAGGGCCAACCGCTGGCAGGCGCTGGCCCGGGCGGCGTTGCGCGAGGACCTGCTGATGTTGCACCGCGACCTGGCCGGCCAGGTCCTGGAGGCCGATCCCAGCAGCTCGAGCGATCAGGCCATCGACCAGTGGGCGGCCCGCAAAGCCGACGCCGTTGAGCGGTGGCTGGCCACCCTGGCCGAGATCCGGGCCTCCCGGACCTACGACATGACCACGCTGCCCGTCGCCCTCCGGGAGGTCCGACGCCTGATTCAGGATGGGGACGAGGGCTCCGGCTAGACCCTCCTTCGGGCTCCGGCCAGGCCGGGCTCGCCCGTCCGGGTCAGCTGACTGAGACGGTGCGGCTGTAGTACGTGTGGCCCGTCGAGTCCGCCCAGCTCAGCCTGACCGATCCGGCCGAGCCGAGCGAGACGTGGGTGGAAATGAAGCCCTGGCCGCTGCTCGTACTGACGGTTTTGAGGGTCTTCCACGTGGATGAGCCGTGGGGACGGAACTGGATCTGCCCGACCTGGGTGGTCGAATGGTTGGCCGCCCTGAGCTGACCCCAGATGGCCACGCTGGAGCCATGGCGCGACGAGGGCAGCCAGATCGGGATCCGGTAGGCGCCCAGCGCCGGCTTGGGCTGGCCGTTTGAGAACTCCAGGCCGCTGGTGAACGACCGCGACCACTGGTGCTTGGTCTGGTGGCGGGGCGTCGGGACGTCCTGGAGCTCGAACTGGGACAGCGCCTTGACGTATGGGTCCCGCCAGGTCATGTAGTCGCCCTGGTTGAGCCAGGTGGCCTGATCGTTCAGGGTGGTCGAATAGTCCGGGTTGGGCGGGTTCGTCACGTATCCCCATTCGGTGAGGTAGATCGGGGTGCCGCCTGGGCGGCGGTGGCCGTACTGGGCGAACGTGCCGTTCAGCGCGCGCTCCAGCTCGTCCACGTTGTAGAGCCCGATCGCGGTCTTGATCTGGGTCGGGCGATCGGGGGCGACGTTGAAGCCGTAGGGGTGGTGCGACCAGCCCGCGGTCTTGAACAGGCCCGGGTTGCTGGACACAAAGTTGGATCGGTCCGGCTTGACCGGGCACCCGACGGCCTGGGCGCCGCTCCCGCTCAGCAACCTGTAGCTCCGCCCCACGCAGTACACGTCCTCCATGAAGGACAGGGGCGAGATGTTGCCGAAGTCCGCCGTCTCGCCGACCAGGATCGTGTCGCTGCCATGGCCCGTGCTCGAGAGAGCCTTCCAGGCCGTGTTGGCGATCCCTCGGTAGAGCGAGGGCTGGGTCATGACACGCTTTCCGTTGACGGTCTTATGCCACGGGTTGAGCGAGCCCTCCCAGTTGGGCTCGTTCCACAGACCCCACTCGTTCACGCGGGGGAGGGTTCGACCGTGCGCATCCTGGTAGGAGCCGCTGTAGCGGCGCCCGACGGCCGTGACCCACTGCTGGAAGTACCGGAGATTCGGGGCCTGCGAATGCTGAAAGCCCTGGCCGCTGGCGACGTTACGGGCCGCGGCCCATCTGGGGTCCCGAGGGACGAACTGGAAGTAAACGCGCAGGCCCAGGTAGTGGGCCTCCTCCACCAGATAGTCGTACCGGTTCCAGCCGCCCGACGGGTAGGACGCCGGGTTGCTGGCGTCGAAGTTCGGCTTCCGGGCGGCATTCGGCTGAGGCGCGACCAGGCTCCAGATCACGGAGACCTTGACCACCCCGACGCCGATCGACTGCATCTGCTGCAGGGTGGCGAACTGGTGCTGAGGGCTCCCGTACAGGAGCTGAGCGTCGTCCTGAAGGACCGATTGCTGGTCGCCTGAGGCCAATGCTTGAGCGGGCAGCGCGAGCCCAGCCGCCAGAGCGCTTGCCGCCACGAGGGTCGCGATCACGGCAGGCCAAATCAGAAGTCGTCGCCAGCGACTCATCGCGCCGATGGTAGACGGAGCGATACTGGCCCGTGTGAGTCGCCTCACTTGAGCGTCACCGATCGGCTGTAGAAGACCGGGCCTGAGGGGCTCTTCCAACCCAGCCTGAGCAGGCCGGCCGAGGGGACGGCCACGTGGGTGAGCACGAAGCCCTCGGAACTGTGCGTACTCACCGCCGCCAGCTCGCGCCAGCTCGAGGCGCCCTGGGGCCGGAAGTCGATCATCCCCGTCTGGTTCGCCGAGTGGTTGGCCGGACGGAGCTGGCCCCAGACCAGCACGCTCGGGCCCGGGTGGGGCGCCGGGACCCAGATCGGGAGGCGGTACGCGGCCAGCGCCGGCTTGGGGCGGCCGTCGTGGAAGATCAGCCCGGTGGTGAACGTACGGAGCCACTCGCCCGCCGTGGGGGAGCTGGTCGGCGGCGGTGGGACATCGGTGAGCAGGAACTGGGCCAGGGCCTTGACGAATGGCTCGCGCCACATCAGGTACTCGCCCTCGTTGAGATAGGTGGCCTGCTGGGCCAGCGAGGTGTGGTACTCCGGGTTTGGGGGATTGGTCACGTAACCCCACTCGCTGACGTAGATCGGTACACCTCCCGGCCGGCTCACGCCATAACCGGCGAAGATGGCGTTCAGCACGCGTTCGAGGTGCGGGATGTTGAACAGAGCGAGCTCCGTGGCCACGCGCGAGGGCTGGCCGGGCGGGATTCCGAAGGCGTATGGGTGGTGGGCGTAGCCGCTCATGTGAAACAGGCCGGGGTTGGCGGCCACGAACGCCGAACGGTCGCCCGAGGTCGGGCAACCCGCGGCCGTCGCCGACGTGCCGGTCAGGGGCAGGTAGGTCGGGCCCATGCAGTACAGGTCCTCCACGAACTTGATCGGGGTGACGCTCCCGATGTTGGCCGTCTCGCCGATCAGGACGGTGTCCCGGCCATGGCCGGTCTGCTCCAGACCCCTCCAGGCCGCGTTGACCACGCCCCGGTAGAGCATCGGCTGGCTGGTCTGCGTGACGCCGTTCGCGTCCAGGTGGATCGGGTTCAACCAGTTGCGCCAGTTGGGCTCGTTCCAGATCCCCCACATGCTGACCCGGGGGATCGTCCGGCCGTGAATGTCGTGCGCGGAGCCGCTGTAGCGGCGGCCCACGGCCTGGACGAACTGGTTGAACAGGCGGTAATCAGGGACCTGGCCGAGGAGCTCGCCCTGACCCCGCGGGAACTGTGTGCTCAGTCCCCACTGGGGCGCTGGCGGATCGATCTGGAAGTACACCTTCAACCCCAGGTAGTGAGCCTCCTCGACCAGCAGGTCGTACCTGTTCCAGATTCCCGCCGGATAGGCGCTCGGATCCGCCGCATCGAAGGTCGGCGGGTGGGCGGCCTTCTGATCTGGCGCCAGCAGGCGCCAGATCAGAGCCACCTTGACCACGTCCACTCCCAGCGCCCTGATATGTCGCAGCGTCTGGTACTGCTCCTTGGGCGGGGTGTAGAGGAGGTCGTCGTCCTCCTGGAGGATCGATTGCAGATGCGACGCGGTCGCGGAGGACTGCCCGGCGACGACGGGTGGAGGTGCCGTGCCTCCGGTGTCAACGACGTGGCTGCTGCTGCCTCCGCAGGCCGCCAGCAGCGCGCACGCGGATGCGAGCCCGCTCAGGGCCACGGCCCTCCGCCGGCCCGGAATCACAGCGACCGGCCCCGCCGCCGGCGGGCCCCCGTCCAGTAGGCGAAGAGGTCGGTGAGCCCGGCGGCCAGGAAGGCCAGCGGGCCGGTCACAGTCCTGCCGGCGAGCCGCGAGAGCACAGCTCCAAGCTACAGCTATCGTCTCGTCATCGTGTCGATCGTCAAGACCAGCGTCACCGAGCTCCCTGAGTCGCGTGTTCGCGTGGATGCCGAGGTGGCGCCCGAGGAGGTCGAGCGCCGCGTTCAGCAGGCGGCCCGCGAGCTGGGTCGCCAGATGCGCGTGCCCGGTTTCCGCAAGGGCAAGGTCCCGCCGCCGGTGGTGATCCGTCGCCTGGGCCGGGAGACCGTGCTCGACGAGGCCCTGCGCAGCTCGCTCGGCGCCTGGTACACCGACGCGATCGACGGGGCTGGAATCGCCCCGGTGGGCGAGCCCGAGCTGGATGTGGGTGATCTTCCCGGGGAGGGTGAGGCCCTGTCCTTCACGATTGAAATCGGGGTGCGGCCGCCCGCCACGCTCGGCCAGTACAAGGGTCTGGAGGTGGGCCGCCGTGAGCCGGCGGTCGATGACGCGCAGGTGGACGGCGAGGTCCAGCGGCTGCAGGAGCAGCTGGCCCGGCTGGAAACGGTGGAGCGGAAGGCCGCCGACGGGGACCACGTCGTGGTCGACTACGCCGGCTCAATCGACGGCGAGCCGTTCGAGGGCGGCGCAGCCCGCGACCAGCTGCTCGAGCTCGGCAAGGGGACCCTGATCCCCGGCTTTGAGGAGCAGCTGATGGGCTCCCAGGCCGGCGACGAGCGCGTCGTCGAGGTCACGTTCCCGGAGGACTACCCCGAGCAGTCTCTGGCCGGCCGCGCGGCCCAGTTCGCGGTCACCGTCCACGAGGTCAAGGCCAAGCGCCTGCCCGAGCTGGACGACGACTTCGCCGCCGAGGCCGGCGGGTTCGACAGCCTGGACGACCTCCGGGCGGACATCCGCACCCGGCTGGAGACGATTGAGGAGGGGGAGATCGAGCGGGAGTTCGAGGAGGCCGTCCTGGACGCCGTGGTCGCGCAGGCCCAGGTCGAGGTCCCGGACAAGCTGGTCCACGCCCGCGCCCACGAGCTTCTGGAGGACACGATGCGGGCCCTGTCCCGACAGGGGATCTCCACCGAGGCCTACCTGCGGATCACGGGCAAGGACGAGGAGACCCTGGCCAAGGAGGCTGAGCCCTCGGCGTCGGCCGCCCTCAAGCGAGAGGCCGTTCTGGCGGCGGTGGTCGCCGCGGAGGAGATCGAGCCATCGGACGGGGAGGTCAGGGAGGCGCTGGAGCCGACTGCCGCGCGGGCCGGGGAGGATGTGGACGCGCTGCTTGAGCAGCTGGCCAAGGGCGATCGACTGGAGCGAATCCGAGAGGACGTGGCCAACCGGCAGGCGCTCGAGCTCCTGGTCAAGGAGGCCAAGCCGATCACCGTCGAGCAGGCCAAGGCCCGCGAGGAGCTGTGGACTCCCGGGAAGGAGCGTGGGGAGTCAGGTCAGATCTGGACGCCGGGTTCGGAGTAGGGCGAACCACCCGAGCGCGAGCGGGGCGAACCACCCAGGTGCGAGGGGGCGAACCAGCCGGGCGGCCACAAGGCCGTTGCTAGAGTCGGCAGGAATCCGGCTTGGCACGCGAAAGAAGCGAGGACGATGAGCCCACTCGTACCTATGGTCGTGGAGCAGACCTCCCGCGGGGAGCGGGCATTTGACATCTACAGCCGCCTGCTCAACGAGCGGATCATCTTTCTGGGCACCCCCGTGGACGACCAGATCGCCAACCTGATCGTGGCTCAGCTCTTGCATCTGGAGTCCGAGGACCCGGACAAGGACATCTCGGTGTACGTCAACTCCCCCGGGGGGTCCGTGTACGCCGGGCTGGCCATCTACGACACGATGCAGTTCATCAAGCCCGACGTGCAGACGATCTGCGTCGGCATCGCGATGTCGATGGGCGCTCTGCTGCTGGCCGGCGGGGCCCACGGCAAGCGGATGGCGTTGCCCAACGCCAAGATCCTGATCCATCAGGTGTCGTCAGCTTTCCAAGGGCAGGCGACGGATATCGAGATTCACGCTAAAGAGATCATCGATGTACGCCGACGACTTGATGAGATCATCGCCAAGCACACCGGACAGGACCTGGAGAAGGTCCGACAGGACACTGACCGCGACTACTTCATGAGCGCGGAGGATGCAAAGGAATACGGAATCATCGACCGCGTGATCTCGCAGCACTGAGGGTCTACCCTCTGAAAGCAGCGGTCGCGGCCCGCCGACTCCCAAGGGCACCATGGCACGTCCCACCGACTCCAACGAACAGCTCCTGTGCAGCTTCTGCGGCAAGTCCCAGCGCCAGGTCAAGAAGCTGATCGCAGGCCCCGGCGTCTACATCTGCGATGAGTGCATAGATCTCTGCAACGAGATCATCGATGAGGAGCTCACCGCCCCGCCGAGCTTCGACATCGAGAACCTCCCCAAGCCGCGCGAGATATACGACGTGCTGGGCGAGTATGTGGTCGGCCAGGAACAGGCCAAGCGGATGCTCTCGGTCGCCGTCTACAACCACTACAAGCGCGTCCAGATGATGCAGTCCGACGAGCAGGACATCGAGTTGCAGAAGTCCAACATCCTGCTCCTGGGTCCCACCGGCTGCGGCAAGACGCTGCTGGCCCAGACGCTGGCCAAGATCCTGAACGTCCCGTTCGCGATCGCCGACGCCACGGCTCTGACCGAGGCGGGCTACGTGGGCGAGGACGTGGAGAACATCCTGCTCAAGCTGATCCAGGCCGCGGACTACGACGTCAAGAAGGCCGAGACGGGGATCATCTACATCGACGAGGTCGACAAGATCGCCCGCAAGGCGGACAACCCCTCGATCACCCGGGACGTTTCAGGCGAGGGCGTCCAGCAGGCGCTGCTGAAGATCCTTGAGGGCACGACCGCCTCGGTCCCGCCCCAGGGCGGCCGCAAGCATCCCCATCAGGAGTTCCTGTCCATCGACACGACCAACGTGCTGTTCATCTGTGGCGGCGCGTTCGCCAACCTCGACAAGGTGATCGAGCGGCGGATCGGCCATCAGGGCATCGGCTTCGGCGCCTCCATCCAGTCCAAGGAGCAGCGGGACACGGGGCAGATCTTTGAGCACTGCCTGCCCGAGGACCTGATCCAGTACGGCCTGATCCCCGAGTTCATCGGGCGCCTGCCGGTGATGTCGGCCATCCACCAGCTCTCCCGCGATGAGCTCATGCAGATCCTGACCGAGCCCCGCAACGCTCTCGTCAAGCAGTTCCAGCGGTTCTTCCAGTTCGACGGGATCGAGCTCGTGTTCGCCGATGACGCCCTGACCTCAGTGGCCGACCGGGCGCTGGAGCGCGAGACCGGCGCCCGCGGGTTGCGCTCGATCATTGAGGAGGTGCTCCTGGAGGTCCAGTTCGAGCTCCCCTCGCGTCGTGACGTGCGCAAGTGCGTGGTCACCAAGGAGACGATCGACAACGGCGTCCCGCCCACGCTGGTCACCGTGGCCGCCCCGGAGGCCGCCGAGGAGGACCAGGGCGAAGCCGCGGCGTAGAACGTGGAAAGGGCCGCGCCTGGCGACGCGGCCCCTTCACGGCAGTCGGCGGTCGGCTACGAGTGAGCGAAGCCGTGGACCCAGGTGGCGCAGCTGGAATTCAGGCCGCTCGGGTTCGTGCTCGTGCCGTGGAAGTTGACCACGTAATTCACGCTGGTCCGATTCCGAGAAGTGAACTTCCCCCAAATCCTGACGTGGGCTCCGTGGTCAGCGAAGCTGATGCTCCACGAGCCGTTGGACCCGACCTTGACGAAGTTTGCGCCGACCTTGTGAACCCCGTTGCACGTCGTCCTGTAGTTGCCGCGGAGAGACTTGACGTACACGAAGTACTTCTTGACCCCCGTGTAGTTCTTCCCCGAGGTCGTGAGCTGGAACGCGGCCGTGCCGCTGTGGGACCAGGATCCGTTTTGGTTCTCAAAGTTGCTGGCTGAGCCGCTGAAGAACGTGTTCGTGGCCGGCGTGGCGGCCAGTGCCACGGCCGCCCCGGCTCCGAGAAGCCCTACCAGACAAATCGTCGTCATGAACCTGCGCATGTGCCCTCCTCAAAAGCTGAGCTGTCGTTTGTCCCGGCCGTCCTTGAGCCGCTGAGAGTACGGCCTGGGCTGGCCCAGCGCAAGAGTCAACTATCCAGTGCAAGGGTCGCGGCATACACTGGCCGGCGTGGCTGAATTGGAGACTCGAACTCGTTATGACCCCTCGGAGGTGGAGCCTCGGATAGCCCGCAGATGGCTCGATTCGGGGCTGTTCCACCCCGAGCCGGCGGGTACGGCGCAGGAGAACTACTCGATCGCGATTCCGCCCCCGAACGTGACCGGCTCCCTGCACATGGGCCATGCGTTTCAGGACACGATCATGGATGCCCTGACTCGCCGGCACCGGATGACGGGCCAGCGGACGAAGTGGATCCTGGGCACCGACCACGCCGGAATCGCCACCCAGACCCAGGTCGAGCAGCTCCTGGCCAGCGAGGGCACGAGTCGTGAGGAGCTCGGCCGGGAGGCCTTCGAGCAGCGCGTGTGGCGCTGGCGCGAGCAGTACGGGGGCACGATCATCGAGCAGCTCAAGCGGCTGGGTGCCTCGTGCGACTACGACGACGAGCGCTTCACGTTGGATGAGGACTACGTCCAGGCCGTCATGGGGGTGTTCGTGGCCCTGTATGAGAAGGGCTACATCTACCGCGACCGCTACCTCGTCAACTGGGACCCCGGTACGGGGTCGGCCATCTCGGACCTGGAGGTCCAGGAACAGGAGGTCACCGACACCCTGTACTTCATCGACTACCCGCTGGCCGACGGCTCGGGCTCGGTCACGGTGGCCACGGTCAGGCCCGAGACGATGCTGGCCGACACGGCGGTGGCGGTCCATCCGGACGATGAGCGTTACGCGAACCTGGTCGGACGACGGGCGATCCTCCCGCTGGTCGGTCGCGAGCTCCCGATCATCGCCGACGAATACGTCAAACCGGAGTTCGGTACTGGCGCGCTCAAGATCACCCCGGGCCACGACCCGAACGACTTTGAGATCGGTCGTCGCCACGGCCTGGACCAGATCAGCGTGATCGGCGAGGACGGCCGGCTGACCGACCAGGCCCCGGAGCGGTTCGCCGGCCTGAGCACCGCCGAGGCCCAACGGGCCGTGGTCGCGGCGCTGGACGAACAGGGGCTGATCTCAAAGCGAGAGGACTACCTGCACTCCGTTCCGTTCTCACAGCGATCGGGCGAACGGATCGAGCCGCTGATCTCCCTCCAGTGGTTCATGCGCATGGACGAGCTGGCCCGCCCGGCGATCGACGCCGTCAGGAGCGGGCAGATCACGTTCCACCCGTCCCGCTGGACTCGTGTCTACATGGACTGGATGGAGAACATCCGCCCGTGGGTCCTATCCCGCCAGCTCTGGTGGGGGCACCGGATTCCCGTCTGGTACCGAGATTCCCCGCCCACCCCAGGCTCCCCGCCCACCCAGGAGACGCACGTCGGGCTGACCCCTCCCGAGGGCGAGGGCTGGGAGCGCGACCCGGATGTCCTGGACACGTGGTTCTCAAGCGCGCTGTGGCCGTTCGCCACCCTCGGATGGCCCAAGGACACCCCCGCGCTCCGGGCCTTCTACCCGACCGACGTGCTGGTCACGGCCCGGGACATCATCTTCCTGTGGGTGGCGCGAATGATCATGATGGGCCTGGAGTTCACGGGCCAGATCCCGTTCTCCGACGTCCACATCCACTCGATCATCCAGGCTCCGGATGGGCGGCGGATGTCCAAGTCCCTGGGCACGGGGATTGATCCGCTCGACCTGATGAACGGCGGTCCCCGGCCGCCCGTGTTCAGTGATGGAACCCGCCCACCCGGTGAATTCCCCGCCTACGGCGCCGACGCTCTGCGCTGGGGCCTGCTGGCCATGTCCTCAAGCCAGGACGTCAGGTTCTCCGAGGACAAGATCGCCCAGGGCTCCCAGCTGGCCAACAAGCTGTGGAATGCCGCCCGGCTGATCCTGCTCGGGATCGCGCCCGGAACGGCGGCCGCCGTCAGCCCGCGGACGGTGGAGGACCGGTGGATCCTGTCGCGGCTGCAGCGCGCCCAGGCCGAGGTCAGCGAGCGGATCGATGCCTATGACTTCTCCCACGCTGCCATGTCTCTGTACGACTTCGTCTACGCCGAATTGTGCGACTGGTACCTGGAGCTGGTCAAGCCGCGCCTGCGCGAGCACGAGCCTGAGCTCAGCGCCACGCTGCTCCACGTTCTGGTCCAGACGCTGGCCCTGGCCCACCCCATCATCCCCTTCATCACCGAGGAGATCTACAGCTACGTCCCCGGAGCCGACGGCCTGCTGGCCGCGGGCATTCGGGGCGCCCCGGCGCCGGTGGACGAGGCGGCCGAGGCCTCGCTCGGCCGCGTGATCGAGGCGATCCAGGCCCTGCGGGCCTGGCGCGACTTCGCCGAGGTCAAGGCGGGGGCCACGCTCCCGGCCCGGCTGTCGGCCGACGGATACGACGACACCCGGGAGCATCTAAGCCGTCTGGCCCGCCTGGCGCTCCAAACTGACGGCGGTGACCCCGTGGCAGCGGTGCCGGTTCCGGGGGGCGCGGTCGAGCTGTTGGCGAGCCCAGATCTGGACCTCGGAGCCGCCGAGCGCAAGCGTGAGAGCCGGCGAGTGAAACTGGAACGCGAGATCGAGGCGATCCAGCGCAAGCTGGGCAACGCCGGCTTCCTGGAGAAGGCGCCGGCCGACGTGGTCCAGAAGGCACGGGATGAGCTCGGGCGTCTGGAGGCCGATCGGGAGACCCTGCGATGAACCCCGAGCAGGCCGAGAGATTCGTCCTGGACAGAGAGCTGTTCGGGATGCGGTTCGGGCTCGATCGCATGCGCAGGCTGATGACAACGCTGGAGAACCCCCAGCTCCGTTTCGACTCGCTGCACGTGGTCGGGAGCAACGGCAAGTCCTCCACCACCCGGATGATCGCGGCGATCCTCGCCCGCCATGGGCTGCGCACCGGCGCGTACCTGTCGCCGCACCTCGCGTCCTTCGGCGAGCGGATCATGGTCGACGAGGCGCCGCTCTCGGCCGAGCAGTTCGCCGCCGCCATCTCCAGAACAGCCCGAGCCGTGGAGCTGGTGGACCGGCTCGCCCCGCCCGGAGAGCGGGTCACCCAGTTCGAGCTGCTGACGGCGGCCGCGTACAGCGAGCTGGCCGCTCGCGGAGTTGAGGTCGCCGCCGTGGAGGCCGGGCTCGGCGGGCGCTTCGACGCCACCAACGTGATCCCCTCGCGAGTCCAGGTCCTGACCAGTGTGGGACTCGAGCACACCCGCTGGCTGGGTCCGACAATCCACGACATCGCCGCCGAGAAGCTCGATGTCGTCCAGCCGGGAGCGACCCTCGTCCTGGGTCACGGCCTGCACCCTGATGCCGACGAGGTGGCCGTCCGCGTGGCCGCCGAGCGCGGGGCCGTCCTGGTCCGCGCCCCCGCCGACCCGGGGGTCACCGTGGCCGCTCCGGGTGGTTTTCAGCGCCGCAACTTTGCCCTGGCCCGGGCGGCCGCTGAGGCCTACCTGGGCCAGCTCGATGAGAAGGCCGTTGAGGCGGCTGCCGCCGGGATCCGCATCCCGGGCCGGCTGGAGGTGATCGACCAGCACCCGCTCACCGTGCTCGACGGAGCCCACAACGCTGAGGGGATGAACGCGGTGATCGACTCCCTCCCAGAGCTGCTGGGGAACCGGGCGGGCTCACTCGTGGCCGTGGTCTCGATCCTCGCCGACAAGGACGCCGCCGGGATGCTCAGCGCACTGGTGCCCCACTGCCGGTCATTGGTCCTGACCTCCAGCCATAATCCTCGGGCCCTGTCGCCGGCCACGCTGGCGTCCCTGAGCCGTCAGCTCGGAGGTCCACCCACCGAAATCGTGCCCGATCCCCTGTCCGCCCTGGCCCGCGCGCGGGAGCTTGCCGGCTCCGACGGAGCGGTGCTCGTCGCGGGGTCGCTGTACCTGGTGGCCGACCTGGTCCGACCGGCCGCAGCGCAGCGGGCATCGATTCTCTGAACCCCAACCGTGGATCGTCAAGCACCCCCAGATCAACTTCGCCCGCCGGGCGAACGGCGTCCCGGCACAGGCCCGGGCGCCGAGAACGCTGACGACGACCAGCCCAGCTTTCTGTCGATGGTCGGGCTCGTGGCTCTGGTCGTGGCGGTGGTGATTCTGGTCTTCTTCGGGATCGGTTACCTGTTCGGACGGGTCTTCCTTTAGGCAGTCCCGGTTTCATAACGTCGATCCCGCCTCGCCCGCCACTACACTCACCGGCTTAATGCTCGCTCCCGCCATCTTCGGCATCAGCAACAGCGGCGTCAATCTGGCGATTGATCTGATCATCCTGTTCCTGGTCGTGATCTGGTTGGCGCTGGTCTATTGGACCTACGCCGACGCCCGCCGGCGGATCGCCGATCCTCTGCTCGTGGGGTGTGCCACGGTGGCCGCCCTGTTCCCGTTCGTGGGCACGCTCGTGTACATGATCGTCCGCCCGCCCGAATACCTCGACGACGTGCGCGAGCGCGAGCTTGAGATCCAGGCCGCCGAGGCCCGCCTGGCCGAGCTCGGCGTCCGGCTGTGCCCCCACTGTGACCACGAGGTCGAGCGCGACTACCTCCGCTGCCCCAACTGCATGCGCAAGCTCAAGGATCCGTGCCCGTCGTGCGGCAAGCCACTCGACCCGATGTGGAAGATCTGCCCCTACTGCGAGGCAGATATTGAGGCCACGGCGGCTCCCCCCGCGCGGCGGCCTCGGCGACGGCGCGAGCCCGAGCGCGCGAGCACCGGCGAGACCCGGGCCGCCCCGCAGCGCCAGGGCTCCGCGAAGCGCCAGGTCAGCTCCGAGCGTCAGGCCTCCTCGGAGCGGCCCATCGGGGCAACGGGCTTCGTTGATCCAGGCCCGCCCGGGCCGCCGAACAGCTGACCCCCGCGACCGCCTGGTGATCTGATGGAGCGAACGCTGATTCTGGTCAAGCCCGACGCCTTCACGCGGGGGCTGTCGGGGGAGATCATCGCCCGGTTTGAACGCAAGGGACTCCGGCTGGTGGCGCTGAGCCTGATGACGATGGACACCGACCTGGCCGAGCGGCACTACGCCGAGCACGAGGGCAAGCCCTTCTACGGAGAGTTGGTGCAGTTCATCACCTCAGGCCCGCTCGTGGCGATGGTCCTGGAGGGTGAGCGCGCCGTGGAAGCGGCCCGCCAGGTCATCGGGGCGACCGACCCGGTCCAGGCCTCACCGGGATCGATCCGGGGCGACTTCGCGACCCAGGTGGGCCAGAACATGGTCCACGGTTCGGACTCTCCGGAGTCGGCCGCCCGTGAGGTGGCGCTGTTCTTCGGAGAGCTTGGCTGAGCGCCCCACGCTAGTTCTGGCCTCGCGCTCGCCCCAGCGGCGGGCGATCCTAGAGCAGCTCGGGGTCCCGTTCTCGGTTGTCGTGGCCGGGGTGGATGAGCTGGAGCACGGACCGCCGGAGGAGGTCGCGGTCCAGAACGCGACTCGCAAGGCATCGGCAGTGGCGGCGCAGCGGCCCGATGAGCTCGTCCTCGGGGCGGACACGCTCGTGTACCTGGACGGGGCGATCTACGGCAAGCCGGCCGGGGCGGAGCAGGCCGGCGAGATGCTGCGGGCGCTCAGCGGTGCTCGCCACACGGTCCTCGGAGGCCTGTGCCTGATCGGCTCGGGCCAGACCCGCACAGCCGTGGCCCGGACGGACGTCCAGTTCCGCGACCTCTCCGGGGAGCTGATCGAGTGGTACGTGGACAGCGGCGAGTGGCGTGAGCGGGCCGGCTCGTACGCGATCCAGGGCCGGGGAGCGGCGCTGGTGGCGGAGATCGACGGCGACTATTTGAATGTTGTTGGTCTGTCCGTGGCGACCCTGCTCGAGATGGTGCCGAGGCTCTTGGGGTAGAGCTTTTGCCGCAGGTGCAGGTGGTTGGCGGCCCAGAGGCGGGATGAACCTCCAGTTGACTCACCCTCAACCAGAGGCTGAGGATTGCCCCCAGCGGCTCGGTTGGCCCCACTTTCCAGCGGATTTTGCGCTCTGGGCGGGCGTTTGCGGGCCTCGCGCTCAGCTACCTTCGGCTACACTCGCCGCTGGACGGTCCAGGCAGCATGGGCGTGGGTTCGACGCTTTGGCGCCCCATCCGAGGCTGTCCCGTACCCGCAATGCTGCTTCCCTTTTTCACATGGGCTTTTTCAGCTACCTGACCGGTTTCGGCGGCCGCGACATGGCCGTCGACCTCGGGACCGCAAACACGCTCGTCTACGTACGGGGGCGTGGAATCGTGCTCTCGGAGCCGAGTGTGGTGGCCGTCGACTCCCGCTCCGGTGAGGTCCACGCCGTGGGGATTGAGGCCAAGCGGATGCTGGGTCGAACTCCTGGCACGATCCAGGCGATCCGGCCCTTGAAGGATGGCGTGATTGCCGATTTTGAGGTCACCGAGCAGATGCTCCGCCACTTCATCCAGAAGGTCCACCAGAACCGGTGGGCCCATCCGCGGGTCGTGGTGTGCGTGCCCAGCGGTGTGACCGGGGTGGAGAAGCGGGCCGTGGAGGAGGCCTGCCTGTCGGCCGGTGCCCGCCAGGCCTACCTGATTGAGGAGCCCATGGCTGCGGCGATCGGGGCCGGTCTGCCGGTGGGAGAGCCCACCGGATCAATGGTCGTTGACATCGGCGGCGGGACCAGTGAGGTGGCCGTCATCTCACTGGGCGGGATCGTGGTGTCCCAGTCGATCCGGGTGGGCGGCGATGAGCTTGACGAGGCGATCATGAACTACGTCAAGCGCGAGTACAAGCTGCTGATCGGGCAGCAGACGGCCGAGGAGGTCAAGCTGGAGATCGGGTCGGCGTTCCCCACAGGGGAGGAGGTTCAGGCTGAGATCCGAGGGCGAGACATGGTCTCGGGCCTGCCCAAGACCGTCGTCCTGACCAGCGAGGAGATCCGGGGCGCCCTCGAGGAGCCCGTGACCCAGATCATCGACGCGGTCAAGGAGACCCTGGACCGCACGCCCCCTGAGCTGGCCTCTGACATCATGGATCGTGGCATCATGTTGGCCGGAGGGGGCTCGCTGCTGCAAGGACTGGAGGAGCGTTTGCGTCACGAGACGCAGATGCCCGCGCATCTGGCCGAGTCGCCGCTCACCTGCGTGGCGGTGGGCTCGGGGAGGTCGTTGGAGGAGTTCGAAGCGATCCACCGTTCAAGCAAGAATTCACGCAATCGGCGCCACCGGTATTAGCTTTGACAGCTCCCTGCCCGGGGTGGCCGGACAGACAGTTTGGAGATCCGAAACTCGTGCACTCAAAGCAAGTTCGGCGGCGGCGATTGGTCCTGGCGGCCCTTGTCGTCATCTCCCTGATTCTGCTCACCGACTACTTCGGTGAGTCCCCCTCCAGCCCGCTGCACACCCTGCAGCGCGGCATCGTGGAGGTGTTCTCCCCGATCCAGCAGGGCGCCAGCACGGTCCTGTCCCCGGTCAGGGACATCGGGAACTGGTTCTCGGACACCTTCAAGGCCCGCTCGCAGGTCAAGCAGCTGAAGGCCGAGAATCAGACGCTGCGGCTGAGCTGGCCCAGGCCAAGTACGCCCTATCTCAGAACACGCAGCTCAGCCACCTGGTGGGGCTTGACAGCAGCCAGGGCATTTCGGCCTATCACCCCGTGGCGGGCGATGTGATCAGCCGCGACGCGATCCTGTGGTACCAGCACATTGAGGTGGACAAGGGCTCGGACGATGGGGTCCGGGTGGGCGACCCCGTGATCGGGGACCGGGGATTGGTCGGCAACTGTCAGCACCGTCGGGGCGACGTATTCGGTGGTGACCCTGATCACCGACCACACGTTGTCCGAGGCCGCGCAGGTCGTGGACCAGAACAACGACTCCGGCGTCCTGGTCCCCGCCGTCGGTGATCCCAACCAGCTTGTGATGCAGTACCTGCCCACCAACGCGCAGGGCATCAGGAACGGCGGCCTGGTGGTCACGGTGGGCTTCAAGAACGGCTCTCTGCAGGACCTGTATCCCCCCGGCATTCCGATCGGCACCGTGACCAACTTCAACGCCGACACGCTGGCCAGCAACGGGACAGTCCGCGTCACCCCGGTGGCCGACCTGCGCCACATCTCCGTGGTCCAGATCCTGACCAGACCGCTAGCCAAGGGCCTGCGGGCCCAGCTGCCGTGAGCATCAGCCTGAGCGATTCCTGGCGGCTGCCCGTCCGGCTGGCCGTCCTGGCCCTGTTGGCCGTGATCGTCCAGGAGGCGGCCGTATCCCAGATCACGATCTTCGGGACCAGCGCCGACCTGACGCCGCTGGTCGTCATGTCCGTGGGGCTCCTGGCCGGCTCGGTCCCCGGGGCGATCATGGGGTTCGGGGCGGGGCTGCTGGTGGACACCGTTCTGTTCCAAACCCTGGGCGTGACCTCGCTGCTCTACATCGCGATCGGCTACTGGTCGGGCCGGCTGCTGGAGCTCCGGGATCCCTCCCACGGCCTTGTGCCGATGGGAGTCGGGGCCGCGGCCACCGCTTTCGCGGGCCTCGGCATGGCCCTGATCCAGTTCCTGCTCGGCGTGGACGCGCCGGTGAGCTGGCTGCTGCTTCAACAGATCCTGATCACGGTGCTCGTCAACACGTTGATCGCGCTCCCCGTGTACTCATTTGTCCGCTGGGTGCTGCGCAGGGCTCTGCCCGAGGATCCGCACCGGCGCCGGCGGCGGGCCTACACCACCGGCGGGCTGAGCCCGTTGCAGGCCACGGCAGGCCGGACGCGCGCAAAGGGGCGGCCTCTCAGCCGATGATCCAGGAGCCGCCTCCGCCCTTCGACGATCGGCGTACGCCGATGACCCCCCAGCTCGCCCGGCGCGTGGCCATCCTGGGCACGTTCGCCCTGACGATGTTCGCCATCATCTTCTTCCGGCTCTGGTTCATCCAGATCCTCTCGGGCCAGAAGTACGTTGCCCAGGCCAAGGTCAACCGGGTGCGGGACATCGCGATCCCCGCTCCGCGAGGGGAGATCATGGATCGCAGCGGGAACCTGCTGGTGAACTCCAAGCGGGCGATCGCCGTGCAGATCACACCGGCCCAACTCCCCGTCCCGCTGCAGGCGACCACGAACACCGAGGAGGCCCACCTGATCGCCCACCCGCCGCGGGCTGACGTGGCCCTGTACAACCGGCTGGCCCGGGTGCTGGGAATTCCCAAGCGCGGGCGCCCGTGCCCGATCAACGCCGGCCCAGACCTGGCCGCCGCGCTGACGGCTCTGGGTTACGACCGCGAGCGCCTCTCGCCCATCGCCTGCTCGGTGGCCCAGGGCTTCGTCCAGCTCTCCTACGCCAACGTCACGTTGGCCACGGACGTGCCCAGAGACGTGCTCTTCTACCTGGAGGAGCGCCAGCAGCAGTTCCGAGGCGTGAGCGTCCAGCCGGTGTGGCTGCGGACCTACCCGTTGAACGACGTGGCGGCTCAGCTGTTCGGCACGGTCGGTCCGATCACCCGCAGCGAGCTCCAGGACCCCAAATTCAAGGGGCTGTCCCAGAGCGCGATCGTCGGCCAGTCGGGCCTTGAGTGGTACTACAACCGCTACCTGCAGGGACACGACGGCAAGGAGCAGGTCCAGGTCAACGCCCTCGGTCAGGCCGCGGGGGTGGCCGGCCGGCCGATCCAGCCCATCTCCGGATCAAACCTCGTGCTGTCCCTGGACGTCAACCTCCAGCGGGCCGGCGAGCAGGCGCTCCAGACGGCCATGGCCACCATCCCCAACGCCTTCGGCGGGGCGTTTGTGGCGCTGAACCCGGACAACGGCGAGGTCTACGCGATGGGGTCAAACCCTTCGTTAACCCCAACATCTTTACCCACCCGATCACCCAGCGCGAGTACGACGCCAGGTTCGGTCCCTCCAGCAACTACCCCCTGCTCAACCGAGCGATCCAGACGGCTGGGCCGACCGGGTCGACGTTCAAGCCGATCACGGCGACGGCCGCCCTCCAGAGCGGGGCCTGGACCACGAGCGATGTGTTCGACGACACCGGGCAGTACTGCTTCTCGGGTCAGTGCCGTCACAACGCCAGCATGGCCACGTACGGGGTGCTGGACATCGAGCAGGCGATCAAGGTCTCCTCCGATGACTTCTTCTACCACCTGGGTGTGCTGACCAATAGCCCCGCTCCGCGCGGCGGGGCGCTTCAGAAGTGGGCCCGGCTGTTCGGGATCGGCCAGCCAACCGGCATCGACGTCGGCGGCGAGGTGGCCGGGACGCTGCCCGACGCTGCCTGGCGGAACCAGCGCAACCGACTCGAGGCCCAGTGCGACAACCTCACGCACCCCACGGCGCTGTTCCCCAACCACCCGGACCACAAGCTCCCGCCGGGTGGCTGCGGGCTCGCCGACGGGACCAACCGCCCCTGGTCGGCCGGTGACAACGAGAACCTGGCCGTCGGCCAGGGTGACGTCCAGGTGACGCCGCTCCAGCTCGCGGTCGCCTACTCGGCAATCGCCAACGGTGGGAACATCGTGCGCCCCCACCTCGGCCTGGAGATCCAGCAGCCCGACGGGACACTGATCCAGCGCATCAACCCGCTCCCCGCGCGCCACCTGCCCATCAACCCGTTCTACCTGGACACGATCCGGCAGGGTCTCCGGGCCGCGGCCTCCCAGCCCGGCGGGACCTCGTTCGCCGTGATGGGCAACTTCCCCGAGCAGGTGTACGGCAAGACGGGAACGGCCCAGTACAACGGCCAGCCCGACTACTCGTGGTACTCATGCTTCGTGCCGGGCACGGCCACGAGCAAGCCGATCGAGGTCGTCGTCACCGTCGCCCGAGCCGGGTTTGGCGCCCAGGCCGCCGCGCCGGTGGCCCGTCAGATCCTGTCCCAGTGGTTCTTCGGCAAGAAGGGCCCGTTCCTGGGCTCTGCCTCGAGTACGGCGTTCTGATGGTGACCACGACCGCGACACCGTTGCGCCCGGCCGAACAGCAGACGGCCACTCGTCCATGGGCACTGCTGAGGCTCGACCCGCTGCTGCTGCTGGCCGCGCTCGGCCTCGTGGCCTGCTCGCTGGTCACGCTGCACGTGGCCACTCGGGGCCTATCGGCCGGACCGTCCTACTACGTGGAGCGCCAGGCCCTGTACGCGGCCGGGGGACTGATCCTGGCCTTGATCCTTTCGATGGTCGACTATTCGCGGCTGCGCGAGTACCGCTACGTCCTGTACGGGCTGATGATCGTGCTCAACGTCGTCGTGCTCGGCACCTCGCCGATCAACGGAGCTCGGCGCTGGATCCCGCTGCCCTTCCTCCAGTTCCAGTCCTCAGAGTTCGGCAAGATCCTGCTGATCCTCGCCTTGGGGGCGTTCCTGGTCGACCGGGCCAGACGGTTGGGGGAATGGCGGACGATGCTACGGATCGTCGTGCTCGCGCTGCTCCCGGCGCTGATCGTGATGCCGCAGCCCGACCTGGGGACATCACTGGTCTACGTGGTGGTCGGGTTCACCGTGCTGTTCGTGGCCGGGATCCCGTGGAAGCAGCTCGCCGCCCTCTGCGCGGTCGTGCTGGTCGGCGTGACGGTCGTCCTGGCCGGGCCATCGCTGGGCGTCCACGTGCTCAAGGGCTACCAGCAGCAACGGTTGACCACGTTCCTGAACCCACCCCAGACGTGCGGAGTCCACGACCAGACCTGCTACCAGCTCAACGAGTCTCTGATCGCGCTGGGCTCCGGTGAGAAGACCGGGCGGGGGGCCCTGGGGGCCACCCAGACCGAGCTGAGCTATCTCCCCGCCCCATCGACGGACTTCGTATTCGCCGCCCTCGGTGAGACCTATGGGTTTATCGGAGCCGCGCTCGTCCTGTCGCTGTACGCGCTGTTGATCTGGCGGGCGCTGAGGATTCTCATGATGGCCAAGAACCTCTACGGGACAGTCGTGGCCGGAGGAATCCTGGGCATGCTGATGTTCCAGATCTTCGTCAACGTGGGTATGACCCTGGGGATCATGCCCACGACCGGAGTGCCGTTACCACTGATGAGCTACGGAGGTAGCTCCGTCTTGGTCACGTTTATCGCCGTGGGCCTTCTACAGTCAATTTATGTGCAGGGTCGAATGGCCAGTTCGTCGAAGAGCCGAGTGATCTCATGAGGGCGCATTTCACACACGCCGCGCAGGGCTCGGGCCTACGGCCCGCTCGGCATCCAGCCTCGCTTAAAGGGGCCTGGCCCGAGTCGTTCGGCTGCCCCAGCGCGGCCAAATCAAACACAACACCGGGCTCGCTGCAGGGTGAGGGGGACCTCATTCAGCGCGGCCCGAGCAAAGGACTGAAAAAAATTGAAGAAACAAGTTTTGGTCAGCGTCGACCGGGGCGAGACCCGGGTCGCGCTGCTGGAGGCCACCGGGAAGGTGGCCGCGCGCAAGCCGCCGGCTTCAGGCGGGGGGCGCCGCCGGGGTAAGGGCAAGCCGCCACCGGGTTACCGGGTGGCCGAGCTCTACCTGGAGCGGCGCGGTGCGCGCTCGATCGTAGGAAACATCTACAAGGGCCGGGTGGACAACGTCCTGGCCGGGCTCGAGGCCGCCTTCGTGGACATCGGGCTGGAGAAGAACGGCTTTCTCCACGTGGACGAGATCGTGATGCCCGGAGTCGAGGCGCCGCAGCGCGGCCGCGGTTCCGGCCGGGAGAGCCGCGAGATCACCGAGCTCCTCAAGCCGGGCCAGGAGATCGTCGTCCAGGTGGTCAAGGACCCCCTCAAGACAAAGGGTGCCCGGCTCTCCATGGAGCTGACGATCGCGGGGCGGTACATGGTCTACGCCCCGTTCGGCGAGGGCGTCGGCGTGTCCCGACGGCTGGACGACGCCGAGCGCGACAGGCTCCGCAAGGAGGCCGCGAAGCTGGATCTGAAGGGGGCCGGGGCGATCATCCGCACCTCGGCCCAGGGGGTCAAGCGGGCGGACCTGGAGCGTGAGCTTCTGTACCTGTTCAAGCTCTCAGAGGTCCTCCAGAAGCGAGTCGAGGAGACGACCGCGCCGGCCCTGGTCTTCCAGGAGGCCGATCTGTCCGTGCGGGTGGTTCGCGACGTGTTCTCGGCCGAGTTTGAGAAGGCGCTCGTCGACGACCCCAAGCAGCACCACCGGCTGATCTCGTTCTTCTCCCGGACGGCCCCGGACCTGGTCGAGCGGGTCGAGCTGTGGGACGGGGAGGAGCCCCTGTTCGAGGCCTACGGGTTGGAGGACGTGCTGGACTCCACCCTGAACCGGCGGGTCGATCTCCCCAGCGGCGGCTACCTGATGATCGACTACGCCGAGGCCCTGACCGTGATCGACGTCAACAGCGGCTCGTTCGTGGGCCGCGGCAAGAGCGCCCGCCTGGAGGACACGATCACCAAGACCAATCTGGAGGCGGCCGACGAGGTCGTGCGCCAGCTCCGGCTCCGGGACATCGGCGGGATCATCGTCATCGACTTCATCGACATGGCCCGGGCCCGCAACCGCGAAGCCGTCCTGAAGGTGCTGCGCGGCGCGCTGGACGAGGACCGGACGAAGACCTTCGTCGTCGAGATCTCGCCCCTCGGACTGGTCGAGATGACCCGCCAGAACGTCACCGACGGCGTGCGGGAGATCATGACCCGCCCCTGCCCCACCTGCGGGGGGGAGGGCGTGATCAAGTCCGAGGAGACGATCGCGATCGAGTTCGAGCGCCGGATGCGCGAGGTGGCCTCCAAGTCGAAGGCCGAGGCGATCCTGATCCAGATGAACCCGCGGGTCACGGCCGAGTTCATCCGGGACGACGGTAGGGCTTTGAGGGCGGTCGAAGCTGACACCGGCAAGGTGTTCGTGTTCGAGGGCTCCGAGGGCCTGCCCCTGGAGCACTTCGCGGTCGTACTGGAGGGCTCCCGCGAGGAGGTGGTGGAGCGCGCCATGCCCTTCCGGGTGGGCGAGGAGGTCCACGTCCAGATCGTCGAGCCCCACATGTACAGCCCGGGCGATGCCGTGGCCAAGGTCGACGGCTATGTGATCTCGATCGTCGGCGCCGGCCCGTATGTGGGCCAGAAGCACCTGGTCCGGATCGACGAGGCCGGGCGTACCGCCGCCGTGGCCTCGCTGGTCGACGTGGAGCCCGGGACGTCGGGCGGCGGCGTGGCCGCTGGGAAGCCCGCGGCTTCGGGATCGCGGTCGCGGAAGCCTTCGCCCGACGGAAAGCCATCGGCCCCGCGCCGGCGGCCCAGTCGAGCCAAGCCCAAGAGCGAATCGCCCAACGGCGCTGAGGCAGGCGAGGAGAAGGCCGGCCCGGGCGCGGGCGAGGCCGGAGCGGGCGAGGCCGGGGCCGGGGCGCCAAAGCCCGATTCAAAGGATGGCCTACAATCGCAGCCTCGGCGTCGTGGCCGCAGAGGCGGACGGCGCCGCTCTGGTGCCAGGGCCAAGTCGGCCGAGTCGGCATCCTCCTCGTCTGCGGATTGAATGACATGTACGCAATCGTCAAAACAGGCGGCAAGCAATACCGAGTCGAGCAGGGCCAGTCGCTGCTCGTCGAGCGGCTGCCCGCGTCCGAGGGCGACTCGGTGGTGCTGGATCCGCTCCTGTACGTGGACGGCTCCAACGTCGTGGACCAGGTGGACGGGCTGTCAGCCGTGAAGGTTGAGGCCCGCGTCGTCGCTCACGAGCGCGGCCCGAAGCTGCGCATTGTCAAGTTCAAGCCCAAGCGCGGGTACAAGCGACGCACCGGCCATCGTCAGGAGCTGACCCGCCTCGAGGTCACGGGGATCAAGGTCGGCGCCGGCCGGTCGCGGGCGTCGGCTAAGGCGGCCGTGGCTGGCGGTGTCGAGAGCGAGGCCCCGGCCCCGGTGGCGGCCGAAACGCCGAAGGCCGCCGCGAAGCCAAAGGCCGCGGCGAAGCCGAAGGCCGCGGCGAAGCCGAAGGCGGCGGAGAAGCCGAAGGCCGCGGCGAAGCCGAAGGCGGCGGCGAGCCCGAAGGCCGGTGGGAAGCCGGAGGCCGGTGGGAAGCCGGAGGCCGCTGCGAAGCCGAAGGCCACCCGCCCCCCCGCCGCCGAACAGACGTCCGAGGAGGAAACCGATGGCACATAAAAAAGGGCTCGGGTCCTCCCGGAACGGGCGCGACTCGAATGCCAAGCGCCTGGGTGTGAAGGTCTTCGCCGGCCAGACGGTCACCGGCGGCGAGATCATCGTTCGCCAGCGCGGCACCCGCTTCAAGCCCGGTGATGGCACCGGGATCGGCAAGGACGACACGGTCTACGCCCGCTCCGCGGGCAAGGTCGAGTTCAAGCGCGGCCGGGCGGGTCGCGTGATCAAGGTCGTTCCGGGGGAGTAGGGCGGCACGGCGGTCCGGGCCCGCCGGGCTTGCGGCCCGCGTCGGTCCGGCCGGGGCGTCGGCCAGGCTGCTGGGAGCCGGCGGCGGGGTGTCGCACGCCCGAACCAGGACCGTCACACGTCCGAGCCTCCGGCGTGACGGACATTTCACGAAGCGCGTCTTGTTCCGTGACGCGGATCGGGGAACGCTTCGTCGATGCGCGTTCTATGGCGAATCGAGTAGCGCATGGCGTACCGAAACGCCAAAGAATGCGTGGCGCGCCTGGCTGCACGACAATTCGGGCGGGTCTCGTGGGCCCAGCTGAAGTGGCTCGGCATCCCCCAGTCGACAATCCAGTGCTGGGTCGATACCGGCTACCTATTCCGTGTCCTCCCAGGTGTCTACGCGGTCGGCCATCGCGCCAAAACGACCGAGGCTGATCTCTTCGCGGCCGTCCTATATGCCGGCCCCGGAGCCATGCTCAGCCACGCTACGGCCGCGTGGTGGGTTGGACTGGTGAAGTCGAAGCCCTACATGATTCACGTGAGCACGCCCCGCCGCTGCCGCTCGCTCCCCGGGATCACGGTTCACCAGCGCCGCTCGATCGAGCGCCAATGGCACAGAGGCCTTCCCGTCACCCCCTTCGCCCAGACCATGGTCGACTACGCCACTCGAGCCACGCCGTCCGACGTACGCCGGGCTCTGGCCCAGGCCGACTTCGAGGACGGCCTCAACGTGGGCGCGCTCGAAGCCGGGTTGGGGTCCGGCTGCGCTGGGAGCAGGAAGGTCCGGAAGGCGCTCCGGACGCACCAACCCGAGCTCGCCAAGGCCCGCAGTCGGATCGAGGTGACGCTCTTCGAACTGTGCGAGGCCGAGGGCCTGCCGCTCCCCGAGCTGAATGCCGAGGTCGCCGGCTGGGAGGTGGACGCGCTGTGGCGACGGGAGCGGGTCGCCGTCGAGCTCGACGGCCCGGGGAACCACCGCACCCCGGCTCAGATCAGGCGCGACCGCCGCAAGGAGTTCGAGCTCCGGGCCGTGCACTTCATGGTCCTTCGCTATTCAGACGACCAGGTCGACCACGACGGAGCCACGGTGATGGCCGAGCTCCGACGGACCCTCACCCCGCCTGCGAGGTCGGCCTGACTGGCCGCGCCTCACCCCGCCTGCGAAGTCGGCCTGACTGGCCGCGCCTCACCCCGCCTGCGAGGTCGGCCTGACTGGCCGCGCCTCACCCCGCCTGCGAAGTCGGCCTGACCAGGATCTCGTTGACGTCCACGCTCGGGGGCTGCGAGACGGCGAACATGACCGCCCGCGCCACGTCCTCGGGAAGCAGAGCATCGGCGGGTCGGTTTTCGAAGAACGGGGTGTCGACCATGCCCGGCTCGATCAGGGTAACCCGCACACCGGTCCCGTCCAGCTCCTGCCGGGCCGACTCTCCCATCGCCGTGACCGCCCACTTCGTGGCCGAGTACAGAGATCCGGGCAGCGCCCGACGACCTGCCACCGAGCCCGTCAACAGAAGATGTCCCCGCGATTCCTTCAAAGAAGGCATCGTGGCCCGGATGGTCAGCGCCGCCCCGTACACATTGGTCAGGACCATCGACCGCCAGTGCTCGACGGACTCGGCCAGAAAGCCCCGGGCTGCGCCGAACCCGGCGTTGGCGAACGCCACGTCGATCCGCCCGAAGGCATCCAGAGCAGCGGCGACCATCGCCTCCTGCCGCTCCCATTCGGTCACGTCACACTCCACCACCAGAGCGCGCTCGGACCCCCCGAGGTCGGAGGCCAGCTCCTCCAGCCGATCCACCGACCGCGCGGCCAGAACCAGTCTGAAGCCCTCGGCCGCGGCGGCCCGGGCCGTGGCCGCTCCAATGCCGCTGGATGCGCCCGTGATCAGGAAGACCTCGTCGCTCATGTCACGATCATGCCATGCAGGACCGAGCGCGAATCCACGTCCAGGCCGGCTCCGGGGGTGACGGCCGCCTGAGCTTCCGTCGGGAGGCCCACGTCCCCGCGGCGGCCCGGACGGCGGTGACGGCGGTCGCGGCGGCGACGTCGTCCTGATCGCCGACCCGTCGCTCCGCGATCTGGCCACGTACAGACGCACCTCTCACTTCAAGTCAGGCCGCGGTGGCCACGGCCAGGGCGCCCTAAAACACGGCAAGCAGGGGGAACAGCTGGAGCTACGCGTGCCCCCCGGGACCGAGGTGGGGCGGAGGCCGAAGGGGCCCGACACGACCTGGTCCGCCCGGGGCAGCGCGCGGGGTGGCTCGGGTGGCTCGGGCGGTCGTGGGAACAAGCGCCTCGCCACCTCGACTCGGCAGACGCCCCGCTTCGCCGAGCGCGGGCTGCCCGGCGACGAGACGTGGCTGACGCTCCAGCTGAAACTGTTGGCCGACGTGGGACTGGTCGGGCTGCCCAACGCGGGCAAGTCCTCGCTTCTGGCCCGCCTGACCCGGGCCCTACCCAAGGTCGCCGACTACCCGTTCACCACCCTGGAGCCGGTGCTGGGGACGCTTCAGTCCGATGACCGCCAGCTGATCCTGGCGGACATTCCCGGCCTGATCGAGGGCGCGTCGGGCGGCGCCGGCCTGGGCCACGAGTTCTTGGCCACATCGAGCGCACGCGGCTGCTCGTTCACGTGCTGGACTGCCTGCCCCTGGACGGCACGGACCCGCAGGCCAACCACGAGACGGTCGAGCAGGAGCTGGCGCAGCACGACCCTCGTCTGGCCGGTCTGCCGCGGATCCTCGCCCTCTCCAAGGCCGACCTGATCAACACCCAGGCCAGGGGCCGGCTGCGCCAACAGTGGACCGAGCGCCTGGGCCCGGACGTCCCGTCGTCGTCACTTCGTCGGCCACCGGCCTGGGCCTGTCACAGCTCTCCACCCTCCTGCTGGCGAGCGTCCCGGTGGAAGACGAGTCGCCGGCCGTCCCGCAGGACGACGATCTGCCCGAGCACCGCGTGTTCAGACCAGGCGGGCCGGGTTATGAGTACATCGCCGCGACGACCACCTCTTTGAGGTCACTGGCCCGCGGGTGGAAAAGCTCCTGGCCCGCTACGACCTGGACAACGAGGAGGCGCTGGCCTATTTGGAGCATCGCCTGCGCCGCATCGGCCTGATCGACGCGCTGGAGGCCCACGGCTTCACGCCCGGGGACGTCACCGTGTCGCCCCCCAGTGCACGCCGCTGGCGACCAGTGCGCTGCATGCCGTGGGCGTGGCGCACGCCCGCCCGGCTCAAGGACGAGGACACGGTGGCCCTGGTCATGCTCGGTGACGGCGCGACGAGCGAGGGCGACACCCATGCCGCGCTGAACTTCGCGGCGGTCTGGCAGCTACCGTGGTGTTCTTCGTGCAGAACAACGGCTACGCGATCAGCGTCCCGCTGTCCAAGCAGACCGCCGCCCCCTCGCTGGCCTACAAGGGAATCGGCTACGGGGTCCCCGCCATGCTGGTCGACGGCAACGACGCCGCGGCCGTCTACGCGGCCGTGCGGCGCGCGGTGGCCTCTGCCGCGGCGGGCCGCGGGCCGACGCTGATCGAGGCGCGCCTCCAGGGCGCGGGGTCCACCTCGCCGGTGCACGCGCCCCAGGTGCTGTTGGCGCAGGTCTGAGTTCCGTCCTTGCAGATGCCGACGTTCTCGGTGCCTGCGGGGCCGTTGTAGCAGGGGCGCGTCTGGCCGTCCGCAGCCCATGTTGCAGATGGACACCTTGGTGCACGTGGGATTGTCGCAGCCTGTCTTGCCGTTGCAGTTCTGGCTCGACCGTCCCGTTGCATACCTCGATGGGTGCAGGGCCGACCGAGCCGTGCACGGGCCCCACTGGGGATACTCCGTCGTACCGGCACAGGTCTGCATGCCGTCCTTGCACGTGCCGAGTGGCACGCCTGCATCGTTGCGCGTGTTCGCGGGCCCCGTGTAGCAGGAGTGTGTGCCGCCGAGGGGACTGCAGGAACATCCCTCGAGGTCCAGGCTCGTCGGGTTGCACGCGTGCGCCGCGCTCCCGTCGCTCGTCACCACGCTGCCGTCGCCCTGCACCAGCGTGCCATCGCCGCCGTTGCCGGCGTCCGAGCCGCCGCTTCCGCTGCCTCCGCCGCTGCCTCCGCTCCCGCCGCCGCTGGAGCCACCAAAACCGTTGTCGTGCTGCGACGAACCGCACGCTGCGATCACACCCAACCCCACGACCACGAGCCACCCGAGCTTCACGGGTGGGATTCTTGAGCCTAAACGTGTCGGCCGGGAAGGCACATGCACGCGGAGAGCCAGAAGAGACGCGCATGGCGCCGATGTGAGACCCGTGAACGGGGACGGGCTTTCTCGGCACCTATTCGAGCATGAAGACGACGGCTGTCGCGGCGTTCGCCGAGCTGCTCGCCGTCGCGCACATGGCTGCGGCCGGAATGATGGGCTCTCCTGGGCCCGCCGACGACGAGGTCCTGCGCGCGACGACCGAGGCGCGAGCGATTGTCGGAACGATGCAGAACAATGCCCGCGTCGCCCGCGAGGCGCTGGAGCTGGCCCGCCGGCGGCAGGCGCTCGCGCCGGTGCGCTGCGCGGACGAGGCCCTTTCCATGGCTGACGTCGCGCTTCGGCGCGGCCGGGACGACGTCACACAGATCGAGCCCCACCACCGGGCCATTTCAGGCGTATAATGTAGCGACGCTCGACTACATCACAGTGGCTGAGATCGCCGAGATCGCCGTCGAGGTCGTCGGCTACCGGGAGGGGAATACCGTTTTCGAATATGCCGGTGGTTCACGTGGATGGAAGGGCGACGTGCCGGTCGTCAGGCTGGACACATCGCGTATCCGAGCGCTCGGGTGGAGCAACCGGCGCAGTTCGCGGGACGCACTGAGATATTCGATGCAGGCCATGCTCCCTCTCGCCCAGTCGGGTGTACTTTGGTGACGAGGCTCCGGCCAGCTGTGTTCTTTGATCGTGACGGCGTCCTGACCGAGGCCACCGTCGCCGACGGTGTTCCGCGACCCGAACGCGGCGAAGCGCCCCTCCGGCTGCGCCCTGGTGTCGAGGCGGTGTGCCGAGAGCTGCGCGAGGCCGACCTTCTCCTGGTCTGCGTAACCAATCAGCCTGACATCGCCAGGGGTGTTATCTCGGAAGCGTCAGTTGTCGCGGCGAATGCCGACCTCCAAGCCCGCTTAGGCCTTGACGCAGTCATCGTTTGTCCACACGATGACGCCAACTCGTGCGAGTGTCGTAAGCCCCACCCTGGGATGCTACTCAGGGCTGCGGAGGCCTACGGCATTGACTTGAAGCGGAGCGTCATGGTCGGTGATCGCTGGCGCGACATTGAGGCCGGGCGGAAGGCGGGTTGCACGACACTCTTCGTCGACAACCGGTACGACGAGCGTAAGCCAGAGCATCCTGACCTAACTACAACTCGCCTCGATGGAATGGTGCATGAGATCATCAGGGCCACGATGACGAACGACTTAATTGGTTGAAGGATTCCATGACGCTCACCCAAAGCGATTTGAAGATTGAGATCTTCGCCGACGGTGCCGATCTCGCTTCCATCGTGGAACTGGCAGCGAACCCGCTGATCAAGGGGTTTACCACGAACCCGACTTTGATGCGGGCGGCCGGCGTAAGTGACTACGAAAGCTTTGCGCGCGACGTCTTAGCCGTGGCCCCGGGGATGCCAGTCTCGTTCGAGGTATTCGCCGACGACCTGGACGAGATGATGCAGCAGGCGCGTCACATCTCCCAGTGGGGCGAAATGGTCTACGTGAAGATCCCTGTCACGACCACTGCACGCCAGTCCACAGCCCACGTGGTAAGCACCCTCAGCGAGGAGGGGGTGAAGCTGAACGTCACCGCGCTCTTCACAGTCGAGCAGGTTCGGTGGGTAACGGCGGCGCTCGCTGGCACTCCCTCCGCGTTCATATCAGTGTTCGCCGGACGCATTGCGGACAGTGGTCAGGATCCTGTACCGATCATTCGTGAGAGCCTTGAGGTCATGGCTGCCTGTCCGAACCTACGGCTGATCTGGGCGAGCCCACGCGAGATTCTTAACATTATTCAGGCGGACCAGGTCGGCTGCCATGTAATAACGGTGACGCACGAGTTGCTGCGGAAGCTAACAAATCTAGGGAAGGATCTCGACGAGTTCTCTTTAGAGACAGTACGTATGTTCCATCGAGATGCAGCGGCCGCAGGCTATCTGCTCTGACGTCCCGAGCCGGGGTACGGTGAAACCTCGGAGGCACACGTCGGGATGCTGATTACTCGTACGCCGTTGCGGATCTCACTTGGCGGCGGCGGGACCGACCTTCCCTCGTACTACCGAACGCACGGTGGCTTGGTGGTGTCGGCGGCCATCGATAAGTATGTCTTCATCGCGCTGAACCGCACCTTCTCCGGCGATTACTTCATCAAGTACTCGCAGCTGGAGACAACTCGGTCGGTAGCCGAGATACGTCACCCCATCGTCCGCGAAGCGCTCTCACTTCATGACGTCGGGGCTGAACTCGAGATGGTGAGTCTTGCCGATATTCCATCAGGTACCGGGCTCGGCTCGTCGGGCTCCTTCACGGTTGGCCTGCTGCGGGCGTTGTATGCGTTCAAGCGCGAACACGCATCAGCGAGTGCACTGGCCGAAGAGGCGTGTCGTATCGAGATTGACCTGCTCGGGCGCTCAGGGGGAAAGCAAGATCAATATATCGCCGCCTTCGGCGGGCTTACTTGCTTTGAGTTTTGTCGAGATGGACGCGTGCATGTGTCGCCATTGATGATCTCGCCCACAACCGTCCATGATCTGGAAGAGCATATGCTTCTCTTCTTCACCGGGTATGCGCGCGACGCCGATACCATGCTAGCTGACCAACGCGAGAAGACCGAAGCCGGTGACGCAACCATGCTTGAGAATCTGGCCGCGATCGCGGAGATTGGAGTGGGTGTCAAGAGCGCGCTCGAGCGTGGCGACACTCGAGAGTTCGCCGCGCTGATGCACGAGCATTGGCAGGTTAAGCGACAACGAACGATCGGAATGACCACGAACGCGACGGATCGCTGGTACAACCTCGCACTAGCCAATGGTGCACTGGGCGGAAAGCTCGTCGGTGCTGGTGCCGGCGGCTTTCTCCTCTTCTATGCGGCGGAACCTGCCCGGTTGCGTCAGGCCATGGCCGACGAAGGGCTTTCGGAGCTGCGGTTTCACTTCGACTTCGATGGGTCGAGTATGGTCACAAGGGGCTAGGGTGCTGCCGTGTGTGATCCTCGCAGGAGGTCTGGGCACGCGCATGCGACCCGTCACGGAAGTACTTCCCAAATCCCTGATCCCAGTGTTAGGCCGCCCGTTTGCGGAGCTACAACTCGAGTGGCTATCGCGGGAGGGGATAGACCACGTGATCTACAGCATCGGATATCGGGGTGAAATGATCCGAGCCGCGCTTGGAACGGGGGCCCGCTTTGACGTTCAAATTGACTATGTCGACGAAGGAACGGATCTTCGCGGCTCCGGCGGCGCGCTGCGATTAGCCCTCGACGTGGGAGCCCTCCCAGGCGAGTTCTTTATCCTCTACGAAGACTCTTACCTACGTGTCTCGCTCGGTGACGTGCAGCGAGCTTGGCGCTCGTCCGGGCTTGCCGCGATCATGACCGTCATGCATAACTCCGATCGGTGGGATACAAGCAACGCCATATTTCGCGATGGACGGGTGATCTACGACAAGCGCAGACGTGGAGAATACGCGGGCGAAATGACGTGGATCGACTACGGGCTATGTGCGACAACGGCTTCGGTCATCGCGGCGTGGTTGCCGCCAGGCGGGCGTGGCGATCTCGCCGATCTCCTACACGAGTTGAGCATGGAAGGAGAGGTCGCAGGCTTTGAGGCCATAGAGCGCTTCTACGAGGTGGGATCACCAGCCGGCCTGCTTGAGTTGGAGGCCCACCTTCTTCAATCAGAGTGAGATAGCGCTGGTCGACCTAAGGCTGGGTCGTGAGGATTTAGTACGCTGAAGTCGTAACCGCGGCGCCATGCGTGACGACGCGGCGTGGAATGCCCGCAGGAAACGGCGGCTAACGAGCGTCGACAGCTAGCGAATTACAGTCCAAGAAAGGCGCGACACTGGTCGAGCAGCAGCATCCCCGCCAGTGCTTGGTCGCCGTCACACGGACGGACGAGCGCGTCGCCGACTCCGAACAGCAGCGCATCCAGTTCTCGTGCGAAGACGTCGTCGCCGGACGTTTCGGGCACAACGTGCTCGGACTCGCCTGCGAGGACGCTGTCTGCCAGCCCCATCGCCGGCCGATGCGATAGCTCTGCGGGCCATAACTGCGCCCCCGTCCCTCCACGATGCCGTAGCCCTCATCGCCGTAAAACTCGAACCGAAAGGTGCTGCGCCAGCGGACGATCGACGTCTGCAGATCCACAACCGGCGTGTGGGCGCCGGCCAGCAGCAAGTGACACTCCTCCTCGACTCCGGTCTTCCAGAATCCGCTCCACGCGGTAGCGCCTACGACTTTGAGCGGCTCGTCAGCTACGACAAGAGCAAGGTCGAGGAGGTGGATGCCGGGATCAATCAGGGCGCCCCCGCCGGCCCGGACTGGGTCGAGCTTCCAACTCTTCTCCATGCCCGGCGCGCCGCCGTGACCGACGATCGCGTTCACCGCGATCGGGCGTCCAAATAGGCCGTGTCGCATGTCCCCAATCAGCGTGGAGATTCCGGAAAAGAAACGGTAGTTGAAACCGACCCAGAGCTGCCCGGGTGCTGAAAGCCTGGTCAACGCTACTGCTTCGTTGTATGTCCTCCCGAGGGGCTTCTCGATTAGCACATTCGCGCCGGTCGCAAGCAGTCGCGGAAGCAGCTCCGAAGCTGTGTCATGAGGTGTCGAAACCACAAACCAATCCGGCAGAAGCCGGATCAGTCCTTGAAGGCTGTCGAGGACGGGCGCGTTATAGAGCGTTTGAGTTTCCCGGGCCCGCGCGCGGTCTACGTCATACAGACCCACGGTCGCAACCGAGCGGCCCCGCTGCCGCAACGCGTCGATGGCCATCACTCGTTCTCTTCCGATCAGCCCCAGCCCGATCAGCGCCACGCGGATCATTCGACCCGCCGGAGCTTCCACTCTTGCGCGCCGAGCTTGCGCGCACCCTCGATAACTTCCTTCCACTCGTCGCGGACGTGAACGAAGCGGCCTGAGAGGCGACCGGCATTGGGGTGAGTTAGGAAGGTGTCGACAAATGCGACTGCGTCCTCGACCCGTGCGGTGGTGCGGACTTCGCCGCCTGCAGCTCGAACGTCATGGAGCATGTCGGTCTCGACCGCCCCGGGGGCCAGGCAGACCACCGCGAAGTCGCCCTGGTTCTTGACATCCTCGTGCAGGTTTTCTGCGGCGCGGACGACTGCGGTCTTACTGCACGCGTATGCCGGGAAGAGCGGGTAGGCGTATGCCGCTCCGCCGCCTCCAAAGAACAGAACTCGGCCGTACGCCGCTTGGTGCATGCGACCCAGAAGAGCACGCACTACCGCAAGGTTACCCAGGACATTCACAGCGGTGACCTTTGCCCAATCGCGGAGATCCGAGTTCTCGAGCGGTCCCGGTGGGCCGAGGATTCCAGCGGCCAGGACCACTCCCAACCGCTGGTAGGGGCGGCTGTCGATCCATTGCGTGAGTGCGCGCTCGGTCGCCGCTTGATCGGCGAGGTCAAGCGGCATAGCCTCGGCAGTGCCGCCCGAGTCGTTTATCGTGCGGCTCGTTTCCTCACACGTCGAAGTTCGGGCGAGGCACATTGTCGGAATGTGGCGTTTGGCGATAGCTACCGCGACACTACGCCCAATGCCGCGGCCGGCACCCGTGACAATGACAGCGTCTGGAAGGCGGGAGGTATCCGGGGAGATCCGGCGAAACGCTGCGTCAGACACGCGATCGGTGAACCTCGTGAAACTTGCGGCGACGGAAAGTCCCGTGATCAGCCAGTCAGAAGGCCTAGCCGGCATCGGTGCCGACTAGGCCGTGCGCGCGACGTGCCGGAGCCGACTGCGCATTCCTTTTTGAAAGTGGTAAGCACAAGATGCGAACCAATCATGAAGGTTCGATTGTACGAGAACGGTCTGAGCGATGCACAGGCGCGGCGATGGGAGCCAGGCCTTCGGGAATGTCTAGCGCCGTTCAAGGTCGCTAGTTGCTTGCGCTTCTGCGGTCAGGTTACAGGCCGTAAGCAAACAGCTGCCGCCCTGCGCTAAGCACGTCTGCGATCGCATGGTTCCTCTCCTCAGTCATCCTCCGGACTGAATCCGCCCGCGCCTGCGCGAGAGCGGCTGGGAAGCGCACCCACGACTCCAGGCGCTGTAGTCCGATCTCAATGAAGTCATCACGGGGGTCCATCACGGTGCTGCTAGGGCCAAGCGCCTGCTGGGTCAAGCAGCCCGCTCGGTAGGCGATCACAGGAACACCGCGCAAGAGAGCCTCCCAGACAACCGCTGGAGCTAGTTCGTTCTTGTAGCGGGTTGGGAACAGAAAGACATCGATGTCCCTGAAGAAGACCTCCTTGCCTTCGGGCGACACTCGTCCACGGTAGTCAACATAGCCATCGGCCATGCCCCGATTTACGAGTTCTCGCTCTCGGGCGCTTGTCACCCGGCCTGCAAGCACAACCTTGTCCGCGAGGCCATGCCGAATCGCCTCTCGTCCAAAGTGCAGAACGTCGACGAGCCCCTTTTCCATGGACAGATTGCTAAGGTGCCCGAGCGTTAGGGGTCGGCCCGGAGTACTATCTCGCGGCTCGGCCTCCGCGGGACTGAGAGCGTAGGCTCGGCTCCCCACACGGGTTCTCGCGGTACGAGTATAGATACGCTTGAACTCACGACATGCCAGCTCACACTGAAAGATATGGGTAGCAGATCGACCTGCAACTAACACGAGGACGGCCATGGAGGTGGAGGGCTGTGATACGTACGCATACGAGTGATGATCCAAGGACAAGTCGTAGCCGAGACAGCGCGCCGTCAGGATGAGAATAATGGTGTAAACCATTCCGTAACCCGCATCGACGGAAAAGAAGGCAGCACGGCTCTGCGGCCTCATGACGACAAGCCTAGCCAATGCGGCGGTGACGCGACAAACCCGAGAGAGGTGATGGATCTTTCGCGGTAGAACTCGACGTGGAACCGTTCGAATCCGGACCACCGGCCCGAGTGTCGCCAGCAGATCACCGAGAGCATCCATCGCGACCGCCATGCCATGAACTGGAGGTGTAAAGTGGCCGATCAACAGCAGCGAATGCTTCTTCTTCCGGGTCGCCACGTGGGAAGCCACCCCTTATTTCCAAAAGGGCCCGGTCGCTCCGCTAGCCCGAGCTCACTGATGATACCGAAAACGCGCTTCGCCACGCCTGTCCCGCGAATAACCTTCCGATGAGAGCTGGTGAATCAATAACACTAATCTTGTGGCTCGGAAATACGTTGACAGTGGGGCATGAGCACTTCCTCGGGTGTCTTGACCCAGGCGAAGGGGTGACGCTGGTCGTTCCAGTCGTCGAGCGCCGGATCGCCTGCTTGAGCGCGGCCGCGCTGCTGAAGATATGCGCTGAATGGCGCGACGTTGGAGCAGCGAGAACCAGGTCTCGACTTGATACATCCAGCTGGCGCTGGTGGGCGTGAAATGCGGCCTAAAGCGAGGCCGGTCGGCCGGAGTGGCGTGGACGAGCGCGTGGTTTGTGGGTGTGGTAGTCGTCGAGCACCAGGGTGGATCCCTTGAGTGGGATAGGCGCCGGTCGAGGAGCCTCAGAAAAGCGAGAAAACTTCTTGCGTCGGTGCCGTTCGTAGCGGCGACGGGTGACCTATCCGGTGGCGCTGTCCAGAGCGGCGAAGAGGGTCGTGGTGCGATGGCGGACGTAGTCGTGGCTGCGCCGCTCGGCCCGCGCTGCTTCGCCTCGTGCGGGAGTGAGAGGCCGATGCCCTCCTAACGCCTTCAGTCGGACAAGTATGGGCATTGCCTGTATCGAGTATCGTGCCCAGTGAGCATGGTGTCGCCGGCCGGGGGAAATTGAGGTTGAGACACGTGACGCTTTCCGTCGTCGTGGGCAGGTCGCGCTCACACTCGCCACGTTCCTCGATAAACCACAGCATGGGGCGCGACGCCAGATACGATGCGAACTCGAATTCGCGAGAGGCATCCGCGGTACTGCATCGTCTCACCGAGATGCGCATCCGCGCTCAAATGCACACAAGTGATATCTCGACATTCGGACGGACCAGAGTTGAAGACTTCTACTCAGTGACCGCTTTCGGAACGATCGGCTTAATGTGCCTCCTATGCCGAACGACTTATGCGCCTTCGAACTCGCGGTAGCGCCCAGCTCGGCGCCTTAGCTGCCGGCCTGGTCGCGCAGGCGATGCTGGTGGTCTCAGGACCCGCTACCGCGCGCCTACTCGGAGATCCAGGCACGGGGGGAACTCGCTCTGCTCGTTATCATCGTCTCGGTGACTGGGCAACTCGCGGGACTCGGCCTTCCGACAGCAGTTGCTTATGCCACTTCAAGCAAGGGGATCCCGGCCACGCAAGTGCTCCGCTTGCTATCCAGAACGTGGATAGGTCTTTGTTGTGCCGCCGCGGGGATTACGGGAGTCGACCGCTTTCCTTGTATCACGCGCCGACCATTCGAGCTCGGGGTGGGTAGAGGCGGCGTTAGCGGCTGTATACGTGATCTCGTATATGTGTCTAGCGTTGATGGTTGCATGCCTCCAGGGCGAGCGACGATTCATACCCATGAACTGGCTTCGCATTGTAACCGCCTCTTTCTCCGCCGTTTTCCTTTTCACTTTGTTGGGCCTTCTGCATCACACCTCGGTCCCTGTAGTATTCAGCGTTCTGGCGCTAGCGAATCGTCATCGCATTCGCCGTTGGTACGCATCTTGTGAGGGCCAATCCACGCGGCTCCGACTTCAAGACGGACGTGGATACGGACGTCACTGCAAGAACACTCGTGCGCTATGGACTTGCCGCCCTACCGGCGGCGAACGCGCCCCTCGAGTCCCTGTCGCTCGACCAAACAGTCGTCGGACTACTTCTGCCGCGGCAAGAACTCGGTCTATACGTAGTTGCGGCGGCCTTCGATAACCTTCCTACGATACTTATGAACGCATACGGCACGGTCGCGTTGACCCGAATCACGTCTGAAATGGACTTGAAGGTACGGCGCCACATTGTACGGCGGACGGCGGTGAACGCGGTTTGGATCGCGGGAGCGGCCGCGTTATTCGCCGAGGCGATTGTCGGCTGGTTGTTGCCGCTTGCGTTTGGTGCCGACTTCGCTGGTGCAATACTTGCGGCTCGCGTTCTAATTGTCGCGGGTTTCCTTCTTTCGCTCCGAAGGATTCTGGTGGTTTTCCTGCAGGCCGCGGGGCGACCCGGACGGACGGCGGGAGGGGAAGTAGTGGCGCTTGTGACATTGGGTCTCGTCGCGATAATCTTGGTGCCGCTCATCGGTATGATCGGCGCCGCGTACGCTCTAGTCCTCGCGGCTGTCATCGCCGACGTGTACCTACTATGGATGCTCGGATGGGCTCTCTGAGCAAACAGCGCGAGGCTCGCGTGAAGTGGGCCGGGCGTCGAGTGCGAAGACTGACCTCCTGAAAGATGCTTACCACCTTGGCGCGCCGGTCGAGTTGGGCGTTGTCCCGCTTCGATGGGATTTTGTCGAGGAGATCGAGCGCCGCTGGCCGCCCGGTAAGTCCAAGTATGGGCTTGAGCCAATAATAGGACCACCATGATGTGTGGAACAAACCCGCAGAGGATGCCGAGTTGGCTCGACAGGAGCGGAAGTTCACTGACGAACACAAGGTCACGGTTGGTCGCGTTGTTGCGCTCGTCAGGCAAGGGGCATCACCGCAATCAGCCGCGACCTCGATCTAACCACGACGGTGGTTCGCGAATCTGTGACGCGAACTGGTCCAAGCGGGACTCGGAACGGATTGATTTACTGCCGAGCGTCAGGAGTTGACAGGATCTCCGCCGCCAGGGCGCGCGTTCGAGGCGGAGTGAACCATCCTCAAAAGGCAGCGACTTCTTCGCCATCGAGATCCGATGAGCCGTCGACGGTTCGTCGATGTGGAATAGGTCAATCACGCCATCAGAACGCTCTGCCGTGTGCTTCAGGTCCCCTCGCGCCGTCTCCTACCACTGGTCCTTCCATCTGAGCTCCGCGCATGCGTCCGCTGACTTCGTTCGCAGGGGGCACATCACCGCGATGCGTGCGCGCAGGCGGCAGCCCGCGGAGCGCCGCGGGTTTACGCAGAACTGTGCATCTGCGCCCAACCCCACAGCCGCAAACGCATCGCGCGGGTGATGTGCCACGCCGGGATTGCGGGACGGCTCCCTCGGCGATATCGACGCGCCACCGTCGGCGATCTGTTCGCGCCGCTGCCCTGGTTGCTGCGGCCCGAGCTTGCGCCCACGCGCTCCGACGAGCTCTGGGTC
Organism: uncultured Solirubrobacterales bacterium; assembly: GCA_963705785.1. Classification (GTDB taxonomy): domain Bacteria; phylum Actinomycetota; class Thermoleophilia; order Solirubrobacterales; family Solirubrobacteraceae; genus Palsa-465. Next base: position 7,215 of record CAVPKV010000063.1, on the reverse strand, counting down.
GGCGGCATCGCCTACATGGGTTGCCGCTTACGTATCGACGGCGCGGTCGACCTCGGTATCAGCTAGCTTTCGCTGTATAGCTGGGCGATAGCAGGAGCGCGTGGACCAGGGGACCGAACCCGAGCTCCCGTCCTCGGAGCGCGCTGAGTTGGCGGTGGCGCAGCGGCGGATCCGAGAGCTCGAAGCCGAGTTCGCCATACATAACGGAAGGCCGCTGAGTTGTTGAAAGGGACCACAAGCCCAAAAGGAGATTCGCGGCCGTCGAGGTGATCGCCGCGGATGGCCTGCCGGTGCAACTCGCGTGCCGGGTGCTCGACGTCTCCGAGTCCGGCTACTACGCTCGACGTTCGCGCGCACCATCAGCCCGTGCGACGCCACGTCTGGCTCACCGACGTGAGCCGGCAGGTGCACAGAGACGTCCTCGAGGCACCTACGGGATCCGGCGTGTCCATGCTGACCTGATCCTCGGACAGGGCATCGCCGTCGGTCACTTGGCGGTCGAGATGCTGATGCGACGCGCCGGCATTCAGGGCGTTTCGGGACGCCCTCGTTTTCGCCACATCCCCGGCGTGGCCACCGCCAGCTATTTGGTTGAGCGGCAGTTTCATCGCGACCAGCAGACTCAACTGTGGGTCACCGATATCACCGAGCATCCGACGCGAGAGGGCAAGGCGTACTGCGCCGTGGTCCTCGACGCCTGGTCGCGCAGGGTAGTTGGTTGGTCGATCGACTCGAGGCCGAGTACCGCACTCGTCACCAATGCACTGGCATGGCCATCGACCAGCGCCGGCCGCACGTTGACACCGTGATTCACAGCGACCAGGGGACGCAATTTACGTCGTGGGCGTTCACGCGTCGCGCCATCGACTTCGGGCTGCTGCCGTCGATGGAATTCGGTCGGCGATTGCTACGACAACGCGATGATGGAACCCTTCTGGAGCCGGTGCAGGTCGAACTGCTCTATCGGCACTCCTCGGAGCACACGCATCGAGCTAGCCAGCGCCATCTTCGAATACCTGAGATCTTTCCACAATCGCCAGCGGCGTCACTCGTCGCTGAGTATGCTCACACCGCTCGAGGTCGAGGCTCGGCATCAACCGACGACCGCAGCGTGAGTTCAACAATCGGGCTCCACCAAGGTCAGGACACCCCAGAGTGGGGTGTCCTGGCTTTGATGAGTTCGGCATTGCTGAACTTATGCTGCCGTGATTGGTTGATGTAGAGCCTCAAACTCGACCGGTGTGAGCATACTCAGCGACGAGTGACGCCGCTGGCGATTGTGGAAGATCTCCAGGTAGTCGAAGATGGCGCTGGCCAACTCGAGGCGCGTTGACCAACGCTTGCGATTGAGCAACTCGACCTGCATGCGGCTCCAGAACGATTCGATGACCGCGTTGTCGAAACAATCACCGACGGAGCCCATCGACGGCAGCAATCCGGAGTTGATCGCGCGCCGTGTGAAGGCCCAGGAGGTGAATTGCGTTCCCTGGTCGCTGTGTATCACGGTGGCGCCGGAGGGACGGCGCTGCTCGATCGCCATCCCCAGGGCGTTGGTCACCAGCGAGGCGCCGGGCGTCGAGTTGATTGACCAGCCGACCACCCGGCGCGACCAGGCGTCGAGCACCACCGCGCAATACACTTTGCCCTCTCGGGTCGGGTGTTCGGTGATGTCGGTGACCCACAGTTCGTCGCGGTGATTACGGTGGAACTGCCGTTCGACGCGGTCCATTGCCGTGGCCACGCCGGGGACGTGCCGGAAGCGCGGCCGGCCGGAAATCCCTTGCACACCAGCGCGGCGCATGAGCATCTCCACGGAGTCGTGACCGATGGCGATGCCCCGGCCCAGCGTCAGGTCGGCGTGGATGCGCCGTGCCCCGTAAGTGCCGCGCGATGCGGCGTGCGACTGACGGATGACATCGGTGATCCAGGCGTGCCGGATGGAGCGCGGCGATGGCGCCCGAGAGCGGCGTGCGTAGTACCCGGATTCAGAGACTTCGAGGACGCGACAGGCGAGTTGGACGGGCAAGCCCCGTCGAGCCATCACCTCGACTGCCGCGAACCTGCTTTTGGGCTTGCGGTCCCCTTCAGCAGCTCAGCCGCGGCACGATGGATGGCCAGCTCGAATCGCCGCTCTCGCTGCGGACCCGTCGAACGCAACATATCCGTCACCGCAACCGGGGCAGCCCACTGCACCCCCGGGAGGGCCTCTGAGAGGCTCGCCGTTCGGTCGGACTGAACCCGCCCTTGCCGGGCCGGTCACCTCGATGCACGATGCAGGGATCGAGCCCTTAGATAGAACGCCGGAACAGCGCGTTCACCTGCAGGAGGTCCATGGAGGCTGGGTCAAAGAAGACGCGCTCAAGATCGCAAATGACAAAGCCATTAGCGGCGAGGTGGGCGACGACCTCTTGCCAACCAGCACCCCCTTCGTACAACTCGGTAAAACTCAATTCAATCTCGGATGCCACGGTGCTCCGCAGAACAGCCGCGGCCCCTCGCAAGGCCGCCATCTCTCCTCCCTGAAGATCGAGCTTCACGAAGAATGGCGGAGCCAGTCCCATCCGATCCTGCAGTGCATCAAGTGTAGTCGTCTTGACTGGTTGCGAGCTCACGTACCGACTGTTCGGACTGGCGGACCGGTGTCGTTCGGCCATCGGGAGCAATGAGCTGCTCTGGCCATTGGCCGCCACGTTCAGAATGCTATCCCCAACAGAATCTGCGACCGCCACATCGAGCGTCGTCCATTTGTCGCTACCAACCGCACGCTTGGCGAGTTCCCTAAACGCGGCATAGCCCGGTTCCACCGAGATGATGCGGCCCGCATAACCATGACTTTGCAACTGGACCGCGTACTGACCGATGTGGGCGCCGACGTCCCAAACGGTCTGCACCCGGCGTTCGCGTATGAGGTATGTGCGGTGCTCTGAGAACGATCCCGAGTATGCCCCTATTTCAATGTCGACCTTGGCTAGGGCCTTGCGAATTCGCAACTTCACACCGTCAGAGAGCCTCTCGCGAAGCATCAGCAACGCGGCCTCAAGCCAATGAACGCAACAGCCGTGGACGCCCCCTCAAACCGCTCAGCCATGGACTAATGTCGAAGGGGATCTCCGAGTACCTGAGGTCTACTTGGCTGGACGCGGCGATAACGCCAACGTTAGCCCGCCTCGGCGGCTGCATGGTCGAGCTGCGCCCTGATGCTTGGCGCAGACGGCCCAACCTCAGCGAAAGGAAACCGCCCGCGAGCTCGATTGACCATCGCAGCCAGGGGATCTACACGGTTGCTGTCGGGCTTCGGAGCCATTTGAGTCCTCCCAGCTTGGCCTAGAGTACTTGCAATCCGGCCGGATCCGTTGCGCGGTCTTCGGACGACAAGCACTCGTGCCGATACCGTCAAGGTATACAGACTTTGATGTCACTACCCAATGCACCGCAGCTGAATTAGTTTAGCATTGGGCGGCGCAAGACCTCGAAAGCGTGCTCATCCACGAGAAGGGGCGCCTGGGTTCGTCTCAGGTGTCGGAACGCGCGATGGTGGCGATAAAGTCGCGGGCAACGAGCTCGCATCATCGTGATGGCCGCCGACGGCACCCCGCGCGTGATTGCCGCCCAGCTCAATTGCACACAGGTGATCGAGCTGGAGCTTCAATCACAGGAAGGATCCGCAGCTGGGTGCAAGGTGCTCGGCATTCGCTCGGAGCTGGTCGAGGACGCCTGCAGCGTTTGCTACGCCGTGGGTCTCTTCCCAACGTCATACACCGCGACCTGACGCCCGGATTGAAGGCCGGCGCTTACGGCTCGACCTTCCGCATCAATGTCGCGGCCGAGGACTTCAACCGGCGCGCCAGCCGTCCGATACAATCCGGACGACATTCCCGAGCGCACCATCGAGGAAGTCCGAATGCATGAGTTCGGTCCGGTGACCGTTCCCGCATACGAGGGAGCCTCCGCAGGGATGCGCTCGCTGTCGGACCTCTTCTTTAGCTTCCTGCCGGGCGAGCAGACGGTCACATCTCGGCGGATCGAGGAGTTCCTGGCCCGATCGAACAGTGGACGGTCGCGCTTTCTCCGTCGCCATTCATTGGGGGCGGTTACGCCGCTTGAGCCACGTGTCACTCCGGCGGGCGCGCCGCCCTCCGGTCGCCTACTCCGGCTTAGGCTTGTGGTGAAGCGCTACGATCGGAATCAAATGTCGAGTCACATCATGGTCAACGCGGGGGCGGGTTATCGCCGCTGGATGCCTGAGGCAGCATCCCAGGGCGTCGGCGTGCCCACTCGCTACGCGGAACCGAACTCTTACATGGATTCGAACTCGTGATTCGTACTATAACCCGACGTGTTAGGTCGATTTGGCCGTTCACAGCGCTCTCCCGCATCAGCCAACGCGGGTGGCTTAATACGATGCCTGACGGCTTTGGGCAGAAGCGTCGACCGGTCAGACTGCTTGCACGGCGCACGGTTGTCCGTTTCGCGCCTCAGATCATGCGGCTGAGGACGACGCCTATGCTCTGGCCACCCTACCCCGCCGACTACCAGAAGGAGGTGGATCTCGTCGGTGATAGCGTCCGGGTGGCCTCCATCGGACTGTTTGTCAGCCGACTGGACCGCGAAGGGATTCTCGGTGATTTCGCAGAGTTGGGTGTCTACCGGGGGGATGTAAGCCGTCTCCTACACAAGCTGGCTCCGACTCGGGACTTGTATTTGTTTGACAGCTTCAGTGGTTTCGCCGACGATGCAACGGACTCGCGATTTCGCGACGCGTCGATTGATGTGGTTCGACGCACCATAGGTGGCGATTCAGCCAAGCTTCACTTTCGTCGCGGATGGTTCCCATCAACGGTCGAGGGGTTAGAGGACAGGATGTTTGCGTTCGTTCATCTCGATGGCGATGATTCCAGACGACCCTTGACGGCTTGCGTTTCTTTTATCCGAGGCTGGCACGCGGTGGATACGTGATGGGACACGACTACAACAATCCCGAGTTTGACTGGGGAGTTCGCGAGCGTTGACACGTTTTTCAGCGACAAACCAGAGTTTGTGCTTGAATTGTCCGACGCCTGCGGCAGCGTGGTTGTGCGCAAAATCTAGCCCTCTTCCTGCTTGGGTGCGTCGACCTGCCCACGTCGGTTGGCCGATAAGTGCGTCCCGGATGCAGGGATCGGAGCGACGAACACGGAACCGCGCCGCCGCATGGATTGCTTCGGAGCCCGGCTTCGAAGTGCGTTGATGGCTCGGGCCCTCTCGCTAGCGGCGTGCGAGATGCGAAACCGTGTGCCTCATCTTTGGCCGCCGGCACGCGGCATGAATGTCGACCGCTGTTAGCCTTTTCGCGCTTGACTTTCGCGGCCTCGACGATCGATCCTCGACGCTATAGCCCGCTCGCCGCATCGCCTCCATCGCGGGCTCCAGGATAGCCAACTCGGTCTCCGTGTACCGAGTTCGCCAGCGATCATATCCCCCCTGACCAACCGCTACAGCCATCCGCTCGTCCGAGTATGGAGTTCTTCGATTGCGCATACTGGCCGGCCGGTTGCTTTCGACAATATCGCGAAGTCGCGTCTTGTCCAGGAAACCCCGAGGTATCGCGCGAAGTCACCGAGCGAAGTAACGGGGTCGTCGATCAGGTCCTCGTATCATTAACCAGCATCTCGGAGCCATCGGCATCAGCAGCCGCGAGCCAGGATGTCACATGGGCTTGCCAGCTGCCGTATCCTCTTATACGGCCCTGAACAAAACTGATCAGGAAGTCCTCGAAGGGATCCTGGCCGAAGCCCACAGCTGCGCGTATTTTGTAAACAGACACGGCAACGTCTCGGACGTCTCGCACGAGGTAGATGGCACGTCGATAGGTTCTCCGATAGGGCTCGTGAATTTTTCGACGAGCCGGCCACCCCCAGGCAGCAGGCGCGGTGCACGAAGGTGATGCCCTATGGCGGGCACCACGTCTTCCGCTCGAGTAGAAATCAACCGCCGAACCGGTAAGCAGCTCCGCCAACATGAACTTCGTCCAGGTGTTGCCTGAGCGCGGATACGAGGCAAGCATGACGTCGGTTGACCTGAGTTCTCGGTGCCGCCATGCGGAAATCGGGACCCGAAGACGCGAGCGCCGGAGTTCATCGGCCGTCCGCGATGTCCGAATCTTGGCCATTCGGGAAGTATCGCAGTTTCACTACCAAACGGTGATGTTGAGATCTCTGGTCGAGGCTCCGCTTCGTACTCGCGGCCATCGCTGTGCCCTTGTTGTTGTACCAGTTGGCCGCGGATGGCTTCCATGCCGACATCACCGTAGTCATTCTTCAAGAATCGATCATCGTATATGCCTCGGTCCACCTCAGCGCAAACTGCATCCTCCGGACGCCCCCACCCGATGCAGCTCGGGTTTTGGTTATTTGTCTAACGTGCGGATGGGCTTAGCCGGTCTGATCCAGGAGGCGGCCGGAACAAATCCTTTCCTCTTCTTGCAGAGCTCTGGCGACCGTTCTACCGCAGCGGCCATCGTGCTCCACAAGGACTCGTCGCATACGACGTGGGTGTCGCGATTGCGGGTACGAAGTCAAGGCCGCGAACGAGCATCGGTGACCGCGTTATCTCGATGTCCAGAACGCGGCCACTGGCTATTGCCGCTGTGGCTTCGCTTCCCTTGATCGTGCCAAAGCTAGGGGGCTCGCGGCCCTCTTCTCCAGCAGACAGGCGGTTTCGAACAGCGTCACCGCGCAGGGACTGGCATCGGCAGAGAGCAAGGTCGCCGTGGGCATATACACCGCCTTGGCGACTGTCCCTGTCTTTCTGGGCCCTGGAACACTAATGCGCAATCGCTCGCGCCGGACTGCCGACAGGTTTCTACTGGCGGTGGTCATCGTGGCAAACGTGGTAGTGAACAACCCCATCTCCAACGCGCGTTTCTGGTTTGGGACAATATGCTTCGCTTTCCTCTACACGAGCACCCACATGCTCGGACCGCCATGTGGAGATGGCTCCCGGCTGTGCTACTCGTAGTGTTGATCTTTGGCTTCCCGTACGCCGACCGATTGCGATACTCAGTTCAGAGCAGCACTTATGGTGTTATCGACGCGATAACGGTCAAGGGTGACTACGACGCTGATGCCCAACTGGTGAACACGGTCGCGTACGTAAATGCCCTGGGGCATACAAACGGACACCAAATCGAGGGCGCTCTTCTATTCTGGATACCTCGGTCCGTCTGATCCGACAAGG
>CAVPKV010000062.1:0-15491 GCA_963705785.1 uncultured Solirubrobacterales bacterium | reverse complement strand
GGAAGACCGCCTTCACCGGCATGTTCATGCACGCCTCAATCGTCCACATCCTGGGGAACATGCTGTTCCTGTGGATCTTCGGAAACAACATTGAGGACGTCATGGGCCACGTCAAATACCTGGCCTTCTACATCGCGGGCGGGCTGGCCGCCCTGGCCCTCCAGGTGGCGGTGGCGCCCAATTCACACGCGCCCACGCTGGGGGCGTCGGGGGCGATCGCGGCCGTCCTGGGCGGCTACATCCTGCTCTATCCCAAGTCTCGCGTGCTGACGCTGGTCGTGATCATCCTTTTCTTCACGGTGATTGAGCTGCCCGCGCTGGTGATGCTCGGCATCTGGTTCGCCGAGCAGGCCGTGTTCGCAGCGGCCGGCCTGAACACGCCGACCGGGTCAGGCGGGGGCGTGGCCTACTTCGCCCACATCGGCGGGTTCGCCTTCGGATTGCTTACGATCAAGCTCTTGGCCCGGAGACGCAAGCAAATTCCGCCTCCGCTGGCCGCATACTGACGTGAGGTTTGTTGTTGTCACCCTGGCTCTGCTGTTCATCACAGCGATGATCTACCTCACGGCCGCAGACTTCGTCGAGAACGGGGTGACGGGTCTGGGCGTGGTCGGAGCGGTGGTCGTCGCGATCGTGGCGATCGGGACGATCGGAGCCTTTCTCCAGCCGCCTCGCCGAACCAGCGAGGGTGAGAGCACTCGACGAGCCGAGGAGCCCGAGGACAGTCTGGACGACCGGGGTCCAGTATGAAGAGAACAGGGGCGTGTGAGTGAAACGGCGGGGGGCGACCGCGGGGGGCAGGCCCGGGCAGCTTCCGCGTAGTCCGTTCCTGAGCCCAACTCGGAGCCAGCCTCGCCGGAGCCCGAGGGTGAGGCGCCATGTCTGGGTGGCGCTGCTGTTCACGATCGTCGTGGCGCTGGCCGTCCTCCTTTGGGCTCTGGCCGGATCAACCTCCCCGGGCCACGCGGCGCTGAAGCCGCGCCCAGCCACGGCCGTCCGCCCCGCCCCGACGACCCCACCGCCTCCAACGTACGGCTGGCGGATGGGACGGCCAGCGCAACGGATTGCGGTCAAGCTGAAGCTGCCGCTCACCGCCGGCCTGGTGTTCAACGTGCGCACCGGGTCGGTCCTGTGGCAGCGCAACCCCGCCCGCGTGCTTCCGATCGCCAGCCTGACCAAGATGATGACGGCCCTGGTCGTGGTCAGGCACACCCGTCCCACCGACCGGGTCCTGATCACGCCCCAGGCCGTGCACTTCAGCGGCTCAGGGGTTGGGCTGTTGCCGCAGGGCAAGCACGTGTCGGTGCTGCCGCTGCTCTATGGGCTGCTCCTCCCATCCGGCAACGACGCTGCGATCGCGCTGGCTCAGCACGTGGCCGGGACCCAGAGCCGATTCATCGCGCTGATGAACCGGGAGGCCCGGCAACTCGATCTGCGCTGCACCCACTTCACCACCGTGTCCGGGATCGTGGACAGGGAAACCATTCCTGCGCCGCCGACCTGGCCCTCCTGGCCCACAAGGTCCTGGAAACCCCGCTGCTGGCCCGGATCGTGGGCTCACGCAGTGCCATCGTGCGTTTCCCGATCAAGGGCGGAAAGCTCTACCTGTACAACAACAACCCTCTGTTGGTGGCCGACTACCCAGGCACCGACGGAGTGAAGACCGGCTTCACGACCGCGGCCGGCACGTGCCTGGTGGCCACGGCCCGCCGGGGCCGGGCCTGGTATGGAGTGGTCCTGCTCCACTCGGCCAACATCTACCTCCAGGCCCAGACGCTCCTGAACGCGGCCTTCGCACACCGGAGGTAGCCCGGGCCCTCAGGCCCGCTTGTCCACGGCGATCCAGGCCTGCTGCAGCACATCTGAGCCGGCCACGATGGAGAACAGGGAGGCCGTGAGCCGGGCCAGCCGCGGGCTGAACAGGTACAGGACACGAAGGCGGTCCCGACCCACTGGGCCAGGCAGTAGGGGCAGACGAGCAGTTCGCCCATCGCCCGCTGGAGGCCCTTTCCCCGGGGCTCCTCCAGGACCTCGGACGGCCGCTCAGACTCCCCCTTGTAGCGGGTGAAGGGGGCGCGCAGAAAGCCGGTGATCCTGTCCTTCGAGATAAGCCGGCTGAGCTTGTAGGTGGCCACCGACATCAGAGCGAGGTCCCCGGCCGGGACCCGCTCAGGAAGCGGCTCGCCCGGAGCGGCGGAAGGCCACCGCAACCCCGGCCACCGCACCGTGAAACGGCAGCAGCGCGGCGTGGCCCCGCATCGGCTGCGGCTGTCCGGCGAGTAGGCACGCGGGAGTCGCCCGGCCGCCTCGGCGTGCGGGTCGCGCCCATCACTCTTCTTTACCCGGGCGCCGGCGGGGCAACCAGGCAGAATGGCGGCCATGGACGGCCCGCGCGGTGATCCGGATCCTGAGCCCGACGCCACCGCAGGCGGGCACCGACGGCTGCCGCCGAGCAGGCGCTGGCCCACTGTCAGCGGGTCCTGCACCAGAACTGGCGCACGCGGCGAATACGGAAGCCATCGCTACTCCTACACCAGCCCAAGCCCGCACCGCTACCCATGGCAGTGGTACTGGGACTCCTGCCTGACCTCCATCGCCTGGCGCCATTTCGACCCTTCCCGCTCCCGGTCCGAGCTGGAGTCGCTACTGCAGGCGGCCACGCCGGAGGGGTTCATCGGCCACACCATCTTTTGGGGTCAGCCGGTCCCGTTCCCGCGCCGGCTCTACTACAACATCAGCTCGCCGGCCGATCCGATGACCGCCACGATCCAGCCCCCGCTACTGGCCTGGGCGTGGCGGATCGCCGTCGGCGACCCTTCCCTGGAGCCGAGGATCCGGGCCCACCACGAGCTGATCTCGGCTCAGCGCGATCTGGATGGCGACGGGCTGCTGTGGATCATCCAACCGGACGAGACCGGGCCTGACGCCTCGCCCGTCGTTCGATGCGGTCTGGGGATGGCGGGCGGACGGGCGGCCCGGCTTTGCCCTGCTCGTGCGGCGCAACCGCACCTTCACTTCGATATCCAGAGGATCCGGCAGGCCGGCGGACCGCTGGTGTGCAGCCCCTTGGTCAATGTCATGCACGGCCTGTCTCGGATGGCGTTGGGGTTGCCCTCAATCACCCCGGTGCTGGTGGATCGACTGTACGACGCCGACCCCGGGCTGTTCGGCCAGCTGGTCTGGCCCGAGCGTGACTGCCCGGTCGTGGCCACGTGGGCGGCTCTGTCACCGCTGGCCCTGCCCGACCTTCCCGAAGGAGATCGGCCGCCGGCTGGTGGAGGAGCACCTCCTCAATCCCGAGCAGTTCTGGCTGCCCGTCCCTCCCCCCTCTGTATCCGCCGATGAGCCGTCCTACTCGATGCGGGATCGCTTTTTGGGGCTCCGCCGGTATTGGCGCGGCCCGACGTGGGTCAACTCGGCCTGGCTGGTCTGGCTGGGGCTCCGACGCCTCGAGTACCGCTCCGAGGCCGATGAGCTGGCCCGGCGGATCATCACCACGGTAGCCCGGGAGAGCCTGCGCGAGTACTACCACCCGCGCACGGGCCAGGGTATGGGCGCCAAGGATTTCGCCTGGTCATCGCTGGTCGGTGAGCTGATCCACGAGGATCCTCGGGCCGAGCACTCTTACGTTTAGAAGTCTTTGGTAAACGAGGGACTGCTGAGGGGTAGTTGTAAGGATGTAGACATTCCCTACCGGGGAGTAACTTGACTGTGGCGATGAGCGAGTCGATCCAACTGCTGCGCCACGATCCGGATCTGGCGGAGTTCCTGCAGGGGGACCGGCTGGAGCAGGCCCGAAAGGACCTCACCACCCGGATCGTGCATTTGAGCCTGGCAACTGGGCTCCCCTGGAGCGCGTCGGGGACCTTCCCGAAGGGGCTCGGCCTGCTCGTGCTCGAGGGGCTGATTCTGCGCCGGGTTGGACTGGGCGGCCGCTTCGGCTCGGAGCTCCTGGGCGACGGCGATCTGCTGCGGCCCTGGCAGGACGTGGACCCCGGTCCGACTGCCCCTGCGCACTGGCCGCTGGAAGGTGCTGAGACGGGGCCGGGTGGCGGTGCTGGACTATGACTTCGCCGTTCGGCTGGCCCGGTACCCGGAGCTGATCCCGTGCCTGCTCAGCCGCGCGATCAGGCGTTCCCGATACATGACGGCCACCATGGCGATCCTCCATCAGCCCCGGATCGACAGACGCGTCCACATGCTCCTCTGGGAGCTGGCCGTGCGCTGGGGCCACGTGTCGCGAGGATGGCGTCCGCCTGCCGGTTCGGCTGACTCACGCCACGCTGGCCGAGCTCGTGGCCGCGCGCCGGCCCACGCGTGACCAAGGCGCTGGGCGAGCTCGCCGACAACGCTCCTGGTCACCTGGACCGGGGAGCACTGGTTGCTCACGGGCTCACCGCCGGCAGAGCTCGAGGCCCTGGCCTCGATGTCGATCGCGGCCAAGGCGCAGCTGTTTGAGAACGGCGCGGCGACCGTCGCCACGGTTAGGGGCTGAGGCCAAGCCCGCTGGTCGTCGCCGCCCCGGCGGACCGGTCCGGAGGCCCGGGTGAGGGGAGCGTCAGCGACGGGGACCCCGTCGGTGTGCAAAGCTCCGCGCCGTGGCCAACGTAGTCGGACAGCGGGTGCGCCGCCGTGAGGATCCGCGGTTTCTGACCGGAAAGGGTCAGTACGTCGACGACCTGGAGCTTCCGGGAGCGCTTCACGTCACGTTCGTCCGCTCCCCGTGGGCCCATGCCCGGATCACATCCGTGGATGTCAGCCAGGCCGCGGCACTCGACGGCGTCGAGGTGGTGAGCGGGGCCGAGATCGAGCTGCCGGACATCCCGCCCCCGCCGTTCGTGCCGGGTGGGGAGAAGTTCCCTCGCCCGCCGGTCGCCAAGGAGGTGGTGCGGTTCGCCGGCGACATCGTGGCCGTGGCTCTGGCTCCGACGCGGGAGGCCAGTGTCGATGCGGCCGAGTTGGTCGAGGTCGACTACGACCCGCTGCCCGTGGTGATTGATCCGGCCTCGGCCGCCACAGATGAGGTACTCCTGTTCGAGGGGGCTGGAACGAACACGTGCGTGGCTCGCCCCAGATCGATCAGCGACGAGGAGCTGTTCGCCGAGTGCGAGGTCGTGGTCGACGGCGGGCTGACCAGCCAGCGGATCGCCGCTGCGCCGATCGAGCCCCGGACCCAGGCCGCCCGCCTGGAGGACGACGGGCGCCTGACCGTTTGGCTGTCCACGCAGACCCCGCACCAGGACCGCGCTGGCCTGGCCCGGGCGCTGGGGATGGAGCCCGAGCAGATCAGGGTGATCGCGCCCGATGTGGGAGGCGGCTTTGGTGGCAAGGGGCTGGACGTCGAGGACATCCTCGTGGCCTACCTGGCCCGAAAGCTCGGGCGGCCGGTGCGCTGGACGGAGACCCGGAGCGAGCACATGGTGGCGATGCATCACGGCCGGGCCCAGAAGATCGAGTTCAAGGTCGGCTCGGACGAGGACGGGCGGATCAAGGCGCTGCGCCTGACCCTGCTGCAGGATGCCGGCGCGTACCCGGGGATCGGGGCGTTCCTGCCGATGCTCACCGCCCTGATGGCCAGCGGGGTCTACGACATTCCCAAGATCGACGTCGAGGTCAAGGCAGTCGTCACGAACACGACACCCGTCGCCGCGGTCAGGGGCGCCGGGCGCCCCGAAGCCACCCAGGCGCTCGAGCGGGCCGTGGACACGCTCGCGGCCGAGCTCCGGATGGATCCGGCCGAACTCAGGCGCCGCAATTTCATCGCCACCGACAACTGGCCCGTGACGACGGCCGCGGGCGCCACGTACGACATCGGCGACTACGGAGGCGCGCTGGACCTCGTGCTCGAGCGGGCCGGTTACGAGGACCTGCGCCGCCAGCAGGCCGAGCGCCGGGAACGAGCAGACGCCAAGCAGCTCGGGATTGGCCTGGCCACGTACGTGGAGATCACCAACGGGATCGGCGAGTCTGAATTTGGTGCCGTTGAGATCACCGCAGACGGCGACGCGATCGTCCGCACCGGATCCTTCTCCCACGGTCAGGGCCACGAGACCACCTTTGCCCAGATCGCTGCCGACCGCCTGGGGTTGCCGATGGAGAAGATCACGGTGATCAAGGGCGACACCGACGCCGTCGCTCGGGGAACCGGGACGTACGGATCCAAGTCGGCCCAGATCGGGGGAGTGGCCGCTGGAAAGGCCTCTGAGGATCTGGTGGAGGTGGCCAAGAGACTCGCCGCCGAGGAGCTTGAGGCCAGCCCGGAGGACATGATGCTTGACCTGGAGGCGGGCCGCTTCCACGTGGCGGGCGCGCCGGAGCCGGCGCTGACCTGGGCCGAGCTGGCCAGCGCTATGAACGAGGGCGGACGCCTGGCCGAGCTGCGAGCCGAAACCGACTTCCAGGCCAGCCAGCCGTCGTTCCCGTTCGGGGCCCACCTGGCCGTCGTGGAGGTGGATACCGAGACCGGGGCGGTGGGGCTTGAGCGGATCGTCGCGGTGGACGACGCGGGCCGGATCATCAACCCCCTGGTCGTGGACGGCCAGGTCCACGGCGGGGTGGCCGCCGGGGTGGCCCAGGCCCTGTACGAGGAGATCGCCTACGACGAGGACGGCAACCCGCTGAGCGCCAACCTAGTCAGCTACTGCATGCCCGGCCGCGCCGGAGCTGCCGATGATCGAGCGGGTCGAGATGGAGACCCCCACACCGGTCAATCCTCTGGGGGCCAAGGGCATCGGTGAGTCGGGGACGATCGGCTCGACCCCCGCCGTGCATAACGCCGTGATCGACGCGCTGGCGCCGTTCGGGGTGCGCCACGTGGAGATGCCGCTGCACGGCGAGCGCGTCTGGCGGGCGCTCCACGAGGCCAGGGGCAGCAGCTCGACGGCCTGACGTGCTCCGCCTGCTGACCGTCTGCCCCGACAGGCCGGGGATCATCAGCGCGGCGTCCCGGTTTCTGTTCGAGGCCGGGGCCAACATCGTGCGCTCGGACCAGTACTCGAGCGACCCCGAGGGGGGCACGTTCTACCTTCGGATGGAGTTCACGCTCCCGGATCAGAGCCGGGATGCCCTGGAGGAGCGCTTCGCCGAGCAGGTCGCCGCGCCGTTTGAGATGCAATGGCGACTCTGGGACGCCCGGCGGCGCAAGCGGATGGCGATCCTGGTCTCACGCGAGGAACACTGCCTGCTGGACCTGCTGTGGCGCTGGCGTCGGGGCGAGCTGGAGGCCGAGGCGGTGCTGGTTGCCTCAAACCATGAGGACCTGCGGGAGGACGTCGAGTCGTTTGGGATCCGCTACCACCACGTGCCGGTGGACCCCGGCGACAAGACACCGGCCGAGACCAGGCTCCTCGAGCTGCTCATGGGCCAGTGCGATCTGGTCGTACTGGCTCGGTACATGCAGATCCTGTCGGGCGACTTCCTGGAGCGGCTGAGCGTGCCGCTGATCAACATCCACCACTCGTTCCTGCCCGCCTTCGCCGGGGCCGAGCCCTACGAGCGAGCCAAAGAGCGAGGGGTCAAGCTGATCGGCGCCACGCCCACTACGTGACCGAGGAGCTCGATGCCGGGCCGATCATCGAGCAGGACGTGATCCGGGTCTCACACCGGGACGACGTGGCCGCGCTGCGCCGGCTGGGCGCCGACATCGAGCGGACGACGCTGGCCCGGGCCGTGGAGTCGCACTGCGAGGACCGAGTGCTGCTCCACGGCTCGACGACCGTCGTGTTCTAAACGGCAGCCCTGGCCCGCTGGGCCTCCGCCGCCGCAGCCAGCTCCCGCTCGCCACGGCTGATGAACGTCTCCCCATTCCAGGGGCCGGGCTTGGGCCGGGGCTTTCCGCCCGGGAAGGCCAGGCGCAGGATCGTCCGCTGCACGGCCCCCCACTGCTTGGAGAACGGGCCGGTGTTGTAGGGGAGGCCGTAGCGCTTGCACAGGTCCCGCCACCCGGGGCGCGATCTCGCCGTAGCGACTCGAGGGCATGTCCGGGTACAGGTGGTGCTCCACCTGGTAGCCGAGGTTCCCGCTCATCACGTGGAAGAACGGACCACCCTCAATGTTGGCCGCGCCGATCAGCTGGCGAACGTAGCGGCCGCCGGGCTGCTCGTCGCGCACCTCCTCCTCATTGAACACGTACGTCTGATCCGGGAAGTGGCCGCAGAAGATGATGGCGTTTGACCACACGTTGCGCACCACGTTGGCCGTGACGTTGGCCTTGACGGTGGCCAGGAAGCTCCGCCTGAAGGCATCGATGAACTCGTCTCTGTTTGAGGACTGGTCACGGCGCGGCCCGCGCTGGAGCAGAGCACGGGCGCCCCGGCGCGTGCGCCGGCGGCGCCCTTTCAAAACAGCCTCCGCACCCGCCACGGCCGCGGTGGAGATCGCGGCGCTGAGCGCCGGCCAGGCCACGTAGTCCTTCTGGATCTGCAGCCGGCCCTTATGGGCGATGCCCTTGAGCTCCTGTCGGACCTTCTTCATCGACTTCTCGCCCGCCCGGATGGCCGTGAAGTCCAGGTCGTGGACGGCCACTCCCCACTCGAACAGCGCCATGAGCAGAACGTTTGTGATCGGCTGAAGCAGGTACACGGGGTGCCACTTCTGATGCGGGTCGATCCGCATGATCTCGTAGCCCAGGTCGCGGTCCTTGCCCAGGATGTTGGTGAACGTGTGGTGGACGTAGTTGTGGGAGTGCTTCCAGGCCTCGGAGGTGGAGGCGGTGTCCCAGTCCCAGGTCTGGGAGTTGATCACCGGGTGGTTCATCCAGTCCCACTGGCCGTGCAGGACGTTGTGCCCGATCTCCATGTTCTCCAGGATCTTGGCCACCGAAAGCGCGGTCGTGCCGGCAACCCACGCCGGCGCGCCAGCGGCTGGCGAACAGCTCCACGCGGCCGAGCAGGGCCAGCCGGCGCTGGAGCGCGATGATCCCGTCGATGTAGGCGGCGTCGCGGTCTCCCAGGTCGGCCTTGACCTCGTCGTGGAGCTCATCCAGCTCACGGCCGATCTGCGCCAGCTGCTCGTCTGAGAGAACGCTCAGCGGGTTGGGCGTGCCGTTGTGGTCGTGGGTCCTGTATCCGGTGGCCATGGTCTCCTTCCTTGGTGCTAAAGCTCGATTTCGATTGCCCCTTCGGGGGCGTTGATGCACGTTCTGACTGACTGGCCCTCCTGGCCCGAGACCTCGCCGTTGCGCAGGTCGCGGATGCGCCCCGAGCGCAGGGTGCCCACGCACGTGTGGCAGATCCCCTCCCGGCAGCCGAAGGGCAGCGTCAGCCCCGCCTCCTCTCCGCAGACCAGGATCGGCTTGGTGCCGTCGGCCTCCACCTGACAGTCGCTCTCCAGGAAGTTGATCGCTCCCGCCCTCGCCGGTCTCACCACCGCCGATCTTGGGCTGGAAGCGCTCCATGTGCAGGTGCTCCAGGAGATCGTTTTCCTCCCAGTGGGCAGTCAGCGCGTCCAGCATCGGCCCCGGGCCGGAGGCGAACGTCTCACGCTCCCGCCAATCCGGGCAGAGCTGGTCCAGGTGCTGGGGGGCCAGCCGCCCCTTGGTGCCGGTGTGCTGCTCGTGCAGGCGGAAGCCGGGAAAGCGCTTCTCCATGAAGCGCAGCTCGCCGCCGAAGATCACGTCCTCGGGGTCTCGGGCCGAGTGCAGGAGAACGGCGTCTCGCAGCTGATCGTGGCGGCACAGGCTGCGCAGCATGCTGATGATGGGCGTGATCCCGCTGCCGGCGCTGATGAACAGGAGCCTGTCGGGCAGCGGGTCGGGGAACACGAAGTCACCCTCCACTCCGCCCAGCGAGACAATCATGCCCGGCCGGCCGTGGCGGACCAGATACGGAGACACCACGCCGGCCTCCACGAGCTTGGGCGTGATCGAGATACAGCCGTCACGGCGCTCGGGCTCGGAGGTCAAGGAGTACGCCCGCCAGTGGCGGACGCCGCGGATGTCGACGCCGATCCGGACGTACTGGCCGGCGCGGTGACCGTCCCAGCGGTACCCGGGTTTGATAAGCACGGTGGCCGCGTTGTCGGTGACGTGGTCGATGCGTTCCACGCGTCCGCGGAGCTCGCGTGTGGACCACAGGGGGTTGATCAGCTCCAGGTAGTCATCGGGCAACAGCGGCGTGCTGAAGGCCCGGACGGCGCGCAGGATCGCCCGCTGGAAGCGGGGGACATTTGGTCTTGCGCCGATTTCAGCCATTTCGCCCTGTGCTTTCTGTACCCATCGCCGACTGCAAGGTAACACCGATTGATGAGACATTGAATGATGTCATCGTCGCTGTGTGGGCCACCTCACTCTTGGTGGCTACCCAATTAAGAGCGCCGCGGTGTCCTCAGCCGTGCTCGAGCGCCAGGGTCCGGCGCAGGAATTCGTGCTCGGCGGCCAGCGCGGCGTCGGCCACGGTCATCGGAA
This sequence comes from uncultured Solirubrobacterales bacterium, assembly GCA_963705785.1. Lineage (GTDB taxonomy): Bacteria > Actinomycetota > Thermoleophilia > Solirubrobacterales > Solirubrobacteraceae > Palsa-465. Next base: position 5,089 of record CAVPKV010000062.1, on the reverse strand, counting down.
GAGAGAGGAAGCCGTGGGGCGCCTCCGGCCAGATGCGGAGCTCGGTGACAGCTCCCGCCGCCCGCCAGCGAGCCTCCATGAACATGGAGTCATCCAACAGCGGATCCTCGGTTCCGACCGTGAAGATGGCCGGTGGCATTCCGGCCAAATCGGCGAACAGCGGCGAGATGTCGGGGTCGCGGCGGCGCTCCCGCTCGTGAGCCGGGGAGGAACTGGTCGGCGAACCAGCGGATGATGGGTCCGGACAGGACCAGGTTGCGGTCGCCCCACAGCCGTTGGCTGGGGGTCATCGACAGGTCGAAGGCGCCGTACTGGAAGACCGCCGCCGCGAACGCCCCCGCGATCTCGTGCCGGTCACGCAGCCGGACCAGCGTTACGGCGGCCAGGTGCCCCCCGGCTGAGTCGCCCCCGATGGCCAGCGGCCCCGCGCCGACGGCTGCCTGACCCTCGTCGCCGAGCAACCACAGGGCGGCTGCCTCGCAGTCGTCAGGGCCGGCCGGGTACGGGCTCTCCGGGGCCAGGCGGTACCCGACGCTCACCACGGTCAGCCCGGTATCGCCGGCCAACCGGCCGAGACGAGGGTCCTGCATGTCGTTCTCCCCCAGGGTCCATCCCCCGCCGTGGATGTGCAGGAAAACGCCGCGCGAAGCCTCCGGTGGATCTATGACGCGCAGTGAGAGAGGCCCGGCGGGGCCGTCGATCTGGAGCAGGCGAGCGTCGGGCGAAAACACCGGCGCTGGGTAGATGCCCCGGCCCTCACGACGCGCCTGGCGGGTCTCCTGGGGTGGGAGGGTGTGGACCGATGGCAGCGTCGCCAGAAGGCGCTCGAGTTCGGCGTTGAAGGCCCGCGTCTGGGCCAGCAGGTCGCCCTGGTCGGTGTCGGCCATGTGGCCAAGTCTCTCGCAGGCGGGCTGTGCGCGGCAAGTGGCCCTGGCCCGCCGTCGAGGGCGGGCGGTCAATGTTGGGCCGGGGGGCCAATGCATCGCGGGGCGGCCCGGACCATCATCGTGGCGATCCTTCACCCGGCAGGAGGTGGCCAATGCCTCGAATACGCATCACGACAGACCCAGGGCGTGCCCGAGATACCGCGGTTGTCCTGGACGAGCGGATCGCAACCAGCGACCTGGACAGCGATCACTTCGCCCGGGCCCTGATCGAACGAATCGGGTGGGCCCTGTCCGACGCCGACTACGCGGAGCACGTCGGAGGGGTCAGAAGGTGAGCGACCCTTAACGGCAGGAGGCAGGCAATTGCCTGCCTCCTGTTGGGGGTTTAGGCGCTGAGGAAGTGCTACGAGGTCGCCGAGTCGGACCCAGAGCCCGAGGCGGCCGAGTTAGAAGCAGCGGCCGGGTGCACAACGATCCGCTTGAACACGGGAGCCGGAGCGGTGCTCGGTACCGTGCACTTCTTGGCCACGGTGGCCAGCTTGCCGATGAGCTTGACCCGCTCGCCCATGGTGAAGCCGGTGGCTCCGCCATCGAGGGCGACGCGCATGGCGGCGCTGTCAAACGTGTAGGTCACGGTCTGACCCTTGTCGGCCTTGGCCGCGTGGTTGGCCCGGGTCACATCGACGACGAGGGTTCCCGACCAGGTGCCGTCTGAGTTCTGGGCCAGCGTCGACGAAGTCACGCTGTCCACGGTTCCGGCCTCGACGTAGGCCCGGTTGTGGGCCTGGCATTTGTGCGATTGCGAACCACCCTGGCCATGGCCGTTCGGATTCCCCGGATGCGCAGCGGCAGGCACAGCGACGGCCATCGCGCCGGCGGCCGCGAGCATCCCGATCTTGGTGTTGAATTTCATGAGCCCTCCTTGGGGCGACTGGGCTGCCTCGTGAAGTCGAGGCCCCTGGCTTTGCGTCACCGCCTCACGACGGTTCGGCCTTTCTCATTTGCGACAACGCGCGGGCGCAGCGCAAGTTAGGCCGCACCGACCCGTACATCCGTCCAGGCCCGTCCGCCGCCCGACCGGGCGCCAGCGGATCAACGCTCGGCCCCCGCCTCGGCAAACAGTACCCACGGCAGCGGCGGCGCCGAGCGCTCCGAGTCGTGGTGCATCACTGGCTCCAGGGCAGCTCCGAGCGGGCTTCGGGCCAGGAGCATCCCCGGGAGCAGGTCCGGACTGTTGGAGGCGACCACCCGACCGCTGGCCGTGGCCAGGGCCGCCCGGAACCGAAGCCGCGACAGCGCCGGCAACACACGCCTCTCAAGCTGTGAGGCCAGGATGTCCGCGCCCGCGATCCCGATGAACCGGTCTCGGTCAAGCAGCGGCGTGGACAGAGTCAGGGTGTAGTCATGCGTGCAGATGTAGTCGACATACGGCCCAGCGATGTAAGGCTGGCCGGTGTGCTCGGGCTCGCGATACCAATCGAGCGTCGTGTAATCCCAGAACTCCGACGAAGCCGGATCCAGGTCGACCTCCAGGCGCTCGGGCCCCGTGGCCTCGCTGGCCCAGTACCAGTCGATCCACAGGGGCGCATCGCTCAGCACGCCCGGAGCGGTCACGACCCCCGCGCCGGCCACGAAGCCCGCGTGGCGGGCCAGGACCTCGGTCACCGCGGGCCGCAGGTCGGCCAGGTCGGCCAGCGCCGGCGTGTGCCCGGCGTGCTCCACCTGCTGGACGATTGACACCATGGCCACTCGCAGGGTTTCCACCGAGGCGAACACGGCCTCTACGGACTCCGCCACACCCGCCAGTAACTGCTCGGCCACCGGAGTGCGCGAAGAAACGACCGCCCGCACCTACCGCCCGTCCATCTCCAGGCGGTAGCTCACCAGCCGGTCGGTCTCGGCACCGACGTGCCTGGTGGCCAGATCCCGGGCCCGGTCGGGCTCCTCGTCGGCGATCGCCTGGATCAGCCCCTCGTGCTCGGCGATCACCGCCACTCGCTCGGGCTCGGTTTCAAGCGGCAGCCAGACGAGGTCCCCCACCTGTGACCACAGCGCCATCTCCTCACGAGTCAGCCGCGGGGACTGGGCGGCCGCGGCAATCTCAATATGGAGGCGGGCGTCCGCCCGTCTCCGGTCGGCCAGGGTCGAGGCCGTCTGGAGGCGTCCGAAGTGTTCCCGCAGGCCGGCCACGTCATCCTGGAGCGCGCGCTCGGCGGCCAGCTTGGCCGCGGCGCCGGCGATCGCCGTCCTGTGATCCCCGAGATCGCGCAGTTCGTGGATCGAGAGCCGGAGCAGAGGCGCTTGGAGACGGGCTCGGTGGTGGTCCTTGGGCGCGCGTACGAATGACCCACCCGACCTCCCACGCCGGGTCTCGACGAGGCCCATCGACCGCAACGTGGCCAGCGCCTCCCGAGCCGTCACCGTGGACACCCCCAGCTGGGCCGCCAGCCGGGTTTCGGTGGGCAGACGCTCCTCGTCGCGGAGCAGTCCCAGCCGAATCGCCTCGGCCAGACGGCGGGCCACCACCTCGCTGCGCGCGCCCGAGTCGAGCGGCGTAAAGACCATGCGCGAGGTGACGGTGGTCGGTCCGGAACGCGCCACGTCGCCCGTTTCAGCCGCCCGGCCTGCTGTTCTGATCCGCCCTGCGCCATCCGTGCCAGCAAGGGAACGCCCCGCTTGAACGAATCATATAATCCTGTATGTTATCCCACGTTCCCCGCCGCGGGGCATCAGGTGCGTGATCTCTCTCGAACGGACAACCTGGGGTGAATAGGGCTACGGTGAGTACGCCCGTGGCCCCGACGCCGGACGCAACCGCGCCGACCGAAGTCCAGATGCCCGCACCGGCGGTGAGCCTCCGCGGGGTGCGGAAGTCCTACGGCGGCGTCGAGGCCGTGGCCGGCGTGGATCTGGACATCGCCCGCGGCGAGTTCTTCACCATGCTGGGGCCCTCGGGTTCCGGCAAGACGACGCTCCTGAGGATCGTGGCCGGGTTCGTCCCCGCCGATGCGGGGTCGGTCTTCCTCGGCGGGGTCGACGTGGCCCGGCAGCCCCCGTACGCGCGCAATGTCAACACCGTCTTTCAGGACTACGCGCTGTTCCCGCACATGAACGTGTCTCAGAATGTCGAGTACGGGCTGCGGGTCAGGCGGGTGCCGCGCGAGGAGCGGCGCGAGCGCGCCCGCGCCGCACTCGACATGGTCAGGCTGTCCGCACACGGGAAGCGCAAGCCGTCGGAGCTGTCCGGTGGCCAGCGCCAGCGGGTGGCTCTGGCCCGGGCGATCGTCAACGAGCCGGACGTGCTTCTGCTCGACGAGCCCCTCGGCGCCCTGGACCTGAAGCTCCGCCAGGAGATGCAGCTCGAGCTCAAGCGGATTCAGCGGGAGGTCGGGATCACGTTCGTGTTCGTGACCCACGATCAGGAGGAGGCTCTGACCATGAGCGACCGCCTGGCCGTCCTCAACGACGGGCGGATCGAGCAGGTGGGCACGCCGATCGACGTCTACGAGCGTCCGTCCAGCGAGTTCGTGGCCGGGTTCATCGGGGTCTCGAACATGCTGGAACGTGACGGACGGCGATTCACCATCCGCCCGGAGAAGATCCGGCTCGAGGAGCCTGGTGCGCCCAGCCCCACGGGGTACCACAGCGAGGCCGGATCCATTCGGGACGTCGTGTACCTGGGAATGGTCACCCGCTACATCGTGGACCTGGATGCGGGTGGCGCGGTGAGCGTGGTGAGCCAGAACAGTGAGACCGCGGCCTCTGACGTGCTGGGAGCCAGGGGCCGCTCCGTGGTCGTGAGCTGGCGGGACGACCAGGCCTTCGACATCAGCCGAGCATCGGCCGTGGAGGCGGACACCGGGACGGGCGAAGCGGTGACTACTCAAACAATGAAGGAGTGACGGGTCGATGAACTTGTGGATAAGAGTTAGCGCCAGCGTCTTGCTGGCGGCCGCTGTGACGGTGGCGCTGGCAGCGTGTGGTAGCAGTGGCGGTGGAGGAAACTCCTCGCAGAGCGCTTCAGGCGGTACCTCCGGGCTGCGCGCCCCCGAGGCTGGTGCGCCGATTCCCTCCTCGGTGGGCAAGGGCGAGGGTCATCTCAACCTGATCGCCTGGGAGGGGTACGCCCAGCCGGAGTGGGTCAAGCCGTTCGAGTCGGCGACGGGGTGTCAGGTCAGCACCAAGTACGCGGGCTCCTCCAG
>CAVPKV010000061.1:0-53409 GCA_963705785.1 uncultured Solirubrobacterales bacterium | reverse complement strand
TGGCAACGCGCTGACGATCTCGATCTCAACCGCGCTGGCCCCCGCGCACATCCCGCCTGCGAAGTACTCCGCGATCGCGGGGCGTCCCCGATGGATCGTGCTTCCGACCGGATCCTCGATCTCCCCATCCTCGGCGAAGACGCTGGCGATCCGCTCCGGATCGAGGGACCTGAGCGCGTTCGAAGTACTCGCTCAAAGCCTGCCGTGTCGCCGCCGTCCGCGCCTCGTCAGCCATGTCGGTCGACATTAGCGTCGACGGCGGCGACGATCGCGCCCCAACAGGGCCCCCACCTAGCGCACGGGTGGTCCTTGATCGATGCGGCTCCGCGTGAAGTCGACCGGGCCACGGAACCATCCGAGCTTCTCGATCCACCAAGTGACGCCCACCTCTTGGTACGCACTGACCAGCTCGTGATCCCGACCGGCAGATTGGCCCTCCATCACGACGTCGAACGTCGTCGCCTCGCCGGTTCGCTGTGACTGGGTGTACTCGACGGCGGCTTTGAGCTGCTCGGGCGTGGGCCGCTCGGCTTGCCCTAAGCCTTCGAAGGTCGGAAACATGCCGTCGAAACGAGCCGCGCGGCGGAACGATCGCCGCGTTGGCCAGCACCCTCCGACCCAGATCGGCGGCCTGGGCTGCTGGATCGGCGTGGGTAGAAACAGGCTCTCGGCCACGCGGTAGTGGCGGCCCTCGTGGGAGAACGGCTGGCCACTCCACAGCCCGCAGACGATGTCGAGCCCCTCATCGACCAGTTCGTGGCGCCGTCCCGGGTCTGGATCCTCGCCGAAGGCGGCGAACTCCTCCTGGGCCTGTGAGCCGAGTCCGACCCCGACGATGACGCGACCCTCCGATAGCACGTCAAGCGTCGCCATCTCGCGAGCAAATTTCCATGGCCGGCGGCGGGCCAGAGCCGCGATCAACACCCCAAGTCGAATGCGGCTCGTCCGGGCGGCGATCGCCGCGACGCTCATGTAAGGATCGGCGACCGCCCAACCCAGCTCGCGGTAGGCGACGTGATCCCAGACGAAGACGCCGTCCCACCCGCTGCTCTCGGCCCGGCATGCGAGATCAACCAGCAGACGCGGATCGCCGTACTCGCCCACATTTGGTAATCCCACGGCGCAGCGCAGACCAGGCATCCGGCGCCAAAGGATCGCATCACCAAACCGCTCTGGGATCACGCACCCGGAGACGAGAGCCCGTGGCTCCAGGGCGGGCGCCCGTCAACCGGAGAGCCGCGGAACCTCGATGCGGTCCCCTTCGCCTATCTCCCGCAGGACCCGGGCCGGCACACCGGCCGCCACGACTCCCGCCGGAAGGTTCCGGCTGACCACAGCGCCTGCCCCCACGACGGTATCCTCGCCGATGCTGACTCCGGGGCAGACGATGGCCCCGCCGCCCAGCCAGACGTTGTCGGCGATGGTGATCGACTCCCCGTATTCCCAGCCCATGCGTCGAGGCTCCGGATCGAGCGGATGGCTCGCCGTGAGCAGTTGCACGCGCGTGCCGATCTGACACCCGGCGCCGATCGTGATCGGCATCACATCGAGCATCACGGCGTCCACGTTGATGAACGTGCCGTCGCCGATGCTGATGGCGCCGTACTCGCAGAAGAACGGTGGCCGCACAACGACGCCCTCGCCGACGTGCCGCAGCATCCGACGCAGCAGAGCGTCGCGCTCGTCGCCCGCCCCCGGCGCTGAGCCGTTGAAGCTGGCCAGAAGCTCCTGCACCCTCGCGAACTCGGCCGCGTTATCGGGGTCGTCCGCGATGTACAGGTCGCCTCGCAGCATGCGCTCGCGCATCTCGCCCATAACCAGAATCTAGCCGTCGAAGCAGGGCCGCCCCCCGACACTCGGAGCGCCCCGCTCCGCCTCTGAGGATGGTTTGGACAGAGGCGTTGCCGCTGGCGCCGCCGCCGAACCGTCCTGCGAACCCGCCGGCCGCCCCGCCCGCTCCGCCGCCCTCAGTCGCCCGAATGCTCGCGCGCGTATCGGGCGTTGTTGTCAGCCACGAACGAGAGGATCTCCGCACGTGTCGCCGGGCGCCCGGCGCCGATGAACACCACGCGCGCTGGCCTTAGGTGGGGTGTCATCCGGCGTCTCAGGCAGGTCTCGCTATCGGTCGTGGCCCGATGCGAGAGCGGGCGCAGCCATCTGGTTGAACGGCTCCAGTTTGCGCTAACCCACCAATTCCTTGAACGCGGGCTCGTCGCGTATCGGGTCAAAGTCGGAGTCGCTGGCGGCGAGCGAGGCGCAGCTTTCTGAACGCTCGATGGCGAGCCGGAGGTGCTCGACCGCGTCCGCCGTTCGGCCGGCAAGGCTCTCGCAGCACGCCACGTTGTAGAGCAGCCCGTGGTACTCGGGGTGAGCCTTGATCAGCTCACGGGCTCGGTCAGCGGCCTCGGCGTACTCGCCTGCCTCATAGAGCGGGCCGAGCGGCGCCCAGATCTCGAAACCACCGGGCTCGTACGGCTTCCCCGGCGTGCCGCCGATCGCAACAATAGTCGTCCCCGGCTCCTCGGCAAACGCCGTGCGCTTGACGTCGGGCCGGACGAAGATCAACGTCCCGACGGGCGCCTGCACCGGCTCGCCGTCGAGCTCGAACCTGGCACGGCCGCGTTGCACGAGGTAGAGCTCCTCCTCTCCGTCGTCCTCGCCCTCGTCATGCTCATTGATGATCCGGTCGCCCGCCGCGCGCCCGGTCCAGGCGTTGACGCCGAACGACGTGATGCCGAAGTGGTAGCGGATTGGTCGCGAAGGACACCGGCCGTCGCTGATCTCGTTGATCTCGTCAAGCTGCGCCACTGCGTAACGACTCATCGGCCCTCCTGCATCGTCGTCTTGAGGAATCCGGGCAACGGGGCGAGGCTAGCGATTTACCCACCCGCCTCAACCACGACCAACGAGACTGCCCCATCGATCGAGCAGGGGAAGCCGCACTCCGTCGCTGGCAACTAGCACGAGACTCGCTGCAGCTCGTAGCCCGGAGGGGAGGCGCCGGAGGCGCGAGTTTGCCCGGCCCGGGGTGTTCTATTGGATGTGCGGTGGTGCTGGCTGGCTATCGGGTAAGGAGGGCTTGACGGCGAGGTGATGCAGTGTCGATTCGCAGGAACCTAGTCGCGTACCTGGTGCTTTTCATCGTGCTCGCCGGCACGTCGTACGCCGCGGTTGGGGCAGCGGCGGCTTCCGCCGGTGGCCGGGCGGGGCACCGGTCGGCGTCGCCTGGCTGCTACCCGAAGGGGTCCAACACGATCGCCCAGGACAAGGCGGGACGGTTCTTCCATATCGGGCCCAGCCAGATCGGGGGATCATGGTACGTCTGCGCGTTCAGGCACGGCACGCCCCGCCAGATCTTCAGAACCAGGTTGGGGAGGGATGAATCTCCACCATTCGGCCCGAGCGCGAAGGTGGCCGGGCGTTATGTGGCGTTCTTCGTCAACGGCGCCGGCGGCAGTGGAGTGAGGGTCATTGACATGGTCACGGGCCACGGGACCTTCGGCGAGCGCTCTCCCCTCGCGGTCAGCAATGGTTTGGTGCTAAAGCCCGACGGCTCGGTCGCGTGGATCGCGTCCGATTATCAGGTCGATCGTCACGACTCGACCGGGACGGCGGTCGTCGACTCAGGGCCTGGAATCGACCGTCACTCGCTGGCCGCCGGTGGCTCGTGGCTCTACTGGACGAACGCCGGCTCGCCACGGTCAGCCACGTTTCACTAACGCGTGAGAAGCCGGGTCCGAGCGTCCTTGCCGTTTCGCACAGCCGCCGCTAGGCTGCCCCGGCTTGACCATCGACGGAGGCGGGCGAGATAGACAGCGTTGACCTCAAAGCGATTCCGGTATTTAGTGGGCTCTCGGACCTTGAGCGCGGGCGGGTCGCCACTGTGGCGCGCCCAGTGCAGTGGGACGCGGGACACGTTGTGGTCGACGAGGACGAGTTTGCGTTCGACTTCTACGCGATCAAAGCCGGCGAGGCCAACGTGCAGCAAGCCGGGGAGCTCGTCAGGGTCTTGCGGTCCGGAGATTTCTTCGGTGAGCTTGGCGTCGTGCCGAGCGCTGGTCGTCGTTGGTCGCGGCGTCGGAGCGCGAGGGTAGTCGTGACCGTGCCGACGACGGCAATAGCGATTAGTGGCATCGATTTTCGTCATCTTGTCGACGACATTCCTGCGCTCGGCAATGCGGTGCGCGCGGTGGCTGCGGGGCGCAGCGCTCCTACGGCTACTTAGACTCGCCGCAGTCCTGGTCAGGGTGTCGAGGTGATCGACACTGAGCTGCCGGGCTCCGTCTCGTTGACGTGATCTGGCCCTACGTGTAGGGTCGCGCTCAGGGCAATGGGGACGGATCCCCTAGTTTGAGGCGTCCCCGACTCTTTTAAACGCGCGTCGAAAGGAGATCAAATGCGCGGACGTCGAACACTATCGTTGATCGCTGGAGCCGTCCTTGTCGGGGCGCTGGTACCTGCGGCCGCAAACGCGTCACTGGCGACCTCACGTCTACAGACCTTGACATATTTCTTCAAGCAGACGAGCCAGTCGTTCACGACTGCATCCGGGAAGCCTCTGTCGAGCAATCAGGCACTTGCTCGCGGCGACATCCTCCTTGTCACGGAGAACCTGTATCTGGGTGACAAGGCCCACCATAATCCGAAGTCGACGGCGACCGCGTTTCTCTACTGCACAATTAAAGAGGTCACCAAGTCGGCCTCCAAGGCGAAGTGCGAAGGTGTGATTGCGATCGGCAAATCGATGCTCATATCGGAGTCGACTCAAAATTTGGCCTCGACATCAAAGACTCATTTCTACCCAATCACCGGGGGCACGGGCAAGTACCTGAACGCCACCGGGGGAGCCACGACGACGGACCTGAACAAGAGCGGCACCGAGTCCAACGGCGTGCTCAAGATCGACTGACCACAGGCTCGGGCGTGCCGGCGTTCTCCGGCACGCCCGGCGCCCGCACGTGCGACTCGCCATCAGAGCGGCTTCCGCTCGGCGCCTGCTACGCCGCTGCGTGCGGAGGCGGCCTGGCGCCGAAGTGGCCACGGTGAGAGGACGTTCGCCGGCTCGGCAAGCGCCGCTGACGCCCGCCCTGCGCGGGAGACGGGGCGTTTCTCGACGTGCCTACGACCTCGGAATGGTCGTTCGGCGCCACGACACCCACCGGTCGAGCCACGCCGGCTGAGCCCAAGGCTCTGACACCCGAATGCGGGGTGCCGTGGGCTGACGCCACGTGCACTTCCCAGGCGGGCACACCGCGACGACGACGACGAAGTAGAGGACGTCGGGATTGCCGTGGCGGACCTCTAGGGGACCAGGAGACGAGGTCTCTGGCATGCCCGTATGTACGCGACCGTCAGCCGCCGAGAAGCTCCGGGCTATTCCGATAACTCGACAAGGGAAGAGCACCATGACCCTCCAGCACTCGTCCTTGAGGGGCCAAGCCCGGATCCCCCAGGCGGCTCGTCGTGATGCCGCCGGGCCGTCGGGAGCTCGACCGCCTGCCGATTTCGGTTGCTGGCGCTGTGCTCGAGACATTCAACACGATCGAGGAGAACCCGCGGCGACTTGGTAAGCCGTTGATCCTCGAACACGAAGGCCGCTACTCGGCCCGCCGCGGGCCCTACCGGATCATCTACGAGTTCGACGAGGAGCAGAAAATCGTGCGTGTCATCGCCATCGGCCACCGCCGCGATGTCTACCGACGCCGCTGATGGCGTTGGCTAGCCCAAGTCAGAGACAACCGCTAAAGCCCCACCTGACGGGGGACCGATACTTGAGGCGATGCGAAGGTGGGGACCGACGGCGCTGGTGGGGGTACTGCTAGTTGCCGGGTCGGCAGCCCTCTGGCTGCTATGGGCTGAGAACGAGTACCGCAACTGGACCGGGTGCCCGTGGGGCGCTCACATAAAGGGGTTGCCTTCGGGGCACCCGGTCCTGCTCGGTCAAGGTCTCAGCGTCGGCTCGGCCGCCATCATGGCGCTGGCGCGATGGAAGCAGGGCCCCCGATGGTATGCGGCGTTTCTTGGTGCCATGACGGGTGTCGTCGCCGGTGTTGGGATCCTGGTGGTTGCGTTCTTCTTTGGGGCCGGTCTTCAATGCACTGGGTAAGTCGTCGAATCTGAGACCGCAAGCAGTGTGGCTCGGACGTGATCCATGCCTCCCCGGTTGATCGTCGAGCAGAAAGCATCGGCGACCGCGAACTCGTGGCTGGTCGTGGCCCGGAGCGGGAGTGAGTGCGACCTCGTGGAGCGGGGCGACGTTCCACCGGCGCAACGGCACGGTGCGCAGCGGTTCCGGGACGGGCTAGATTGATCCGCGCCAATTTCGCGGAACGAGTGGGAGACGATGATGGAGATCTTTTCCAGAGAGCATTGGCAGATGACCCTCGGTCAGCGAGCGGCGATCGAGGGCGTGTTGAGCAGCTTGAAGCCCGAGACGTCTGTTGAGATCGGGACGGCAGCCGGTGGGTCTCTGCGGAGTATGAGCCTGCATTCAGGCCACGTTCACAGCTTCGATCTGGCTCTCCCGCCGAATGCTGAGAGCTTTCCCAACGTCACGTTTCATCCAGGGGATAGCCATGAGACTCTGGGCCCTTGGCTGGACGGCTTCGACGGAGAGATCCAGTTCGTCCTGATTGACGGAGATCACACGACCAACGGCGCGCTCAAAGACATCCGGGACGTGGTCGAGTCCCCCGTTCTTAATGGCGTCGTGCTCATGCATGACGCGTGCAATGCTCAGGTACATCGAGCGCTGCGGAGCTATCCGTGGTCCGAGAACGGACGAGTGCGATATGTGGATTTCGGGTTCCTCCCTGGCTATGTGCTTCGGCGGGGGCGCGCCGACCCGGGCGAGCTTTGCAGCGGGTTTGCAATAGCAATCGTTGGTGACCTCGTGCCCGTGGCGCCGGCGTTCACGGGCAGCGGCCCGGTCTTCGACGTGTTCTATGACTCGCGCTCCGTTATGCGACCTGCCGCTGAGGTGCTCAAACGACCTCGCGCCATTGCGAGACAGCTCCGTCGACCACGAACCACTATCCGGAATGCCCGCTGGAAACTGGCTCAGGCGCGCAAGCGCGGCAACGGGTGACTACTTCCTGAGCTCGCCTTCCGCCTTGATCGACCACCGATAGCCGCGCGTAGCGCCAGTGTCCAGGCCGGTGCCGCCTGTGATCCGTCGCCGTTCAGCTGCCCGGGTCGGGCAGCTGCTGCTCCGCGGCATGAAGTCGAAGCTCACGATCTCGGGCGCGGTCGCTCGCGTCTGGCTCCCCAGACAATCCCCACGCCAGCTCGCGGTGGGTGTGGTGACGGCGTAAGTCGCGCCCAGTGCCCTCGAGCACGTCAATCGAGGCCAGCGAGAGCGCTCTGGTGCCGCCCATGCTGCCGTCGAGGGCGAGCGCGTCCTCGGACCAGGCGTAGTAGGCGCCGAGTGTCCGAATGCGCGTCAGCTCGTCGTCTGTGATCGACGACACTCGCGCGGCGAGATCATCTTCACCGTGGCATCGCAGCATCTCGGCCAGCGTGCCGCGCTCGACTCGGATCTGAGCCACCTGAGAAACCTACCTCTGTCGGCTCCCCCTGTCACCGATGCGGCGGCAAGGCGCAGACTGCCGATTAGATCGATTTGCCGCAGCGAGCGCCTGGGGTAACGGTCACATACCGGGCTTACGCCAGTGTTATCCGTCATCTCGTAGCGTCCGGACGAAGGGACGCACGTGATCTACCTCGCAAAGCCACAGCTCTCGATCCGAATCGTGCTTGCGGTCCTGGTGCTCGCGCCGGCGGGCTTCGCCGGGATCACGGCGGCGGCGCGGGCCGGCCCCGCGCGACGGAGCTCGCGCTCGGCCGTGACGCCGACGAGGATCGGCAGCCGCGGCACGAAGGCCGGCTGGATCGTCGCCGGACCACGCGGCCAGACACTGTTTCTCTTCAACCACGACATGAACGGAACCAGCGGCTGCTACGGGCGCTGCGCCCGGAACTGGCGACCGCTACTGGCCTTCGGCCGGGTGGTAGCGCAGCCGGGATCCGGGGTTAAGCAACGGTGGCTGTCAACGACACGCCGCCGCCACGGCGGCCTACAGGTCACCTACGAGCGCCATCCGTTGTACATCAACGTCGGCTACACGAGACCCGGGAGCCTCAACGGCGACGGCGCCAACGAGTTCGGTGGCCGCTGGTATGCCATTCCGATCGATGGGGTCAAGCGCACCTGTGTCGGCCACTGCTGAGCGATTGCCGAGGCGCGGCGCTCGGCGACGAACCCATAAGCGGGCTCGGGAACATGTGAGATAGGCGCGATCCGGGCCGTTCTGAGTCGGTTAGCGTTGCCGCGTAGGATGGTCTCTGACATGACGACCTATGAACAAGGCGTTGGCCGGCTCGGGGATTGGGCACGTAAGCACTACAAACAGACGATCGTCGTGCGCACCCTTCTGGCGCCGTGGATCCTCTTCGTCACGGTGTTCCTCTGTGTGAAGGGCTACTGGTGGGGACTTGTGTTCCTTCCGTTCCTAGCCCTCGATCTCTGGCTTCTGCGTAACGTTGTGCGGTACGCACGCACGCAAGGCCGGTGACTCAGCCACGGCACCTGTAGTCAGGGTGGTCACCGCAGATCGTCGCCATTTCGATCGCGCCGTCCGCGGCGTCTCAAGCATGGAAGCGATCGTGCGCGCATCCCGCGCAAAGGGAGGTCGTCGCCAGCGGCGATGAGATGCTCGTCGGAGAGGCATGGGAGGTCTCCGCGGGAGCGGCTGGTGACCAGCGCTGCCGCATGGTCACGGAGCTCCAGCGGCCGTGGATCGGCCGGCTGGCGCTTCTCGGTCTCGCCACGCAGGTGTCTCATTCCGCCGGAGGCACGCTGTCGTTCCCCGCCGGCGACGCAACACAAGGGAGTCGGGCCGTGCGGGGGTCTTGGGGGTTCGGCGAAGGTATTACAGTCGTGCTCGGTGGTGCGCCTTCTCGAGCGTGAAGATGAGTTGGGCGTGCTCGCCGACGCGGTCGAGGACGCCGTTGCCGGCCGGGGGTCCGTTGTGCTGGTTGCCGGGGAGGCGGGGATCGGCAAGAGCTCGTTGCTGCGGGAACTTAGAGAGCGCACCGGCGAGCGCGTTACGTTTCTGGCCGGGGCGTGCGAGCCGCTGTCGGTGCCGGTGCCACTCGCGCCGTTGCGCGAGCTTGTGGAGGCGGCGGGAGGCGGCGATCTGATCGATCTGGGCAGCGATGATCGGTTGGTGCTGATGCGCAGGGTGGCGAGTGTGCTCGGCCAGCGGGCACCGGTCGTGGCGGTGATCGAGGATGTTCATTGGGCCGATCCGCTGACGCTTGATCTGCTGCGGCTGCTTGTACGTAGGGCGCCGCAGATGGCCGCGGTGCTGGTTGCCACGTTTCGCGATGACGAGGTGGCGGCGAGTCCCGCGCTGGGATTGCTGCTTGGCGACCTGACGGGCGTTCAGGGGGTGCGGCGTGTTCGTCTGCGACCGTTGTCGCAGACGGCGGTGCGGGAGCTGGCCGGACCCAGCGGGCTCGACGTAGGGGAGCTCGTGCGCGGTACCGGCGGCAACCCGTTTCTGGTGGTGGAGGCCGTCGCTGCCGGGGAACGGCTGCCGGCGTCGGTGCGCGACGCGGCGCTCGCGCGCGCTGGTCGCCTGAGCCGGGCCGCGCGCGAGGTGGCCGACGCCGCGGCGGTGCTGGGGCAGCGTTTCGAGTACGCGCTGCTGGACGCTGTCATTCCGGGCGCCGCCAACGCGGTCGAGGAGGCGCTGGCGCGTGGGGTGCTGGTAGCCGACGGCACCAGGTTGGGCTTCCGGCACGCGCTCATTCGCGAGGCGATCGAGGCCTCGATCTCGCCGCCACGGCTCGCGGAGCTACACGCGCGAGCAGTGTCCGCGCTGGTCAATCAGGCGGGAGCAGTCGACAACGCGCGCTTGGCTCATCATGCGGAGCTGGCGGGATTGCGCCGCGAGGCCTGCCGCTATGCCGCGCTGGCGTCGGTGGAGGCGGAGCGGCTTGGCGCGCCCTTCCAGGCGCGGCTGCAGGCTGAGCGAGCGCTACGGCTGGGAGAGGATCTCGCCGATCCCGAGCGCTACGAGCTGCTGATCCGTTACTCGCGCGCAGCGAACTTCACCAGCGCCCGCTATGAGGAAGCGGTATCGGGTGCCGAGCAGGCGCTGGCCGTCGCCGAGCGGCTCGGGGATCCGTTGCGGCGGGCACGCGCGCTGGGAGCGCTGGCCTGGGCGCTGTGGTCATTCGATCGCATGGTCGAGGCGAAGCAGGCCGCTGAGCGCGCGATTGCGGTGCTGGCAGACACCTCCGACGTGGCCGCGCAGGCGCGGGCGCAGTCGACGCACATCAGGATCGAGGCCTCGGCGTTTGATCCCGCGGTCGCGATCACGGCTGCGCCGCGGGCGCGTGAGCTGGCTGTTGCTGCCGGGCTCGAGGACGTTCGGATCGACATCGCGATCAGCGCGGGGCTGGCGCTCGGTCACCACGGTCAGTCCGAAGCGATCCCGATGCTGATCGATGCGCTTCGCGACGCCCAAGCGGCAGGGCTCGCGATCGGAGCGATTCGAAGCAACGTCAACCTGCTGTTCATCGCCGCCACCCTGCGCCGGCACGAGCTGTTAGAGAACGCCATCGGTCAGGCGCGGGCGTCATTGGAGGAGCTCGATGCGCGGATCCCCCGTCACGTGATCGAGGGGTACCTCGCCCGGAGCCTGCTCGACCGCGGCCGCTGGGACGATGCACTCCTGGCGGCCGCCTACAGCGTCCGGAGCTGGCACGCAGAGGCTCCCCTGACCCGGGCCATGGAGGGGCTGATCGCGGCCCGACGAGGCGAGCCCGGTGCTGAGCAGACGATTGAGCAGGCATGGGCCGAGATCCCGAAGGTCGCGGAGGATTCGCGTCATGGGACGCTTCGCTGCGCCCTGGTGGAGGCCGCCTGGCTGCGCAGCGACCGTCGGACCGCGCTCGAGCACCTCGAGGCCGCCCGCGCGTCCCCGGCGACCGGCCGGTTCGCGCGCTGGGGCGGCGAGCTGGCGCTGTGGGCGGCCCGCTACGACCTTGAGCTAGCGCCGCCGGCTGGTGCCCCGGATGCTGTGAAGCTGGAGCTCGAAGGCGACTGGCGTGGCGCGATCCGGGCCTGGCGCGAGCTGGACGCGCCCTACGAGTCGGCGCTGGCCGCGCTGCCCGGCGATGACGCCGCCGCCCGCCAAGCACAGGCTGTACTCCACAAGCTGGGCGCAAGCGCGGCCATCCGGGCGCTCGCTCGGGAGCGAGCGGTCCGGGGCGCACGCGCCGTGCGTGGCCCGAGACGATCGACCCTGGCGCATCCCGCCGGTCTCACCCGCCGCGAGCAGGAGGTTCTTGAGCAGCTCGCCACCGGTGCGACGAATCCAGCGATCGCCGTCGCGCTTCACCTGTCCGAGCGCACCGTCGCGCATCACGTCTCGGCGATCCTGTCCAAGCTCGGCGCCGGGACGCGACTGGCCGCGGTCGAGCGGGCGCGCAGCAGCGGGCTGCTCTCGCAAGATGGGACGGTCCCCAAGCCAAGATAGGCAGGGAAGCCGATCCGCGGTCAGGGCCCGGCCGTCAGGCTGTCTGCGTCCACAAACGAAGGAGACAGCATGAGCTACACCGTCAAGGCGATCGACGAGCTGGAGTCGATCCACCACGGCGCGATCAAGCTGGCCGGCGCCGAGCTCGACATCCGGTCGTTCGGGATGCAGGTGCTCGACTTCCCGGCCGGGTTCTCCGATTACCCCGAGCACGACCACGCCGAAGACAGGCACGAGGAGGTGTACGTGGTGCTCCGCGGAGGAGCCGATTTCATCATCGACGGCGAAGCGGTAACGATCTCCCAGGGCGACCTGCTCAAGGTGGACGCCACGAGCAGGCGCAAGCTCCAGCCCGGTCAGGACGGGGTGAGGATCCTCGCGATCGGCTGCACGCCAGGAGCGAGCTATCAACGGCCGGAAGCCTTCCGCTCGGAGGTGCACGCATGAGTGCGGCGATCACCGATCGGGTCGGGACGCCTGCCGAGCCACAGGTCGTGTCCGGACGCGGCGAGCTGCTCTGGTTCCTGGGCACGCTGGTACGCGTGAAGCTCGACGGGCATCGGACCGCAGGGAGATTCGCGCTGCTGGAGATCGTCCTGCCCCACCGCGCTGCCCCGCCGCTTCACTCCCATCCGCAGGACGAGACGTTCTACATCCTGGAAGGAGAGCTCACCGCCTGGCTGGTCGAGCCGGAACTCGACGACGATGGCTCAGAGCCTCCGGCCTGGGTGAAGACCCGCGGCCGCCGCTGCGGCGTCGGCGATGTGGTGTTCGCACCCGGAGGCACGCCCCACACCTTCCGCATCGAGTCCGACACGGCCAAGCTGCTGGTCCTGTCCACACCGGCTGGCATCGAGGACATGGTCCGGGGACTGGCCGAACCGACAGTGTGGCCGTGGCTCCAGCCACCGTCCGACGGCCCCCGCGTCCCGCCCGAGCGTATCGCGAGCGTCGAGAGTCAGACCGGGATGGTCCGACACGGCCCGCCGCCTCCTCCCAACAAGGAACCGTAAGCGCACGTTCGACACGCACGCACCCCACGGGGCAGCATTCGCACGACGGCGAACAGCGGCGACACTTCCGTTGCCGCTGGCTCGCTACCGGATCCCACACAGGAGCGAAAAGCTGTGAATGAGACGCCCGGGGGGGCCGGGGAGCGGCTCCTCGAACCGCCAATCGCCTCAGCGCAGCTCGCGGTGCGGGCGGAGCCGCGACATGCTCGTCGCGACGCCAAAGCAGGGCAGAGTCGCCGTGCTTGAACTGGTCTCGCATCTCGCCAAGAGCAAGGCCCACCCGTGGAGCCGGACGCGATCGTGTGTGCGCACCGCGAGCCACCCGACGGCGGCACACGGATCGTCGCCATTGCGAGGGCTCGGCCCGGACCGGCGGGTTTGCCAAGCATTCTTCCCGTTGGACAAGGGTTCGAGATGTTCCTACCTCCGTACGGGTCAGACGAAGAGGATTGACGCGCACCGCGGGTCAGACCCGTGCGTAGGCGTCTGCACTTTGCCGCCAGGGCAACCGACCGTTGTGCTCGCGGCAGCCTCGGCGACCGACGGCCCCCCAACGCACGCCCAGCCTCGTGGTAGCTTGACGCGCGTGCTGCCTGCCCGACGTTCCCGGTCCGGAGCGCGGTGGGTGCGGGTGATGGCGCCTGCCTTGATCGTCGTGGTCGTGATCATCGCGATCGGCGGCAGCTCGTCGCCGACCACTGGTTACGACGTCTCCTATCCGCAATGCTCGGGTTCCTACCCGCCGAGTCCGCTGTTCGGGATCGTCGGCGTCAACGGCGGGCTGGCCAACAACGCAAATCCGTGTATCGGGGGCGAGCTGAGCTGGGCACGCGACGCGTCGGGGCAGAAGCGCCCGAAGCAGCCACACCTGTCGCTGTACATCAACACCGGTAACCCCGGAGGGCACCACGTTGCGGACTGGCCTACCGGTGGCAGGGCGCCGGCCTACGGTGCCTGTAACGGCCAGCTGACCAACGCCTGCTCGTACCTCTACGGCTACCAGCGCGCTGCGCAGTCCTACGGCCGCGTCGCCGCGCTCGACCCGGTCGCGGCCAAAACGGCGCCGTGGTGGCTGGACGTCGAGCTGATGTCGAGTTGGGCCGGGACCTACCGGCTCAATATCGCCGCGCTGCAGGGCTTCATCGCTGGCCTGCGCAATGCCGGCGCGACCGGTCCGATCGGGATCTACTCCACCAGCGCCCAGTGGAAGGACATCACGGGGCTGACGGCACAGACGACCGCGACGGCCTTCAACGGCCAGCTCCCCGGCTGGGTGGCCGGAACCGAGGCAACGTTCACGCAGGCGCGGCAGAACTGCACAAGCGGTGGCTTCACCGGCGTGGCGCCGACGCTCGTGCAGTACCGGATCGGGCCGCTCGACGCTGACCTGCGGTGTGCCGACACGCGCTGACCGCAACCCGCGGCGCGTTTCGCCTTGACAATCCCCCTTGTCGCGTCTGGAAGGTCGTCTTCGGTCGCGGCAACCCGCTCGAGATGAGCGATGAACTCCTCGTCCTGGAACACGGCGCCGACGGTTTCGCGGAGCACCTCGGAAAGGTTGCTCCTGTTCGGGTCGGAGAACAAGCGAGCCGTCAGCGCGTCGCTCGACGACCTCGTAACAACCTGCCAGATCAGGCTCCGTAAGTCGGACGTGCTTCGACGACGTGGCCCTGATCAGATTGTGGCAGGACAGACCCACGTCGTCTGAATTGAGAGGATCACTCGGCGAAACCGCCCACGGACGGCCTCACATGACCCACGCTGTCGCTGTCGCTTGTAGCCCCGCAGCAGCAGTCCTGATCATGGTGCTGGGTTGGCGACAAACCGGCAATCCGCTGACTGATCGGGCCAGGCAACGCGACGCGCTTTGTCAAGAACGGCTGGTCGCCTCGAGGAAGGTCCGGACCTCGCGTCGGGTGCGCAGCACGACGACCCAAGTGCCAGGACCGGCGAGCGCGGCGTCAAGCCGCCGCTGCCCTTCGATTGGGGGGTAGGCGGTTTGCGTCTTAGTTCGGTAGACCTGTCGCTGATTCTCACCGCCGCGAGGTTTTTGGGCGGCATCGGCGATGTACAGGGCATGCACTCATCCCCAACTGACGAAGAGCTACATGCACTCATCCCAAACTGACGAAGAGCTATTGGCGCGTTCTGTGACCGATCCGTCTGAGTTCGCGGTCCTTTATGAGCGCCATGGCTTGGCGGTGCGGCTGTACGTCCGTCGAAGGGTCGGCTCGCAGAACGCCGACGATCTCGCAGCTGAGGTGTTCGCTCGCGCCTTTGGCGCCCGCGAGCGTTTTCGGGCCGAGCACGACAGTGCGCTGCCGTGGCTGCTTGGTATCGCCAATCATGTGGTCGCGGATCATCGACGGACTGAGAAGCGCCGCCTGGCGGCGCTGCAACGTCTGACTGGACGCCGGGAGCGGGCGATCGAACATCAAGACCCGCTGCCTGCTGCCGAGCTCGTCCGCGAGTTGCGGCGTCTAGCCGCACCTGACCGCGACGCCTTACTTCTTGTCGTCTGGGGCGAGCTCTCGTATGAGGAGGCGGCCACCGCCCTCGGGGTGCCGATCGGCACCGTCAGCTCCAGGATCACCCGGGCGCGGCGCCAACTCGCCGGCGCAATCGCCCGCACCCACCCGTCTCAGCCGACCGAGCTCCGCACCGAACCGACCAATGCCTGAGAGGAACACCCAAATGGACCCATTGCTTGCCCTACGCGATGTCGGCATCGTCGCTCCTCAGCCCGATGATGCCGGTGACCGTCTTATCCGCACCGCTCTCGACCGAGAAATCGCGCGAGCATCACGCTCCGCTCGAGGTGAGGCCCGCAAAGCGCGTCGACGCGGTTGGCGCCGGGCGCTGGCGCTGAGCGTGCCGGCCACGGCGGCGGCCGCCACGACCGCGATCTTGCTCCTGACCGCCGGCGGTGTCTCCGGGCCGAGCTCGGCGAGCGCCGCGATCATCCGCCACATCAGTGCCGAGCTGACCGCCCCGCCCGGCCAGATCGTGCACGAGTCCGCGACCGTCACGTTCCCGGATGGTTCCTCGATGCCGTTCGAGCTCTGGGCGCAGACCGGCGGGACGGGCGTCTACCGCGTGATCAAGGACGGGCAAGAGGCCAGCCAATCGGCCACCAAGAACGAGACCTACGACGCGTCGACGAACACGGTCACGGTCTCGCCGCTCCCGCCGGCAATCCACCAGCTCGAGGTCTCAAAGGGGGGCGATCCGGCGACCGAGCTGAAGCGGATGGTCGAGTCGGGCCAGGCCACGGCGATGCCGACCACCTACAACGGGACGCCGGCGTACAAGATCATTGTGAGCTCGTCGGGTTACCCGTTGCTGAACGGCATTGCGTACGTCGCCCGGAGCGACTACCGGCCGCTCGAGCTCGACTCCGCCGCGTATCCCGGCGGGAAGGCCGTGTTCTCGGCGTACGAGTACCTCCCAGCGACCCCGGCCAACGACGCCCTGCTCGCCGTCACGAGCGCTCATCCGGGCGCGACGGTCGTGAACCAGCCGTGAACCAGCCGGGCTAGAGCCGGCAGCCCTGCCGGGCGGGTCGCCTCACCGCGACGCGTCCGGCAGGCAGGCAGGCAGGCGACCATGTTGAGCCTCACGCAGCCGAGCCCGAGCGGGTCGCCGCCCCGGAGAATGTCCGCTTCTGGTTGGACCGATGAGGAGCACGCCGGCAGCTCCGCGGACTTGGCTTCTTAGCGCCTCGCGCAAAGATCGGCGATGCGTGACTTCGGGGTAGGAGTACGGTGGAGGAGTGGACGACGACGCGATTCTTGCCTTGGTGACCCGGCTAGCACGTCCGCACGCCTCCGGAGGCAAGGTCATCGAGCGTGCCGCGATCCTCGCCGAAGGCGCCGATTACCACGCGGTTCTGGGGTGGATCACGGACCACGCTGGACAACCCGAGGCGGCCGTTGCTTCCGCCTCGAAGGGTGGTTTACACGGCTCGCGGATTACGGACGGGGCCGGAGCACCACCTCGGCCGCCACCCCGGTTCGTGCTGCCGGCGGGCACTCTGGGCTAACGCGTGGCTTGACTCGAGGTGGCAGCTTGCGATGAGGTGGGCGATCGGCTTGGTCCTGTTGATGGCGGTCGGGCTTGAGCTATCAGGATGCGGCGGCAGCTCACACAGCAGCTCGACGGGCCTTGCGATCAGCGCCTACGTGGTGCAGGGCAACGAGGAAACGGGCTTTCATCCCGCCGGCCGACCGCGAGTCGCCCACACCGTCGCGGCGGGTGAGGCCGGTAATCCGAACGCGGTAGGCGACGAGAAGCGGCTGACTTCGGAGGGGTTCGTCCAAGGGGTCATGGTTAACACGAGCGGCGCTGACGGCGGCCAGGGAGGCTCTTCTGTGACCGAGGTTCGCTCCCCTGCGGTGGCCGCGCGTGAGCAGCACGCGTCGGTTCAAGAGGCTGCGCTCGAGCAGGGCGGGGGGGCGGTCTCCCACTTCGCGATGACGAGGATCCCCGGCTCGATCGGGATCGTCGCCGCGGCTCCGGCTGGGGGTCAATCCACCGCCAACCTCTACTTCCGTGAGGGGCGCTGCGCGCTATGGGTGGGAGACGAGACCTCCAAGCCCGATTATCGAGCGGCTGTCACTGCGGCGGCCGTGGCGATCTACGCGCGTACCAACGGGCGACCGGGCCCGTGCACTGGCTGACGCCCAGGCACGACATCGTTTACAAGGTTCACCGCCCTTCCGCAATTGACCGTGTAGCCACTAGTTCAGACACGAGCGAGATCATGGCCACTCGCGCGTCGTGCATCCGCAGAGGCGACCGATCAGTAGTGCCTTGGGACAATCGCTGCGTGGCTGGTGCCGGCCCGAGGCGGAAGCCGAGCAACGTCCATGCCGGTGGGGTCGCGGCGTGGATTGCGGTGGGGGCCATCGGACTGTAGGGTGGCGGTGCGGGAGGTTCCTTGTCGTGCGCAGGCTTCGCTCTCATCTCAGCTACGCCAATGTGATGGCCACCGTGGCCGTGTTTGTCGCCCTTGGTGGCGGGGCGTACGCCGTTTCTAGCGTGCCCGATAACAGTGTGGGCACCAAGCAGTTAAAGAACAGCGCAGTCACGACGGTCAAGCTTGCGAACCGGGCGGTAACCGCCAAGAAGGTGAAGAGCCACTCTTTGCTGGCCGAGGATTTCAAGGCCGGTCAGCTTCCCGGCCCTCCGCTCTGGGCAGTAGTCGCAGCGAGCGGCGCGGAGGTCCGAGGGAGCCACGTCACGGCTGTCACGAAGCTGTTCTCCGGCGTGACGGCTGGGTCCTACCAAGTGACGTTCGATCGCGACGTCACGAGTTGTGCGCTGCTGGCTACGCTCGGGCGAACCGACGCTCAGAACCTCGACCCGGATCCCGGTGAGATCGGCACCGCCTACCGGAACGGAAACCCAGACGCCATCTACGTCAAAACTCGAGACAGCACCGGCGCGAGCGCCGACGCGTCCTTCCACCTGGCAGTCTTCTGTTAGCGCGCCTCGCCGAGGAGTGCGCCCAGCCACATTCGACATTCGCGAATGCGCGGGACTCGCTCGCGCAGCGAATCGGCCTGTAGTGCTATGGCTTGACAAACCCGGCTTTCCCAACGATCGATATGAGACATTTCTGCGCGCTGGTAAGGGCACCGCGATACGCGCGCTCGTCGTCCATCGAGAAGCTCAAGGATTCGTCCCGCCGGGACCGATCCGAGACTCGACCGACACTGACAAGCGGATGCGCGCGGCCCAGACTGCTCTCGCGTCCGCCGGTACGCGGTCGGACGGGACTGGATACGGAGGAGCCGAAGAGATGGGACTATTCGGAGGCAGGAAGCGCGAGAAGCGGTTGGAGGAGGCGGGCGTCGAGGCCCAAGGCGTGTTGGTTTCGTTCCGCGAGGTGGGCCAGCAGAATTTCACGCCGTTGGTCGACCTGACGTTGCGCATCACACCTGCGGACGAGAGCGGGGCGTTTGAGGTCATGACCCGTGGGCAGGTCCAGTTCTCGGTTATCGGGAAGTTGCAGCCCGGGGACAGCATCATGGTGCGCTACGACCCCGAGGATCATCAGAACTTCGAGGTGGTTGGGGATTGGGAGCTCCGCAGCGGAGGCGCTGGCGGTGCCGAAGCGAGCCTCGACAGCGCCAGCGCAGGCGATATCGCCGGGGCGGTCCAGGCGACGGGAGAGACGGGCCAAAAGAAATCAGCGGCCGAGCTGCTGGCGAGCGGCCAGCGCATGACCGCGGTCCTGCGCGAGTTCTCGCCGTCGGGCAAGACCGTCGGAGAATTGGACCCCTCGCTGCCCGATCCGAACGATCCGGTATACGTGATCAAGGCCGAGCTGCCGATCGACGCCGCCAGCCCGATCGAGACTGTGTTCATGAATCGCGTCCCGGAAGCCAAAGTGGCAAGCCTCCGTCTCGGCGCTCATATGACGGTCGCGGTCAATCCAGCAAATCCGACACGCGAGGTCACGATCGACTGGGTGAACTCGCCGGTCGCTGCCTGAGCGCTCCTACGACGCTGACACTCAGACCCGCCCGGACTTAGAGGGATCGGTCAGCACGCCTCTCGCAATCCCCAGACTCGACGGTCCACGGCGACGAGGGTGGCTCCTGAGTTGATCGAGCAGCAGTAGGTCTACCGCTAGCGATCAGCGAGCCTGCATGATTGCCAGTTCGGTGAGGTAAGCCAGTAAACGATCTGGACGCCGAGCAACTGCTCGTACTCCTGTGGACCCGATCCGACCCCGGGTGGGGCGCCGGTGATCTCCCCGTGGTGGTGGCATCAGCCGGTCGACAAGCTCTCGCTCCTCCTGAGCAATCGACTCATAATCGTCGCGTGGCGGGCATCGCTGAAGAAGGTAGCCCGGGTCGCCCCTTCGATCGAATCTCGACAGCGAGGGTCTTGGACCGTGCTAGCCAAATGAGAGCGTCTACACCGGCAATCACGCCCACCCGTTCGCGTCACAGGCTTCGGACCGTTCACGTTGTGCCATGAATGAATCCGACAACCCGGGGAAGCCTCCTCATAATTCGAGAGAGGAAGGTGCAGATGCTTCTTGCGTTGGTAGTTCTTCTGTTGGTCCTAGCGGTGGTTGGCGGTATCGCAATCCACCCCCTGCTGTTCCTGATCGCCGTCCTGGCGCTGCTGGTGTTCGTCGGAGGAAGGCGCGGCTCGCTCACCTGAGCGTGACCGTTGCCCCCAGAGCCTGCCTCAGCTGGGGCCGCGGATAACTTGAAGCTGCGTGCTCTAAGGCAGGCCAGCTCATCGCTCGCTGGCCAGACCTAGAGCGGCCTCTGATGCGTTCCCTTTTGGGGGGCGGCCCGCGTGCCAGCAGCGCCGGTAGCACTCGGCCAAGGGCACGCGAGCCGCCGCCGCTCAGTCGTCGGGATTTACGGTCTCCTTGACCTTGTCGGCCACACCCCCGACCATGTCCTTCGCGGTACCGGCGGCACGGTCTACCTTGCCCTCATCCTTGAGGCTGTCGTTGTCGGTGAGATCGCCGGCGGCCTCCTTCAGACGGCCCTTGGCGTCGTCGAGTGCTCCATCGCCCATCAAGCATCAGTCCTTTCGGTGGATTGGCCTGCCCTGTCGCTACCCGTCGCGGGAAGTGCCTGAAACGCATGAGCCGTCAGACCGGCGACCGGCGGCGGGCGGCGGGCGGCGCGGACAGAATCCCTCGCGTCCCCGCGGCTCCGCCCGATAGACAGATCGGACGCGGCCTCGGAGCGGAGCGCAGCCGCGTGTCTCCCCAACGATCGCTTTAGACCAACCCGCGGGCAGTCGAGATGCGACTGCTTCGGCGACTATTCGATCGTCCTGGGTCGGCTCCCGCCGTCGGCCCCACGGACGATCGCTTCGCCCGGAGGGAGACCGCGCTCGCTGCCGCGATTCGATCTAACCGGGAGGCAGTCTCGTGTCGGGTCGTGTCGGTCCGCGGCCGCTTGCCGGGGCCGCTAGTGCACGCAATCCAGCAGTTTGCGGCGCGGAGCAGCGGTCAGAGGGCTACCGACGATGGCGACCGTGGCGTTGGCCCGACGGACCAAGGAGCCTCTAATCCGGGCGATGTTCTGGGCAACACGTGAAGCTGCGCGGTCGGCGATCGTCGTCGAGGGGTAGAAGGCGATGAACGCGCCCGGGATCACGAGTTCGCCCACAGCCCCGGTCCCGTTGCTGGCCTCCTTGTTGACATGGCCACCAACGACGCGAAACCCTGCAGCGGCCAGACAGCTCCGCGTGGCGGAAAGCGACACATGCTCCGTCTTTCCCACACCCGCACCGCAGGCTGCCGTAACGAGGGCAGCCAGCAGGACGGACGAAAGTTTCGCAGGTCCCTGGCCCACATCCACCAGTATCGAGCTGATCCCGGACCATTGCCTGTCGATCAGGGCGGAAGCTCGGCGACGAGCGTCGGCATCCGGCATCCTGGGGACTGGTGGCGCGCGAATCCCCGCACCCGCCCTCACCACGGCAGAGATTCAACGCCTCGGTAGTGCACTTTCACCGTGCCGAGTGCCGGTGTGACGATGCTGGGCGTATCTGTGCGATGCGGGAGTCGAACCCGCGAGCGCTGCCCTCGCGCCGCCAAGGAGCCGGTTTCCTGGCGTGCAACTTCCGGGCAGTTGCCGCCCTGGCGTTCGCCATCTCCTATGCGGCTACCAGCTCGCGCGCCTGCTAGTCCTCCTCCAGATCCACCGTCCAGTTCGCGGTCTGAAGCTCGACGTCCAGCTCACGCCGCTCGCGTGCAAGCTCGTCGGCACGACTGCGCACGGCCCCGACATCGAACGTTCGAACAGACCGAGCACATCACGCCGTGCGAGCGCCTCAGTCCCCGCCCACCGCCCCAGAACCACCCGATTACGAGCCCTTTCCCCAAGCCCGCCTCCGGAATCGAACCGGAAACCTCTTCATTACAAGGGGCTCATTTGCAGGGCATTTGCCGTAGAAACGGGCGTTTCAGGTCGTCTGAGTGCAGTTAGAGCAGGTCAGAATTGCTGAGTTCGGGACATTTTGGGGACACGGTTTGCTGATCTTCCGCTTGGCGGAGGTGACCGTCTGCTGCGGCGCGGGGCCAATTGACCTGCACCACCCTCTGTCTGACGGTTCTTTAGGCGGCGGCGCTCTGTTCGGGCCAGAGGCCGGTGCTGGCGCGGTGGTAGAGCGTGTCCGGCGCGAGATCCGCGCCGCCCGGCCAGGTAACGGTGCCGGACTCGGCGTCGACGGTCATGGATGCGAACCCCGAAGGGGTGCGGGCCTGGTCGAACACGGGCCCGCGCATCCGGTCCAGCACATCGACTTCGGCGCTGAGTCCATCGGCGAACGTGAGCTGGAGCACGCCGTGGCGCACAACAGACGCTGCGGTGATGTCAGGGGTCAGACCAGTCATCGAAGCGGCTCGATGTCAAGAAGTGTCTCACCGACCCGTGCCCGGCGCCAGTTCTCCAACAGCTCGTCCTGGTGGAGTTCAGCCCACGCCAGCACGAGCCGGAGGTCCCGAACTGGGAGTGCGCTCTCCATGATCTCGATCTGATCGATCCGCACCTTCGCCTCGGCTCCAGCACGCCGGGCGTGAAAGTGCGGGTGGCCGTGATCGTCGAAGTACATCGCGATGGTGATCCCAAAGAATCGGCTGATCGTCGGCACCGCACCGATGTTGGCGCGCAGGCCGGTCGCCTCGGCATTGCAAGACGGCTCAGCTAGGGCGACGGAGGCGTGCCGGCCTCCCACGGAAGGTCGTCTTCCGTCGCGGGAACCCGCTCGAGGTGAGCGATGAACTCCTCGTCCTGGAACACGGTGCCGTCGGTCTCGCGGAGCCCCTCGGAAAGTGGCTCATGTTCGGGTCGGAGAACCAGCGACCCGTCCGCGCGTCGCTCGACGACCTCGTATTGACCTGCCAGCGCAGGCTCGGTAAGTCGGACGTACTTCGGCGAGGCGGCCATGATCAGATTGTGGCAGCACGGACCTATGTCGATTGAATTGAGAGGGGTCGCTCGCCGCCAGCATGAATGCCGGCGAAACCGGCCCACGCAGGGCCTCGGACAGCCGATGCGCTCGCTGTCGGATTTAGCCCAACTCGACAGCGGCCACTTAGCGCCTCGTCATCGCCCGCGCCGCTCGCCCGGATCGTGCTGAACCCGGGCGTTGGGGCTCGCCTGGATGCCCGTTCTGGCGGTGCTGTTCGCCCTCCCGCGGTCACCAAGCGTCGAATCAACTCGGCGGCCCCAGTCCTGGGGACGCGCAACCGCCTCCGTGCGCTGAATGCCTGGGCTGCTTGACGGTGGTAGGCTCGCTGCCGATAAGCCGTCCAGCCGGGGCCGTTAAGGGGATTTCATGGTGAATAGTCGTGGGTTCATGCTCGCCGTCGCAGCTGCCGGATCGCTGGCGGCGGGTGCGGTCGGCTTCGCACCAGGTATCGCCGCGGGGCGCGCACCCGCGCACGCGGCAGCCAATGGGAACAAGAGTTACTTCGCAGGATGGGTGTTTCCGCAAAAGGGCGCGACCAGCGTCACCTCTGAATTCGTGCTCCCCACGCTGCAGTGCACGAGCACCAGTACCGGCGCCGGTTCCGGCTCCTTCATCTACACGAACGTCTCGGGCAAGGACAGCCTGAATGCCGCCACCGTCGCGCTGTACTGCTTCGGAGGCCGCCCTGTGCTGGTGCCCGCCGTCCAGCTCGGTAGCAAGGTGGCCATCGACTCGCAGAAGCCGTTTCCGGGCGACCTGATGAAGGCGACCGTGATGACGTCCTTCACAGCGACGACCGCCACCATTCAGGACCTCACCAAGGGTCACACGTTCACGTTGACGAAGTCAACGACGGGGGCGCCCAGCGTCAGTGCGGAGATCGGCACCGGCAGCGTCAACAAGCCGAACACCACGACGGTGTACCCGATCACCAACTTCGGGTCGATCCACGTCTTCGCCGCCAAGGTGAACGGCAAGCCGCTCGGCGCCACACCCGGTCGTGCGTTCGACATGGTCAGGAACAACGTTCTGCTGGTTCAGACCGGTCCGCTTACGGGCGGCGGCAGCGCAGCGAAGCACAACGCATTCACGTCGACCTGGAAGCACTCATAGCGATCAGGTGCGCGGGCACCGCCGACTCTCCGGAGCGGTGTCCCGCCGACGGCAGCCGTCATTGGAAGCGCCTGATGATTGCCGGAACCTAGTCCAGACGAAACGCCGGTCGCAGAAAGCGGCGCCCCAAGGCGCGGCACTCGCGGGAAAACAGAAGCGAATCCCATGCATCGGTGGCTCCCCTCTTGATCGATATCCAGCAGCAGGGGGCGAACGGCTAGCGGATGTACTGGCAGGCCCAGCCGGAGGGGGCCGGGCGGCAGTTGACGTGTTTCACCACGACCGAGTGGCCATGCGCCACCTGGTTTGCGATCTGGAGCGCCTGGGACTGAGTGGGCTTCGTGGCGGTCGCAATGACCGAGTAGTTCATGTGCGCGAACCCAGACGGGGAATCCGGGGTTACGTCGACCACCAGGACCGTGAAGCGGCTGCGGCGATCGCCTCGGGTGACCTTGGTGTTGCACAGGAACGTGCCATTGGGAAGCTCCGGACACGGCTTGCCGTGGGATGTCTGCCGGGAGAAATATCCGTCGCGCACCGTCGGCTTAGAGGACCCGCAACCAATAACCGCGAAGGCGGTCAGCACGGCTAAACCAGCGACAAGGGACTTTCGCATCAGTCTCAGCTCCACCGGCCCACAGGAACTATCTCACGGCACCTGCCCTGCCTTCCCCAATGAGCGACGTGCAGCAGACAGCACGGCGATAGTCCGCTGCCGCCCCTTACTTCACGCCGCAGTAGACGCTCGCCGTCGCCGTGTGGTGAGCCTGGGCTGACACCCTCCTTGGTCGGCAGTTCGCGTCCCCTGACGTCGCCTCAATCCGGTATTGGCCAGGCGCAAGAAGGAACCGATAGGGCTGACCTTCGTTGACTGTGGCCTGGGCTACGACGCGGCCAGATCGATTGAGAACTCGCACGCTCCCCGGCTCGGCATGAGGCTCATGTGGACCGATTGGAACGGGTCCACCTTGGTAGAAAATCGCCCCCGCAATTCGGGCGTCCTGCTCCGGGGTGGTGCCCGAGCCGCAGCCACCGGCGGCGATCGCGGCCACAGCGATCAGCAGCAGACGCCGACCCATCACATCGACAATACGGCCGTCCATGCGTCCCGTCACAGGCTCCAGACGCCGCTATCGCTGTGATCGACGACCGGCAGCGTGCGGCCGGCGCGTGCCCAGTCGGTTTGGTTGATTAGCCTGGGCCTGGTTGCACGCGGACCTCGACTAGGTTCCCGTGGAGATCGACGTGCACGCGGGCGCCAAGGGGAGACTGAAGCGGGATGGTGATGTCGTGCAGGTACCCGGCGAGGGTCCGCCAGCCGGGCGGTCCGATGTCCTCTCCCACAGGCACGACTGCTACCGCTTGCGATGACTCGATGGTCTCAGCCCCGGTGTAGCGCTCGACTTGTGGCGTCCCCCCAAGCACGTGGACGGTCAGCGTACGACCATCCTCGTCAAGCTCGGACCTCGCTCCCGGGTCACCGAGCGGTATCTGAAGGTCGGGCCGAGGAATCGTCGGGGATCCCCGCGGCCGCCATCGAGTCTGCGCGACGTCTGGGTCTAGCACCCAGATCGGCCCAAGCGCGGATGGGCTGGCAAGCCGCCAAGCGGGAAGCCACACCGGCCCTCGATCGGTCCGGAACTCTCTCCCAACATGTGTGGCTTCTGTGATCGGCAATGGGGCCTGTGGAGGTCTCGCAGGGACCAGGCGCTCGCGCGCACCGCGAAGCGCATCGGACACCGGGGCTGGAAGCGGCACCAAGATCTCGAACCGACCTTCCAGATACGCGTCCTTGGCCTCCCCGCTGCGAAAGCCGAACTCCGCGAAGACATCTGGTCCGACGAGCACCAACGGCCGAGGGTTCTGACCGATTGGGAACTCGGCCCAGCGCTCCACCGCCCAGCGCGGCCAGACCAACCCCTCCTCGAACCGCCGATCCATCCCCTTCTGCCCCTCCTCGCTCACCGATCAACCGTAGCCCGCCTGGCGACTACCTTGTCGGCATGGATGACCGCGAGCGCAGGATCGTGTCCGACATGAACACGAACTACCTGAGTGCGCAAGCCATGGCCGATATCGAGCGGCTCGGGGTCGAGCTGACAGAAGGGGCCCGCTCACCATCTCAGGCGGCTACCTCTGTTTCCGCCGAGCGCGGGATCGCCGCCACCGGCCAAACGCTTTGACGCTTTCTTCGATCAGACCGTTGAACAGGGCGTCAATCGGGTTACCCGCTTGAGACACAAGCCCGCCTCCGGCCAGGTGATAGCGGAAGGATTCGATCTGCTCATCGGGGCCGGTAACCGTGACTTTCAGCCTCACGGCAAGCAAACCTCGCCGCTCGGCCAACTGCTCGACTCGTAGGTCAAGGACTCGTGCCCACTCCGCGATATCTCGGCGCGCCATTGGCAAGTTCATCTTCAACGCGGTCAACGTCAAGCTGTCCGTTGGCATCCACCTCATGATCCCATCGGCTCGCCCGATCGACGACCTCCCCACCGAATGCAAGGAGTTATCGTCGCTTCCGCTCAGATCGACCTCCGATAGCGCGCTCGCCTTAGCCCGGCGGCAGGATGTGCGACGGGCGCGTCGTATCCCGCGCAGCTGACCGCCACGTTTTTGGTGTCCTCGCAGAACGTGCTTCCTGTCACATCGATGTAGGACTGGCCGGGCGAAGCGCGTTGTGGGATATGGACAACGGCCTTGAACGCTCCGTCGCGGCTGACCGGGAATACGCCCAGACTGGAGCGGGGCGGCTCTACCCACCTGGCCGAGGACCAGTGTGTAGCGATGGCCCGCGGGATAGCTGCCTCGGCACGTGAACGGTGGGCTGGACACCGCCACAGTCCCACCAGCTTTCACCCGCGCCGGGGCGATATGAAGAGGCGACGGCAGGCAGTCGGCACGCCTTACCGGACTTCTTCCGCCGCACGCGCCGACCGCGAGCGCACAACCAAGCGCTCCCACGAGAAGCGCCAAGCGACCGACCGCG
Source organism: uncultured Solirubrobacterales bacterium (assembly GCA_963705785.1). Taxonomy (GTDB): domain Bacteria; phylum Actinomycetota; class Thermoleophilia; order Solirubrobacterales; family Solirubrobacteraceae; genus Palsa-465. The sequence goes on along the minus strand of CAVPKV010000061.1, from coordinate 26,788 downwards.
GGCATACCTCAACACTACGCTCGGGAAAGCAATGCACCCATGTTTCGGCTTGCTGGTCGACCGCACGGGAAGGGGCGCCTCCAGGCCCGCGAGGGAGAAGGCGCGGAAGTAGACCCGGGTCGCCCACCAGCATCACACTCAGGCGCCGCGATTACTCTCCGCTTGTGAGCGAGACCGGCGACCACCGTGAGGAGCCGGAGAGAGCTCAGCGACGCGCGGCACGGAAGACAATCGCGGCGTATCACGAGGAGCAGTTGCGGCTGTTGCTCGAACGAGTCCGGGAGGGCTTCGCTCGCCTGGAGGCTGACGAGATCGACGTGTTCGAGTTGGACGAGCTGATACACCACTACAAGCAGGCCGCTCGGGAGCTGTGGAAGTTCTGCAGCCTGAGCGGGGGAGGCCCTGTGAGTGCGCTCCACGCGCTGGAGTTCCGGCGAGAGCAAGGAGAGGAGCCGGACTGGTGGGAAGCTGGCGAACGGCGCTGCCGGCGACGCTGACCGTGCTAGAGCTCGGCCTACCGGGTCGCGCCGCGATGGAGCTTTCGCAGCGCCAGTGGAGGGCACCGAAGCTCCCCATCGCGGAAGCGACCGACCGGCCTTGCCAGTCTGACCGTCACCCAGTGCGCGTCGAGGTCAGTGACCACCGCGAGCTCGTGCTCTAGGTAACGGGGCCGGATGACGCGGTTGAACATCACCGTGTCGCCGACGCACAGGCTGGCGATCACAGTCGCCGAGTCGACTGTGTGCAGCAGCTCGCGCCGAGCCCGTACCGCGTCTGCGATCGCGACGAGGTGTTCGTCAAGCTCACCAGCAGCGATCGCATCCAACAGTCCTCGCTCGGGCGGCCTCAGCGACCGGTCCTCGTGCTCTGACCACAGCATTGATGAGGGCATCGGCCCCGCGTGAACTCCCATGCCCATATCGTGCCTGGCGCGACGGACGCCACGGCTGAGCGCACGAGCGCCAGCCGCGAGACCGCCTACCGGCCCGCAGATCCCGGCTGTTGCAAATCGATCAAGGCGGCAGTCTGAATGCGACTCGGAGAGCGCCCCCGAGTTCGGCTCGCGGCTACTGCCCGATTGCTCCCGGCCCGCTCTGGATTACCGCAGCGGGGGAAGCGCGATCACGGCGACTTGCGGGCCGTAGACGTACACGTTGCGACGGGGCCCGGACGCGGATAGGGCACTCGCGACGAGCGTGATCGTGTGCTGGCCTGCGGGAAGGTATTCGGTGAACCAGAACGGAATGATCGGCGGCACTCCTAACCGGTACCGCTCGTCGACGATGGTCCCGTCGACGTTGGTCCCGATGTCGATGAGGGTCGGCGCCGCCTTCGACTTTACGTTGTCAAACCCAGCCGTGCCGAGCACGACCACCTTGCTGCTCCGCTTGAGCGACACCTGAACCGAGGCACCCAGGAGGCGCTCGATCGGAGGTGGACACCGCTCACCCGGCGGGCAGACGGACACCGGAATCCTCCTCACAGTAGGCCCGCTCCGCGAGGCCACGCCGAGGGGAAACGCCAACTGCCCCGTGCCAACGCTGTTCGCCGGCAGCTGGGTCGCCGCGAACGACGTGCCTCCGAGCGCGATGAAAAGCGCCAGGTACGCGATCGGATTCCTGCGAATCGACACCGCATCACCTCCACATCAAGCCCTATTCCGCGATGGCCAGCCAGCACCACGCCCATCCATAGAACACGCCCGGCCGCACAATGTCGCGCCTCGACGCCTTCTCCTCCGGGGTAGCAGCAGGCTGTCGTTGCTCGATCAACTCGACAGCCGTGAGCTGTTAGCCGCCCATGAAGTTTGAGGCCGGTAGGACTGTGCTGAGGGCGACGCCGGCGCAACTGGGGAGGTATGCATCGAGATACCTCACCCACGCGGTAAGCACGACGCTCCTAGTGTTGTCAGGGGGCGTGACCCGGAGCCAGCGGTAGGACGGCGGGCATCTGGTCCCCGTCCTGTTGTTGTCGCTCGCTTTGAACTCTGCGTCAGCTCGCTTGCCTGGAGCGAGCTTGACGACCGGGATCCCGATGCCGGTGTGGGTGACCTCAAACGACGATGCTGGCCAATCGTCCGCTGCCGAGGCGTGTCCGGCCGCGGTGACGGTCATGAGCTTCGGCCAACCCCTCAGGTCGCATGCAGTCCGGCTCTGGTTCGTGAACGCGATGTAGGCCCCGGAGTGGCCGAGTCCGGCGAAGCTGTGGAACGTCCTGATCCTCAGCTGAGAGGTGTGGCAAGCGTGGGTCCCACGGGGTAGCTGAGTGATCGCAGCTGCGTTGGTCCCTCTGACCGTGTGGTTTGCGGCTCCGCACCCGCCAAGGCAAACGCTTACGGCTACTGCCACAACCATGCTGATCCCGGGCCTCACGCCCGAGACAGTAAGACCACTAACGTCGCTTGTCGAGAGTGTCGCTAAGGGCTACAAGCAACAGCGAGAGCAACGGTCCTCCGAGGCCGTCCGTGGCCAGGTTCGCCGGCATCCGTGCCGGCGAGCGACCTCCTCTCGCAGCGACCGTCCTCGACCATAAGCAAGAAGGGCGGCTCAGCCGATGTGGGGCTTGCGGCGGGTCCTGGTGGGCGGCGGCGGGAGTCTTGGAGACGGCGAAGTCGGCAGCGGACGCGAGCGATGCGACGCGAGTCGCTGACAGCTCCACTTCGCTCCTCTGAGCCAGTCCCCGCTCCCGCACCAAGACGTCTCTCCGCCTCCATCGTCGGCCAGCCAATGACACCCGCCAACTCCGGCAGCCCAAGCCCCAGAAGACAGCCGCTGCGCATATCGGGACCGTCGACCCCACGGCACCCCTACAACGACCAACTGCAACGGGGACATACTATACGCACGGGGTGCAGACGTCCCAAGACGTCCCGCCTTGCGAGACCCCTATCGCCGGTCTCAGAGCCACCGTGGGTTCGCTGTCTCGTGGCCTGAAAAGCCCCGTGAACACTGGGGATCTGCGGGAAACCAGAGAGGCGAGAGCTGATCGGCATCGCCGCTCGCCACGCCGTTCCATGGACATCTTGGGACATCTTCAGGGACGTTTTGGGACGTTTACGGACATTTCTAGGGACGTTTTGGGACGTCTTGGGACGAATGCCTGCAAATCGGCACATTCTCGGAACCAGTCTCAGGAGGTCTCACGCGCCAGCTCCGAGGCCGTGGTCGGGTCGACCCTGAACGCCTGAGCCACGAGCTCGGCGTCCTCGTCGCGCGGCGCGTAGTGCAGGTAGCGCATCGTCGTCTGGATGTCGGCGTGGCCCATCCACTCCTGGACGCGGCGGATGTCGGTCTTGGCGATCATCCGCGTCCCGAACGTGTGCCGAAGATCATGGAAGCGCAGCCGCCGGAGCCCAGCCGCGTCCAGGGCGACCTTGTACCGGCGCCGCAGCGCCGACCCGTCCAGGTACCCGCCGGTCTCTCCTACGAATACCAGGTCGTCATCCCCGACCCAGTCCTCGCGCGCGCCCAGCTTCGCCAGCGCCTCTGCCACGTCCGGGGCCAGCGGGACCGCACGGACCTTCCCGGACCTCGGCGTCGTCAGGTGCCCCGCGTAGTAGCTCGCGCGGACCCGGATCGCCTGACCGGCGAAATCGACATCGCGCCAGCGCAGCGCCAACAGCTCACCCATCCGCAGGCCGGTGAACGCGGCCGTCAGGTAGATCGCCCGATCCTGCTCGGAGCCGGCCGCCCGGACCAGCGCCCACACCTCCTCGGGCGAGAACACCTGGATGTCGCCGCTCACCTCGAGCGGCGGCCGCTCCACCTCCGCCGCCGGATTGCTCGGCAGCCCCCACACCTTCCGCGCCCGCTGGAAAATGCCATGCAGCAGCACCAGCGCCTTGATCCGCGTACTCGGCTTCCCGCCTGCCGACCCCAGCCACTGCTCGATCAGCGCCGGTGTGACCTCCTCAAGCGCCAGCCCACCAAACGCAGGCAACAGCTGCGAGCGCACGATCACTCGGTAGCCCGCGACCGTAGACGGCTTCCGCTGCCGATCATGCTCCACGTACCGAAGCCACTCCGCAGCCGCATCCTCGAACGTCACCCCGGTCCTCACCAGTCCGGGCAACGTGCCCCGCCGCGCGTCCTCGAGCACGCCGCGCAACGCGTCCTCCGCCAGCCGCTTCGTGAAGCACCCCGCGCCGGCCGGCCCCGCCCCGTCCACGCCGGCCCCAGCTTCCTCTGCACCTGCCGACCATCCGGCAACCGGTACTTCATGTACCACACCGGCCCCCGCGCCCGCTCGACACGAAACACATGCCCCGTCGGAGAACGCAACCCACCAGCAATGTCCCGAAACAATGCGCCAAACCGGGGACATATTGGGGACACGCCCCGAAATCGGTCCGCGCCCACCGCCCCAAAACTACCGGATTACCAGCCCTTTCCCCAAGCCCGCCTCCGGAATCGAACCGGAAACCTCTTCATTACAAGTGAAGTGCTCTGCCAATTGAGCTAGGCGGGCGCGACGATGAGTGTCGCACGGCGGTGCGCCGTAGCCCCCTAAATCCGCTCTCTGGAAACCGCCCGTTCGATCGAGCCGTGGCCGTTGCTTGAGAAGTCGAGCTGCGAGGGGGGTGGAGCGGCCTCGGGGACGGCGTTCAGGCGGCGCTCGAGCTCGCCCAGAACGACGCCAAAGACGAGGTGTCGGAGTGTCGACTGGGCGAACGCGCGGCCGTTGCCGTGCAGTTCGGGAAGCTCGCGGCGCGCCGGGTGCAGGCGATCGGATACGGAGCCCAGCGGCCAAAATGCCACGTTCTGGCTCAGGGCTACCAGCGGCCCCCGGAAGACCGTGGGCACCGGCAGATACCCAGCCACATTTGAGTACACGGCTCCGAACAGAGCCCCGTTCCCCACGTGCATCGCCAGGCCGACTGGATACCAGCCGCTCCCCCTGGTGACAGCCCTGCCCAGCAACTCGACGTCGTCGTAGGCGCAGTCCAAGAGCCGCTTGTCCAGCGGCTGCTCCAGCGCCCATGCACCGGCGGCGACGGCGCCGCAGAGGGCTCCTCGAAGAGTGCGGGTTCGGACGCCCACGTGTCAACTGTAACGGGCACCGCTGGACCGGGTACGAATCGACACATGGACTACGAGGCCTACCACCGCCGGACCCAGGAGAAGGGCGTCAACCTGCTGATCTACCTGATCATCAGGGCGTTTTTCCAGCCGTTCTTCCACATCTACTTCCGCATGCGGAGGATCGGCCTCGAATATGTGCCCACGAGCGGACCGGTGATCGTGGCCGCCAACCACCGGAGCTTCCTGGACCCGTTCGTGATCGGGACGATGGCCCGGCGCCCGATGTACTACATGGCCAAGAAGGAGCTCTTCTCCAGCCGCTGGCAGGCCTGGATCCTGAACGCCCTGGGAGCCTTCCCGGTCGACCGGGGCAGCAGCGACGAGGAGTCGATGGAGACCGCCAAGGCGATCCTGGACCGCGGAGGGATCGTGCTGATCTTCCCCGAGGGCACGCGCATCCGACCGGGCGCACTCGGCCACCCCCATCGGGGCGTGGGCCGGCTGGCGCTGGAGACGGGTGCCCCCGTCGTCCCGGTCTCCGTGATCGGCACCGAGTCCGTGCGCCGAGGTTGGAGGATCCGACCCCACAAGGTGGTCATCCGAGCCGGGCGCCCGCTGCGCTTCCCGGTTGTGCCCGAGCCCTCCAGAGAGCTGGCCGGCGCGGTCACCGATCGGATCTGGCCGTGCGTGATGCTTCAGTGGGAGTGGCTCGGCGGGCTACCGCCGATTCGCCGGGCGGCGATCATCGGCGCCGGCACGTGGGGGACGAGCCTGGCCGTATCGCTGGCCCGAGCCGGGATCGATGTCGATCTGGGCTGCCGGACTCATGAGCAGGCCGAGACGATCGTGGCCGCCCGGGCCAATGAGGCCTATCTCCCTGACATCAGCCTTCCCGACTCGATCACGATCAAGCGGGCGGCCGACCTTGACCTTGAGGGGGCCGACCTGATCTGCCTGGCTGTGCCCGCCCGTTCCCTGCCGGGAGTGCTGGCTGCCCACGGCGAGCGGATTCCGCGCGCCGCGGGGGTGCTCGTGCTGTCCAAGGGTCTCGTGCCCCCGCTGGGCACATTGCCCTCCGCCTTTGCCTCCGAGCGCTGCGCCGCCCGGGGTGTGGCTGTCCTGGGCGGACCGTCCCACGCCGCCGAGGCGATCTACCGCGGAGCATCCGTGGTCGTCGCCGCGACCGATCGCGCGCTGGCCAAGCAGCTTGCCGACGTCCTGCGCCGAGCCGGCCTGGACGTCCAGATCACCTCCGACATGACCGGCGTCGAGCTGGCCGGCACGGCCAAGAACGTGGCCGCGCTGGCCGCCGCCGCCGCGGCATCGTCCGCGGGCCCGAACATCGCCGGTGCGGCGGCCGGAAAGGTGTTTGCCGAGGTCGACGCGCTCGCCCGCCGCCGGGGCGCCCGGCCGGAGACGTTCGCCGGGTTGGCCGGCGTGGGCGACCTGGTGGCCACCGTGACCGGGGCGAGCTCCCGCAACCGGCGGGCCGGCGAGCTGCTGGCTGCGGGCGTGCCCGCCGGGGAGATCGCCAGCGCCCTCGGCCACACGGCCGAGGCCGTGGACGCGATCCCGCTCCTGGCTGCCGTGGCGCGTGACGAGCGGGTGCCTGCGCCGGCGATCGAGGGCCTGGCTGCGTTCGTGGAGGGCAGGCTCGGGCTGGACAGCTGGACCGCGTTGGTCAGCGATCCGCGTCCAGCCACGCAGAAAGAGAAAGTCCAGGCCGCGTAGGAGGGTTAGGCTCCATGCTGTGGAAGAACGACTTCCTCAGAACAAGGCCGAGCTTGACGCCCGCTTCACCGAGGTCTACAAGGCCCACCTGCGCGACGTCTACTCCTACAGCTACTACCGGGTGGGTAACCACCATGATGCTGAGGACCTCACCGAGCAGACTTTCCTACAGGCCTACCGCCACTTTGAGCGCGCCCTGCGCGAGTCCAAGGGGCGGCCGCTGCGGCCCTGGCTCATCCGGATCGCCCACAACCTGGCGGCCAACTTCTACCGCGATCGCTCGCGCAAGCGCGAGTCGTCGATCGAGGACGCCGACATGGTCTCCGCCCCCCACACCACGGAGTCGCTGGTCGAGGGGCGTGAGGAGCTCGCGGCGATCCTGGAGGGCGTCCAGCAGCTGCCCGACGACCGCCGGGAGGCGCTGATTATGCGCTTCGCCCTCGGCATGGACAACCGCGAGATTGCCCGCGCGCTCGGCCGGACGGACGGCGCCACCAAGGTGCTGCTGCACCGCGCGATCCGCCAGCTGGAGACGATCGTGTCCGAGGACCCGGTCAAGATCGGGGAGGATCGATGAGCGCCAGCGCGCCTGACTTCGAGTCGCTGCTGCGGCAGGCTCTGAGCCCCGTGGATCCGCCCGAGGACCTGGTGGCCCGGCTGGAGAGCACGCTGGTCACGCTGACCCTGGCCGCTCAGGACGAGCTCGAGTCCTGGGAGCTGGCGTCGATGCGCGATCCCCGCAACTGGGCCAGGCCGGCCGCCGCCGCGGTCGTCGGCGCCGGCGCCGGCACGGCGCTGGTCGTCCTGCGCGTCCGCGCGCGCCACAAATCCCGCAGCCAGCAGTCACATGGCCTGCTGGACCTGGCCGGCCGCACGGCTCGTGATTTCGCCGACGAGGCGGGCCGGATTCTCCGCGGCCGCTGAGCGGCGGCCAAATAGCCATTGCTAGCGTGACTTAGCGAACGTGCCCGTCTGCTACCGCCACCCGTCCCGTGAGACGGGCGTTTCCTGCTCCTCCTGTGGTCGCCCGATCTGCCCCGATTGCATGACGCCGACCTCGGTGGGGATGCGCTGTCCCGAGTGCTCCCGCGAGCGCACGAAGGTCAAGACGATCCGGTCGGTGTCAGGGGTTCCGAGCGTGACCCAGGCCCTGATCGGGATCAATGTGATCGTGTTCCTGGCCGAGACGGCGGCAGGAGCCGGGTTCGGCAGCGGAGGTGGAGGATGGGTGTGGAATCACGGGCTGCTGTTCGGGCCGTTCATCAGTCAGCAGCACGAGTACTGGCGCCTGGTCACGAGCGGCTTCCTGCACGACGGGATCTTCCACATCCTGGTCAACATGGTCTCGCTGTACTTCGTCGGAAGCGCGCTTGAGCCCGGGATCGGCCAGCTCAGGTTCGGCGTGATCTACGGAGTCTCGCTGCTGGCCGGGTCGTTCGGGGCGCTGCTGTTTTCGCCGGACATTCCGACGATCGGGGCCTCGGGAGCCATCTTCGGGATCTTCGGCGCGCTGATCGTGGTCGCCCGGGCCCGCGGAATCTCGATCTGGCAGAGCGGCCTTGGGTTCTTCCTGCTGCTGAACCTGTTCCTGTCCGTGAGCATCAAGGGCATCGCCCTGGGCGGTCACATCGGAGGGCTCGTGGCCGGGCTGATCTGCGGCCTGCTGATCGTCGAGGTCGGCGAGCGCCGGCGGAAGAGCCAGCTGGCGCTGGCCGGGTGCGCGCTCGTCGGCGTGCTCAGCGTCGTGGGCGCGATCGCCGTGGCGGGCAGCCACGGGATCGCACCGAACGGCTTCACGATCTAGTAGTAGTAGCCCGCCTTGGCTCAGCTGGTCGTGATCGACGCGCGGGACGGATTCTCGCCCCAGCTCCGGGGCTGGGGCCGGTATGCCCGCTGCCTGGCCGACGCGCTCGCCGCGTTGCCGCAGGCGGAGATCGAGCCGCTCACGCTGGATGTGGTCAAGCGCGGTGGGCCCGGGCCCGAGGTCGTGTTCGAGCAGTTCGGGCTTCCCTTGATGCTCCGGCGCAAGCGGGCCGCACTGGTCCACGCCACGGACTGCTTCCTCCCCCTGATCCGCCCGTGCCCGGGCGTGGTCACGATCCACGACCTGGCCTTTGAGGAGCCCGGAAGCGATGTTCCGCCGGTCACTCGGTTTAAGTCTCCGGAAGCTGACCTCACGGGCCGCCCGGTCAGCGGAGCGGGTCATCTGCCCGTCCGACTTCACCCGCGATGACGTGTGTTCCCGGTACGGGGTCGATCCGGCCAAGGTGCGGGTGATTCCCGAAGCGCCGGCGCTTGCACTCGGGCCGGAGGTCGAGTCCCCCGAGGCCTCGATCCCGTACATCCTGGCCGTGGGGGACCTCCGGCCCAAGAAGAACCTGGCCGCGCTCGTCACCGCCTACTCCCGGCTATGGCGAGACGGGGTCCGGGAGCACCGCCTCGTGCTCGCCGGGCTCGACGCCGGCCAGGGCCACCGCCTGGCCGAACTGGCCGGCCCGGCTCCGCTCGAGCTCACCGGGTATCTGAGCGACGAGCGCCTGGACTCGCATCTCAGAGGCGCGGACCTGGTCGTTCACCCGAGCTTGTACGAGGGCTTCGGGCTGGTCGTGCTGGAGGCCATGGCCCGAGGCACGCCGGTCATGGCCGCCCGGGCCGGGGCGCTGCCCCAGACCGGGGGCGAGGCGGCGGCCTACTTCGAGCCGGCCGATCCCGACTCGCTGGCCTCGCAGCTCGACACGCTCCTGAAAAACCCGGCCGTCCGGGCCGAGATGGCCCGCGTCGGACTGTCGTGGGCCGAGAGATTCTCCTGGTCCGCCGCCGCCCGGGAGACGGTGGACGTGTACCGGGAGATCGTGGCGTGACCGGTGCCGATGCCCCGCGCGTGCTGTTCCTGACGACCGACGTGCCCCGGAACGGTGAGACCGGGGGGCAGATCGCCAGCTGGCGGGTCCTCCAGGCGTACGCCACCTTCGCCCGGGTCGATGTGCTGGCCCTGACGCCGACCGGGGCGCGGGTGCCGCCCGAGCTGACGGAGCTGGCCGGGCGGGTGGCCACCGTCCTCGTCCCGGCCTTCTACTACCGGCACGCCCGCGTCCGCCTGCTGGGCACGCTCGCTCGGTCCCAGCTCGGTGGCCGTCCGTACCGGATCGCGAAGTTCGACCGTCCCGAGGCTCGGCGGATCGTGGCCGACTGGGCCGGCGAAACCGACTACGCCCTGGTCCATTGCGACCACCTGGCCACCACGCCCTACGCCGACAGCGTTCCCGGTGTCCCACTCGTGTTCTGCGACTACGACGTCGAGTCCCATGCCCTGAGCACGCTCGCCGCGGCTCAGTCCAACCCGTTGGGGCGAGCCATCCTGCGCCGCGAAGCCCGGCGGACGCGCGCGGCCGAGCGCGCGGCGGTCACCCGGGCGTCGCACGTGTTCGCCGTCTCCGATGAGGACGCCAGGCTGCTCAGTGACGGCGCTCCCGCGCTCCGCGACGCGATCTCGGTTCTCCCACTGCCGCTCCCCGACGCCGAGCCGGTCCCGCGCAGCCCGGACGGCGCCTTCTCCCTGCTTGTGCTGGGCCCGCTTCATGCGGGCGGGCGGCTGGAGGGACTGAGGTGGCTCCTGGAGGCCGTCTGGCCCGGGGTCCGCGCCGCGCACCCGGAGGCCCGGCTGCTCGTGGTGGGCGCCGGCGCGCCGGACGACTTACGCGCCCTGGACGGGCGCGACGGGATTGATGTCCGCGGGTTCGTGGAGGAACTCGACCCCGTGCTGAGCGAGACCGACGCCTGCGTGATGCCGCTGCTGTCGGGCGGGGGGATCCGGATCAAGGTCCTGGAGCTCCTGCCCCGGGGGATTCCGTGCCTCGGCAGCCGGGTGGCGGTGCGGGGTTTTGCCGGCGTGCCGGGGGTCTACGAGGCCAACGACCCCGCGGAGTGGCTGGCCGTCGTAGGCGAGATGGCCAGCCGCCCGGGCGAGTTCCGCCGGGCGGCCCTGGCCGGCGCGGCGGCATTTCGCTCCAAGTTCTCGCCGAACGCCACGGCTTCGGCGCTCCAGGACGCGCTCCTTAAAGCTCGACCTTGAGCGCGGGCGCCGGGGTAGCGGGGAATGCCTCGGGGTGCAGGATGTGGGCCAGGAGCTCCAGGCCGTCGACGAGCCGCGGGCCGGGCCGCGAGAAGTACGCCGCCGCGTCGACGGCCACGACCTCACCGGCGCCCAGGGTGGCCAGCTCGCGGTGGTGCATCTCGGCCTCGCGGTAGGCCAGTGGAGCGTCGAAGCCGCAGGGCATCACGATCACCACGTCGGGCCGGGCGTTCCGGACCTCGTCCCAGGTCCGCTCCTCGGAGTGCTCACCCGTCAGGCCGAGGACGTCCTGGCCGCCGGCGTACTCGATCAGCTGGGGAGTCCAGTGGCCGGCGGCGAAGGGTGGGTCGAGCCACTCCAGCGCGGCCACCCGCGGCCGCGCCAGCCGGCGCGTGGCCACCCGGACGTGATCGATCCGCTGCGCCGCGTCTCGCACGAGCTCGACCGCGGCCTCCCGAGTCCCGGTGAGCCCGGCGAGCGTGCGGGCGTCGCCCAGGACCTCGCCCACGGTGGTCGGGTCCAGGGAGACGACCCGGGGCCGGCTGTCGAGGTCCTCGGCCAGCGCCCGCACGTCGTCGTAGGAGACCGCGCACACTGTGCACAGGGCCTGGGTGACGATCAGATCTGGCTCGAGCGAGGCCAGGAGCTCGGTGTCGAGCTCATAGATCGACTGGCCCTGGAGCGTGCGCTCCTTGACCGCGGCGTCGATCTCTCCTGAGCTGAGGCCGGCCGGGAGGGCGTTGCGGGTGACCTTGGGCAGCTCGTCGGCCTGGGGCGGGAAATCGCACTCGTGGGTCACGGCGACCACGTCAGCGCCCAGCCCGAGCGCAAACAGCATTTCGGTGGCCGACGGTACGAGGCTGACGATCCGCATCAGCCGCGGCGGCGTTTGCGTCCCGCCAGTCTGCGGGAAACTGTTGAGAGACCCACCAAAGACCGCTCAGGAGGAGATGGCATGGCAGAGCTGCTGGGGCAGGACGACATAGCCGCGAGGCTAGAGGACAGCGAGTGGCGCCGCGAGGGCGACGAGATCGTCCGCGACTGGCAGTTGGAGGATTTCAGCCAGGCGATGGAGTTCGTCAACCGGGTGGCCGACGCGGCGGAGGAGGCAAACCACCATCCCGATATCCTGATCCATGGCTGGAACAAGGTCCGCCTGTCGCTGACCAACCACTCGGCCGGCGGGCTGACGGCGGCCGACTTCACGATGGCCGAGCGGATCGACTCGCTGGCCTGAGCCGAGTCTGAGCCGCCCGACCGGCTGCTACCGTTCGCCGCGTCGCTGAATGAACGACGACGACCCATCCCGAAGTACCGGCGGCGTCACGAGCCAGGGCTTGGCGCCAGCGGCGAACCGGAAGCCCGGAAGCGGAACTCGCCCTCGCGCGCGGCCTGATGCGAGAGGCCGCGATGACAGCTGAGCGATGAACGCTCTGTTAGCGGCCCTGACGCTGGTGCTGGTGCTGGTCAACGCCTTCTTTGTGGTGGCCGAGTACGCGCTGGTGCGCTCCCGCCGGGCCCAACTTGAGGCGATGGCCGAGGAGGGCATGCGCGGTTCCCGGCTGGCCCTGACCCAGCTGAGCCGGATCGGCGACTACCTGGCGGCCTGCCAGGTCGGGATCACGATGGCCTCGATCGCCATCGGGGCCCTGGGCGAGCCGGGGATTGCCCACCTGTTCGAGCACGCCTTCCCGCACTCGACGGCCCACGGGCTCGCCGTGGCCGTGTCGGTGGTGATCGCCTACGTCCTGATCACCAGCGCCCAGAGCGTGATCGGCGAGATCGTGCCCAAGCTGTACACGATCCAGCATGCCGAGGGCCTGGCCCGCCGGACGGCCAGGCCGCTGGAGTTCTTCCGGTGGCTGTTTCACCCGTTCATCTTCCTGCTCAACAAGGCCTCGTACTCGATCCTACGCATGCTGGGCACCGACCCCAACGCCGAGGTCGAGGGGGGCACGCCCGAGGAGATCAAGCGGCTGATCGCCCAGTCATCCTCCGGGGGCCAACTGGACATCGGCGAGGCCAGCATGCTCACCGGGGTGTTTCACCTCCACGAGCAGGACGCGCGCAACGTGATGACGCCGATCCCGGCCGTGGTCACGGTCGACGTGGCCGAGACGGTGGAGGCCGCGGTCAGGCGCTGCGTGTCCACGGGCCACTCGCGGCTGGTGGTGACCGAGGACGAGAACCAGGATCGGGTCAAGGGGATCGTCCATGTGAACCAGCTGATCAACCTGATGCTGAACGAGGGGACCGACGCGAACTTCAACCGGCTCGTCCGCCCTGCACCGCTTGTCCCCGAGACCAAGCCGCTGGACGACCTGCTGGCCGATCTGCAACGCGAGCGCACGGAGCTGGCGATCGTGATCGACGAGTACGGACGCACGGCCGGGATCGTCACGATTGAGGACATCATCGAGGAGGTGGTGGGGGAGATCTCAGATGAGAACGATCCGGCCGGCGGGGCGGTCAGGCGCCTGGCCAACGGTGACTGGTTCGTGCGCGGGCACGTGGCCGTGTCCGACCTGGAGGACTACGGCCTCGAGCTGCCCGTGGACACCGACGCCTACAACTCCGTGGGCGGGTTCGTGTTCGCCGAGCTCGGCCGCCTGCCCAAGCGCGGGGACACGATCAGGGCCAACGGCTACTCGATCCGGGTCGAGTCGGTCCGCCAGAACCGGATTGAGGCCGTCCGGATCAGGCAGCGCCGCGCGCCGGCGGCCGGCGGAGCTCCGGCTGGGTAGAAGGCCGCGCGACGCCGGGCCTGGTCGAGAAACTGGACTATCTGACTACTTTCTCGACCAGCCTCGGGTTAGGGCGCCGGTTGGGGCCAGCAACCCACTGGCCAAACTTCGCATCATTCGTTACATTCCCCGGGGAGAGACGTTGGGAACCAACCACCCGTTCGCGCTTCGGCGCCGGCGGGTGCGTTCCCGGCGGTTGAGAGGAGAGATGTGAAGCCGGCCCTCGGGCCGGCTTCGCCGTCTTGAGAGGCCGGCTTCGCCTCTTGAGAGGCCGGCTTCGCCCCCCTCGGGGCCGGCCTCGCCGTCTTGAGGGGGAGCCCGCGAGCGCGGAACCGGCCGTCGCACCCGAGCCGGCCCGCAAAAAGAGCCGGCCCGCAAGCGGGCCGGCTCCTTTGCTTCTGGGGAGGAGGTGCTGCTATGAGGTACGTCGCAAGCGAGAGTCTCATCCAGGACCCTCAACGGTCCCTAAATAATTCCTTCGAGGTTCGTCAGTCCTCCCCGGTCCCCCGGAACCCGTCAGTCGTAGGTGTAGAAGCCGCGACCCGTCTTGCGGCCCAGCGCGCCCTCCTCTACAAGCGCCAGCAGCGGCCCGGGCACGGGCGCGTCAATCGACTCGCCGATCGCCTGGGCCACGTCGAGCCCCACATAGTCCAGCAGGGCCAGGGGACCCATCGGCATGCCCGCGCCCAGGGTCATGCACCGGTCCACGTCCTCGGCCGGGATCCCCGACCGGTCCATCAGCTCGACCGCATCGAACAGATACGGGAACAGCAGCTTGTTGACCACGAAGCCGGGACTGTCCGGCACCTCGACCGGCGTCTTGCCGATCGTCGTGGCCAGTTCACGGGCGCGCTGGCGGGTCTCGGGAGTGGCCTCCGGGGGGAAGGCCAGCTCGACCAGCTTCATCCGGGGAACGGGGTTGAAGGGGTGAAAGCCCACGAAGCGCTCGGGGTGGCCGGAGGCCTGAGCCAGCTCGGCCACGGACAGCGACGACGTCGTCGTGGCCAGGATCGTCTCCGCCCCCGCGTGCCGTGACAGCTCGCCCAGCTCGGCCAGGACATCGGCCTTCAATCCGTGATGCTCGACCACCGCCTCGACCAGGAAGGTGGCGTCGGCCAGGTCGTCCAGGTCGGTCACGACCCGCACGCGGCCCGGATCAACCTCGCCCTTCAAGAGCTTCTCGCAGTTGCGGATGATCGAGGCGCGAGCACGCTTGGCCGAGTCCTCCGAGCGCGCCCACAGCAGCACGTCGCCGTTCCGGGCCGCGGCGGCGGCCAGCCCGCAACCGATCGTGCCCGAGCCTGCGATTCCGAGTCGTTCCTCCAAGTCAGCTCCTCAACTTCATGGGGTTTCCGGACCCCCGGTGAGTCCCAGGAAGTCCCAGCCGCCGGGGTACAGTAGTAAAGGACCGCCGGCACCGGGTCGGCGCGTCTCTGCGACGACAAGGAGAAGGTGATGCCGGAAAGCAATGGCCGCGAGGTCGTGATCGTCGAGGCTGCCCGAACGCCGATCGGCCGCGGCCACCTGGAGAAGGGCTACTACAAGGACACGCACCCCAACGAGCTGCTCGGCGCGGCCTACCGCGCGGTGATCGAGCGGGCCGGGATCGACGCGGGCGAGGTGGAGAACGTGATTGCCGGCTGCGTGGCCCAGTTCGGACCGCAGGGTCTGCACGTGGGTCGGAACGCCTGGCTCCAGCAGGGCTTCCCGATAGAGACCTCGGCGACCACGATCGACCTTCAGTGCGGCTCGGCCCAGCAGGCCGTCAACCTGGCCGCGTCCCAGATCGCCGCCGGCGTCCACGACGTCGTGATCGGCGGGGGCGTCGAGCACATGGGCAAGCTTCCGTTCGCCGCCACCATGAAGACCCAGCAGGAGTTCGGTTTTGCCTTCACGCCCGAGCTGATGGAGAAGCACAACATCGTCGGCCAGGGCCTCGGCGCCGAGATGATCGCCGAGGAGTACGAGATCCCCCGCCCCGAGCTCGACGAGCTCGCGCTGCGCTCCCACCAACTGGCCCACCGGGCCACCGAGGAGGGCCGCTTCGAGCGTGAGATGATCCCGATGGCGGTCAACGGCGACACCTACGTCACCGACCAGGGGATCCGCCCGGACACGAACCTCGAGGCGCTGAGCCAGCTCAAGACGGTGTTCAAGGAGGACGGCGTGATCACCGCCGGCAACTCCTCGCAGATCTCCGACGGCGCCGCCGCCGTGCTGCTGATGAGCGCGCAGAAGGCTTCAGAGCTCGGGCTGACCCCGCGGGCGCGGATCGTCGATCAGACGACCGTCGGGTGTGACCCGGTGAAGATGCTCGAGGGTCCGATCCCGGCCACCAGGAAGATCCTGGACCGCAACTCCATGACGATCGACGACTTCGATTTGATCGAGATCAACGAGGCCTTCGCTCCCGTGGTGGCCGCGTGGCGCCGGGTCCATAACCCGGACATGGACCGGGTCAACGTCAACGGCGGCGCGATGGCCCTCGGCCACCCGCTCGGGTCGACCGGCGCGCGCCTGATCACGACGCTGCTGCACGAGCTCGAGCGCTCCGACAAGGAGGTCGGGTTCGTGACGATGTGCTGCGGCGGCGGGCTGGGGACCGGGACGCTGATCCAGCGGGTGTAGACGTGGGTGTTCCGCCGGTGCATGCACCGGCGGACCGGCCGCGCATGCGCGGCCGGAAGGGGTCGGCGCATGCGCCGACCCCGGGAGGGGCGCATGCGCCCCTCCCCCTCAAGCCGAGACGGGCTGACTCGCCGTGGCCCACTCCTGGTCGAGCTGGCGGCGGATCTTGGTCGGCGTGGACCCGCAGGGCCTCCAACGTCTGCACCGCCCCGTTGCGCGAGTCGGCCAGCAGGGCCAGCAGCAGGTGCTCGACCCCGATGTAGCCCTCACCCCGCTTGACCGCCTGGCGTAGCGAGCCCTCCAGGATCCGCCGGGTCTGGCGGCTCACGCCTCCCTCGGCGGGATCGGGGTCCTGGTCGCTGCCGGTCATCGTGGGTTGCAGTGACTCCATGACGCGCTCGTGACTCACCCCCAGGGCGCCCAGGGCCTTGACCGCGTGGCTGCGCTCGCAGCGCAGGATGCCGAGCAGGAGGTGCTCGGTACCCACCGCGGGCGCCCCCAGGCGTCGGGCCTCCTGCCGGGCCAGCTGGACACTCCTGCGTGCCTCGCTGGTGACCAGGATCTTGGCGCTCGAGGTGGTGCTGGTGAGCCCGGCGGACAATGCTCGATGCTTGCGGTGGGCGGCCTGTTTGGAAACCCCGAGCGAGCGGGCGATCTCACTCCAGGAGGCCCCGGCGGCCAGCGCGCGGCCGACCAGCTCGGGCTCCAGCGAGTCGAGTTCTTGGCGCAGCGCGCTCACGGCGCGCAGCGCAACCTCCGGGTCAGGCGCCCGGACGGCGTCTGAGGCCAGTTGCTCGATGGTGACCGGCCTGGCTGGCACGTCTGGCTCCTACCCGGCGGCCGTGTCCGGCAACCTCGGTTGACGAATCGTTTGGTCCCGTCTCGGCAGGGGGAGTCAGGGGATGTGCAGTTGAGGAGGCGCATCCGGGTGGAGCGTGACGGTCTGGCACTTGCTGCGGACGTCAACTTGGCGATCAACGTCAACAGCCCGCTGACCGGCGCCACCTCACAGAGACCAACCAAGGGAGACGAAATGGGAGACGAGGCAGCATTCAAACCGCTGAGCCGTGACGAGCTCAATGAGCTGGCCGGCGAGGAGCTGCCCGAGCGGGCGGCGATGTCGTTGATCAACGCGAACGTGGCTATTCCGATCAACGCGGCGGTCGCGGCCAACGTCCTATCAGACAGCGCGACGTCGTATGCCGACGCCGCCCAGAGTGGCCAGATCGGCCAGACCAACTAAGGAGCGATTGATGACTGAGCAAACACCGCAGGAATATCAGGCCCTGTCGCGCGAGGAGCTCAACGCCCTGGCGGGTGAGGAGCTGCCCGAGCGCGCCGCCATGTCGCTGGTCAACGCCAACGTGGCCGCACCGATCAACCTGGCGGCGGCGCTGAACGTCGCGTCGGACAACTCGGTCGCGTATGCCGAGGCGACCCAGACGGCCCCGATCACTCAGACCAACTAAGGAGGCACCCAATGGGCGAGACCACCGAGAACTACCGCCAGCTGTCCCGCGAGGAGCTCAATCAGCTGGCCGGCGAGGAGCTGCCCGAACGGGCGGCGATGTCGCTGCTCAATGCCAACGTTGCGGCTCCGATCAACGCCGCCGTGGCTCTGAACGCGCTGTCGGACGGCTCGACCGCCGTGGCCGAGGCCACTCAGACCGCGCCGATCCAGCAGACGAACTGACCGCTGGAGCCATGACGCTCACCGGGGAGGAGCGGTGGAGGGAACCGAACCGCCCCTCCCCGGAGCGTAAGGAGGCGGGTGCGTGTGTCCATCGATGAGGTAGAGGTCAGCACGCCTGAGGCCGCCGCTCAGGTGCTGGCCGACCCGCCCTCGACACCCGACGAGGCGTTCCGACTGGCCGCCGGGATTGAGCTGATCGGCGAGTTCGAGGACTCGGGCTTCAAGCAGTCGCCATACATCGCCCGGCGGTCTGATGGCCAGGTCGTGCAGATGCCCAGGCTCCTGTTCGTACTGGCCGAGCAGATCGACGGAGAGACCGGCGTGGAGGAGCTGGCCGAGCGATACAGCCATGCCATCGAGCGCCATGTCCGACCTGAGGACGTCCGGATGCTGATCGCCGAGCGATTGGTGCCGCTGGGGATCGTGGCCGCTGGCGTCTGACGAAACTCCGGCAGAACTGGGGAAGGTCGACCCGCTGCTGGCCTTGAAGTTCAGAACCGCGGTGATCCCGGATCGCGCGGTGCACGCGCTGACCACCGTGTTCAAGCCGCTGTTCGTGGGTCCGGTGATGCTGGCGGCGGTCCTGGCCTTCGTGGGTCTGGACGGATGGCTCTTCTTCGTGCACGGGATCAGCCAGAGCCTCCGGCACGTGCTCTACCAGCCGGCGCTGATGCTGATGCTGATCGGCGGGGTGGTCCTGGCCACGGCGTTTCACGAGATCGGCCATGCCACCGCCTGCCGCTACGGGGGAGCGAGTCCCGGCGTGATGGGGGTGGGGATCTACATCGTGTGGCCGGCCTTCTACACCGACATCACCGACGCCTACCGGCTCGGGAAATGGGGCCGCCTGCGGACCGATGTTGGGGGCATGTACTTCAACGCGATCTTCGCGCTGGTGGTGGGGGCGGCCTACGCGCTCACCTCGTTTGAGCCGCTGCTGCTGCTGATCGTGCTCCAGACCTTCGCCATCATCCAACAGGCGCTGCCGCTGCTCCGGCTGGATGGTTACTACATCCTGTCCGATCTCACCGGGGTTCCGGACATCTACCTGCGCATCCGGGGTGTGCTGGCCAGCCTCATCCCGGGCCGCAAGCCGGACCCGCAGGTGAGCGAGCTCCGCAACTGGGTGCGGGTCGTGGTCAGCCTGTACGTGGTCGCGATGGTCCTGTTCCTGGGTATCGCCGTACTGGGGCTGGTCATCAACCTGCCGCGGGTCCTGGCCACCGGGTATGACTCCTCCGCGCTCCATCTGCAGGCCGTCGGGCCGGACTTCGGGCACGGCCGCGCGGTCAAGGGCGTGCTCGACGTGATCGAGATGCTGTTCCTGGCCCTGCCCGCCGCGGGTCTCGTGTTCACCGGTCTACGGGTGGCGCGGCGACTGGGAGGGGGAGCACTGCACTGGTCCTCAGGGCGTCCGGTGCGCCAGACCGCCCTGGCCGCCGGGGCCGGCGGCCTGATGGCCGTGGCCGCACTCAGCTGGTGGCCCAACGGTGAGTACCGGCCGATCCAGCCCGGCGAGAAGGGCACGATTGAAGGTCTGGTGAGCCAGGTCAACGCCCTTCCCACTGGGCGTCCGTCGCTGACCGTGGTGCGCCAGCAACAGCTCGGAGGGGCTCCCACCCAGCGTCAGCGACAGGCTCAGGCTCGGGGGTCGGCATCGGGCTCCAAGGGCAACGGGGTGCTCCGGGCCACCGGCACGACCTCTCGCCAAACGCTGTCGGCCACGCCCGGCCAGGCGGCCACCACGCCGAACGATTCCACCACCACCACTCAGTCCATCCAGGCCACTGAGACTCAGACCACTGAGGCCGCGACCACCTCCACCCCCGCCACGGCCGAAACGACCACCACCGCCCCCGCCGCCACGACCGACACCACAACTTCCACGGCGCCCACCACCACAAGTACCGCGCCCAGCACGACGACCACGACCACTACTCCATGACAACGACCAAGGAGGACCCACGATGAAGTTCCGGATTGCCGGCGCGGGAGGCCTGACCGGCCTCCTCGCGGCGCTTCTACTCGCAGCGCCGGCTCAGGCGCGCCCGGCCGACCAGGCCCAGTGCCCGCCTTCGGGCTCCAGCGCCCAGCCGCCGCAGCCCAACCAGCTCGGCCGTCCTCTGAACTACGTTCTGGCCGAAAACTGCCAGTCGGGTACGCAGCAGCTCAAGTCCCACCTCCAGCTGGTCACTTCGGACGACCAGAGCGACCAGCCCACCAACCTGGCCTACGCGTACTCGCACGACTGCGCCTCGGGATGCGAGTCAATTGCGGTCGCTTATCAGGTGGTTTTGGTCGACCAGCAGAATTCCAGCCAGTCGCCCCAGAACGCCGCCGTGGCCATCAACAACAACTGCACCGGCTGTGCCACGTTCGCCTACGCCGATCAGTACGCGGTGGATGTTCCTCCGGGCACGAGACTCTCTCCTGGGGCCCGGCATGAGCTGGAACAGATCGCGCAGCAGGCCAATCAGGACATCCGAGCTGGGTTGGCCTTCTCGGATCTGAGCAGCAAGCTCGATGATCTGGCCGCGCAGCTCAAGCAGGACGTCGACAACGACCTGGCCCAGCGGAGCGTGACCACGCACGACAAGCATCAGTCCCAGACGACCACGGAGCACGGCCAGCCGCCGACGACGTCGGGAAGCTGATCAGCCCTGCTGCTCTGCCGGCCGGATCAGGAGCTCGTTGATGGCCACGTGGCGCGGGCGGGTGACGATGTAGGTGATCGCGTCGGCGATGTCAGCCGCCTGGAGGCGCTCGATGTCGCCGAAGCGCTGACCCAGCTGCTCCTGGATCTCCGGCCGGTTGTGGGAGACCAGCTCGGTGGCCACGGCCCCGGGCTCGACCAGCGACACCCGGACGTGGCGCTGGGTGACTTCCTGGCGGAGCGACTCGCTGAACGCGCCCACACCGTGCTTGGTCAGGTTGTAAACGCCTGAGCCCAGCCGGGCCACCCGGCCGGCCACCGAGCTGATGTTGACCATGTCCGCGACCCGGCGCGGCCCGTCCTGGGCCGCCTTGACGAGGTGCGGCAGGGCCGCGTGGGCGCAGTACAGGAGTCCGGCCACGTTGACCTGGAGCATCTGCTCCCACTCCTCAAGCGGCGCGTCCTGGACGGGGCCAAGGAGCATCACGCCGGCGTTGTTGACGAGCGTGTCCAGCCGTCCCAGCTCGGACACGGTCCGCTCAATGGCTCGTTGGGCCTGCTCTTTGGAGCCGACGTCGGCCTCGATCGCCAGGGCCGTGGCGCCGATTCGGGCCGCCAGGTCCTCGATGCGGTCGCGTCTGCGGGCCACCAGCGCTACCGAAGCCCCCAGCTCGGCCAGCTTCAGGGCCGTGGCCTCGCCGATCCCGCTGGACGCGCCGGTCACGACCGCTACCGTGCCCTCAAGCATGGCTGGAACGATACGCGCTGCCCGGTTGGCACACCGGCCGGGGCCGAGGTCCAGTTCAACCTTCAGAGCCTGTATCGCAAGACGCTACCTCTGCTGGGCTACGGCGGGATGGGGCAATCTGGTGCTGGCCCTGGAGTAGCCTTCGGTCCCACCACCGGGATCAGGAGGAGAGAGATGGCGACGACCCACGACGCACCGGCCACCACCGACGGCGGGCTCGCAGAGCCGACGATCGCGGTCGAGAATCCGGCCACCTGTGAGGTGCTCACGACCGTCCCGCTGCTCGGAGCGGACGACGTCATGGCGCTGGTGCAGCGGGCGCGCCGCGCCCAGCCGGCCTGGGCGGAGCTCGGGTTCGAGGCGCGCGGGCGAATCATGCGCCGGGCCCAGAAGTGGATGGTCGACAACGTCGAGCGGGTGATCGACGTGGTCGTCTCCGAAGCCGGCAAGACCTATGAGGACGCGCAGCTGGCCGACTACGGCTACACGGTCGGCGCGCTCGGGTTCTGGGCCAAGGAGGCCGAGGGCTACCTGGCCGACGAGCACGTCCCGTCATGGAACAACCCGATCGTGGCCGGCAAGCGGCTGGTCATCCGCTACGCCCCGGTCGGCGTGGTCGGGGTGATCGGCCCGTGGAACTACCCGATCGCCAACTCCTTCGGCGACTGCATCCCGGCGATGATGGCGGGCAACACCGTGATCCTCAAGCCGAGCGAGATCACCCCGCTGAGCTCGCTGCTGATGGCCGAGATGATGCGCGAGTGCGGCCTGCCCGAGGGCGTCTTCCAGGTGGCCACCGGCGACGGCTCGACGGGCGCGGCGCTGATCGACCAGGTCGACTGCGTGATGTTCACCGGCTCGACCCGCACCGGCCAGCGGGTGATGAAGGCGGCCGCCGAGCGGCTGATCCCGTGCTACCTGGAGCTGGGGGGCAAGGACCCGATGATCGTGCTGGCCGACGCCAACCTGGACCGGGCGGCCAACGCCGCGGCCTACTACTCGATGAACAACGGCGGCCAGGTGTGCATCTCGGTCGAGCGCGTGTACGTGGAGGAGCCCGTGTACGACGAGTTCGTCCGCAAGGTGACCGACAACGTGGGCCGGCTGCGCCAGGGCCGGCCCGGGGCGGCGGGCTCGGTGGATGTGGGCGCGGTCACGTTCCCGCCCCAGCTCGAGATCGTCGACGGACCACGTGCAGCGATGCGGTCCAGAAGGGCGCCCGCGTGCTCGTGGGCGGAGGCCACCAGGAGCGGGCACGGGCGGTTCTTCGAGCCCACCGTGCTGGTCGACGTCGACCACTCGATGAAGATCATGACCGAGGAGACGTTCGGCCCGACGCTGCCGATCATGAAGGTCGCGGACGCCGAGGAGGCGCTGCGCGCTGGCCAACGACACGGTCTACGGCCTTCAGGCCAGCGTCTGGACCCAGGACGTGGAGCGCGGCGAGGCGCTGGCCCGCCGGGTCGAGGCCGGCGCGGTGTGCGTCAACGATGCCCAGGTCAACTACTCGGCGCTGAACCTGCCCATGGGCGGCTGGAAGACCTCGGGGCTGGGCAGCCGCCACGGCGCCGGCGGAATCCGCAAGTACACCAAGACCCAGTCGCTGCTCGTGACCAAGCTCGCCCCCAAGCGCGACCTGCACATGTTCCCGTACTCCCGGCGGCGGACCGGACTCTGCAGCGGATGCTGAAGTTCCTGTACGGGCGAGGCAAGCGGGACTGACCGCTGCGGCTACTGGAGGCAGGCCGGGATCTCGAGCGCCTGCCAGGCGTTGTCGGCCTGGCTCTGCAGCGGGCTGAGCTGCTGCTCCAGCTGCCTGAACGCGAGCGCGGGATCCTCGCCCCGGCTGGATCGCCTTGACCGGCGGTGTCGCAGGCACCTCAGCTCCTGGCTCAGCGCGCCCAGGGCGGCCCGGTAGACGTCGGCCACGTCGCGCGGGGGGCCAACGCGCCGGAGCTTCGACAGCTCGGCTCTGAGGCGGACGATGCCCGCGTTCAGGAAGGCCTCGGCCTGCCCCTGGGCGGGGATGCGCCGGCAGCGGCTTCGAAGGCCGCGATTGGTGTGCCGGCAGATCAGGCCGGCGTCGTGGCGCAGGTCGATCACCGAGGCCGACACGCTCCCGCATCCGGTCAGGACGGCCACGGCCAGCAGGGCCAGGCCGGCGGACCGGCGCCTCATGTCAGCTCGAGGCCGAAGAGCCGCTCGAGCTGCGGGATCGTCTCCGCCGCGCTGGTGTGATGGACGGTGGCCATCCCCAGCTCCGGCCGCCGGCGTGAGGTTGAACGGCAGGTCGTCCACGAACACGCAGGCCGCAGGTGGCAGGCCGATGCTGCTCGGCACCCATGGCGTAGATCTCCGGCGCGGGCTTACGGATTCCCACCTGGCCTGAGATCACCACGCCGTCAAACAGCTCCTTCAGCAGCTCCGGGTCATAGCGGCGCGTGCCCCACGAGTTGGAGATCAGGCCGGTGCGGATGCCGGCGGCCCGGAACCTGCCTGACCGCGTCCAGCATCTCCTGTCGGGGCTTGAGCCCGGCGAACAGCCGGTCGATCAGCTCCGGCCGGGGCCACGCCCAGGTGCCGGGCGAACTGGGGCTCGAAGTCCTCCTCCTCGAGCTTGCCCGGTCTCAAGGTCGATCAGGAGCTGCGGCAGGCGTCGTCCTCCCGGAAGCGGCGCCGGATCGTGTCCGGCTCCAGCCCCTCGGGCTGGCAGAAGGCGCTGAAGGACTCGAACAGGTTGCTGGTCAGCACCCCGCCCCAGTCGACGAGCAGCCCCTTGTAGCCCTGATCTGGGCTCGGCACTGGACGGTGCAGGATGCCAGATGGGCTGGTGGGGTGTGATGGACGGCCTGCGAGCGGCGTGGCGGCCGTGTGGCACTCCTGTCCGTGGTTCGAGCACTCGTGCGTTGGCTGGCTGTGAGCGCGGTCGTGGTGGGTGGGGTGGCCGGCGTGGCCGGCCTGGCCGTCGCGGCGGCAATCGGCCGTCTGGGCGGGCTGGCAGCTGCCCGCACCCGACGGTCCCGGTGCCGCCCAACGAGCCGGTGTACAGCTCCGGTCCCACCGAGCTGGTCAGCGGGCTCTACATCCAGGGCGGGGCAGTCCCGCCGCCGCCGTGCAAGCCGGAGCCCCGGGGTCCGTACGCCGGGACGATCCGCGTGGCCGACCCGCGAACGGGGCCATCGTGGCCCACCAGTCGGTCAAGGACGGCCATCTGGCCCACATTCGCCTGGCCGCCGGGAGCTACAACGTCACGGGCCACTTCTCCGGCGGGATCACCACACAGGCGATCAAGGTGAGGGTGAAGGCGGGGCGCAAGGTCCGGCAGGACATGTTTGAGGACGTGCCGTAGGGGGGCGGGACGGGGGGGCGAGGCGCGGTCGCGGGGCGGGGGGCGAGGCGCGGTCGCGGGGCGGGGGGGCAAGGCGGGCCGGCCCCCGGGGCGAGCGCCGGGGGGCCGGGGGGGCAAGTGCGGGGGACGGGGGGCGAGGCGGTCCCAGCGGCAAGTGCGGCGACGATGAGTCATCCGAGCGTGCTCATTTTTACTCACATAGTCAGACTTTTTTACGCACCCTCATCGACCGGTGCCCGCACGCATCGCAGCACCGTCCCCCCTTAGGCGCGAGTCATCCAGGAGCGTGCTCACTTTGCGGCAAATATTGCGGTTTTTTCGGCACCGTCGATCGCCGCCATGCACACCGCCGCCCCCGGCGCCGCACCGGCCCCACCACACGCCCTTGGCCAGCGGCCGCCTGCGCCTCCGCACGCCGGCCCCCAGGGCTAGTTCCCCTACAGCCCGTGCTGCGAGACGTGCAGGGCTCGCTGGGCGATCTCGATCACGCCGTCGCCGAACGTCTTCAGGTACGGGTCTCGGTTGAGCCGGCCAGCGCGCGCTTGTAGTTGCCCTCCATGAACACGACGGCCTTCCACAGGGCGAGCGTCACGTACCAGTTCAGCGCCTGCATCGAGCGGCCCGAGCGCTGCTCGTAGCGGCTGACGAGATCGTCCCGGGTGGGGAACCCCTCCAGCCGGGTCACGGTGTGGAGGTTGAACTTGGACTCCGGGTCATCGGGCTGGGTCCAGTGCATGACCATGTAGCCCAGGTCGGCCAGCGGATCGCCGATCGTGGCCATCTCCCAGTCGAAGATCGCCTTGAGCTGGGCGGGGGCCTCCGCGGCGAAGCTTTGGTGATAACCGCACCGATGTCGACGTGCGGCTGCTTTGAATGGGGCCAGCAGTTCGGATCCGGACCTCCCCGTCGAGCGGCTCCGCTGAAGCTGTTGCGCGATCCGTCTCGTCAGGCATACGCAGCACGGCTGTTGGGACTGACCTTCGCGAGTGTTCGGCAGACCAATCGCGGACGCAACGCCGAAAAATCTGGCAATGTGATACGAAGATGAAATCCCGACTTCGAGAAGAAAGGGTCCGGCAGCTCCGCACTGATCGTCTGCAGCGCCAGTGGCCAGCGGCGTTCCATGCGCCATGCGGGGAATCGTGTACGACTCGATCATCTCATCCCCTATTTCATTGACCCAGACCCGACGGGGATAGCCATCGACCTTTGCCTCGAAGGACGGCTGGATCGGCACGCCGTGTATATCGGCCCATTGCTTGATGATTTCGCCTGCGTGGATGGAATGACGGTCCCGTCGGCACCGCCATGCCACACCGAGACACGCGGCCATGGGCCTTTGTGCCGGGACGCCTTTCGCACCAAGTCACCCCAGGCGGGGCCGGACGCGGCGGACATTGGCGCATCGTCTCGAAAGCCTGCTGGACGTTGGTCGCCGCGCTATAGGGGAGGCCCGCGATGATCGTGCCGCCCGCGAATACATCGGGATATGTGGCCAGCATGACGGAAGTCATCGCGCCTCCGGCCGACAGGCCAGTAACGAACATCCGGGCGGGATCGATGCCATGGTTTGACACCATCGTCTCACCATTTGTCGGATCGACGCCGCCTCTCCGTGGCCCCGTTCTATGTCCCCGCTCTGAAACCAGTTGAAACAGCCGTTGGAATTGTTCAATCGCTGTTGCTCTGGCAGCAGCAACGCGAAACCAAATCGCTCAGCCAACGTCGACCATCCCGCGCCAAGATCATAGCTCGCCGCGCTCTGCGTACAGCCGTGCAACACGACGACGAGTGGGCACCCGTCCTGAAGACCCGGTGGGACGAAACTGAACATCCGCAACGCGCCAGGATTATTTCCCAATTGTGAAGTTTCAGTCAGATGATCGGAAGACGCAGGCGAACCAAGCGGCGCCCCCGCGATCAGCCCGGCTTTCATGAACGGCTTCCACTGATCCGGCCGGGAGAGGAGACTGCGCAAGTGTTTTCGCATGTTGCCCATCGTTCACGTCTCACGGTTCCAAGGGCACTCGCACCCCTCAGCGAGATCGGCAAGAAATGCTGCACCGCAACATATCTTCTAACGGCGGCTCCAGCTATATTTTTCACTGGCGAGGCCGGAACCTATTGCAATGCAACAATCCACCTGCCG
>CAVPKV010000060.1:0-22947 GCA_963705785.1 uncultured Solirubrobacterales bacterium | reverse complement strand
AGGCCGATCGACTCGAACATCTTCGCCGTCCCCTCGCGGTCCGGGCCCGTCGAACCAGCCAAACAGCTTCTGCGTGCCGTGCCCGAAGAACAGGGCCCCCACGATCCAGCGCAGCACGGTCAATCCAAGTTTCATCACAAACCTCCTAAAGACGGGCTTCTCGAGGGGATACCCGTTTGATACTGCATCCGATCCGCGTGTGACCGAATACCCTGCGCCGGGTAGTTCCCCAACGGATCCAGGAAGTCACGGACAAGGAGGCAGCCATCACCCCCGCCACAACCCCCTCTGAGGACGCGCTCTCGTCCAGGCGCAAGCTGCGAGACCTCCGTCCCGAGCAGCACGAGATCACCCTCCACGGCCACCGCGTGAGCTACCGGACGGCCGGCCAGGGCGGTCCCGTGGTGCTGCTGATCCACGGAATCACGGGCTGCGCGGAGCAGTGGGACCAGGTGATCCCGCTGCTGGCCGAGCGCTACACGGTCCTGGCTCCCGACCTCCTGGGCCACGGCCAGTCGGCCAAGCCCCGGGGCGACTACTCCCTGGGGGCGTACGCGGTCATGGTCCGTGACCTGCTGGTGGCTCTGGGTCACCGCCGAGCCACGGTCGTCGGGCACTCGCTGGGCGGGGGTGTGGCGATGCAGTTCGCCTACGAGTACCCGCCGCTGGCGGAGCGGCTGGTGCTGGTATCCAGCGGCGGCCTGGGCCGGGAGGTCCACCTGCTGCTCCGGGCGGCCACGCTCCCGGGCTCAGAGCTCGTCCTCCCGATCATCTCCAACGCAGCGCCTGAACCGGGTGGGCGGCGCCGTGGCGCAGGCTGCTCGGCCGGCTGGGGCTTCGGGCCGGCCCCGACCTGGCCGAGATGGCCAAGGGCTACGGCTCGCTGGCCGACGCCGGCGCGCGCCAGGCGTTCATCCACACGCTGCGGGCCGTGCTGGACATCGGCGGCCAGCGGGTCAACGCCACCGACCGGCTCTACCTGGCCCAGCTGCTTCCGTCGCTGATCGTCTGGGGCAGCCGGGATCCGCTGATCCCCGTGTCCCACGCCGAGATCGCCCACCAGGCGCTTCCGGGCAGCCAGCTGGAGATCTTCAAGGGCTGCGGGCACTTCCCCCAGCTCACCGATCCCGTTCGGTTCGCCCACACGCTGATCGACTTCATTGAGAGCACCGACCCGGCGGAGATCGAGTTCACCAACGAGCACCTGGACCAGCTGCGCGAGCTTCTGCTCACGGGGAAGTCCACGCCGCAGCCCAAGCGGCAGAGTCGAGCCGGGGCGAAGGTGGCCTGACGCCGCTACCCGGCCCGAAGTCGGGGGTCCGCCGCTCCGCATACGCGGACACGCCCTCCTGGAAATCCTGGGTCGTGAACAGCCTGGCCTGCTCGGCCGCTTCGTGAGCCATCGCCGCTCGGGCCCGGGCGGCCAGGTCCGGTCCGCGCATGGTGGCCTTGATCGAGCGCACGGCCAGCGGGGCTGAGAGGGCCACCTCGTCGGCGAGCGCGACGGCCTCATCGCGCAGTCGCTCGGCCGGTACGAGGCGGTCGCACAAGCCGATCGCGTGGGCCTGCTCGCCGCCCAGCCGAGCCCCGGTGTAGAGCATCTCCAGCGCCCGCTGGTGGCCGACGACCAGCGGGAGCGTGACCGTGATCCCGAACCCGTGGTGGATGCCGATCCGGGCGAAGTTGGCCGCAAAGCGGGTCTCCGGGCTCGCTACCCGGAAGTCGGCGGTCAGCGCCACTCCCAGCCCACCGCCGATCGCGGCGCCCTGCACCGCGGCGATCAGCGGGGTCCGGATCTCAAAGAACCGCGCGGCGCCGTCATACAGCGAGGCCCCGGCCGGATTATCTGAGGAGAAGTCCGCCCCGGCGCAGAAGTGCTTGCCGGTTGATCCCAGGACGATCGCCCGGCAGGAGTCATCGGCGTCCATCCGCTCCAGGACCTCGGCGATCTCGGCCACCAGCCCCACGGAGAAGAAGTTGTTGGGTGGGCGGCTGAACTCGACCACGGCGACATGCTCGCCCGCGCGCTCGAGCGCCACGTGTTCTGAGACCTGCTCTCGGGCCATGACGGAGCGCAAGTCTATGGCCGCCCGCCCCGTTGATTGCCCCAGATGCGGGAGCGCGCCCGATGCTTGATCACGTCCTTGGCCGTCGCCCTGAGCCTGGCCTGCCCGGCCGCCGCCGCGGCCGCCGGCCCAGGAACAGGACCGTGGCGAGCTGAGCCTGGCCGCTACGGCGTGTCGAGCCCGATCCAACACATGGTCACGATGTCCGACGGAGTCCAGCTGGCCGTGGACGTGTACCGGCCCACACTGGCCAGTGGAGCCCCGGCCCCGGGCCGCTTCCCGGTCGTCATGTCCATCACTCCCTACGGCAAGCGCTCGGTCGTGACCACCGACTCGATGGGCGCGGGATTCGGCGGTGACGGCTACTACCCCTACCTGATCGAGCGGGGCTACATCGACGTCGTGGCCGACGTCCGGGGAGCGGGGAACTCGGGCGGCGACTTCTCGCTCTTCGGCCCCCGGGAGATGCAGGACGGAGTCGAGCTGGCCCGGTGGGCTGCCCACCTGCGCGGCTCGGACGGCCGCGTGGGGATGGCAGGGTCCTCGTATCTGGGGCTGAACCAGCTTTTCACCGCCGCCCTGGCCGGGCCGCACTCGCCCATCAAGGCGATCCTCCCGGCCAACGCCGGTAGCGACGTCTACCGGGACCTGGCCTTCGGCGGCGGCATCCCGAACACGGAGTTTGCGGCGGTCTGGGAGGGGCTGCGGGCCTCGATGACCACGGACGTTCCTCCCAACCCGGCCAACAGTCCGCAACGGGCCACCGGTAACACGGCGTCCCGGGCCGAGAACCTGGCTGAGTTCGATGCCCAGCTCTACGCGGAGGTTGACACCGGCGGCCCGCGGGCCTACGAGAACGCCTTCTGGCACCAGCGCGCCCCCAGCGCGTACCTGGACCGCGTGGTGGCCAACGGGATTCCGGCACTGCTGATGAGCGGCTGGCACGACGTCTACCAGCGGGGCGCGGTGCTCAACTTCGCCCAGCTCCAGAACGCATGGGCCCGGCGTCACGGCCGCCACACCCCGAGGGGCGTGGCCCCCATGACCGCCACCCAGCCCGTGACCGGTCGCTATCAGCTCGTCGTGGGACCCTGGTTCCACAACCCGGCCACGCTCGGCCTGACCTTCCAGCAGATGCAGCTGGCCTGGTTTGACCGCTGGCTGAAGGGGATCCACGACGGGATCGACGCGACCCGCAGGCCGCTGCATGTGTTCGAGCTCGGGACGAACCGGTGGATCAACGCCGCGCGCTGGCCGCTCCCCACGACTCGCGCCAAGACGTTCTATCTGGGAGCTGGCCGGCTGAGTGCGACCCAGGGTCATCAGACGGGCGCCGACCAGCTGATCTGGTCTGACTTCCGCAGCCTCTGCAACGCCGGGACGGATCAGTGGAGCACCGGACTGCCGGCGCTGGTGATCGCCGAGGCCGGTGGCAGTGGTGACCCGTGCGCGGATGACGACAGCTCGACGCAGCTGGGTGGGGTCACGTACACGAGCGCGCCGTTCAGGACCGCCGCCACCGTGGCCGGCCCGATCGACGTCACCGTGCGCCTCAGAAGCACCGCGTCCGACGCCGAGATCGTGGCCGGAGTCGATGTGGTCTCACCGGGTGGTAGCTCCCGCGCGATCTCGAGCGGGGCCCTGGTGGGATCCCTGCGGGCGCTCGACCCGAGGCGGAGCTGGTTCCAGGCCGGCCGGCTGATCCTGCCCTGGCACCCGTACACCTCGGCCAGCGCTTCGGCGATCCCGCCGGGAAGGGCCGTGAAGCTGGACATCGAGGTCTACCCGACCGTGTCCCGGATCGCCCCGGGCGACAGGCTTCGGCTCACGCTGACCAGCGGCGACACCGCACTCCAGCCCTCGCCGGTCCAGATCGGCAGGCTGGCCGGCGGCCGGTACTCGATCCTGCACAGCGGCTCGTCGATCACCCTCCCGATGACCTCACCGGTCAGCCTGGCCACCAGCCCAATCGACTGGGGCGGATGCAACGGATCATGCTGAGGCGCGCCGTCATGGCCGCCCTGTGGCTCGCCCTGATCGGAGCGAGCTCGGCCGCCGCCGACCCTCCGATCACGGTCCCCCCCGGCGCGCTCAGGGCCGCACTCCAGTGCCCACACCGATTCGTCCACCGCGGGCATGAGCCGGTGCTGCTCGTCCATGGCACCGGTCTGAACGCCGATGAGAGCTGGGCCTGGAACTACGAGCTGGCGCTGCCGCCATCCGGATTTGACTGGTGCGCGGTCACGCTGCCCAACCGGGCGCTCGGCGACATCCAGGTCTCCAGCGAGTACGTCGCCTGGGCGGTGGAGCGGATCCATGCCCTGACCCACCGGCGGGTGGCCATCGTCACCCACAGCCAGGGCGGGATGGAGGGCCGGTGGGCCCTGCGCTGGTGGTCCAAGGCCAGGGCCGACACCGCCGACCTGATCGACCTGGCCAGCCCCAACCACGGCATCTACGCCTCCGACGCCTGTGCCGACAGCGGCAACTGCTGGCCGGCGGTGTGGCAGATGGCGAGCGGCTCGCACTTCCTGAAGGCGCTCAACTCGGTCTCGGAGACCCCCGGCGGCGTGAGCTACACGCAGATCTACAGCCAGACCGATGAGCTGGTCGAGCCGTCGAACACGGCGCCGCTGAGGGGCGGTGCCAACACGGCCAATATCGCGATCCAGTCGATCTGCCCCGGCCGGGTGGTCCACCACGCGGGGCTGCTCTCGGACCCGGTGGTGTGGGAGCTCGCGCTGGACGCACTCATCCACCCTGGCCCGGCCAACGCGGGGCGGATCGATCGGCGGGCCTGCCTGGAGACCGCCATGCCCTACGTCAATGAAGCCGATGTGCTCACCGGCAACCTCTTTCTTTACTCGCGGGCGGCGCTGGCCTTCTACCAGCACCCCGGGGTGCGGGCGGAGCCGGCGCTCAAGCCCTACGCGCGCCGGTACGGATAGCCCCGGCCGTCAGCCACCGCTGACCGCTCGTCGCACCGCGGCGCGCGTGATCACACCGTGCGTGAGCGGCGCGCAGGCCAGACCGGCCTGAAGGACCCGAGGTTGGTGCAGGTCGATCCCGGCGGCGGTGACCATCTCCGGGGTGAGCTGGCCCTGACGAGTCGGGTCAGGGAAGTCCCGGAAGCCGTGGTCGCGCATGCACCTGGAGAACGTCAGCGCTGCGGTGAGCCGGGTCCCGGTCGACTGAGGTGTCGTCTGGGGTCCTAGGCCGCTGGCGGGCATCAGATGCTGGCAGGCACGTGTGGCCACAGAGAACTGTGGACTGGCCCCCAGGGAAATCACCTTCACCTTGGGGATCCCCTCGCCGGGGACCGGGTCAGGAAAGCCCGGCACCCCGTGGGAATGCATGCAGCGGGAATAGGCGACCAGGGCCGTCGGCGCGGACTGCGCTGCTGGGTTGCCGCCACCACAGCCGGCAGCGAACAGGGCGACGGCGGCACCGGCAAGGATGGAAGTGGGAATGAGTCTGTGTGAGAGCATGCGATGAGCATTTCTCATGCCGGGTTACAGCCCAGTTACCTTGTTATCCGGCCGTAACCTGCCCTCCGGCATCCTCAAGCGCTGTGAAGCCCAGCCGAACGCTTGCTCAGCACCTCCTGCGCTCAGCGCTTCCGCGGGCCACGGTCCGGTGGCGGCTGACACTCCTCTACAGCGTCATCTTCCTGATCTGCGGCGCATTGCTGCTGGCGATCACCTATTGGCTGTTCGCGAGCTTCGCCTACTCCCCGCCCAAGGAGCCGTTCAATCCGGTCATGGTGCGGGTCGAGGAGGCGATGTCCGTCCAGCGCTCCACGGGGCTTCAGCGTCTGCAGATCTATTCGGGAATTGCGCTGGCGTTCATGGCGGTCGTCTCGGTCGTGCTCGGCTGGCTCCTGGCCGGGAGGGTGCTGGCGCCGCTGCGGCGGATCGCCGCGGCCACCGACCGGATCTCGGGTACGAATCTGCATGAGCGTTTGGCGCTGAAGGGTCCGCGCGATGAGCTGCGCCATCTGGCGGACACGATCGACCGGCTGCTTGAGCGGCTGGAGGCCGCCTTTGAGGCGCAGCGGCGGTTCGTGGCCAACGCCTCGCATGAGCTTCGTACTCCGCTGGCGATGATGCGGACGAGCCTCGACGTGGCGATCGCCAAGCCCGGCGGCGTGCCCGACCAGACCCGTGCGCTCGACGCCGAGCTGCGGGTCGATCTCGACCATGCGGACAGCCTGCTGGAGAGCTTTCTCGCTCTGGCGCGCGCGCAGAATGGTCGGATCGAGGAGCAGGACCAGGTGGCGCTCGAGCCGCTCATAACCGCGGCGCTCGCCGCCCGCGCCGACAAGATCGCAGCCGGAGGGCTGACCGTCGACACGCACCTGGCCGCAGTCGAGGTCCTCGGCAGCGCGGCGCTGCTCGCCCGCATGATCGAGAACGTGATCGAGAACGCCGTGCGCCATACCGAGCCAGAAGGCTCGATCCAGGTCACGCTCGCCTCAGTAACCGGAACGCATGCACTGGTGATCGTCGACAGCAGCGGCCCCATGCTTGACGATGACGCGGTCGCGCAGCTCGCCCAGCCGTTTAGACGCCTCCGTCAGGACCGCACGGGGTCACAGGATGGGCACGGACTCGGGCTCTCGATCGTCGCCGCCGTCGCGGCGGCGCACGACGGAGGTCTTGAGCTTCAGCCTCGGCCAGAGGGCGGCCTGCGCGTCCAGATCACCGTCCCAGCCGCAACTGTCGCAGCGCTCGTGGAGGTCTGATGAGGGTTCTTGTCGTCGAGGACATCCCTCGCCACGCCAACCGGATCGCCGAAGGACTCCGAGACCAGCGGATGGCCGTCGACGTCGCCTACGACGGACACGAAGCGATCGCAAAGATCAACGTCAACCCGTATGACGTCGTCCTGCTCGACCGCGACCTCCCGGGCATCCACGGGGACCAGCTCTGCCAGCTCATCACCCGCAGCGATGAGGCCCCGATGATCCTGATGCTGACCGCTTCGGGCGGGCCGGCCGATCGCGTCAAAGGACTCGCGCTCGGCGCCGACGACTACCTGTCCAAGCCCTTCCACTTCCCAGAGCTCGTCCTGCGGATCCGAGCGCTCGCCCGCCGCAAACCGGCCGCCCGCCGTCCCACCCTTGAAGCGGGCGGAATTGCGCTCGACCCAGCGACCGGCAACGTCACCCGCGACGGCCGGGCAATCGAGCTAACCCGGAAGGAGCGTGCCGTGCTCGAAGCCCTGCTCCAGGCCAGCCCCGGCGCGCTCAGTACCGAGCGGCTGCTTGAGCAGGTCTGGGACGAAAACGTCGACCCGTTCACCAACACCGTCAAGGTCACGATTGCGCGACTTAGGCGCAAACTCGGCCGGCCGGATGTAATTCACACCACGCCCGGGGTCGGTTACCGGATCACAGAAGCGCAGTAGCCGCCACCGCGGAAGTTCGCACCGCTCACCGCGTTAGTTCTCCAAAACCGAACGCGGAGGATGAGAGCATGCGGGTGAGCAGGGGGAAGGCGCGATGGGCCGTAGTGATCGCCGCATTGCTCTGCGCCGCGGCGGCCGCCCCGGCGGTGCAGGCCCGCACACCGCAGCGCCGCGGCGCCGTCTTCTACGTGGGCGCCGCCAAGGAGGACGTCACCCCGACGGACCTGACGAGCTTCTACCTGGGCGGATACGGCATCGGCCCGGTACACGAAGCCACATCTGTGCTCCGGCACATCTACTTCCGGGTCATCGCAGTCCGGGATCGCAACGGCAACCAGGTCGTGATCGGTGCGCTGGACTCGCAGGGCTACTCGATCGCCTACCAGCAGGGGCCGTACGGGTTCAGCGACATCGAAAACTACATCCAGGCACATCTCGGGATCCCGGCCAGCCACATCATCCTTCAGGCCACCCACAGCCACAACGGCCCGGATGAGATCGGGGTCTGGGGTGGTGTGCCCGACACGTACCTGGCCTGGGTGACCCGCCAGATGGAGACCGGCATTGAGCAGGCCGTCGCCGCCGAGCAGCCGGCCTACCTCAAGGTGGGCACGGCCGATATGACCGGTTTCGCGGGCACGTTCGGCTCCAACACCGACGACACGAACACCGGCGATAACCAGGACTACCCGATCGACCAGCAGATGCGCGTGCTCCAGGCCATCAGCCCGGACGACCACACGGTGCTGGCCACGCTGGTCAACTTCTCCACCCACCCCACCGTGTACGGGCCCCGCAATCAGGTCGCCCCTGATTGGCCCGGTGCGACGGCCACCTATCTGGAACACGACGAGCTGGACATGCCGAACGGCGCCCAGTACGGGTACCCGGGATCCACCGCGATCGTGACCGTGGGCGCCGTGGGCCACAGTTGGCCCGCGGGCATCCCAGCGTCGGACACCGACCAGGGCGTGGACCCTGTGGACAAGGAGCTCAACCTGGCCAAGGACGGTCAGGGACTGAACAACTGGGAGGCCGACCAGTACGGCAACGCCGTGGCCCAGCGGGCCGTTGACTCCGTCTCGGGCGGCCGCGGTTTCTACATCCAACAGTCGCAGGTGGACGGGGCGAGCCGCAAGGTCAGGGTGGAGAACACGAATCCGGTGCTGCTGGTGGCGGCCAACGAGCCCGCCAACGCCACCCCGCTGGGCGGCTACAAGATCGATCGTTCGACCACCCCGCCCTGGGGCTACGGCGACGTGTTCGTCTCTTTGGTGAACACGCTGCGGATCGGCGACATCCCGCTCTACGGCGTCCCGGGAGAGCCCTACCCGTCGATCAAGTTCAGCCTGGACCAGGATGTCCACGCCCCAGTGCAGTTCATCTTCGGTCTGGCCAATGACCAGCTGGGCTATGTCGAAGAGCCCGGGGACTACAACGGCGCCTTCCAGTGCTCGACCACAGACGAGTGGTTCTTCACGATCTCGCCGGTGTTCGGTGGCGACGTGGTTCGCCTGTCGCGGGACAACGCCAAGAGCCTGGGGTTCAATGTCACCGGCAGCGCGCTCACGGCCTACGGGCCCGGCCAGGTGCCGCCCTCGACCAACTGCACCCAACAGCAGGTTGGTACGGGCTCGGGGCCGGTGGGGTGAGTCGATCCAGGACGCTCGCCACGCTGGCGGTTGTGACGGCCGCGCTCGGCGGAGCGCTCGCCCCGGCAGCCGCCGCTGACCCAGCCGCGCTCGTCAACCCTCTGAACGGCACGCTCGGTCCCGGCTTCCCCTCCGTCGGGGCCGGGCTGCCGTTCGGGATGATCCAGCCCGGACCAGATACCTCATTGCCGGACGGGTCTCAGGACCCGGTCGACTACACGGGCTACAGCTACCAGGACCCCGACATCCGGGGGTTCTCACTGACCCATTTCGACGGCGCGGGAATCCAGCTGGCCGGCGACCTGCCGTTCATGCCCACGACCGGCCAGGTCGACGTGTCCGACCCCGCCGGCAACGCGTCGCCGTTCTCGCACGCCTCGGAAACGGCCCAGCCCGGCTACTACGCGGTCACCCTGGTCCGCTCCGGGGTCAGAACCGAGCTGACCGGGACGGTGCGGGCCGCTGAGATGCGCTTCACCTTCCCGAGCACCGCTCAGGCCAACATCCTGGCCGAGGTCAGCCAGAGCATCAACGGGGCTCACCCCGGGTCCGTCACGGTCCTCGGCGACAACGAGCTCCAGGGCTGGGTCAACTCCGACGTCGGCTACCGGCTGTACTTCGATGCGGTCTTGGACCGTCCGTTCAGCGCGTCGGGCACATGGACGGGCGGCACGTTGTCCCCGGGGGCCAAAACCGCCTCGGGCAACCCGGTCGGGGCCTACCTGACGTTCGACACGACGCAGAACCCGACCGTGACGATGCGCGTGGGTATCAGCTACGTGAGCCAGTCCGGCGCGAGCGCGAATCTGGCGGCCGAGATTCCGGCCGGGCGTTCGTTCGACGCCGTGCGCCGGGCCGCCCGGGCCGCGTGGGACCGGCGGCTCTCAGATGTCGCCGTCACCGGCGGCACCGGCGGTGAGGAGCGGACGTTCTACGACAACCTCTATCGGTCGCTGCTCCTGCCCTCAGTGTTCGACGACGCGGACGGGCGCTACCTGGGCTTCGACGGCCAGGTCCACCAGGTCGCACCGGGTCACCACCAGTACACGAACCTGTCGCTGTGGGACGTGTACCGCTCGCAGCTCCCGCTGCTCGACCTGATCGAACCCCGGGTCGCCCACGACGTCCTGGTCTCGCTGATCCAGGACGCCGACCAGAACGACGGGGTAATCCCACGGTGGGTTCAGGCCAACATCGACCGCGGGATCATGGGCGGGGACTCCGGCTCGGCCGCGCTGGCCGACGGAGCCACCGAGGGCCTGCTCACGGCCAGCCAGACTCGGGAGGCCCTCTCGCTTCTGGTTCACCAGGCCACGACCCTGCCTCCCGTGTGGCCCCGCGAGCACCTGGACGATTACCTCAAGTACGGCTACATCCCCAACGACCTGGACGGGATCGGGACCTCCAAGACGCTCGAGTACAACATCGACGACAACGCCGTGGCCCAGCTCGCGCAGGCGCTGGGTGACACGGCGGACGCGGCACCCCTGGAGGCTCGCGCGGGCTACTGGCGCCACCTGGTCGACCCGTCCGACCACTTCATCCGGCCCAGGAACAGCGACGGCACTTGGGCCAACTCGACCGAGGTGACCGATCCGACCGGGATCACCGGGTACAGCGCCGGGTCGATCCCGGCCAGCAGCCCTGACCTTGAGGACGGCTACCAGGAGGGAACGGGTTGGCAGTACCTGTGGTCGGTGCCTCAGGACGTGGCCGGCCTGGCCCAGGCGATCGGCGGCCAGAGCGTGGCGGTGCGCCGGCTAGACCGTTTCTTCTCCACGGCGCTCAACTCACCGCTGGCCCCGGCCGTCCCCGCGGTCCATCAGCTGTCGGGCTTCTTCGGGGTGTACTTCATCGGCAATCAGTACACGTCGGTCAACGAGCCCGACCTGTGGGCTCCGTGGTACTACGACTGGTACGGCCAGCCCTGGAAGACCCAGAAGGTCGCCCGGGCCGAGATGGCCGCGTACAACCAGACCCCGGAGGGCCTGCCCGGCAACGACGACGCCGGTGAGATGTCGGCCTGGTACGTGCTCGCCGCCCTCGGGCTGTACCACACCACGCCGGGCG
Organism: uncultured Solirubrobacterales bacterium; assembly: GCA_963705785.1. GTDB lineage: Bacteria > Actinomycetota > Thermoleophilia > Solirubrobacterales > Solirubrobacteraceae > Palsa-465. Next base: position 11,750 of record CAVPKV010000060.1, on the reverse strand, counting down.
TTCCCATGTGGGCGCTGTCCAGCCCAACCTTCCCGCGGGCGATCGTGCGCATGGGCGGCCGAAGCGTGTACATGGACGCGCCGGGCGCTGACCGGGCTCGGCCGTATATCCACGGCCTGACGCTGAACGGAGGCTCGGAGACGAGGACCTATCTGACCACGTGCCAGCTGCGGCAGGCCCGCGTGCTGACGTTCAGGCTCGGGGTGGCGCCGGACCGGTCGTGGGGGTCTGAGCCGGGAGCGGCTCCGCCGTCGGAGAGCGCGCCGTCGGCCGCCGTCGACGCGTGTGCCGCCCGACTCGCGCTGGGGGGGAATGGATGAACCTGGCCGCGCTGGCCGCCAGCGCGGTCGTGTCGCTGGGTGGCGGCCACACGATTGCCGCCACGCACGCCCGGGCGGGCGGCGCGGTGGCCGAGGTCGACGGCGCCCAGGCGGTTCTCGGCGACGGCCAGATCCGCCAGAGCTGGAACTTTTCACCGACCGGCAGCGTGACCGTGACGAGCGTCACCGACCCGGTGACCGGTCGCGACTGGGCGCTGGCCGGATCGCCCGAATTCACCCTGCTGCTCGACTCGGTCCCGACGTCGTCCACCAGCGGCTGGAAGCTGATCGGAGCCACGGCGCAGCCGATCCCGCCCGACCCGGCCCGTCCCGAAGCCGGCCGGGGCGTGGAGATCGTGCTCCGGTACGGGCTGGCGCTGCGCCGCGGGCTCGTCGAGCTGGACCGGACCTGGAGCCTCTACCCGGGCGAGGGGGCGCAGGAGGTCTCAGAGCAGCTGACCAACCGCTCGCCGCTGGTCCTGCGGGTGGGCGAGTACTCGCTGGCCCAGCTGACCTCGCAGGCGGCGGTGAATGCGACCGTCCTGGCCTACCACGGAGGTTCGGACTGGCGGCAGGACTTCCGGATCACCACGTCCGAGCCCGGGACGTTCGATGACGAGGGCCAGGTGGCCCAGCTGGACGACGGTTCGGGCAGCGGCTGGTTCCTGGTTGGACAGCGCCGGGGAGGCTCTCTGAGCAGGCTGGGACGCGACGCCGACGGCCGCACCTGGGTGGGAGTGGACAACGCCCGGGACCTGTTCGACTGGGGCCCGCTGATGACCAGCCCACCGAACTACAACCGCCAGGACAATCCCGCCTACCCGGTGCCCGTCCGTCAGCGGACGGTGGTCCCGCTCGGCACCCTGGATCTGGGGCAGGCCTACCTGGGCGTGTACCACGGCGGAGCGGGGCAGGCCGGCGCCGTGTTCGCCCGGGACTTCGCCGCCCACACGATGCCCACGGGTCGTCAGACCGTGGACCTGAACACGTTTCACCCCTGGGGCCACGGCAGCGGTCTGAGCGACGCGAACCTCCGGCCCCAGGCCCAGCTGTTCAAGCAGGCTGGCGGCGAGGTGTTTCTGCTGGACGATCAGTGGCAGGGCTCGAGCGCCGGGGACTGGCAGTGGGACGCCTCGCGATTTCCCCTGGACTCACACGGGATCCCGCAGTTCGTGGACTATCTCCATTCGCTGGGTCTGCAACTCGGGCTGTGGATGTCGCCGGCCGAGTTCAATCCGGGCAGCGCGACGTACGCCAGCCACCCGCAGTGGGCCTGCACGCCCACCGGCGACGTCACGGCCCGGATTCCCGACGACTCGGGTCTGGGGGTCTGGGACATGACCAACAAGCGGCTCCAGCGCCACCTGACGGGCGTGATCAGCCGCCTGATCACCCAGGACGGCGTGCGCGAGTTCAAGTTCGACTACGTGACCTGGGTCGACTGCCCGCCCCACGACTACCTGGACTACGAGGACGCCTACGTGCACTGGGTGCAGCTCCAGGAGCGGCTGCATCCGGGAGTGACCTTTGAGCTGGATGAGACCAACGACCAGCGGCTGTGGGCCTTTCGCTCCGCCGCGCTGGGGCCGTCGTGGTTTGACAACGGCCACCTCCAGGCCTCTTCATACCCCTCCCGGCTCCTCCACGACGTGTGGTCGGCGGCGCCCTGGATCCCGCCGTCGTCGCTGGCCTACGGCCTGTACGACGGCGACCTGAAGCGGGCGGGCGGGTCCTATTCCGTCGATTACCTGATGCCGATCTCGCTGTTGGGGCACGTGACGTTCTGGACCGACATGACCAAGCTGACGAGCGCTCAGCTGACCGAGACCGCGTGGTGGCTGCACTGGTACGAGGCCCACCGGAGTGACCTCTCGGGCCTGGTGTATGAGGACACCGGCACCGACCCGATCGACGGCCAGGCGTGGGCGGCGTTCCAACCGTGGGACGGGAGCCACGGGTACCTGTTCGCCTTCCGGCAGGGAGGCGGGCCGGACACCCAGACGATCGCGTTGCAGGGCCTGAGCGCGGGCGCTCGGTACTCGGTGACCGACGTCCGGACCGGTCAGTCGCTCGGCACCTTCACCGGGGCGGCGCTTGAGCAGGGCCTCAGCGTCAGCCTGCCCCAGCCCTACACCGCGCTGGTGGTCGGGGTCACGCTTCGTCCCTGAGGAGCTCGGCGAGCGTCACCCCGCTGTGAACCGACTCGGGACGCTCGGCCACGACATCGGATCCCGGGCGGGCGTCCTCGTCGCGGCGTTTGATCAACAGCCACTGGGGCTTTTGACCCCGACTTGTCCGCTGGAGCGCAAAGCCACCGCTGAGCTTCTGGCCGTGGAGCACGAACACCGCGTGGCCGCGCTCCAGCGCCTCCGGCCACGGCACCCGCCCACCCTGCTCGTAGCTGCCGCGGTCCCAGATGATCACCCCTCCGCCGCCCGTCGGTCCCTCGAAGTCGTTGTGGGCCAGGCCGTGGTCCTCGACCTCCACGGCCAGCCGCTTCTCCGCCGGGTCCAGCGAGGGCCCGCGGGGCACGGCCCAGGAGCGCATCACCCCATCAACCTCCAGCCGGAAATCGAAGTGGTGAGCTCGGGCCTGGTGCTCCTGGACGACGAACACTCCGGCGGACACGCCCCGGATGGCGAACTGCTCGTGGCCCTCCCGACGGACCGGTCTGGCCTCCACCTGACCGAGCGCCTCAAGATGACCGATCAGCTCGCGCAGCGCAGCCTCGTCGCCCTCGGCGTGGACGTTGAGCGTCCCGTCGTCCAGGCGGACCCAGCCCCTGAGACCGAGGGCGAGCGCCCGCGACTGCACGTCGGCGCGGGCCTCCGGATCGAGCTCGCCCTCGCCCAGGATCCGGACTCGCATTGCGGCCTGCTGCTCCATTCAGCGATTATCTCGGCATCAAGATCCACGCCCTGACCACCGGCACCGTCGCGCTCAAGGACGCCTTCCTTCATGCCCGCCGTGGATGGCGCCGGCAACCGGCGCTGTTCCTTCCCGGCGAGTGGTCAGAGCCGCTCCCGATCCACTGCTGGGCGATCGAGCACCAGGATCGGCTGTGGCTGGTCGACACCGGTGAGACGGCGGCGGTGCGGGACATCCCGTTCGCGCGCTTCGATGTTCCTCCCTCCCAGGAGCTCCCTCGAGCCCTCGAGGCTGCGGGCCTGAATGTGTCCGCTGTGGACACCGTCGTTCTCACCCATATGCACGGCGATCACATCGACGGCGCTGTCCACGTCCCCCGGCCGGCGCTTGTCCATGGGCCCGACCTGGCATTCACCCGGACCTTCGGTGCCCGAGTCATGCAGCGGCTGCTTCATCAGCCGATCCCAGCTGGGGTGGACTTCCAGCCATTCACGCTCGATGACGGCCCGTTCGGGGCATTCACGGCGAGTCGGACTCTTAGCGACGACGGCCGGATCGTCGCCGTCCCCACGCCCGGCCACACCGTCGGCCACATATCGGTTATCTGCGTGGACGATCAGGGCCACCACGTGATGCTGGCCGGTGACGCGACCGACACGGTCGAGCAGCTGCACGCCCGGCGCCCCGGGGCCGTGGACCCCAAGCCCGCCGCATCGGTTCAGACGATGGAGACGATCCTGGCCCACGGCCGGGAGCACTCGACGGTCTACCTCCCGTCCCACGACCCGGAGACGATGGCCCGGCTGCGGGAGGGCGTTGTTCTCTAGGGCGTTGGCGCGGGAGCGTGTCGAAAAAACCTCACTATGTGAGGAAAATCGGACACGCTCCCAAAGCGAAAGACCCCCAAGAGGCCCGGCGCACGGGCTACAGTCCAACCCATGTGCCGAAACATCCGAACGCTCTACAACTTTGATCCTCCGGCCACCGAGGAGGAGATCCGCGCCTCGGCGCTTCAGTACGTCCGCAAGGTCAGCGGCTTCACGAAGCCCTCTCGGGTCAACGAGGAGGCTTTCTTGAAGGCCGTTGACGCCGTGACATCGGTCTCGTCGGAGCTCCTGGCCCATCTCCAGACCACTGCTCCCCCCAAGGACCGTGAGGTGGAGGCGGCCAAGGCCCGGGCCAGGGCCGCTGAGCGCTACGCCGCGTAGTTTCGAAAGTCTCGCCGGTCGTCTGGCGGAGTTGGCGCCGGCGATCGACGAGCTCCTGGGGCGTCGACGACGAGCCTCGTAGGATGCCGCGCCAGAACCGGGTCACGCCGCTCGGCGAGCTGATCGCCTCCCCGGAGCGGGGGCTCGTGTACGGCAACCGCGGCTGTCTGCACGACGCCCAGGGCGTGATCCGGCGCCATCACGCCACCAGGAGGTGGATCGCCTGCCGGCTGAGCTTCAGGGGGCGCCGGCGCCGGCGGCTGATGGCGCCGGGGCGCTACACCGAGCTGTTCTTCCTGGATGAGGTGACCGCCCTGGCCGCCGGCCATCGCCCCTGTGCCGAATGCCGGCGGGCTGACTATGTGCGCCTGACCGACCACTGGGCGGCGCTTCATCCCGGCCAGCAGGGTGCCGACGCGATCGACGCCCAGCTTCACGTCGAGCGGCTCGACCCGACCACGAAACGGCGCCGGCTCCACGCGATCGACTACGGCGAGCTGCCGGACGGCGCGTTCGTGCTGCTCGACGGCCGCCCGCACCTGGTCCTGGGATCGCGGCTGTTGGCCTGGTCGCCTGGCGGCTACTGCAGCCTCCCGGCCCCGGCCGGGCTCCGGCCGCGCGGATGTGATCACGCCTCCGTCACTGCTGGCGTTGCTGGACCACGGCTGGGCCCCGCTGGTCCCGCTGCTGCACCCCAGCACGAGCTCTTAGCGGCGGGTTGGTACCAACCGGCCGAAGATCCCCTCGCCCACGCCATCCTCGCAGCGGCCGAGGCCGGCGTTGAACAGCGGTCGAAAGCGGCGCTTCCAGGCGCAGTCGTCGACGAACACTCCCCACGCGGTTCCGTCGGGGCCGAACTGGGCGTCGATGAAGTCCAGGTTCGCCTTGCAGGCGCCGTCGGCGCTACAGCCGCCCACGAACAGCGGCCGGTTCGGCGGGTCGACCGTCGTGGTCTGGAGCACGGGTCGGCCCGCGAAGACGTTCTGGATCTCGGTCATGTAGCCGTTCCACCGCGCCCCCCGGTAGTTGGCGTCTGAGCAGGTGGACAGCAGCACGTCGCAGTAGGCGTAGAACGGTGCCCGCCCCGGGGCGTTGCGGCTCCCTAGCCAGGCGATCGCCACCCGGCCGGGGCGCTTGGGATCGGTGGCGGGGCGCGGGAGCGCGGCCTCCGTGACCCCCGGTGGCGCGAGCGGGATCGGCTTGCTCCACGTCCGTCCGCGGTCACGCGAGTAGGCCAGATAGGGCTCGTGATGCCGGCCGTCCACCCAGGCGTAGTAGACGTCTCCGGCCGAGTCGACCGCGCCGCGATTGGCCTCGCCCCCCGAGCCGTTGGCGGCGATCTGGACGTCGCGCCAGCTCGCCCCCTCGTTGTGGCTGATCGCGATCCACGGCTGACCGTCGAACCGCTTGGGTACGTACAACGTCCCGTCGGGTCCGACGAGCGGGTCCCCGCCCCACGGGGCAAAGGTGTCCTGGGTGGGGCTGAACGGGGGATACGGCGGCGCGCCCGTGGGGGCGAACAGGGCACCGCCGTCGAGCGACTTGCTGCACTCTGGGGTCGTGGTCGGTGGGGCGGAGGTCGGCGTCGTGCCCGTGCAGTAGTAGACGATGTCGGGGTAGCCGATCGTCGGGCTTGAGACGGGCGGACCCGCCCCGATGCTCTCGCCGTCGAACCCCCCGCAGGCCAGCTGGGTGGTCGTCCAGCTCCGACCCTCGTTGTCGCTCCAGGAGATCGTCGAGCAGGCCGGCTGGCCGTCGGAGAGGAAGTCGACGCTGAACACGCGGCCCGTGCGCCGGTCGACGAGCAGCTGGGGGTCGAAGCTCTGTACGTGCTTGTTCGCGCCTGCCGGGGACACGTCTCGCCAGGCGGTGTGGGCCAGGTTTGACCTGACCACCTGGGTATACGGGGGCACGCCGCCGGGAGTGTTCGTCCGCGTATGCCAGGCCTGGAGCAGGATCCGCCCGTCCCGCCCGAAGGCGAAGCTCGGCTCCATCGCCCCGTAGCCGGTGTTGTAGCGGCACGGGATCAGCCTGGGCCCACGACCCCGGGGGGCCGCCGTCCCGTTCGGGAAGTAGCTGATCGCAGGCCGATCCCGAGCGCAGGGCGACCTGGCGATCGCCGGTGTTGGCCACCCCACGGTCACCCCTGACACGAGGAGGGCTGCCGCCAGCGCCCGGCCTGGCCCCACGGCCCTAGTTCACCTTCACGCCGGCCGGCTGCCCCGATATGTCCGGGAACACATCCAGCCAGTGTCGGTGGCCGCCGGAGTCGAAGTATCCCCGGGTGTTGCGGTCAGGGGTGCTCTGGGGGCGGCCCAGCAGGTCCATCCACTGCGCGGGGTGGATGACGCCCTGGCCCGGGATCCAGACGCCCACGGCGGGGCCGTCGGCGGCGAAGGTGGTGTCAGCGCCCGAGCATTTGATCGTGTCGGTGGTCCCCTCCGGGTTGCGGGACAGCTTTCCGTCCGGGAGGATGTAGCGACCCTGGGCGATCGCCTCGGGCCCGCCGAGGTGTTGCTGCAGGATCCCCACCAGCGCTGTCCCGACGATGTTGGCCGCCCTGTCGTTGACGGACTCTGAGTCGTCGGAGTGCCCGCACCCGAAGCGATCGGTGCCGCTGGCCGTCGGGTTCTGGACCACGTGCTGTCCGGGCACGCCGGCGTCGTTGCCCTCGGGAAAGATGTAGCCGATCATGTCGTTGTCCAGGCCGTCGAAGAACCGCCACGGCGTGTGCATGTAGGGCAGCGGCCACGGCGGCATTCCGTACTGCGGGTAGTTCATGTCCTGCGGCCCGACGGGACCGCGGAAGAACGTGAACGGGAACACCTCCCCGGGCGCGCCGATGAACTCGGCGTCGCCGATCCTCCAGGCCGCGGCCTGGGACTGGATTGAGGTCCCGGCCGTCTGGCCCGTGGGCGCCACCGGCGCCTTCTCGATTCGCCGGCAGCCGGGCGCGTAGGCCGGGCGCTCGGCGAACGTGCCGCCGACGGCCGCCGCCTTGAAGAGGGCGTTGGCCACCGGCACGCACACATTCACGGTCTGGGCCCAGATCGCGTTCGTGCCAGACCAGGCCCAGCCGCGGGTCAGCGAGCTCTCAACCGCTCCGGCCAGGTCCTGGCCCAGCGCCCTGGTCTCGCTGTAATAGCCGAGCGGGGTCATCGTCCCCGAGCTCGGGGAGTTGAACAGCGTCCGGCAGCCCGCCGGATGGCCCTCGTCGATGAACTTCTGCGGGGTTCGCGACAGCGGCCCGGACCACACCTCGGGTGTCTCGACGCTCCCGACCGCCCCGGCCATCTCAATGCCCACGCCGCCGTAGCGCAGCTCCAGCGCTGACCGGAACCAGTACGGCCAGTCGGCCGACACCCACAGCTTCTCCTGGTCGAGCGTGGCGTTGGTGGGGGAGCCCGGATCGGCCTGCGAGCCGCCGTTGAAGCCGAGCGTCTCGGCGTGCTGGCCCACGCTGGCCAGCGTGGCGATCACCTTGCCGTCGGTGCCGACCGCCTGCATCACGGGCATCAGCTGGTTGTCGATCAACGGGTAGGACGACCAGCACTGGCGCAGGTTGGCCGGCTCCTGGGCCTCGGAGTAGCGGATGTACGCGGGAGCCATGTCGTTGTACGCCTGCTCGATGGCCAGCGCGGACTGCCTGACCAGGTAGCTGGCGAAGTACTCGTTGGTCCCTGACAGAACGCTGTCCTGGCCACCGAGGCCGATCGTGTCGGGAGCCGACTCGTCGTGGGTCGAGGAAATCTGGATGTTGTCGAGCCGGTAGCCGTCAGCCAGCACCTTGGCCCTGATCTGGTCGGCGTAGACGTTGAACAGGCCCTCGTTGTCCACCACCTCCATCGCCACCGTCGTGTTTCCATTGGACACGACGATCGCCCGCGCGCCGACGGCGTCGGCCACGTGGTCGTAGTAACGCGGAGCGCCGGCGCCGCCGCCCAGCGTGTCTCCGTCCCAGCGACCGTCGTGGTTGCAGTCCAGGAACGGGTCGCCGGGGTCGTAGTGGCCGTCGCCCTGCTGGTCGATGTAGGGCTCCTCGAAGGCGAAGTAGCGCTTGCCCGTGAACTGGCTGTCGGCCTGCGTGACGCAGTCGGCGGGATCGGACTGAAGCGTCCCCGCGGGCGGCGGGGTGAAGCTCTGCACGGCCGCACCGACCCGGAAGAGCGCCTGGGCGTGCTGCGCCGCGCTGGTGTTGGCGGAGGCGATTCCGGCGCACAGCCCAAGGAGCATCACCGCCGCGACCGTCCAGATGACACGTCGTCCCACGCCAGAAGGAACGCGCCAGGACCGCGAGACTTTTGCCTGGTCCTAGAGCGAAGCCAGCACCTGCGCGGCCGCGTGGCGGCCCGAGTGGATCGCGCCGTCCATGTAGCCGGGCCACTCCGGTGAGGCATCTGAGCTGGCGTAGTGCAGCGGGCCGACCGGCTCGGTGATCGGGTCGTGCAGCGCGGTCAGCACCCCGGGCGGATTGAAGCTGCCGTAGGCCCCGCGGGTGAACTCCTCCTGGGCCCAGGCCATGTCGACGTAGCCGATTGGGTGCAGCGCCTGCTCGCCGAAGTAGCGAGCGAAGCACGCCAGCGCGGCCCGGCGGCGCCGGGCCGGCGGGACGCCGTAGAAGATCCGGCTGTCGTCACCCTCCATGAACCCGACCAGCACGCCGGGCCGGCCGTCGGGAGGCGAGTTGTCGTAGGTGATTCTGACCGGCCCGGTATCGGAGATCGCCTGGCCGTTGAGTCCCCCGGCTCGCCAGAACGGCTTTCTGTAGATCGCGTTCACCTTCACGACCGAGCCGTTGGGCTGTCGCTGGAGCAACTGGTCCAGCCCGGGCGGCAGCGGTGGGCTGAATGCGATCCGGCCAGCCAGCGTCTTGGGGATCGTCACGATCACCCGCCGGGCCCGGAAACTCTCCTCGGCGGAATGGACGGTCACCGGGGGTCCGAGCTCGATCGCCCTGACGGCCACCCCCAGCCGGACCGCCCGGCCGAGCCGGTGGGCCAGCTTCTGTGAGAGCTGCTGCGGCCCGCCGACGAAGCGGATGCTCTGGGCCGAGCCGATCAGCGTGTTGAAGTCGCCGCCCACCCCGGAGATCGCCTGAAGCAGATCGAGCAGCGAGATCTGCTTGGCCTCCTCGCCGTAGACGCCCCGGATCGCCAGCTCGGCCAGGTTCCGAGCCTCGGCTGTGTGCAGGTTCTGCGTGATCCAGGTGGCGCATGTCTCCTGGTCCCAGACGGCGGCCTGGGGCGCTTTCCACGGCGCGCCGGCCGGGACCGACGCCGCCATCCGGTTGAACTCCAGGATCGCCGCCTCGACCTCGACCAGCGAGGCGGGACTGGCCGGTGGGATCCCGCCGCTGTAGGTCTGGACTCGGCCGCCCGAGTAGTACACGCTCTCGCCCGCCGCGTAGGTCTGGAACGTGTCGACGCCGAGCTCCTTGGCCAAATCCAGGACCCTGTTCTGCCCCGGGCCGGCCCACTCTCCACCGAGCTCGGCCACCTTCCCCGGAGCCAGCACGTGGTCGAAGTTCCGCCCGCCCACCCGGTGCCGAGCCTCCAGCACAACCACGGACCGGCCGGCGGCCCTGATCGCCGTTGCGGCGTTCAGTCCGGCCAGCCCGGCGCCCACGACGATCACGTCGTACGTGCCGGAATGGCGCGCCCGGCCCGCGGTCCTGGCCAGGACGCCCGGGCCGCTCGCCAGCGTGCCCGCGGCTGCGCCCGCTCCGCCGGCCAGCAGCTCCCGTCGCCTGATGGCCTGACTCATGCTGCCCGGAAGCTACTCGGTCCCCCCGCGCTAGCCTGCCCAGGCGGGCCGTATTTCGTACTCCGAGGAAAGGGGAGGGCATGACCGGTAGCGCAATCCGGGTACTGAGGCTGGTGGCAGCGGGCCTGGCCGCGGCGGCCCTGGTCGGTGTGACGAGCGCTGACGCCACGCACGTGGTCAAGATCGCCTCGCAGATATCGATCAGGAGCCGCAACCTCACGTTCAGCGGAAAGGTGACCTCGCCCAACCACGGCTGTGTCCCGATGCGCAGGGTGACGCTGTACCGCACCAACGGCAACGTCCTCGGCCACACCGACACGAACCGTCACGGCCACTGGAAGATCACGGCCTCGGGCTCGGCCGGGATCAGCCTGGGACGGTTCTATGCCAAGGTCAAGAGGACCAGCCAGGGCGCGGCCGGGACGATCTACGTCTGCAAGCCCGCGAGGTCAAAGACGATTCGCGTGCATCCCTAGAGGGCTCGCCGGGGCTCCAGCGCGGCTGGAGCCCCCGTCGGTCCTCACTCCGGATGACGCATCCGCTGATCCAGCGGCTCGGTGCTGGCCCGGGCTCGAAGGGCCCGCCGATGACCAGGCGCTGGATCTCGCTTGTGCCCTCGAAGATCGTGTACAGCTTGGCGTCGCGGTACCACTTCTCGACCGGGAAGTCCTCGATGTAACCCCAACCGCCCTATCGTCTGGATCGCCTGCTCGCACGCCTGCACGGCCACCTCTGAGGACATCAGCTTGGACATCGAGCCCTCGGCGTTCTCAAACGGATGGCGCTGGGCGGCCATCCAGGCCGCGCGCCAGGTCAGCAGCCTGGCCGCGTCGATCCGCATGGCCAGATCAGCCAAGGGGAATGAGACGCCCTGGTTCTCAATGATCGGCTGACCGAACGCCTCCCGCTGCACCGCATAATCGCGAGCGAACTCCAGGGCGGCCCGGGCGATCCCGATGGCCTGCGCGGCCACCATCGGCCGGGTGCGCTCGAACGCTCCGAGGGCGGCCGAGCTGCGCCGCTGGACGGCGGCAGCGGGGCCTCCCTCCTGCGACGGGCTGATCGGCTTGCGTCCCGCTCGCTTTCGCGACCCCGAGCGATCCGCTCCCCGCAGCCGTTCCAGCCCCCCGAGCAGCTGCTCACCGGGGACCCGGCAGTTCTCAAACATGATCTCCCCAGTGTGGGACGCCCGGCAGCCCAACTTGTCCCAGCTTGCGCAGCATGGTCAGGCCGGGAGTGCCCTTGGGGACGATGAACACGCCCTGGCCCCGGTGGCCCGCCTCGGGGTCGACGGTGGCCACGACGACGTGGACGTCGGCGATCCCGCCGTTGCCGATGAAGACCTTGTGACCATCGATGACCGAGTCATCGCCGTCCTGGCGGGCCTGAGTCTGGATCGCCCGGACGTCACTGCCCCCGCTGGGCTCGGTCACAGCCAGGGCGGCCAGCCTGATGTCGCCCCGGCGTGCCGAAACACTCAGGGGCCCAGCGGCCCAACTGCTCGTCCGTGGCGGCCTGTCGGATCGCCGCCAGCGCGAGCGCGGGCAGGACGATCGTCAGCCCAATCCCCGCGCACCCCAAGCGAATGGTC